>NZ_JBFUGC010000004.1:0-530831 GCF_056403115.1 Mesorhizobium sp. P3_A2
CTACTCCACCGTCACTACTCCACCGTCACCGATTTCGCCAGATTGCGCGGCTGGTCGACGTCGGTGCCCATGAAGACGGCTGCGTAATAGGCCAGCATCTGGATCGGCAGCGCGTAGATGATTGGCGAGATGATCTCCGGCACGTCGGGCAGGATGATCGTCTCCATCGTCTTGACGCTGACCTGCGCCGCGCCCTTGGCATCGGTGATCAGGATGATCTTGCCGCCGCGCGCCGCCACTTCCTGCATGTTGGATACGGTCTTCTCGAAGATGCGGTCGTGCGGGGCGATGACGATGACCGGCATGTTCTCGTCGATCAGCGCGATCGGCCCGTGCTTCAGCTCGCCGGCGGCGTAACCTTCGGCATGGATGTAGGAGATTTCCTTGAGCTTCAGCGCGCCTTCCATGGCCAGCGGGAAATTGGTGTCGCGGCCGAGATAGAGCACGTCCTTGTAGCGCGAGATTTCACGTGCAATGCGCTCGATCTGCTCTTCGAGCTTCAGCACCTGGTTGGCGTAGCGCGGCGCTTCCGAAAGCGCGCGCACCAGCGTCTTTTCCTCGTCCTTCGAGATCGTGCCGCGGGCCACGCCGGCGCGCACCGCCAGTGACGCCAGCACCGAAAGCTGGCAGGTGAAAGCCTTGGTCGAGGCAACGCCGATCTCCGGCCCGGCCAATGTCGGCAGCACGACATCGGATTCGCGCGCCATGGTCGATTCGCGCACATTGACGACGGCGCCGATCTTCATACCGGCCTTGCGGCAATAGCGCAGCGAGGCAAGCGTGTCGGCGGTCTCGCCCGATTGCGAGATGAAGAAGGCGGCGTCATCCGCCGACAGCGGCATTTCGCGGTAGCGGAATTCAGAGGCGACATCGATGTCGACCGGCAGCCGCGCATAGCGCTCGAACCAGTATTTTGAGATCAGGCCGGCGAGATAGGCGGTGCCGCAGGCCGAGATCGCCAGCCGGCCGATCTTGGCGAAGTCGAACGGCAGATCCAGCGGCTTCGACACGCCGGAGACGAAATCGACGTAGTGCGCCAGCGTGTGCGAGATCACTTCCGGCTGTTCATGGATTTCCTTCTCCATGAAATGGCGGCGGTTGCCCTTGTCTACCATGAAGCTGGTCGACAGCGATTGCTGGCGCTTGCGATCGACTTTTTTGCCGTCGATATCGAAGATGGTGACGCCGCCGCGGCGCACCACCGCCCAGTCGCCGTCTTCGAGATAGGTGATCGAATTGGTGAACGGCGCGAGCGCAATGGCGTCGGAGCCCAGAAACATCTCGCCGTCGCCATGGCCGACGGCCAGTGGCGGGCCGTTGCGGGCGCCGACGATGAGGTCCTCATCGCCCGTGAACATGATCGCCAGCGCAAAGGCGCCTTCCAGCCGCTTCAGCGCCTGGTGCGCGGCCTCGACCGGCTTCAGCCCTTTGGCCAGTTCCCGCGCCACCAGATGGGCGACCACCTCGGTGTCGGTCTGCGACGAGAAGACGTAGCCGTTGCGGATCAGCTCGTCGCGCAACTCGGCGAAATTCTCGATGATGCCGTTGTGGACGATGGCGACGCCGTCGGAGAAATGCGGATGCGCATTGGTCTCGTTGGGCACGCCATGGGTGGCCCAGCGCGTGTGGCCGATGCCGATGGTGCCGTCGAGGGGCTCGTCCTTCAGCCGGCGTTCGAGGTTGATCAGCTTGCCTTCGGCGCGGCGGCGCCCGAGCGCGCCTTTCTCGACGGTGGCGACGCCAGCCGAGTCATAACCGCGATACTCCAGCCGTTTCAAAGCGTCGACAATGAGCGGCGCGACCTGGTGCTGGCCGACAATCCCAACGATGCCGCACATGCGCCTGCTCCTATTGTCAGCGAACCCTGGCCGAGTTGCTGCAACAGATACATTACCTCTGCTTGATCACGAGCTGATCGTTCAATCGAAGGAGCAGATTAAGGTTAATCTGACGCCGAACAACGGCGCACCTGTGAAGGGAATAGTGATCTGCTACGGCTATCGGATCAGAATGTGGCGTATGATCACCCTTGGGTGGCGACCGCGAGCCTCTTGGCCCTATGGTGCGGAAAAGGGACCGAGCATCTCTTCAGAGGCTGCGTTGCCTGGTTGAGAGAAGGGCCTATGTGATTTAAGGGGCACAGTCGTGGTCCGGTGCAAAGGCAGCAGATGACACAAACTCTTACCGGTGACGGTCGCACAGTGGGCGCCGTGATGCTTATTCAAGGATTGCTAGCGCAATTGATCGCACGGCATCCCGAACGCGACCTCATTCTCTCGGAGGTGCAGCACCTCGTGAATGAGATGAGATCGCAGGCATCCGATCCTTTTTCGGAAGGAACGTCTGACCAGTTCGTGTTTCTTACCGAGGTTGCCGAGGGCATGGCAGACACACTGGCAACTATCACCGCAACTGCCCAAGCACTCGTGGTGCCGTCGGCACCTGAAACGGAAGACCAGGCAGACGAACGAAAGCCGCGAAAGAAATCGCCTCCGAAAAGAGACCGCCAGCCGGTGCCAGCTGGCAGCCTTAAATAGCCTGAGAGGGTCCCGCGTTTGACAGGCCATCGATCTGAGGTCGTAGGCCGCTAGCAAGCAGCCCATCCAATCGATGCGCCACCTCCGTGCATCCAATGTTTCTTCTTTCACACGCCAACCGGCTGCCTCTCCCATCGAGAAAAGGCTAACAAGCCCGGCCTGGCCAACCCGAAGACAGAGCGTTCGGCCGACGCAGATCCTCTCGGGTTTTGGCCTGAACGATCCTTCGTTTAAATGCTTCGCTGAAATCAGGAGCAGCGCAAACATCTTGGTCAGCCGGGGTGCTTGCTGCCCTCCGGTGAGGCCCGGTGCGCTTACTGTCTCCCCCGACATGAGAGCGCCGGGCCGCTGCAGATCACCGCTGCCTGTCAAAGATCGGGCATGTTCTGGTTGTACCTGGCCGAGAAATTCCAGTGCGCCACGCACTTCGCTGCTTGGTCTAGTCCAGGCGATAGCGATGATTTGGACACGCCAGCTTCGAACCAGCTGTCGACCGATGCGCAGCTTCCGAACCGAAAATCGCAGCTTAGGTCAAGCCCAGTCGATGCCAGCCTTCCAATAAAAAGGAAGGAGTACTCACGAACTGGCTTGCCTGCGCCCTTCCTTTGCTGCCCTGTACTCGCCTTCCCAAGGTAAGCTTTCAAAGTCCGGCCTATACCCACGTTCGCGATAGTGAGCCGCGTCGACGTAGCTGGCTTTCTTGTCTTCCATCACACATGCGCATGGAGGATTTCCCGGACACCTGTAAAGGCCTGTCGCTGTCATGGATGTTGCTTCCTTGTCCAGATAGAGCAGTGTTTGTGCCCGGCTACCACTAATGCGCTGACAGCAACCCAACGCTAGAGACCGAGAATTTGGAACTCCCGCCTGAACTATCGACATTCCGGTGAGCCATTTCATCGTTCGAAGACATGAAGAAGCAAAGCGCCGTGCGGAGCGACAATTGACAGGGACGGTCCGGCGGACCGCCTGATAGCCTGGTTTTGTATTGGCGGCCTGATCGCCCAGTCTTGCCGGGCCGCGCATCCGGTTCGTGTTGCACCGGCGTCAGGTCCGACGGATGGCTGGCCGCGGACGCTCTGCCAAGCTTGTCGCCATTCTCAGCCAACTTCCCGGTCGCGACTTTCGAGCGCCTCAAGCATGGTCGTGAACAGGCTACCCACCTCCTCTGAAATCTCTTCGGGCGGAATTCCCGCCTCTCTTGCATCTGTGGTTGCTCGTTCAGCAAGGCCTCGCGCCAAATTTGGATCAGATGACGAATGGTGCGGAAGATTGTCGTCCATCCACCTCTGCAGAAAGTTCAAGCCCCGCACGCTCACTGCGAAACCGTTCTTGGTCCTAGGCTTTGTGGTCTCAATATCGGCAATCGAACCTCCTCAGGTCACTTCAGCTGCGCGTGAGTACTCACACTCACGGCGGACTACCCAGGTTGCATTTGTCGGCAGACACAATCAAGACGGTTAAGTTTTCCACTACTATAATTTGTTTGCCCCAGTTTTGTTCCTACCCAATTTCAACCGCCGCCCCTATGGTCCGCTCATGGAACGACGACACACCATCCGAAGGGGCGCGGACAAATTGTGGGAAGTCTACGACGTAGACGACCAGAACGTTGTCCATGTCGACGGCGTTCCCTTGGCCCATTTGCAAGACGACGAAGCCTTGGATGCCTTGGAGTTGCTGGAAGGCGGGTTCCTAGTTCCCAGTGACTTACCCATGACTGGCTGAAGCCGTTTTCGCCGATCGCTAGCTACCGCCAAACGCAAAAGCTCACCTGCCGTAGCGATTGCCGAAGATAGCGAAGCACCGCTGTCCTGAATTCCGTCGCTCACGTAATTCGTTCGCATGTTTCGCTCGCATTTCGCCCGGATGCATAAATTGGTCAGCCGGCGCCCCAATGCCCGCCGGTTAGGCCCAGCGGCCGGCCGCTGCCCAGTCCCTACGCGAGCCGCTGGGCCATCCCTACAAATGCAGGACAGTCGTGGCTCCCTCGAAGAAGATAGCGCAGGGTACATGTTGGAGTAAGTGAAGCTCTCCACATTGTGATGGTTTCAAGATCACCAGCACTGCGGACTCGGATTAAACAGCGGCGGCATCCGGCACGACCTCAGGTTTTGTTGTAATCAACCAAGACGTCTCTGACACGTTGCGATCTTTAATGCACCAGCACACAGGGACGTACAGGCGGGGAGATCGTGCAATGGTCGGTGTTAGGGATACGCTAAAATCTGAGGCTGAACGGATCTCGATCGACAAGCACACAAGGGCTGACGAACTGCGTCGCGAGCTAACCCTGCATGACGAAGCCAGGGCAAAACTGAGAGCCGATCTCGACAACAACGCCGCTGCAGGTTCGCGCGTATACACCTACAAGGCTATTGTTGAGGGGGTGGCTCAATGTCCGCGCTGTTGGATGCTCCATGGAAGACAAGAGCCCATGTTGGATCAAGGCAGCATCGAGGAAGGCAGTTCGCTCAAGTGCCGAGCGTGTGGGTTGCAGGTGTCCTCGGGATCGTGAAATCTCTGATCGGGGCCGGCAGACAGCAAGGCGGCGCATGGTCATGGTTTGCGAGAAGCGCGCCGGGTGGAATCGAACCTGTTCACCGCTCATTGTGAATTTGACCAACGCAGGGATCGTCATTCATTTGGCCGATGCGTCGGCACGCTGGAGGACGGAAGCTGAAAATTGCTGCCGCCAGTTAACGCTGCGCCATCGATGGTTGCAGCAATCTCGGATCAAGGATTAATGCCGATTGTTGCGCGTAGACTCTTATCCGATCGTGGCAAGGACGGCCTTTCCGTTTACTTTGGTGGGTGTTCTCTTGCTCGCGCTGTTGCCTGAGCGGCTCCTCGAGATTCTCGACATGGCCTTCGCGTCCAATCATGACAAGCTCAACCATGCTGCCGCCTTCGCGGTTTTGGCGGCCCTTGGCAGCCTCGGCTGGCCAGAGCAAAAAACAAAGCTGGTTGTTTTTCTGCTTCTTATAGGTGCCGCGATCGAGATCCTTCAGGGCACGCAATTGATAGCGCGCGACAGGGATGTATTCGACTGGCTTGCCGACGGCGCGGGCATGATCTGCGGCCTGGTCGTCGCGGGCTTGATAACGAGGCTGGCTGGCGCACTGCGATAAGTGTGTGGTGGATGCCGGGTTCGCTCAGGGGTAGCAAAGCGCGGGCCACACGTCGCCAACAATTCTCAAAACTTGGCGTTTGAGACGTGTCCCGAATTGCCCACACGATGGGCGATAGACGGTGTTGCTCGCGCTGGAGCGTTTCACCGTTTCACGGAAACGGCGAACCGCTCTATCTTTTTGTTTTTACGCAATTTCCGGACGGAAAACCGCACACACTTTTCCCGGAATTGCTCTAGCGAAGGCTTGAGGTGTCGGCTGCACTGGCCATCGACCGTGTTGACGACAATCTCGTCTAGCTCGATCGGCTGGTTGGACCGCATCGATTACGCCTGGCGTCTGATTACTAGCCGCAACGGACGGCGCCCGGCCAGCCCAGCGAACACACCCCATTTGCGCCGCGAGTATTTCTCAGCATCATCAGAATGATCGATGAAAAGATTTAGACGGGCGGCGATAAGTGACCTTAATCTCAGCGTGAGCCAGCCATGTCACCAGCCAATTTCGGATCTGAAAGGGTAATTGAGGATCCAGAGTCGGGTTTTCAACCAGCGGCCTCCGATACATGGTCGAACGTGCCAGAATATGCGCTCGATCAGGGCGGTCCCGTTCTGCGTCCTTATCGTCGGATGGGCACGGACTTTGCCGATACTGCCGTCTTCGATCATCTGCGAAGCATCGCCGGGCAGTATCCCGAAAAGCTCGCAGTCAGCGACGGAACCAATCGCTTTACCTACTCGGAACTTCTGTCGGCCGTTGAGGCCCTGTCTAGCCAAATCGCCACCATTGTTCCCGACGGACAGGCAGTCGGGATCCTTCAAGCAAACTCGGCCTTCTACCCGTTGGCAATGCTGGCAAGTATGGCTGCCGGGCGACCTTCGGTGCCACTGAACACCAGGGATCCCGACTCCAGAATCAATGCAATCGTGGCTGCGGCGCGACTGTCGGCTGTAATAGGCGATGGCGACATACGCCCGACGGGTCTGCCGCAAGCTGTCCGTTGGATCGATGTCGTGCCCCGCGCTATGCCGAAAATCGATCGGATACCCCAGTCCTTTTCCGTCTCCGTCGATTCGCCGGCAATCGTGCTCTATACCTCGGGTAGCACCGGGCGCCCCAAAGGCATTGTCAACAGTCAGCGCAGTCTTCTGTGGCGTGTTCAGCAATATGTCGACGCATGCCACATCGACTCAACTGACGTCTTCTTGCCCCTGACGGGGCCAGCCACGATCGCTGGATGCCGGGAGGTGCTCGCTGCGCTTCTCACAGGTGCCACTCTTCATCTTGTCGAGGTCGAAGCGATAGGCTTGCGCGCCCTTCTGGGCCGGATCCAGTCCGAAGGCGTGACGGTCACTTATTTGGTGCCGGCGCTGCTGCGCGCACTCTTGGCAAATAGGTCAGAGGATGCCTTCCGCACACTGAGGGTCGCTCGAATTGGAGGCGAGAAGGTTTCGTGGGCTGATATTGCGCTGCTGCGCCAAGCGGTCTCGAGCGACTGCCTCGTCCAGATCGGTTACTCATCAACCGAGACCACTGGCTCACAATGGTTTTTGCCGAACGACTGGCCAGAGCAAGGCGCGTCGGTGCCGGTGGGCTGGCTCCTTCCAGGAATTACATTTGCGATTGTCGATGACGAGGGACGGCGCGTCCCGCCGGGCACGACCGGAGAGCTCGTGATAAGAAGCCCATATGTGTTGCTTGGCCATTGGGAAAACGGCGCAGTCGTGCCTGTGGCTTCGGATCCAAACAATCCCACCCTCCGCATCTTTGAAACCGGTGACCTCGTCCAGTTGGACAAGCATGGCCTGCTCCAGGTCGTCGGCCGCAAGGGACGCCAGATAAAGATCAATGGCCGACGCGTCGAACCGGCAGAGCTGGAACAGGTATTGCGCAGCGTGCCCTCTGTTCAGGACGCCGTGACTATTGTGACAGCGGCTACCGAACTCGTCGCCTTCGCAGTACCTCGTGGCCCGGCCAGTTCCAACTTTTCCGACGACCTTCGCCAGCTTGTCAGAATGACTCTGCCCCCACCTCTATGTCCCTTGAGGTTGCATGCGCTGACCGAAATTCCACGCATGCCGAACGGAAAGGTCGACATAGCGAGGCTTGCCGCGTTGGACAGTGCAAGCATCAGGACAGACCCCACTCCGCAGGTCTCGAATGCCGGACGCGAGCAGAATGTCCATCAGGTGGTGCAGCGGGCCTGGACCAAAATTCTCAATACCCGCGTCGCCGCCGGGCGTTGGGATGATGCAGGCGGCGATTCGCTGAAGCTGTTGCACTGCGTCATGGAAATCGAGGGTGTCATTGGACAGGAACTCGACCTCGAAGCCTTCACCGTCGGGATGACCTTCGACGAGATGGTAAAGGCGGTTGCTACGGCAAAGGCGGGCAACCAGCAAGCCAATGCGCGCAAGGACCACGTTCCAATTCTTTTTCTGCTCCCTGGGTCGGTCGGCTACGGCCCAAGCCTTGCCGCCTTCGCATCCTCCATGGGCAAGACGGCGCGAGTGGTCCCGGTCCGGTATCCTGCCCTGGCGATGATATTGCAGGGCGAAGACACCGTCGGCGCCATGGCTGACGCCGCACTCGCTCAAATAAACCGCGCCCAGCCTGCGGGTAACGTACGACTCCTCGGCCATTCACTCGGCGGCGTTGTTGCTTTTGAAGTCGCTTCGCGGCTGCTGGCTGTCGGAAGAACCGTGAAATTTCTGGGCATCCTTGACACCAGCCTTCTCGGCGAACGGAGCACCTATCGGGAGACGATTACCCGCACATATCATCGAATCCGAACCAATCGCATCACGGCCTACCGGATGGCTTGCCGTGCTCTTGCAAAAGTCACGGTCAGGATGGGCTACGAGGCGCAAGTCGCTCGCATGCTCGACCGGTATGCACAGGATAAGTTCAACGCGACAAGCTTCAGGGCCAAACTGGAACTTCAGGAAGTTTTGAGAGCCCGAGCCTTCTGGCAGTGGCTGCAGATGCCAAAGCCGACACTGCCGATCACGGGCACCCTATTCCGTTGCGCTCGGCCAGGAATGCCTCGAGCCATTGGCTGGGACAGCGCTTTCGCAGACCTGGATGTGATTCCCATCGTCGGCAGCCATATCGATATGGTCTCAGAACCTCATGTCGCCTCGAACCGTCCCCTCATCGAGGCGGCCGTGGCGCGGACTTATCTGCCAGAAGAGTTTCGCCAGGAGGAGGACAGGTCATCGACGTGATCTCAGGATTCGGCAAGGATACGCTGGTGCTCGATCCTCGTGCGGAGGTCGATCGCATCATTGAAATCTTGCGCCAGCAGGTCTTCGGCACCCTCCGGCGCCGAGGGGTGGTTGTCGGACTCTCCGGCGGGATCGACAGCTCCGTCGTCGCGGCCCTTAGCGTTCGCGCATTCGGGAAAGACAAGGTCCTCGGCATATTCATGCCGGAGCTCCATTCTTCAGGGGACTCGCTAAGGCTTGGCCGCACGGTGGCAGCGCAACTCGGCATAGACTCGATCCTTGAAGACATCACGCCGGCGTTGGAGGGGATCGGCGCCTATTCCCGCCAGGTCGACGCGATCAGGACCGTCGTTCCGGCCTATGGCGACGGCTGGAAATGCAAGCTGGTGATGGCATCCGTCCTTGAGAGCAACGGCCTCAACATAACACGCCTCACGGTCGAAGACCCCGAGGGCAATATCGACACCGTTCGTTTGTCGCCAGCAGCCTATCTGCAGATCGTCGCCGCCACCAACTACAAGCAGCGGGTGCGCAAGATGACGGAGTACTATCACGCGGACCGTCTCAACTTCGCGGTGGCCGGTACGCCAAATCGGCTGGAACATGACCAGGGCTTCTTCGTCAAACAGGGCGACGGCATTGCCGACGTGTTGCCGATCGTTCACCTCTATAAAACGCAAGTCTATCAACTGGCGGAATACCTTGGGATAGACCCCGAAGTTCGCAGCAGACCGCCGACCACGGACACTTTCTCGATGGCACAGAGCCAGGAGGAGTTCTATTTCGCGTTGCCGTACCACCTGACGGACTTGTGCCTCTATGGCGTGAACCACGGCATTTCCGCCGCCGAGGTCGCCACGGTTGCCGGCCTCACCGAAGACCAGGTCCAGAAAGTCTTCAAGGACATCGAAAGCAAGCGGCGCGCAGCGCGTTACCTTCACGCCAGACCTCTGCCGGTCACTGCAATGGACGAGGGCTGACGGGATGTGCGGCATCGCCGGTATCGTGGCGCTAAGCGCTGCTGCGGCATCCCCGTCGCGTGAGGCGCTGCTGCGCATGGCGGGCTCGCTCGCTCACCGCGGCCCGGACGAACGTGGCCTCTACCGCGACAAACGCGCGGGCCTGGCCCATGCCCGCCTGTCGATCGTCGACCTGTCGAGCGGCCAGCAGCCGCTCGCCGACACCAGCGGTACAACGTGGATCGTCTTCAACGGCGAGATTTTCAACTATGTCGAGCTCAGGGAAAAGCTGGTCGCACTCGGCCATCGCTTCCGCACCCGCAGCGATACGGAGGTGGTCATTCACGCCTATCGCGCGTGGGGCGAGGCCGCCTTCGAGCGCATGAATGGGCAATGGGCGGTCGCGATCTGGGATTCGCTAGCCGGTCGTCTGGTTTTGTCGCGTGATCGCTTCGGCATCTGCCCTCTGCATTTTTGCGAGCATGCCGGTCGCCTCTATTTCGCCAGCGAAGTGAAAGCTATTTTTGCGGCTGACGCGGCTGTGCCGAGAGCCGTCGATCCAGCCGGCATCGACCAGACTTTCACGCTCTGGACGGTGGTTCCGCCGCAAGGCGTATTCCAGGGGGTCAGCGAACTCAAGCCAGGGCACGTCCGCATCTACGAGAACGGCACTGTCCGCGAGCGGGCCTTCTGGAAACCCTGCTATCCCGACGCTTCCGGCTCGCATCATGAATTTGCCGGCTCGCTCGATGATGCAGTCGACAAGGTGCGTAGCGCCCTGCAGTCCGCGACGTCACTCAGGATTGAGCAGGCAGATGTGCCGGTCGGCTGTTACTTGTCCGGCGGACTCGACAGCTCTCTTGTCGCCATGCTGGGAAGAGGCATCGCAGGAAACCGCTTCCAGACCTTCTCGCTGCGTTTTGACGACACCGAATATGACGAGACCCGTTACCAGCGGATGGTCGCTGCCGCGACGGGCAGCGAGCACCACGAGGTGGTGGTTTCGCGCAGCGACATTGCCGATATCTTTCCTGAGGTGATCTACCACACCGAGCGTCCAATCCTCAGGACGGCGCCGGCGCCCCTGCTCCTGCTCTCAAGGCTGGTGCGAAAACACGGCATCAAGGTCGTGCTCACGGGCGAAGGGGCCGACGAAATGTTCGCTGGCTACGACCTGTTCCGGGAAGGCAAGGTGCGCCGTTTCTGGGGGCGCCAGCCAGAGTCGACGCGACGCGCGCGACTGCTGGAGCGGCTCTATCCGTATCTCACCCGCTCGCCGGTCCATCAGCAAGCGATGGCGCGGCAGTTTTTCGGGCGCGATATCCAGGCCTATGATGGGCCAGGCTTTGCGCACGACACGCGCTGGCGCACCACCAGCGCCGTCAAGCGATTGTTCTCGACCGATATGCGGGCCGAGACAGAACAGCGCAATACGGTGTCTGAGCTTCTGGCTCGTTTGCCCGCCGAGTTTTCGGGCTGGGCGCCCCTGGCACAAGACCAGTATCTCGAGGTTCAAACGCTGATGTCGGGCTATCTGCTTTCCTCGCAAGGGGACAGGATGCTGATGGCGAACTCCATCGAGGGGCGATTCCCGTTCCTGGACGATGACGTTGTAGAACTCGCGAATTCGCTCCCGGCAGAATACAAGCTGCGCGTCCTGGACGAAAAGCATGTGCTGAAGCGGGTGGCGAAACCCATTCTGCCGCCCGAAGTCGTGGCCCGCAAGAAGCAACCGTACCGGGCACCGAATGCTCTATGCTTCATCGCCGATGATGCCCCGGCCTATGTCCGCGAAGCGCTTTCGGAGACGGCGGTACGCGAGGCAAACGTCTTCGATCCGAAGTCGGTCGCGCGCCTGCTCGGCAAGTGTCAGGCCAGGACGGTCGACGGAGATCTGTCCAACTCCGATAACATGGCGCTGGTAGGCGTGCTGTCGACCCAACTCCTTCACCAGCAGTTTATCGCCAGCCGCCCTGGCACCACGCGAAAGATTGAGCTCAGCGTCGATGTTGACCATGAGCGTCGGGAAGAGGTGTTGGCATGATGCATGGCGCGATACCGCTGTTGCACGACTATCTCAGCCACTCGGCCGCCCGGCTCAGTGAAAAGGTGGCGTTGGTCTGCGGACAGCAACGTCTGACCTATGGCGAGATCGAGGCACGCGCAAACGCTGTCGCACAACATCTGGCAGACGCCGGGGTCATACGCGGCGATCGTGTGATGATCTTTGCCGACAACACAGTCGAGACGGTCGTCAGTTTCTGGGCGGTGCTAAAGGCGAATGCCGTGGTGTGCATCGTCAACCCGCTCACCAAAAGCGACAAGCTTGACTACCTGCTCAACGATTGCCTGCCGACGGCGCTGATAACGGACAAGCACCTGCATTCGGTCTTCAGCGAGCCCGCGCGCAAATGCCCGTCACTACGCCGGGTTATCGTCTCCGGGTCCATCGATGACGCCGAGTTGATACAGTTGCCTAATGCGGTGCGTTGGGACGTTGCCGTCGCCGGCCACGGCGCGGCGCCGGTGCGCCGCTGCATTGACATCGATCTGGCGGCCATCATCTACACATCGGGGTCGACAGGCGAACCCAAGGGCGTGATGTTGACGCACAGGAACATGATGACGGCGTGCACGTCGATCGCCTCATACCTTGAGCTTGGCGAGGACGAAGTGATCCTCAATGTCCTGCCGCTGGCCTTCGATTACGGACTGTACCAGATGCTCATGGCGTTTCGCACCGGCGCCCGGCTGGTGCTTGAGCGCTCATTTGCGTTCCCGGCGCAGATCCTTGGACTGATCAAGCAAGAGCGGGTCACTGGGTTCCCCGGCGTGCCCACTATCTTCGCTGCCCTGTCGGAGCTCAAATCGCTGAAAGATCAAGATTTTTCGAGCATCCGCTATGTTACCAACACGGCGGCGGCTCTCCCGCTCAAGCACATTCTGATGCTTCAGGAGCTGTTTTCGAGCGCGCGCATCTATTCCATGTATGGCCTCACCGAATGCAAGCGCTGCACTTATCTGCCGCCGGAGGATCTCGAGCGAAAGCCGTTGAGTGTCGGGATCGCCATTCCGAACACGGAAATGTGGATCGTCGATGAGGACGATCGACGGGTCGGCCCCGGCGTCGTTGGCCAACTCGTCATCCGCGGCGCGACGGTGATGAAAGGCTATTGGGGCAAGCCGGAGGCGACCGCCAGAAAGCTCAAACCCGGCCCTCTGCCGGGCGAGCAGGTCCTGTACACCGGCGACTACTGCCGGATTGATGCGGAGGGCTACCTCTACTTCGTGAGCCGTGGCGACGAGATCATCAAATCCCGAGGCGAGAAGGTTGCGCCGAAGGAGGTGGAGAACGTGTTGATGGATATTCCGGGGGTCCGGGAAGCCGCAGTCATCGGCGTTCCTGACGACCTTCTCGGGCAGGCGGTGAAGGCGTTTGTCGTCATGGAGCAAGGAAGAACCATCGGCGAAAAACAACTGCAGAAAGAGTGCCAGAAACGACTGGAAAATTTCATGGTCCCGAAGTCGATCGTTGTTGTAGCCAGCTTGCCAATGACGGACACGGGAAAACTGAAGAAAACGGCTCTGTCATGAGCTGATTTGTGTGGGAATTTGACCTGGCTTTATGTTGTAGAACTGGAGGAATAATTCGATGTTGGCTAGCAAGGACAGAATAGAAATCTACAGGGAGCAAATTCGCGGTTTCCTGGCGTCGAATTTCTACGTGGCCGACGCTGAGGCCCTGGAGAGCGAGACGTCTCTGCTCGACCAAGGCATCGTCGACTCGACGGGAGTGCTTGAGGTCATCGGCTTCATCGAGGAAACGTTCGGAATCATCGTCGAGGACAGCGAACTGCTGCCTGAGAACCTCGATTCCATTCAGGGGATTGCACAGTACGTCATCCGAAAAACGAACTGATTATCAAAGTTTCATGCAACGGCAACATCGGGAAGGTGGGTTTGTCGTGAGCCACGAAATCAGTGTCGCGGACGCCTACAGCAAAGGCCGCACCATCTTCATGGGGCTGGAACTGCTCGTCGCACCCGGGGCACTCGTGCCCCGACCGGAGACGGAGTTGCTGGGTACGGCCGCTCTCACTGCCTTGCGTCAGCTGAATATGGCGGCGCCTCGCATTGTCGACATGTGCTGCGGCGCCGGCAACCTGGCGTGTGCCATCGCGCACCATGCTCCCGCTTCTCGCATCTGGGCGAGCGACCTAACTGATGGATGTGTCGAGGCCGCGCGCCGCAACATCACCCATCATGGGCTGACAGACCGCGTGTCTGTGCTTCAGGGCGACTTGTTCGAGGCCTTTTCGGGCCTGGAGCTTGACGGCACGGTCGACATGATCGTCTGCAATCCGCCTTACATTTCGGAAAAGCGGCTCGAGGGCGACCGCGCACACCTGACGGACCTGGAGCCGCGTGAGGCGTTTGCGGCTGGTCCTTATGGCCTGAGCATCCACATGCGGGTGATCAAGGACGCTCCACGTTATCTGCGTCCCGCTGGTATCCTGCTCTTCGAAGTCGGTCTTGGCCAGGACCGACAAGTCATGGGTCTACTCGAACGCTCCAAGGCCTACGAGAAGATTCACGCGGTCGTGAATGAGGCCGGAGAGGGCCGAGTGGTCGTCGGTCATATCAAGAATCAGGCCTGATTTTTCAGCGTCGGATCCACTCACTGTCGCGATCCGACAGACTTTGATGATGTGATAGACGACCTAAGCAGGCATTCGCCCTCCCAGCCCGGTTATCCCCAGCTTGGGAGGCCAATTAGCGATATTACGGCTCAGCGTCACGATTTTGCTGCATTTCTCTCAAATTTGTCGAATGTTAGCTGGGCGTAATGTTTTCGGGAGTGGGCGGGGCAACGAGAGGCAAGAACTTGTCCAACACCTGCGGAAGCTATGACACCATGCGACATGCTGGCGTGCGAGATCGCATGTCGTGAGGGAACAGCGCGCGCAAGATTTACGCTCAGCCATGTTGGGTTGTGGGCCTGGGCTGGTTGGTATTGGCCTCTTTTCGGCAGTGATAAACGTTCTGGCACTGACCGGCTCCGTCTATATGCTGCAGGTCTATGACCGTGTGCTTCCCTCGCAGAGCGTTCCGACACTCATCGGATTCACGATCGGCATGCTGGGCCTTTATGCCATTTACGGGCTGCTCGATTTCGTACGGCTTCGCCTGTTGGTCCGCATAGGCAACCGGCTCTACCGAAATCTGCAGCAAAAGGCATTCACCATTTCGCTGTCACTACCCCTTCTCGCCGGGCAGGACGGCAACCGGGTGCAGCCGCTTCGCGACCTGGACCAACTGCGCGGCTTTCTTTCCGGCTTGGGGCCGACGGTTGTCTTCGATGCCCCATGGCTACCGTTTTATATGGTGGTCATTTATCTGTTGCACCCTTCCCTTGGGCTGCTGGCAACCGCCGGCGCCGCTGCTGTCGTGCTTTTGACGGTGGCGGCGGAAATCATAGGCCGCAGACCCGCCGCTCGTGCATCTGAAACACTTATCGCGCAACGCGTTCTTGCAGATTCCGGCCGCCGCAATGCAGAGGTCGTTCAAGCGATGGGTCTCTCCGCCCGGCTCGGTCGGCGATGGAGTGAGGTCAGCCATGCGTATCTCAAGAACCAGGAACGGCTGTCCGATATTGTGGGCGCAACAGGATCGCTGTCGAAAACACTCAGAATGGCCTTGCAATCAGGTGTACTCGGATTGGGCGCCTACCTGGTGATCGGGGGCGAGGCCTCGCCAGGCGTGATTATCGCGTCTTCCATATTGCTAGGTCGCTCACTGGCGCCGGTCGATGTGGCGATTGCAAACTGGAGAGGGTTTCTGGCTGCCCGCCGAAGCTATAGCGACCTGGCGGCTGCGCTGGATGCTTTCGGCAGCCGAAAGGCCCCTATGGAGCTGCCACGGCCGCAAGCACAGCTCTCCGTTGAGGAATTGACGATAGCGCCACCAAGCGCACAGAAGCCGACCGTTTTCAATGTAAGCTTCCGCTTGTCGAGTGGCGCCGCGATGGCGGTTGTCGGCCCGAGCGGATCCGGGAAGACAACGCTCGTTCGCGGTTTGGTCGGGGCGTGGAAGCCCCTTCGAGGAACGGTGCGACTGGATGGGGCGGCGCTCGATCAGTGGGATTCCGAACTGCTCGGCGCTCATATCGGCTACCTGCCACAGGACGTCGAACTATTTGACGGATCAGTTGCCGACAACATTTCCAGGTTTGGAGGCGGGAGCGACCCTAAAGGTGTCATGGCAGCCGCCCGGGCAGCAGGCGTCGACAAGATGATCATGCGTTTGCCGGAAGGCTTTCAAACACGCATCGGAGAAGGAGGAGCGGCCCTGTCGGCTGGCCAGAGGCAGCTGATCGGGCTCGCCAGGGCATTGTATGGCGATCCGTTTCTTGTCGTTCTCGACGAACCAAATTCCAATCTGGATGTGGACGGCGACGCCGCTTTGGCAGGGGCGATCATGGCGGTACGCCAGCGCGGGGGCATCGTGATCGTCGTTGCGCATCGCCCCTCTGCCCTCGTCAACATCGATCAAGTACTCGTCATGTCCAACGGCATGGTCCACTCCTTTGGTTCGCGTGATGATGTCCTGGCAAATGTGATCCGCCCCTTCCCAAATCCGGAGAGGCCAACAGTCGTTCCGTTGCAGAAAAGTGCAGGCGGTCATGCTTGAGGAATTGCCCCGTGTCTGACGCGACCATTTCCACATATGCTGCCGGCGCAAGCCAATGGATCGGGACGGATCTAAACGAACAGCCGGATGGCATTCGAGCCAACCTGTTTCTGGGCTTGGCGACCACGCTCCTTTTGATTGTCGGCGGAGGACTTTGGCTGGGGTTGACCAAGATTGCCGGTGCCGTCATTGCGCCGGCCACAGTGGTCGTCGAAACCAACATAAAGAAAGTCCAGCATCGAACCGGCGGCACCATCGGCGGCATCTTCGCCCAGGATGGGGACCATGTGCGTGCCGGCGACGTGTTGGTCAGGCTCGACGACACGTTGACACGGTCAAACCTGCAGATCGTCAGTGAAGATCTTGACCGCGCCACCATCCGCCTGGCGCGGTTGGAAGCCGAGCGACAGGGCTTGCCGGAAATGCAGGTTCCACCCAGCCTTCGGGTGCGAATGGGCAACCCGCAGGTGGCGGCACTTGTCAATGGCGAGCGGGCTGTGTTCGAAAGCCGTGCTGCGGCATTGGCCGGCCAGAAAGCGCAGTTGAAAAGCCGTTCACTGCAACTGGGGCACCAGATCGACGGCCTCAAGGCTCAGCAGGCTGCGACGGAAAATTCTCTGGATCTGTTGGCTCACAGCCTTGCCGACGTCCAATCGCTTTACGCCAAGAAGCTGGTGTCCAAAGAGCGACTGAGCAATGTCAGTCTGGAAGAAAGCCGAACCCGCGGCGAGTCCGGACGACTTGTCGCAGCAATCGCCGAGGTGCAGGCTCACATCAGTGAAACTGACCTGCAGGTGCTTCAACTCGACGAGCAGATGCGCAGCGACGTGACAAGTGAACTCCGCGAAACGGAGGCGAAGCGCACCGAACTCGAAGAGCGCAAGATAGTGGCGGACGACGAACTCGCCAGGACAGATATCCGGTCCCCGCAGACGGGGACCATACAGGAATCCTCGATACACACGGTCGGAGGCGTTATTGGCGCAGGGGAAGTGCTCATGATGGTTGTGCCTGATACCGACAATCTCGTCGTGGATGCTCTCATTCCTCCAACCCGCATGGACGATGTTCACCCAGGACAGCGGGTTTCAATCCGCTTTCCGTCTTTTGACGTCGGAACGACCCCCGTTTGCGAAGGCTCCGTCAAGCGCATTTCTGCCGACCTGATCAAGGATCAGCAACGTCAGCTTTCCTACTTCTCGGCGCGCATCAACGTGGACAATGAGGCGACCTGCCTGACAGGAGAGAAAATACTCAAGCCAGGCATGCCGGCCGAGGTCCACATAAGCACCGATGAGCGCAACGTCTGGTCATATTTGCTGAAGCCTCTTACAGACCAGTTCTCCAGAGCCTTCAAACAATAAGGCATTCCCTCAACCTGGCTATCGCCCGGGTGAGGAGGCTATTGGACTGCCACATTTTCGAGACCGCTGCTGAACCGCACCTCGATCGTATCTCCCGGTATCACCTCGGTGTCTTCTTCGGCAGGTTGTTTGCGCCATTCTTCGCCGACCTTCCGCACGATCGTGATCTGAGCCCGAATCGTTTCGCCGGCAACTGGCAGCGGCATGGCGGACGCCCCTGTAGGCTGCAACTTCTGGCTGGCGGCATGAAGCCTCGCAGTGGTGTCCGCAAGGCGCACATCGGTATCCTTCAGCTCGGTCAGCAAACCGATCTTTCGCACGTTGTCATTGCGCTCGCGCTGTCTGCGATAGTCCTCCTGCTGGCGCCGCGCCCGCATGAGCTCGACCGATGTTTGAAGGACCCCGTTGGAAGACAGAAGTACGGAGCGCCTAACATCGGAAAGCCTGTTGCTGGTCAGATTGCCCGCCTGGTACAATTTCGTCACCCGTGCCAGATCCTCTTCATCGGCCTTGACTCCGTCGCTCTCAACCTGCTCGCGCTTTGTCAGAACGTCGATCTGTGCAGCGGCATCCTTCGCACCCTGATCAACATAGCTTTGTTCCTGCTGGAAGTTGTCGAGGGAAAGCTTCAGTCCTTCCGCCTCGGCTTTGGCGATTGCCGAACTGAAAGCTGCAGACAAGGGTGAGCCTTGCGGCGGCTGCATGTCGAAACTCGCCTGATCCTGGAGTTCGGCGCGAAGACGAGCACTATGGAAGTAGTCTCGCGTGTATTCTCCCCACAGCGACTCATACTCGCGTTGCAGGTCTACAGGGTCGGGACCAGCCTGGTTTGCCCGCGAGCGTAAAAGGCTGACGCCACCTGACACCGCAACGGCTTGTCTTACCGTCATCAGCGGTCGATACGCTTGCTGACCCGGAGTGAGTACGTCACCAGTCACATAGATTGGACGATATTCCGCGACTATCGCCGTCACATCGCCCGGCTTGATGACGATCATCTGCTCTCGCCCATCGGGCAGGCGCTGGTGAAATATCTTGGTAGGCAGGATCGCTTCCATGCGAGCCTGCAATTCCGCCGGCGTCAGGCCGCCGACTGACACCATACCGACTTCGGGAAGCGCGATGGTACCGTCCATCTGGATTACGGCACGCTGGGTCCGTTCAGGAATGGAGGAAATTCCGATCTCGACGATGTCGCCGGGAGAAAGTTTGTAGGCAGTTCGTACGTCCGCGGCGCCGGCCATATCGATGGCGCCCAGCATACCGAGCGCTACAAGAATGGTTCTACTCATGAACGCCATGGTGACAATCTCCACTAGTTGGATGTCGGCTCTGCCGGCCAATCGACTCGGGTGACGAAGTCATAGACAGGCCCGCCGGGCACGCCCCAGTTGCTGGACCAGATCACCTGCGAACCGTCAGGGGACGGCGAGGCGTGGCTCTCGCTGCGGTAGTCAAAATCAATATTTCGCGTTTGCGCTATGCGCCGAACCTCTCCGCTGCCATCGAGGCGCAGCGCGATCACCTCTCGTGCATAGGGGGCCATTTCAGGACGGCTCGAGACCTCATCAGGATAGCCGCCATAGCTCAGAAACACCCAGCCTGGCTTGTCCAAGGCGCGCAGCGAAGCATGCATTGCCTCGCCATACTTCATAAGGGAAGTCACCTTGCCGTCAGACAGCCGGCGCTTGATCACCTGAAACTTGTCTGGATCGGATTTGCTGATGCCGACGTAGATTTCGCTTCCATCGTCATCGACAGTCATATCGCCATGGCCGGGCCGATGATGTTGTGTCCACCTCTGGCCCGGGGTGCCGTCGACAGAGAAAATAAAGGCCTGTTCGGTGGTGCCGTCTGCCACTTCCTGAATGCAAATGATGTTGTTGCCGAGCGGCGAAATCGAACAGTTGTCATTGACGCCAGCAAGTTGCCCAAGCGTGATATCGACGAACTTTTGCCGCAGCTTGAGGTCGTATGCAAAGACAACTTCGGCGCCGTCCTTGCGAACCGCACGCACTGCGATACGGTTGCCGTCGCGGCTTGGGTTGCCCTTGCCCGGTCCGAAGTGCAGATCGTGATAATCTTTTGAAGCAAACAGCACGTCCTCGCGATTGGTCCGCGGTGCCCAGGTCGATATTTTCTGGCCCTGAACGCAGATCATCAGCGCCGCGTCTCGAGGGTGCCATTCACATTCGGCCGATCGATTGCGCATGAAGACGGGAGCATAGGTGTGCCCGTCAAAGAAGCACATGCCGTTACAGCCGTTGGTAATCACAAGGAGGCTCTGATCCGAATTCCAGGCCTGGGCGCTTGAATAACGGTGGCTGCAATAATCATGTCCACAGGCGACGCCGTTGCCAAGCTGACCTGGCTTGGTGATGCGGGTGAAGCTTGCGCCAACTACCGGATCGATGGCTGGGCGCAGATAGTCGGGCATGTCCATCGCTGGCGTCGCAACGAACAACGTCGACGTGCTGCGCTCCTGACCTCCGGCGACATGCAGATCAAAGAATGCGACGGCGGCAAACAGGAGCAACACCAAAGAATGCCGGTCACGAAAGGTCATGTCATGTAGCTCATCTCGCGGCGCACCCGGCCTTCGCTAAGGCGCGCGCGCCACCATTCGATGGTTCGTTCCAGGCCGTCGCGCAGACTGGTCCGCGCTCGCCAACCGGTTTGGCTTTCGAACTGCGAAGAATCGGCGAGCAGTGCACGGACCTCGGAATTCTGCGGCCGCAGGCGGCCTTCGTCTCGATGGACGGGCTTTTTTGAGCCGCTCAACTCAAGTACCAGCTTCAGAACATCTGCAACCGTCGCGGCGCGTTGGCTTCCGGCATTGTACGCATGGCCGAATTCGAGATCAGCCACACCGGCAGTCAGGAATGCGGCCGCGGTGTCTTCCACAAAAGTGAGGTCACGGATCGGGCTTGTGTCGCCGACCATGATCGCTGAACATTTGTTGTCGAGCGCCTGCCGGATGATGGTCGGCACGATAGCTCGTTCGCTCTGCCGTGGACCATAGGTGTTGAATGGCCGCATCGTCACGACGGGAACGTCAAACGACCTGGCGTAGGCTTCCGCCATCATATCGGCGCCAATCTTGGAAGCCGAATACGGTGACTGCCCCTGCAGCGGGTGCGATTCCTTGATAGGCATGGTTAACGCTGTGCCATAGACTTCGCTTGTCGAGGTGTGAACCACGCGCTCCGTCTCCCATTGGCGCGCAGCTTCCAGAACATTCACCGTACCCAGGATGTTGGTCTCCACATAGGATTGCGCAGCCGCGTATGAGTAGGGAATCGCGATCAGTGCAGCCAAATGGAACACGACGGCTTGGCCACGCACGACCCTGTTAAGGAATGCGCTGTCGCGCACATCGCCCCGGACAAGCTTCAGCTGGCTTCGAATGTTGTCCGGCAAATCGTCGAGCCAGCCGTGGCTGTCGAATGAATTGTAAAGGGCCAGCGCCGTGACATCGGCTCCGTCGCGAACCAGTGCTTCGGTGAGATGCGACCCGATAAATCCATCGGCGCCGGTGACGAGAACTTTTTTGCCCTTATAGCCCATGACTGATTGTCCTCTTTCCTATGTCACACGCTGATCTTGCAGGTCATCAGAGCGCCTCATCGGCGGCGGCGGGACCCGGCCAAGAATTGCCAGAAAACCGCGTGCCATCCAGACAATGTCGGATGCGAGCGTGCGTCGGGGGTAATAGGACAGGTCGATCATGGCCTTGGCGGGAAACAGCACCTCCCGGTAGTACAGCAGCGGATCTATCGACTGAGGGTAAAAACTGGCCTCGTTCCGGAAAAGAACCTGTGATGGACCGAGCAAGCCGGGCTTGTATCCCAGAACGGCCTCCGAGCCGCTATGGAAGCAATCCACGAAGGCGAGGCTTTCCGGTCGCGGCCCAACAATTGCCATCTCGCCTCTGAGGACATTCCACAGTTGCGGCAACTCGTCGAACTTTGTCGCGGCGAGGATCCGGCCTATTCTCGTCATGCGAGTGTCCCCGGCGACAGTCAGCGCGAGACCGTGAGGATCGCATCGCACATCGAACTTGCGAAACTTGTACATGCGAAAGGGCCGACCTCCTGCGCCGATGCGTGTCTGCGCAAAAAAAACTGGACGGCCGCCTTCGACTAGAAGAGCAATCGCAATCAGCAGCATCAGTGGTGCGAATAGGATGACAGCAGCACTGGCTACCGCTATGTCGATCGAGCGTCTCGCAAGCCCATGCGCTGAGCTTGGTACGAAACGCCGATGAAGGGATCGGTCCGTTGCATTCATGCGGCTGTTCCTGCCTGAGCGCCGCTGTTCACCGCCGCTGCCAGAGCTTCCACAACCGCTTCGACGACGGGCGATGTAATTTGGGGGTGAAGTGGAATTGTCAGCTCACGTTGAGCAAAGTCGTCTGTGCGCGGCAGGTGGGTCCCCGGGGAGAGCTCGCGGTAGAGCGTCATCTGGTGCACGGGCGGATAGTGAATGGTGGTCTGGATCCCCTGCGTGCGCAATTCGTCGATGACGTCTTGCCTGTTGGCGTAGCGCGGCAGAAGGATCGGCATGATGTGGTATGCGGACTTGCGCGGTTCGCTGAACGGAACTGTCACCGCCGGGCAATGTTTTGCAATGAGCCGCCGATAAAGTACGACCAGGATGCGCCTGATCTCATTCCATTCCTGCAGGTTTTGCAGCTGCACGAGTCCAATTGCCGCCCGCATCTCGTCCATGCGGTAATTGAAGCCGAGCATGGTCACGTCGTATTGCGGCGTTCGGCTGTTCAGCCGCTGGTGTGTTCCGGTGGTCATCCCGTGCCCGCGGGCCTGGCGAATCCGTTCGCGCAGTTCGGGATCTTTGGCAATGACAACCCCGCCTTCGGCGGTTGTCATGTTCTTGTTGCCATAGAAGCTGAAAGCGGCAGCGACGCCAAACGTTCCTACCTCCTTCAAGCCAGGAGCATGCGCGGCGTCTTCGATGATGTGCAATCCGCGGGCCCGGGCAAACCTCTGCCATTGTTCCCGATTGGCGAGGTACCCTGCAAAGTGAACGAGAATTATTGCCTTGGTGCGCGGTGTGCAGCGGGCTTCCGCTTCCGCAAGCGACATCAACGGCACGTCGGCCGATTCGATATCGACGAAGATGGGAGTGGCGCCGACATAGAGCACCGAATTCGCGGTTGCCACGAAAGTGAGCGAGGGAACCAGAACCTCGTCACCAGGGCCGATACCAAGTCCGTGCAAAATGAGATGAAGTGCTGCTGTGCAGGAACTAACCGCCACACAGTCCTCTGCGCCATGCATGCTGGCAAAGGCCTGTTCAAAGGCTCGCACCTGCTCTCCCATGGTCAGCCAGCCACTATCGATGACTTTTGACAGAGCTGCCTTCTCCGGGACACCCAAAATTGGGGCACTGACCAAGAGCATAATGTCCTCCTAGACTATTATTTGTGATCTAAACTCGTGACTTGATTTGTCAGGCCGCTGCTGCGGCAACCTCGATCGAAGCCGATTGCTCTTCCCAGGAAATGGCTTGGGCGTTTTGGAAGTCGTCCACACGACCAATATCGAGCCACAGGCCTTCGTGCTTGTAGGTGTGGACGACCGTGCCTTGCTGCATCATCTGCAGCATCAAATCGTCGAATCCGAATGCAATACCCGACGGAATGAATTTCAGAACATCGGGGTTCATGCAGTAGATCCCCATGCTCACGAGGTGAGAAAGCGTCGGCTTCTCGCGAAACATCTGGACTGCATTGTCGACTTCGTCGATGACGCCAAAGTCCATCTTGATCAGGCGGTTGGCGGTAGCGATCGTTACCGGATCCTTGTGCTTGCGATGTGCCGCAATGAATCGGCTGAGGCTGAGATCGGTCAGAACATCGCCGTTGAGCACAATAAAGGGTTCAGTCAGTTCATCCCTGATCAGCGAGAGTGGCCCGATGGTGCCGAGCGGCTCCATTTCTTGAGTGTATCGTATCTTCAGGTTCCATTGCGAACCATCGCCGCATACGCTGCGGATAAGATGGCCGAGATATCCGGTTGTGATATAGACGTCTTCAATGCCATTGCGCCGCAGCCACTTCAAAAGCAGCTCAAGTACGGGGCGAGCACCAATCGGCATGAGGGGCTTCGGCAGGACCGATGTGAAGGGGCGAAGGCGCGTTCCCATCCCACCGCATTGAATAACCGCTTTCATCCGATCCTCCTGATTTATTACCAAGTCGATGGTGGTGTCCGGGAAGACGCGTTTGGGTCTTTTCAAACGTGAAGATCGGTTGAAATTTTTGCCGACCCCTGCGCGTCAATCCGAGCATCATAGGAGGAACGGTAAGTGACCGTTGGCTTGATGTCGTCGTGCAATCGAATGGTAGCGATCCAACACTTCTGGTGTTCAATAGCTGTGCTGAAGGTAGGTTGGTCGGCAGGCTGAGGCCTGCCCCGGACGGCGGCGAGCAGGTGGAGTAGCCATCAATGTCTGCCAAGAGATATTCAAAAGTCCGCGACTTCCCAGGCCCCAAAACCAAGGATTTCGCGACTGCTGGAACGGTCTGCTGAACTCCAACAAGACGCTGAAAATCCCAGCGAAATTTCCTTAGTTGGGGCTGAATTAGCGAGATTTAGAATCGGGACGTTCCACAACGCCAGGTAGGGCTAATTCAACATGGTTAACCGACATCTAAAAAAAACAGGAGAGTTTTCCGCTATTTAGTATTACATTAGCAAAAGTGATAGTTAGCGATGTGCGGGTTCTGCTAACATTGCTTGGGTTGGTTCGACGAGTGGTTGGCCACGCTTCTGAATGCCTTTCACCGATCGATCTCCCAATCGTAAGGGATGTTTCAAGGGTCCAATAGTCCTTGTTCATTGGGCTCGAGTACGGGTTGGGGTAATGCAATGTATCGAATCGTCATTGCCGACGATCACGGTCTGTATCGTCGCGGCTTGCGACTGGCGCTAAGCGCCGGCATTCCGAGTATAGAGATATTTGAGGCTGCATGCTTCGATGCCGTGGTCAGCCTCTTGGCGGATCAGGCTCCCATACATCTTGCGATCCTGGATCTGAATATGCCGGGGCTGTTCAATCAGCAGGTGCTCGCCGACGTTCTGTCGACATACCCGGATACGCGCTTCGCAATCGTTTCGGGCAATGATTCACGTTCGGAGATATTGACGGCTCTGTCGATCGGCCTTCACGGCTACATCGTAAAGTCGCAAAAAGACGAAGAAGTCGTTTTGGCGGTGAGCGAAATTCTGTCAGGTCGCATCTACGTTCCGGCGCTCTTGTCGCGGACTTCTGCAGGCCAAGGGCTGCACGCGCCCCCGCCCGAGAGAGCCTCAACTCAACCGCGGACCGGGACCGGCAGTCTTAGCAAGCTGACCTTGAGGCAGAGGGATGTCCTCAAGCTGATGGCGGAAGGCTATTCAAACAAGGAGATCGCTCGCCATCTTGACATCGCCGAAGCGACCACCAAAATTCATGCTGCTGCCATAATGCGTGAGCTTGGAGTGCGAAACCGGACCGAAGCAGCCCTTGTGTTGCAGAATTGGCTTTCGAAAAACGCGAGCTAGGGTTCGATTTCATGCCGCGACAGGCGTAGCGAGTACCGCAACCCGTGGTCCAATATCTCCAGTTTGGAGGAGTG
This sequence comes from Mesorhizobium sp. P3_A2, assembly GCF_056403115.1. Lineage (NCBI taxonomy): Bacteria > Pseudomonadati > Pseudomonadota > Alphaproteobacteria > Hyphomicrobiales > Phyllobacteriaceae > Mesorhizobium > Mesorhizobium sp. P3_A2. The sequence goes on from NZ_JBFUGC010000004.1 coordinate 25,551, forward strand.
GCCGATAAGGGGTGCGCCATCGATCCCGATTATCATTGAACCAAAGCCATGGCCGATCATCTTGGCCTTCTTGCGTCGGCCCGATTCCACCCAGTGGAACACAATATCGTTTCCCTCACCTTCTGGCGCGAAAGACCAATTAACCTCAAGCCGGCCTCCTGGCTCGCCAAGTGCGCCGTGCTTTACGGAGTTCGTCGTCAGTTCATGAACCACCATGGCAAAGCTCTCTGCCGCACCGCTTGACAATATGATGTCAGGGCCGTCGACCACGATATCGCGTGTTCCCATGTAGAGTTGCAGTTCCCGGACAACCAGATCGTCGAGCAGCACCGAAGCGCTGGTGCGGCGTGAAAGCAGCGTATGAGTCGCTTCAAGGGCTCGAATTCGATCGATCAGGTCCTCCTTGTATTTGGCGACATTGTTCTCGGGAAAATCGACCATTTTTACCAGCGCGGTGATCACCGAGAAAAGATTGCTGAACCGATGGCGTTGTTCGAGCATTACGCGTTCCCGCTTCTTTACCGCTGCGCGCAGCAGCGTGGTCTGCCGGCGCTCTGTCAGGTCAGCTGCAACCCCGATGCGCAGCAGATGGTCATCATGTCTTTCCTCGCGCCCACGCAGAGCTATCCAGCGGATGTTACCGTCCGCTCGCCTGACGCGTATCTCGATATCGTGATTAGTAGTGGAGGCAGGTTCTGTCGTGGCTGCAAGCTTTGGCCAGTCCGCCGGGTGCACGACAGCAGCAAGATCTTGCAAGGGCCGGCTGGCGGCTGGAGGCAGGCCTAGAGTGTCCCAGAATTTGTCGGAACCTGTGACAGTTCCATCGGTGAGGTCGATTTGCCAAGTGCCCAAGCGGCCAGCAGAAAGCGCGAGAGAAAGCCGCTCCTTCTGCGCCCGGATCGCCTCGCGCGCCGTCCGTCGCTCCGAGATATCGTCGACAACCACGAACATACCCCCCGAAAGGACGCCGTCAGGCCGGGATGAAGACAGGACTACTCGAGCCCAAAATGTCGTATCGTCCTTCCTCAACAAACGGACCTCAACACCGGAAGGGGTCGTGGCCTTGCCCTGACCTTCAATCAATATCAACATCGAATCCCGGTCGTCGGGATGAACAAGGCTCACAAGCCGCAATTGGGCGAGTTCCGCTTCAGTATAACCCGTCAGCTCACACAGCCGTCTGTTGGATTGCAGTAGCTCACCGTTCTCATTGGCGTTGGCAAAGCCCATGGCCGCACGTTCGAATGCCCACCGAAAGCGGCCTTCGGTCGCCTCGACAGCAGCGAGCCTCGACTCGGCGACCTCCACCGCCTTTCGCAGGTCTTGTCGGAGCCGGTGAAAGACAAAGGCTATCACGCCACCCGACACCAGAAGGTAGATTGCCCGCAGCCAGTCTTCATTGGAAATCCGACCGCCAAGGACGTTCTGGGCCCACAGGCCGGCGCCGGCGATCGCCAGCGTCGCAGCGATCGCGGCTCGACGACCTTCAAGATACACGATGACAATTATAGCCGGAATAGTTTCAATAAAACTTGGTCCGCGACTAGTATGAATTATGCCAGTTATTTCAAATATAATTGTGGCAACAAGCACCAATATTGAAGCCACATGAGCTAAAGGTGTACCCAGCAAGCCGAAACCCAACCTACGCAAGCGCGATCCCATAAACCAGTCTACATCTTTCGGACTAGTCCGTCGAGGCTAGGAGGCGACCGCCTAACTAGTACCACTGCCGGATTGCCACACCCAAACACCAGATTACTATCCGTTCGACAAAGGAAAAACGCAGGAGATATCGAAGAGTTTCCGTCGGGTAGAAACACTGGGCTTGGGGTAGGAACAATGTCTCTGATTGATAGGCGCAACGACACCGTTGCGGGCGGGCGATATGTTGTCTTGGGGAATAAATATGGTTGCGTAACCCGTACGACGCAGCGCACTCCAGATAGGCTGGCCGATGTCGGCGACTCGAAGCGCCGCGGCATGGAATCCGTCACCGGCATGCTTGACCGCATCGGCTGTGGGTATCTCGTCCTGAATCGCGAAAAGAAGGTGGTTGAATGGAACGCCGCCGCACAGGACACGTTCGAACGCCAGGATGAAGCGGCTGGTACAGCCGCCGAGCTTTCGGCCGCACTAAGGCGCCTGGTTGCGAATGTTCCGGCTAACTTTCTGCCAGGCTCGCTGTCATGGGTGGTGATCCGCAGCGCCGGCGACCGGCCGGTGGTACTCAATGAAGGGGGGGTCGTTACTCCTGATGGAACGAGCATCGTGGCATTGTTGGACCGCGAGAACAGATCGTCCGCCAATCCTCAGACATTGCAAAAGATGTTCGGCCTGACGAGTGCGGAGACCCAGCTCGCAATGCGCTTGGCCCAAGGGGATGCGCCCTTGGAAATCGCCCGCAGTTGGCGGCTTAGCCGGACCACGATCAGGTCTCAACTGGCGTCGCTCTTCGCCAAGACCGACACAAAACGCCAGGGCGAACTGGTGGCTCTCCTGGGGCGTATTTCCGTATTGCCGTGAGGGTTGCCGTCTCGATCGCGAGGCGGCGTCACTCGGAATTCTGGCCGCTGTGGAGCTGCCCTTGCGCAGCTCCCAGCCTGCCACGGCGCCACGGTCGGCCAGCTCGACGAGCTCAATCTTGAGGGGGAAAATTTCGACATGGTCGGACAGAATTCCGAGGGCCGCAGGGTGGGCAATGGTCAACGCGACAGGTCCGGTCCGGCGGAGGCAAAATCTGGACCGGCCCCATCGGACCGCGCGATCCTGCAACTGTCGCGGAAAGGACCGATCGTCGTCACCGGCGCAGCGGGCTTCATCGGATTTCATGTCGCTTGGCGGCTTTTGCGCTCCGGTGCGGAAGTCGTAGGGGTGGACAATTTCACGCCCTATTACGATCCAAGATTGAAGGAAGCGCGATTTGCGCGCCTGTGCGCCGAGCCGGGGTTTACTCCGATGCGTCTGGATTTGGCGGATCGGTTACCTGTGCAGTCGCTGTTCTACGACTTTCGACCATCGCATTTTGTTCACCTGGCTGCCCAGGCGGGCGTGCGTCATTCGCTGGTCGATCCGCATGCCTATGTACAGTCCAACATCGTGGCGTTTCTCAATGTCCTGGAAGGCTGCCGGCACGCCGGCGTCAAACACCTGGTCTACGCCTCGTCGAGTTCCGTCTACGGCGCCAATCAAACCATACCGTTTTCCGAACACCACGGCGCCAACCACCCCCTCAGCCTCTATGCCGCAACCAAACGTGCAAATGAAGCCATGGCGCATTCGTACAGCCATCTGTTCGGCTTGCCCACGACAGGATTGCGGTTCTTCACCGTCTATGGGCCGTGGGGAAGGCCCGACATGGCGGTCTACGCGTTCACTCATGCAATCGCCCAAGGGAAAACGATCGCAGTGGCCAACGCCGGTCGTGTGTGGCGAGATTTCACCTACATAGACGACATCGTCGAGGGAGTGGTTCGAGTGCTAGCCGCCCCGCCGCGTGCCGAACCGAATTGGGATGGTTGCGCAGCGGATCCGGCTACGAGCTCGGCGCCATATCGTGTGTACAATATCGGCAATGATCGGCCCGAGGAGATCAACCGGCTGATTGCAATCATCGAGACTGCCCTTGGTCGTCAGGCTCTTCGCACAGATGTGCCCTTGCCTCCCGGCGACGTCCTGGAGACTCGCGCCGATGTCAGCGATCTTCGCAGCGCCGTAAACTTCGCTCCCTCTACGGCCCTCGAGGACGGTGTTCAGCGTTTTGTCGAATGGTATCGACACTTTCATGGAGGCGATACCGTGGCCTCGGCAGAACAACAAAACCTCATGCCTGTGTAAACCATTGACCGCGGGTCCCACCCCGCCCAACTCATCCCCTCCCATCCCCCTTTCAAGACGTGACCTGTTGCCGGCTGCTTCGCGCAGAGCTTCTTCTATGTCGGCGCGACGCGGCTATCGGTTCGAGCGCTCGCCGATCCAATCGGGGAGATGCGATCCATCCCAGACAGCAATGCGCGGATGAGCGGTTTGCGTATCGGGCTCTCGATGAAACGCCAGATCACGAACGAGGCAAGGAGGGCAGTCGCCACTACGAGAAAGAACGCGGCGTTCTTGCCGACCAGCGGGGTTAGGGCGTTGAGCGAGATGTAACCGATATATTGGTGCAAAAGATAAAGCGGATAGGTCAATCCGCCGAGCATCAGGACAATTTTTGAAGGCGCAACCACGGAGCGGATCAGTATCGCGCCTGCGAAAATTCCAAAGACCAGACCATTGGCGACAAAGAGAGCAAGATAGGGAATGGACGCACCGTAATGCTCCTGCATCCAGCCCTGATCGAATCTGATCGTCTGGCAAGACAGCAGGAATGCCATCGCAAGAAGGATCAGCGCCATCGGCGAACGACCTTTTGCAACGATCTGCTGGGACAAAATACCGAAGGCAAAAAAAGGCGCGTAGCCGGTGATAAGGAGAATTCGTATCGCCGAGCTCCCGAGGAAGAACTCATTGGCTGCCGACACTGCCAGCCAGATCGCGACGATGGCTAATTTCCAGCGTTGGAACGCACCGGCAAGGATGAGCAGTGCAATCCAACCATAGAACACGATCTCGAGCATGATCGACCAGTAGACGCCGTCCATGGATGGCCTGCGAAATGCTCGGGCAAACATGGAAAGATTGGCTGCATAGGTCGAAACATTAGTCGGAAAACGAGGGTCGTTGGCGACTGAGAGAACGACAAATGTCACGGTCATGCAGACGAGGAATCCAGGGTAAAGCCGCACGAAGCGCGCGACGGCGAACTCCTGCCAGGTTCGACCTTCGGCCGACCAGGCGATGACGAACCCACTGATCAGAAAAAACAGACTGACGCCGAGATAGCCGTAGATGGCAAATGGCGCAGCGGCTGCATATTCGACGTCGACATCGCCGGCGATAGGCCCGCGGAAAAGATAGTGAAAGGCCACAACCGCCAGCGCCGCAACCAATCGCAACAGGTCTAACGATGCCAGGCGCGATGAATTGGTGTTTCTCGCCTGTTCCATTGCCATCTCCCAGGTCGCCTCATGCCTTTGGGGGCTGATCGGCCGCCTGATCTGTCATGGCCGCAGCGCCATAGAAGCCAAGCGCGCATCGAATAGTGATTGCCGCATCGAGGCGCATCATCGTGCGTTTGGATGAGGTCAGCCTTCCACGACCTCAACCCGAGAATGATTCACAAATATCGAGAGCGCCCGGAGTCCGGGATAGTTCGCGTGCCGTTTGCGTCGCTCTCAATTCGAGCGACCGCGAACGCTTTGGCACCGCAGTTCCAAGCCGTCAGGTCAGCGCAAGAACCAGTACCGTTGGTGACTTGCGAACGGGCGCGCCTTGAGTGACATCAAGGCAAAGATCAGCCCGGGAATGATCTTTAGCCGCTTGCGGATATAAATCGCCATCGCCACGTTCCAGACCACAAGGGCAAGCGCGAGCCCCACTGCCGCACCCAGTGAACCGTAGATTTCAATGCCCGCCGCACAGCCTATGACGCCAATCGCAGCGCCGACCATCATGGTTATGGCCGCGGGCCATTCATTTCCGGTCATGGTCAAGAGGTTCAACTGGGGTCCGCATAGCGCGACGAAGACATATCCAAGCATCAGCACACGAGCGATAGGCGCTCCTGTGCCGAAATCCTCGCCAAACCAACTCAAAAGAGGTCGAACAATCACAAGCAGCGGGATCGCCATCGCTATGGCGGCACCTGCCGACAGCAAGGTCGCTCGCGAAAACAGCGCCTGTAGGGCCTTGCGGTCGCCTCGGGCATAAAGGGTAGCCGCTGTAGGCGAAAACATCGTGGAGACCGCAACCAGCGAAAGACTGACAAGCAGCGCTACGTTGAGACCGAGGGCGAAAATGCCTGCGTCACGGATATGGCCTGTCCAGCCCAGCACCATGACGCCGGCCCTGTTGATGAAGACATCGAGCCCGGCCATGAGCATAATAGGCGGAACCACCGCCCACCAGTCTTTCGATGCATCGGCAGGTTCAGCGTGCCGCAAACCGGGAGGCTGGAACCTTGTGGCCATTATGAATACCAGTCCGACCGTCACGCCCGAACTTGTCAGCACTGCTTGCATCACCAATGGCGCATTCAAGGTCCACGCGCCGGACAAGGCAGCAACTCCAAGCAACGTCAACAACAACCCGTCGCGCACAATGCGTTCAGGCAAAAGGGCTGAGACGCCGCCCCCGAATGCACGAACAAGTGCAGCCCCCAATGCGGAGGCGGTGACCAAAGGCACGGCGGCCATGCCGAGAAGCTGGCTGATCTCAAGTTCCTTGTTGGAAGGACCAGAAAACCAAACGATTATTGCGGCGCCGGTGATACCGAACAGCGTCGCCACCCCCAGCGATCGTTGCACAGCAAACCGGATTACACCGTGCGCCAGGTCGAGCCGACCCTGGGCACGATAGGCGGATACGAAGCGCAACAAGGATACGTTGAAGCCGAGCGTTGCGAGATAGCCAAGAACCGAAGTCCAGGACAGGACATAGGAATAGATGCCATAACTGGTGGAGCCGACGATGCGCGCAATCAGCAACTGCGCCAAGCTGGTCAGCCCTGCACCAACCACGTAGATCATAAGAGCAAAGATGGCTGCATAGCCTAGGTTACGGCTCAGATCTTCCTTGTTCGGCAAGACGACATGCGTCACGGCAGGTGCAACATGTCGTGCAGTTTTCGTATCGCCACATTCATCATTCTGACCATAAGCTTCGAGCATTGGCTGGGCGGCTTCGCCATGGGACGCCGGTCTGACGCACTTGTGCTGGATCTTTGAGAGGATCTTGCGTCCGACACGCCGCACGCCTTCCAACGACGATTGGTCATTGAGTGTTTCAACGGGAACGACATTCCTTTCGGTGCCCACCAGAATGTCATTGATGTCCTGAAACGCCCCGAATGCTCGCATGCTCGTTTCAAGATCCGCATCGAGAAGTCGCTCCGCCGGCGCCTCCTGCTTCATCCGTTCGCACAAGCGCGTCTCCACGATGGAACGCGGGAGAACAACTCTGAGAGTGAAATCAGCCACCGGTGTGAGCTTGAGTGCCCGTGCAATTGCAATATTATCGGCGGCGTCATTGAAAATGGCCAGAGATGCAACCGCCTGAACATACCCTTGCTCAAATATTATTATTTCTTCAGACTGCTCCGCTTCATCCCAGGAATGAGAAATTTTCAATATATGTTGCCAAATCCAAGCCCGCCATATCAGTTTTTTTGGTGGAATAATTCTTACCATGGAAATCGAGATCGCAAGATATTTCGCCAAGCCTCTTGGGGAAACCAGTATTCTAAAGGCCGAAAATATTGCCGCTCCGACCCTGAAAAGAAACAGAAAGAGTCCAAGGTCGACGCTACCTCCCCTCCTCCGGCGCTGACGACTGTGGACAACCCTGGTGCGGTAGCCCTGTCCACGCAAGTGCGCTGCAAGCGCTCCAGCAAAGGTTGCCTTGCCTGATCCGGGCGGTCCGAAGAGCTCGATGATCATTTTCCGCAACCGTCCTTTGTCATGCCCCCACGAGCAGCAGGTCGCCGCTGTCCCCAAAGCGATACAATGCGTGCTGTTTGAGGTTGACCTGCGTGAGCACGGTTCCGACGGGAACAGATCCGGGCTCCTCGGGCTGCAGCAATTCCAGGACACCGCGTGCGACATTGCGCGGTGTCTTTGCCCAGCGCACCGCAAACAGAACGGAATCCGCCCAACCCGCCAGCAGCCGGGATTCGGGCCCCCCCAGGCCCGGTGGTCCGTTCAGGACGACGAGGCTGTAGACTGAGCCCAGCCTATCCATAAATTGTCGCGGTGCGTCCATCGTGAATAGCAACTTCAGGAGGTCATCCGAGAGCGCCGGCGCAGCCATGAAATCGACGCCGATCTCAGGCATGCTCGAAATTACACCCTCCAGATCACAGCGCCCCTTCGCATAGTCTCCAAAGGATCTGTGCGGTTTCAAAATACTAAACTCGCTCACGAAATCGTTCGTAAGCCGCGCATCGTGTCGATCCAAATCGATGAAAAGGACACGGCCGCCCAGGCGCGTTGCCGCGAGAGCCAGGCTCCATGCGAGCTCGGTCTTCCCATCGCTTTGGTCACTGGACGTAACAAGGACAACCTGAGACGAGCGGCCCCTTGCCTGAAGCGGTGCCGCATTGACCAGCACGGACATTGCAGCCCGGCTGTACATTGATTGCTGCTGCCCAAGAACCAGCTGTTGCAGGCGCCTGGCACTTGGTCCTGAGACCTTCGGGAGCAATCCCAGGCAGGGAAAGCCGAGGGCTGCTTCAGTCTCCGCCTCCCCGCGCAAAGTCTGATCGAGACGATTGCCGAGAAGGACAAGGATGCCGCCAATGAGACCAAACACGACCATGCCCGGTGGAATAAGGTAGATCGGTGAGAGGCTCTTGGGGTTCGTCGGCGGCCATGCCGCCGAAGTTATCGAAACTCCCGACGAAGGGTTTGCAATGCGCCGGCTCAGATCCTGTTGTCTGGTCAGGAGCTCATTGTAGCGCTGCGTCAGGATGGTAACCTTTGGTTCGAGTGCGCGCATCCCTGAAAGTCGGCCCGCAGTGTCGGCTACTACGGCTTCGAGGACATTCTTGCGCGTCTCTAGCGCCGCGATCTGGGCACGGTACGTACTCGCCTCCGCAGCGATACGTGCGATACCCTGTTCGATCTCACGGTTAATCGCACCTGCGGGATCGTTTCCTGCCGTATTGTCTGCCGGATGAGCCAGAAGGTCGGCGAGCGCCGGCGATCCAATGACGTCCGCAAGCGCGGCCGGCGAGGCGCCCGACTTCTGCAGGTCCTGGATTTGTTGAAGGCGGGCCTCTGTCGTGGAGAGATCGGCCTTCGACAAGGCAAGCTGTTGGTTGAGATCGGCAGTTTCCCTGGCGGCGTTGTCGGCAGCACCCTGATCGACAGTGCCATGACTTAGCCGATATTCCTCCAGACTGTCGGTGGCTTCCGCCAGATCACTTTGGACCGTGGGCAGAGCGGCGATGATGGACGCGAGCTCTGCCTTGTCGGCGGTCTGACTGTTTCGTGCGAGGTCATCGACATAAACCTGGGCGAATGTATTGGCCACCAAGGCCGCCCGCACAGGATCATTATCCGCGAACCCGACGGTGATGACGCGCGATCGCAGTTCCTGGCCAACCCTTAGCCCACGCCGTAGCGTTTTCAGTTCTGCGGCATCCGCAGCTTGCGGGCTCGCGTCACTGCCATGCGGTAAGATTCCATCCAAGAAATTGGCTGCAAAAGAGCGCTTTTCCGTTGGCGCGTCAGGAGCCGATCCCTGCGCGGCAGCACCACCGACATCAGCCTGTTGATCCGCCTCCGCCTTTCGCAGTGCCGCAACAACACGACGCAGGTGTCCCTGCGATAGGAGCATGGTCAAATGGTTGTCGATGCTGGTATCCAACATGTCCTGAGCACCGGCGCCGTCAGGCGCAGTCCTCATCGGGCCATCGACGATGAGCTGTGTGGTCGCTTCGAACACGGCCGGGCGGGAAATGCCAACAAGGCCTGCCATGGCGCCGCCAAGAACGACCATGGCAAGCAGGAACCATTTCCGCCTCGCGATGGTAACGATCAGTTGGCCGAAAGGCGTCTGGGCGTCGTTCGGTTCACGCAACGGCCGCCGCATGCGTGGATTGGTCTCACGCACTGCTACCCGCATCCCTGTGGTGCGCGGAAGCTGAATGCGACTGACTATTGAACCTTCCATCTCAAACTCCCGTCAATTCAGGCACGCGAGGCAGGGCCGTTGCTGCCGCCGATGGGCGATCGGCGTCGTTGCGCCATGCAAGGAACATCAACGTCGCCCACAAATCATGAGAATGATCCCGTTTTCCATCGAGGTGATCGCGCCAGCACGTCTGTACTTTTGCTGCGTCGAAAAGGCCGTCTCCGGAGTGGCGCATATCGGCAAGAAGATCGCTCGCCCAGCCGCGCAACGGCCCTCTCAGCCAGAGGGCTATCGGAACGTCGAAGCCCTGCTTCGGCCGGTTTATCAGCCGCTGAGGAACGTAGCGGCGCAGCAACTGGCGAAGGAGCCACTTGCCTTGTCCGTGGCGGACCATTGCATTCGCCGGCATCCGCCAGGCGAATTCGACAACGCGGTGGTCAAGAAGTGGGCATCGGCCCTCAAGACTGTTGGCCATGCTGGCCCGGTCAAGTTTCACCAGGATGTCGCCGGGCAGATAGTCAGCCATATCGTTGTACAGAAGCCGAGACAGCAGGTCATCAAGCTGAGGCGCGCGCCGAAGTGATGTGCGTGGCCCGGGGCGGCATAGATTTGCCGTCGATGACCCTGTCAGCCGCTGATATAGCTCCTCCTGATCAGCCGCGGAAAGGAGGCGAGCCAGCCGATCCAGACGATCGCTGCGCAACGCGTGCCGAGTAAGCCCTGAAAGCGGCAGCTTGCTGAAAATATTGTGACGGGTTGCGCGAGCCATCAGCGCAATGGCCGCCGCAAGGGTCTCGCGCAGCGGCGAGGGCATACCGTGCTGTCGATTGGCCCGCGCCGCCATAAGGTGGCGGGCGTAGCCGGCAAAACACTCGTCGCCACCGTCGCCCGTCAACGCGACCGTAACGTGCTGGCGAGCGAGCCGCGCCACCAGCAGCGTCGGTATTTGCGATTCATCGGCGAACGGCTCATCCCAAGTCTGAGGCAGTTCTGGAATGATGTCACGCGCCGAGGCCGGCGAAAGGTGGAGTTCAGTATGGTCTGTGCCCAGATGCCGCGCAACCGCGGCGGCATGGGGAGCCTCATCAAATCCGCGCTCTCCGAACGCTATGGTGAATGTGCGTACGGACTTTTGCGATTGAGCCTGCATCAGGGCTACAACGGTTGAGCTGTCAATACCGCCGGACAGAAAGGCGCCGAGCGGCACATCCGCATTCATGCGCTCCCTGACGGCAAGCCGCAGTAGCCCATCGAGTTCACTCGTCAGTTCTTCGTCGCTGCCGACCATAGGGTCCTGTCGGCCCTTTGTGGCCACTTCGGCCAGTGACCACCAAGCTCGCACACGATGTCGGACGGAGCCGGTGCGACGCGCCTTGGCGAAGTCTTCGGCCGTCAAGGACAGGACCGAACCAGGGGGTAGTTTGAACACCCCTCGCCAGATGCAATTGTGATCCGGCACCCATCCTCGCGACAGCATGGCCCTGGCAGCATTGAGATTAAGTTCCGGATTGAAACCCGGGAAACACCTGATGGCTTTCAACTCGGAGCCAAAAACAAGTGCATGGCGTGTCGGGGCGACATAGATTGGTTTTTTGCCCATTCGGTCGCGAGCCAGGTGAAGGGTCCTGGTCTGTAGATCCCACAGTCCAAACGCGAACATGCCGGCAAAACGCTTGAGTGAGGCATCAAGCCCCCAATTTTCGATCGCGCAGAGTATAACCTCTGTATCGCATGCTCCGCGGAACTGATGGCCTGCGCTCTCGAGTTCCCGGCGCAGATCGCGGAAATTGTATATTTCACCGTTGAAAGTAATGACATATCGGCCACTCGCCGAACGCATCGGCTGATATCCTGCCTCGGACAAGTCGACGATGGCCAACCGATTGTGGCCGAAGGCGATACCGGCTTCACCGTCGCTCCAGAAGCCTTCGCCATCAGGGCCACGGTGACGAAGGGCAGCCGTCATTTGCGATATTGCCCGCAGCGGCCTCGTATTGGCTGCATCAGGGGCGAGTAGGATTCCGGCTATCCCGCACATGCTATCGTCTCATGGCCATGGATGGACGCGAAATCACTTTGGGCGTTGCAGCCACAAGGCAAAGCGTCAGCGAAAACCACACGACGGGATGGCGGATGATAAGGTGTGGAAATCCGAAAATGACGATCGACACCAGCAGTGCCAGCAGGGCGTCGCGCTGCGCACGCCACGCCGAGATCGCCGCACAGCCAACGATCCACAGCAGAGCCAGAACCGCAACCAAACCGCCTTGAGTGTACAGATCGAGAGGCGTGCTGTGAGCCTCGAAAGGTAGGTCGCCAAATTCCGTCGTATAGATAATGGACCTATCGGCATGCGGGCCGGGACCAAGGCCAAGTGACGCAGACTCCAGGCCCTTTTGAAGCGCATCGTCCCACAAGTTGATGCGAAGCGAAGCGGTTTCGGCGGTCGCCTCGCCGCCCTCCCCTTTGGTGAGGCTCTTGGCGAAGTTCTCAACGGTGGTTGTTTCGGCAAGCACATAGGGCGAAACCGAAATCGCCAGCGGCAGCAAGCCAACCATCAACAGCAGAACGACTTGCCGCGCGATGCCGACCTTTTTACCGGTCGTGAGCCATGTGCGAACGCGTAGCCCGATGAATATCAAGCCGGTCAGCACGATGGTTAAAAGATAGGTATCGCTCTTTGTCAGCCGTCCAACATAGATCGTCAGGACAAGGCTGGCGAGCGCGTATAGCCGTGCCAACGGATTGCTTGTTGTGATCGCCAGATGCAAGGCCAAAGGACCAAACATCGCGCAGTAGAGTGCCAACTGGTTTGGATTGTCGGACCAGCCGGTAAAGCGATCCCAGAACCAGGGATTGACCCCAGATTGGTGGATGAAGCCAAAACCAAGCCCGAGTTGAAAGACAAAGCACGCATTGGCTATCGCGATCACCCACCAGGATGTGCGGCGCAGATGGCGGTCTACATTGGGATCGGCCGCGAGCAGGCAGGTGACCGAGGCCAGCAGCATATAGGCAATCATGTCGTGAACCGGTGCCGCCAGATACCGCACGATCGTCAGCAAGCCGACGATCAGACCCACCCCAAGAGCGAATGTCAGGACCAGCCAGAAGGTCGCGAGAATTGAGAGGGCCGGCGTAGCCTTCAAATGACCGCCGGCCAGTACGCGCCCGATCGACAGCATGATCCAGAGCGCCAGGAACAATTCGCTGTATCCGAAGGGCGCCCCCGGAATCTCAAGCTGCGACGCGTAGGCCATCGCAATGCCGCCGGCCAGCAACGGTTCCCGGATCATCGGCGCGCTCCGCCCAGTCCACGGGTTGCGACATCGCCTTCAAGCAGTATCTGAGCCGCCGGTCGGGCGACTCCGCCGAAGGATCTGGCGCCAAGGACCTGATTGTAGAGGTCGCAATACTGATCGATCACCATCGGCAGCGCGAAATGCGTCTTGACGAATTCGATGGACCGATGACCCATGGTCCTTCCGCTGCCGCGGTCGGACAAGATTTCTATTATTCTTGACGCAAGACCATCTGCATCATGGGCTGGGACCAGATATCCATTCCAACCGTCTTCGACCACCTCATTGCAACCAGGCATATTAGAGGCGACGATCGGCAATCCCGCCAGTCCCGCCTCAAGCAGGACACGCGGAACTCCTTCTCGATATTGCGTTGGAAAGGCGAACAGATCGGCCATGCCAAGGAGGGCGGCAACGTCCTGTCGTGGACCCAAGGCGATGACTTGAGGGGAATACCGATCGATGTCCGATTTGGCGACGGCAAACGGACCCTCGGATTCCCATGGGCCGACCAGCACAAAACGCGCATCGGGCCTCTTGGCCAGGACGCGGGGGACAGCCTCAAGCAGTGTCGGGATGCCTTTTTGACGAGTGAGCCGGCCGACAAAAATTACAACTTCAGCGGACTGGAGCCCAAGCTCTTGGCGCAATTTCTCTGGCGACGATGTGAGATGGGTTGCGGCAGCGAATGCATCAACATCGATTCCAGAACTGCGGATCACTCTTCCGCTGCCGCGTCCGATCAGTCGGTAGCGCTCAAAGAAAGCGTGATCGTCCCGATTTTGGAATACTGTCGCAGCCGTCCAGAATGACGAAAGCCACTGCAGTGCGCAAAAGACTGGACGAAGGGCCAGAGCCCTTGGCTCCAGAGATGAAAACGTCCAGCCCAGCCCATTGATTGTACGGACGACCGGAACCGTCCCGCGCACCGCCAGTGGTGTTAATAGATTGGGCTTCGTGTCAAAGCTTTGGACAATATCCGGACGGAGCTCCGAAATCAGTTTTCGAATCGTTTTGATGGCGCCGCTACTGCCGCTGGAAAACCGGTCGAAGCCATAACAACGATGCGTAATGCCATGCCGCGAGAACGCGGACTCATCGCCGGTGGAGACTGCAGTGACCCGAAAGCCCCTTTCGCGCATCGACAGCAGGAACGGAATTCTAAAGGCGTGATCTTCGCCCCCCACACACACGAGATGCGGGTTCATTCCGCGTCTCCTGACCGTGCGCATAACTCCGATCGCGCGCACTGGCCGGCTTTTGGTCCTGCTTTCATTGTCCTTGGTTCCGCTGCCTGGAACTTGTAATGCCAAGCTCCACGGTACGGTCAGGCTTGCCGACTGTCCTCGTCCGTTTGAATGAGCGAGTTCCACTCGTGCGCGCAGGGTCTCCGGTTTGGACCGAAATGATGCGCGTCGTCTCCCGGCAAGCGCCTGAAGGCGCGCTTATGGTGGCCTTCCCTCGCCGGCGGTTTGGCCTGGTTCGTTTACCCACCGGCCATCTCCCCGATGAAGCGACCGGGTCGCAAGACACCGTGACCTGGCTCAACACCAGTACAGAAGTTCGCAGGCAGACACATGTCGCGCAGAAAGCGGTTCCTTTTCCGCCGCCTGTCGACTGCCTTCAGTAAGACGAATTGCCGGATATTAAGATCCGAAGGTTTCGACCCATCGCATGAGAGATGATCGACTCAAGAGAGCATCCCAGAAAAACCGGGTTTCTTCCAAAAAATTTCAGGTTGAACGCCGATGTTTGAGCTCTCAGTAACCACACCAGTAATCAGTGATTGTCAGCGAGTATCGGTTTTGATTTGGTACCGACAACGCCGCTGATTAGGCAAGGCAAGCGTGGTGTTGGGCCTCGTTGGCTTGAGGCTGCCGAGGTGTTCAAGGCCCAGATCAATGTTTCTATCAACGCATTTCCGTATTTGATTTGGCGCTAATGTAGACTCTCGGCTAGGCAGGGGGTGGGGCGCTACCAGTCAGAAGAGAGAACTTTCGCATGGCTACGATGCACTACGCCTACGGCGCCCCTGCCGCAGCTGCTGCAACCTACGGCTTCAACCTAGTCGATCTCCAGTACGCCTCATCGGTCAACGCCCTGCCGGATGGCTCCAAGGCCTTGATTTGGCTGGATGAAAGCAACGGCGTAACCGCCTCCTTCATAGACAAGGTGACGCCTCTCCTCAACAATCCGAAGGTTTTTGGATTTTATCTGACCGATGAACCTGATCCCACTGGTAAATATCATACCCAGGTCAGCGCTGCGAATCTGAAGGCCGAATCAGACTGGATTCACTCGCATTTCCCGGGGGCCAAGACTTTCATCACTCTGATGGACATGGGGTCATTCACAAATTCCGACTACACCAACACCTATAATCCGGCCAACACCGGCATCGACTACTACGGAATAGATCCCTATCCGGTGCGCTCGACCGTGGTGGACTTCAACTACATCGATCGAGCCGTAGCAGCCGCGCTGAAAGCGGGCATACCATTGAGTGCAATCGTTCCGGTGTATCAGGCGTTTGGCGGCGGTGGCTGGGCGACCAATACGGGCGGTTCGTATGTGATGCCTACGACCGCCCAAGAGCAGACCATGTTGGACCATTGGGCAAAGCTCGTTCCTTCACCTGCCTTTGACATGGTCTACAAATGGTCTTCGCAGAACGGCGAGACATCGCTCGGCAACACGCCGTCAATGCAGGCTTTTTTCCAGGATCACAACAGCCATACCGGGACAACGACCCCGCCGCCAACCACGCCAACCACGCCAACCACTCCTCCCCCTGTCGATCCTACTCCGACCACGGACAAAGTCGTCGGTACCAGCGGCGCCGATGTCCTTCAGGCAGTCGGCGCGCACACGATGACCGGTTATGGCGGCAACGATACATACTATGTCGACAACGCAGGTGACCGGGTTGTCGAGGCTTCCGGCGGCGGAACAGACAAGGTTCTCACCTCAGTGAGCTATGCGCTTTCCGCCGGCTCATCGGTGGGGTCTCTAACCACCACAAATGTGGCCGGGACAGCGGCAATAAACCTGACCGGTAACGAGTACGTCCAGACGCTCGAGGGCAATGCCGGCAACAACACGTTGAACGGGGGCGGTGGCGCAGATACCATGATTGGCCACGGCGGAAACGACGATTACTGGGTAGACAATGCCGGCGACAAGGTGGTCGAGACCGCTGGCCAGGGTCAGGACAGGATATGGACCTCTGTAAGCTATGCGCTCTCGGCCGGTTCGTCGATTGAAGTCCTTGGCACCACGAAGGAATCCGCCACCACGGCGATCAACCTGACCGGCAACGAGTTCGCCCAGACCATCCAGGGCAATGCCGGCAACAACGTCATCAGCGGCGGCGGTGGCGCCGACAAACTGACCGGCTTTGGCGGCAAGGATGTTTTCGTCTTCAACTCCGCGCTTGGCGCGGGCAATGTCGACAGGATCACCGACTTCGACCCGTCGCAAGACAAGATCCATCTTGATGATGCTATATTCAAAGGGCTGAAGACTGGAACGCTCGCCAGTGCTGCTTTCCATGGCGGGACGGCAGCACACGACAGTACCGACCATATTGTCTACAACAGCACGACCGGAGCGCTCTATTTCGACAGTGACGGAGCTGGTGGCGCCGCTCAAACGCAATTCGCCACGCTTGCCCCACATCTCGCGATCACATCAAGTTCATTCGTTGTGGTCTGAGAACGTCAACTGCTCTCGCGCCGGCTTTCGTGACGAATGAAGCAGCGCGAGCGCAACCGTGCGCGGCTTCCTGCCGGGCATATGGCTCACGAGGAACCCACGCGCCTGGGACGTTGTCTCTGTAGGCAGAGGCCACTGCAGGCAGGGGTCTCGGCGCTGACTATGCGCAACCTCCAAAGCTGACCATCATCGGCGAAATCCTCGAGATGGAACAACCTGTTACAGACTATAGCGCACCGACTACGCCGTTGGGCCTTGCTGTCTGACCATGCCTCCACCTTGCGAGATCGGCGGATCTCGCCGAGCTGGCGTTCCCAACCCTTGGACCCGCTCCGGAGGCGTCACCCGTTTCGCGCGCTCACCAGAAGCAACTGAGTCCCGTTCGCGATCGGTGCACAGCCGCTATGTCAGCATCAGGCTTGCCTCGTCCGGGGCAGTTGAATCCACCGATGCATTCGCCCGCAATTCCCCTCTGAGACTGAAGTCACATACGCCCGTCATCTTCCGGGATTAATGGAAGGTATCTGCCGTTTGGGGCGTGACCATGCCTATAGCTAACGATCTGCTCGACGTGGCGCTCCAGTTTGAGTGCCCGGTCTGCAAACATCCAATCATTCGAAATGGCTCATGGTTTAAGTCGATTTCTCGCTTCACTTGTGACGGCTGCGGGGCTGGGCTTCGGCTAGGTTATTTCGACAAACTGGCTCTGTTCGACAGGCACAAGCATTTGGTCCACTCGCGCTGGCGATCAGCGGGATCGATTGAATAGTTGAATCGTCGGATACCGCGATCCGGATCCGAGGTGATGTCTGTCGCCTACACGCACCGGCTGGCCGGAATGGATGGCGATCGGACAGCAGCAGGCCAACGAGTCGATTTACTCATCCAGGGCAGGATGGTGTGTCGGCAAGTCCGCCCACGCGCGTAGCGAGAAATGCGATGTCGGATCAACCCGGGCGGCGTCGCTGGCGCATACCCGGTCGAACCGCGGTACCTGCTATCCAGGTTCAAGCGCCCCGCCTCGGGCTTTGGGTGGGTAGAATCCAAAGCGCAATTCACGAGAAGCAAGCAAAACCTCAGACCATTCTCCATGGCCGCCTCTGCCGTGCGGTCCCACGGGGAAACCGACAACGCATTCCCGCACACGTCTCGCGGTAAATTTGGTATGCATATGCGAGGGAGAGGGGGAAACAGATGAAACACGATCCTGGCTTGCCGTCCGGCGCGACGTCGACGCTCCTGTTTCCGAAGACCTGATGCAAAAGCAAAGTAAGATCTCATGTCTTCTTCAGATGTGACCGGCTCATCCAGCCCCGCGGGCTGGGGATTGGCTGCAAAGCTGTTTACAACCCTCGTCCTTCTTGGCGCGATCGCGGTCCTGGTGACCGGGGCGCTCGGCTACTTCCGCGCCCGCGACGCTCTCGAAAAAGCAGTCTTCGACCAACTCACGGCCGCCCGTCAGACCAAGACGCGCCAGGTCGAAACCTACTTCCGCACAATCCAGGCCGAACTGCGCCTGCTTGCCGCCTCCAAAATGGTGGTCGATGCGACACGCGAGTTCCGGACCGCGGTCGACCAACTCGACCGGGCAGGCGCTCCGCCTGAACTGCGGCAGAAGGTCGGCGATTGGTATGCTGAGAGCTTCATCCCCGGAATGACGCGCACCCTTGGCAGGGAACCGGCCCTGTCGGACTACCTGCCGGTCGATGGTGCCCCCTACTATCTGCAGTATCACTACATTGTGGAAAATCCCAACCCCGCGGAGCGGCGCAAGCTTCTCGACGACGCCGGCGACGGAAGCGAATACTCCAGGCTGCACGCCATATATCATCCATTGATGCGCGCTGCGGCTACCACGGTCGGCTTTTCCGATCTCATGATTGCCGATCCCAAATCAGGTCGCCTGATCTATACGGTCGAGAAGGAGGTGGATTTCACCACGTCCCTTCAGTCGGGTCCGTACCGCAGCACCAACGTCGCGGCCGCCGTCGCCCGCTGCTCGCAGATCGCAGGCCCGTCAGCCATCTGCCTGGAGGATTTCGCCTCTTATGCGCCATCAGGCGGCGCACCGGTCGCCTTCATGGCAGCACCGGTGATTGCCCAGGGCGTCGTCATCGGCGTGCTGGTCGCGAAACTGTCGAATGATGAGATCGACAACGTCGTCACCGGTAACCGCCGCTGGCGGCAGGAAGGGTTCGGCGACACGGGTGGGGCCTATCTCGTCGGACCCGATTATCTGGCGCGTTCTGGCCCGCGGGCGTTCTACGAGAACCGGGATAGCTTCTTCGCCGACCTCAAATCCGTCGGCGCCTCGGAAGAGGAGATCGCCGTCATTCAGCGTTACGGGACACCAGTGCTGCATCAGCGCATCGACACCAAGGCCTCCCGTGCCGCGCTCGCCGGTGTCGAGGGCACGGGCGAGATCATCGGATACCGTGGCGTCCCGACGCTCGCTTCATGGGGACCGCTTGCGATTTCCGATCTCAAGTGGGCTCTCGTCGCCAAGGTCGACAGCGCCGAGGCCTTCGCACCGATCGCCGAACTCCGCCGAGATCTGTTACTTGTCGGAGGACTGGCGATGCTCGTGGTGGCCGCCATCGCCGCCTGGCTTTCGCGCGCGCTGCTCGGACCGCTCCGCGATCTGACTGCCGGGGTGAAACGCTTCTCTGCCGGCGACTATGCGACCAGCGTGCCGGTCCGCACGCGCGACGAGATTGGCGAGCTCTGCTCGGCGTTCAATGGCATGGTTGAGGATCTGCACCAGAAGAATGTCGTGATCGAAAACAAGAACCGCGAGAACGAGCAGTTGCTGCTCAACGTCCTGCCGGCACCGATCGCCAATCGGCTGCGCGCTGGCGAGGAGAGGATCGCCGACGGCTTCGCCGAAGTCACGGTCGCCTTCGCAGATCTGGTCGGGTTCACGGCACTGACATCGGAAATGCCGCCGCACGATGTCGTGATGTTTCTCAACGGACTCTTCACGCGCTTCGACGTTGCCGCCAATGATCTCGGCATCGAGAAGATCAAGACGGTGGGCGACTCCTATATGGCGGTGTGCGGCCTGCCCGTGCCGGTGGCCAACCACGCCGAGCGCATGGTCCGCATGGCCATCCGCATGGTCCACATTACCCGCGAGCACGCGATGGAACACAACGTCTCGATGAAGCTCAGGGTTGGCGTCAACAGCGGGCCGGTGGTCGCCGGCGTCATTGGCAAGAGTAAGTACATCTATGATTTATGGGGTGACACAGTGAACCTGGCGAGCCGCATGGAGTCGGGTGGAGTTCCCGACTCTGTTCAGGTGACGCGCCCCGTCTACGAACAGCTCAAGGACCAATTCGTCTTCGAGCCGCGCGGCGCTATCGAAGTCAAAGGCAAGGGAAAAGTGGACGCCTGGGTATTGAGATTTTAGTTGCGGGGGCAGCTCCGATGCCGGCCTGCCCTCCACCTGTCCGCCGTCAATGGCTTTCGCCGCAGGCGCGACTGGGCGCCCTGAATGTCCGCTTCGCGCCTCACCTCGGCCGTATAAGTCAGCTTTGCGGCTTCCTGAAAGCTGACGTCGTAAGCGACCGCGCTGGAGGTCGTCGTGCGCCAGGAGCACACTATGCGAAAGCGAACCTCGCGATCTGCATTGGTCAGCGTTCGGGCAATCCCGCCAGCCTCAGAGCTTCGGCCACCTGATCTGCCCATTCCGGCATGTGTCTAAAGAAGGGCAGCGACCGATATTGGTCGATCGTGAAGCCCGGCTGGGCAGCCAGGAGCTTCCGAGCGGCCCAGCGGGCGGTCTCCAGGTCTCCGTCCATTGCCGACCAGGCGGCGAGGTATCGATAGGACATGATGATGTCTGGATGAGCGCTGATGACCTCACGGGCGATCGCGACCGCCTGGGAAAGAGAACCTGTCTTGGCCATGGCGGTGGCCATGCCCAGCCTCATGTTGAATGTGAGCGGATCCATTGGGCTCAGTGTCATCGCCTGCTGGAATCGTTCGAGCGAGCGAGCGACTTCGCCCTTGTAGATCGCGATCCAGCCATGGCGGGCCCATGCCCACGCATTGTTTGGATCAAGCTTGAGAGCCTTCTCGATAAAGGTGGTGGCACGCTCCTGGTCGCCGCACATGCTCAAGGCTGAGCCGGCGGCGGTCAACGCGGTTGGATCATCGCTGATCGAACCCGCAGCCTCAACCGCCGCGCGCGCCTTTTCCAGCTCCCTCTCCGGCTGGTCGGTCCAAAGATACGCGGCCTTCGAGGCGTGGCACCATGCCAAAAGCGCATGCGCGCGACCATAGGCCGGATCGATCGTGATCGCCTTTTGCAGCATCTCTATCGCCTGGTTGTTGGTGTCCTTGCGGCGGCCCCAAAGGTTCGGATAGGCGCGCATGACGAGATCATAGGCCCGCAGGCTGGTCGGCGGCTTGCGCTTGGCCAGCTCGATCTCGGCGCCACGGATGGCCGGATGGATGGCGCCGGCCACCTGCGCCGCGATCCTGTCTTGGAACTCGAAAACGTCCTCGGTCGCACCCTCGTAGCGCTCGGACCACAGTTGCGCCCGCGTCTCGGCATCGACCAGTTGCACGGAAATGCGCAGCCGGTCGCCGCCCCGCCGAACAGTGCCTTCGACCATGTAAGCGACGCCGAGTTCTCTGCCGACCTCGCGCACGTCGACGAAGCGTCCCTTGTAGGTGAAGGCGGATTGACGTGCGATTACGAAAAAGTCCCGGATGCGGGAAAGCGCAGCAGTGATCTCCTCGACAACGCCGTCGGCAAAATACTCGTCGTCCGCTCCACCGAGATTGTCGAAGGGCATCACCGCCACCGACGGCTGGTCATGCGATCTGGCAGACACAATCTGAGACGGCTCAGTGTCGTGCACCGCCGCGGTCTGGCGATTTCCAGCCCGCGATTGTAGCAACACCGCCAGTGACTGCGTCTGTGCCTCGGGTTCTACGCCCAGATGCTTCTTCAGCAGCGCACGGCAGGACGCGAACTGTCGCAAGGCCGCGTTCTCCTGGCCCCTCACAGCGTGGATGCGCATCAGCGCTCGATGCGCTGCCTCCGCGGTCGGATCCGAAGCGAGCAGCCTTTCCGCGAGCCGCTCACAAGCCGCTTCGTCCGCGGATCCGGCTTCGGACTGCGCCAAGCTCAGGTGTTCCACCAACTGCATCGCTTTCTGTCGGTATCTGATCTGATACGGGCTGAACCATTCATCTAGACCGTCCGGAATGGCCTCACCCGACAGGACATCACCACGGTAGAGGTCGGCGGCGACGGCGAGGTCCGCCGTACCGCTTTCGGCGAGCTTCCGCTCAAAGAGCCAAATATCCGCCTCGTCCGGACCGGCCGTCAGCGCCACCGTCTCCTGATCCCCCTCGATATAAATGGCCGCGTCGCCGCCGGCGGGAAACCATCGCCTGATATCGGCCAGGGCCTGACGCAGACTGTTGCGCGCCTGCGCGTCGCCTCTCCCTGGCCAAAGCCCTTCGGAAAGTTGCTCGCGATGGCGGCCGCGACGACCCGCCAGGACCAGGGCGGCAAAAAGAAGTGCGGATTTGCGCGTTGCGAAGCGGACGGGCTGGCCCCCTCCGGAAGTCACTTCAAGACCGCCAAGCAACCGGATGCGCACAAGCCCTCTCCAGATTTCGAATACGCTAGCAGCAGAATAACATCTTCGGCAGCCGATTTAACGCGGATTTAACGGCGGCCCGCCGGGCTTTCCTCCGTGGTTCACGCCCGGCTGAACAGCCGCAAAGCGCCAGTGTGACAAGCTTCGATCGCAATCTGAAACGGGAGAGCAAGATGACTCACACGCAAGCTCGCGCCGAGACCCGCACATCGAAACGTCAGCTGCCTGGCGTAACCTCGAAAAGCGTGGCAACGGCGGTCGCCGCCTTCATCGCGTGGCGGCGAACCATTGCAGCGCGCAGGGCGATAAAAGACCTGACCCCTGATCAGTTGAAGGACATCGGCTATTCGGAGTCCCCTGCGCCAAAGTTCTTCGTCAGGGTCGGCCTCATGACGGATCTGATGTCGATGAGATAAAGTCGGCGATGATCCACGGGGCGGCGGCGCGGTGTGGCGGTGGTCGTCATCCCTGGCGACGTTGCGATTCAGGATTACGAGGCGCCTTTTCTCGGCGCCCGCCGCTCTCGCAATCCGACAGCCGGTCGTCGTTCCCGCGGCCGATCAACTCGATGCGCTCGCCGATCTGTTCAACTGAGCACCGCCCGGAGCCCTGAGTCGTTCTGGCGGAGACGTTCCTCGATCCATTGCGCCGTGCGGTCGTAGGCGTCCGAAAACAATTCGGAATGCCGACTCCAATCCATGAAAGTGCTCGAAACCTGCGGACAGACCAAGACATCCTCGTCGCCGACGGCAATGTCCTGCGGCCCGTGTGCCAGGATACTCGCGGCAATAACCTGAAGCATGCTCGGAACCTGCGGCAGGCGGGCACGGCCGAAAGGGTTCAGCAGGGCGATCGCCAGTTCCGATCTTCCGGGGATGCGGTCATAGTCGATGTGGTATTTTTGCGGTCCACTGGACCCAAAGCTCACGATGACATTGGGGCCGGTCTTGAGTTCCCTCATCTGTTCCAGCGGCAAATTGTTCATGATGGCGCCGTCCACCAGCATATCGCCGTCAGCCGTAAAGAACGGCGGCAGGACACCCGGGAGCGAGCCGGATGCCCGAACGGCTTGCCAGAGTTTTCCACGACGGTGGACATGGGGCTGACGGCTGCTCAGATTGGTCGAAAGCGCAAAGAACGGAACCCAAAGATCTTCGATCAGAACGTCGCCGTATTCCTCCCGAAGGGCTCGATCGAAGGCTTTGTGATCTAGAAGCGCGAAACGCGGCCAGGTGGGGCGCCGAAACGCCCGACTCTTGACAAATATGTTGTGCGTGCCGCGGTCGATCTGCTCGGCGTCCAACCCTCTTGCGAAGCCGGCCATCATCGCCGCTCCGGAACTCGTCCCGCCGAGATAGTCGAAGCGCCCGCCCGCCTCGACGAAGGCCTTGTAAACGCCCAGATGGGCGCTGCCCAGGGACCCACCCCCCGCCGCCACGAAGCCACGTGCCTTGCAGGAAATAAATCGGACCAGGCGCTGGATATCAGACGCGTCCTCCAGCGCAACATGATGATGCTGGCCGACATGGGGGCGCTCATCGAGCCACGCAGAGGTGCCGGAGACCGCAGCCGAGCGATTGTCGTGAATTAACACAAGCCGACCGGTCGATGGTGGATGGACCGATAGCGCCAATTCCTCGGACGTGTTCAAGCGAGGCGAGGAGGACGCGTTCGCTAGCAGCAGGACGGTATCGGCTTGGCGAATGCAGACTCGTGTCCATTCATTAGGTTCTTCATCCGCGACATAGACAACGAATTCAGCTTGCGCCTCCAGTTCGTTCAACCAGTTAAGGACCGGCTGGTCGTCGATCGGACGACCAGCGAACTTCGCGTGGACGTCAAGCCGGGAAACGAACTGAGCGCGCGTGACCGCGCCGAACTCTTGCTGTAGGTGCCCGATGAAAACCGGTGAGATGCGACTTCCGCCGGCTGCAATGATGGCAAGCGTTCGGATTTTGGCAGGTTTCTGGAGACGTGACAAAACCGGAGATTGCGTGGCGAACCGGCGCGCCAGAGATATTGTGACCGCCTCTCTTAGGTTCGGCAGAGCCTCGGCCGCCTTCTCGAAATGATTACGACTGATTTCAAGGACGATCGAATCGCGCGCTGCAAGAACAGTGGCCGTACGGGGCAGCCCTGCAAAGAAACCAATTTCGCCGACTAGTTCGCCCTGTGCGATCTCGGCGACCGAGCCAATCCGATCTCCCTTGTGTACCGTAAAGCGACCGGACAGTACGACGAAGAACCTGTCCGATGGATCGCCTTCGCGAACCAGGACCTCACCGCGCCTTAGGACCCGACGGTCGGATTCGGCAGCCAAAGCCTCGAGCGCCAGCAACGACGCACGATCGAACATCAATGTCGCCGACAATAATCTCGCGGCGAGAGAATCGGCGGAGGACATTTTGAGCCATCCGGGGAACGCATTCGCTCCGGTAATTGTATCCCGTACCGCTCGTGTTTGCAGCATCGCCGAACCGCAACGTTGCCGGCTGGAGCCCGTCTATGGATCAAAATTCTGATGTGCCGACCTTATGCGAAGCATTGGTTCACCGTGGCGTCCGCGAGGCGTTCGATCCGCGGCAACTGGTGGGGATTCGCCAGACCATCTCGAAGGCGCGCCGTCGCTGCGGACGCTTCTGACTATCCAAGGCCCGAAGCTGCCGGTCCGCTCTCGGCTCAACTGCAGCATTTTCCACTTTGAGGCGAAATAATTCTCAATTATGGTCCACCAGACTGAAGGCATGGGGGATTGCCGATGGTTTTGTCACGCAGGGGTGTCGTGATCGGTGGCCTGGCGCTGGTCGCGGCCAGTGCAACCGGCACTGTTGTTCAAGCCGCGGCGGCGGCAAAATCCTTTTTCGCCGGTACCGCCAGCGACAACAATTTTGTCTATCGCAAGACCAACTTCGCCAAGATCGACAAGAGATGGCATCGCCAGATCGTCAAGTATTTCAGCACCGAGCCGGTCGGCACGGTCGTGGTCGATACCCGCCACCACTTCCTCTACCTCATCATGGAAAACAAGACCGCCATCCGCTACGGCGTCGGCGTCGGCAAGGAAGGCTTCAAATGGTACGGCCGCGCGACGATCGACCGCCGGGCGCTGTGGCCGCAATGGGTCCCGCCCCCCGAAATGCGTAAGCGCAGGCCGGAGCTACCGCCCATGATCGAAGGCGGCGCGCCCAACAATCCGCTCGGGCCGCGCGCGCTCTATCTTTACCGCGACGGCGCCGACATCGGCTACCGCCTGCATGGCACGCTGGAGCCATGGAGCATCGGCACCGACGCTTCCAGCGGCTGCATCCGCATGTTCCCGGAAGACATCATCGACCTCTACCAGCGGTGCCCGATCGGCACTGCGGTGGAGGTCCTGCCGCACATCGCCGACCAGGCGCCCCCTTCCACCACCGTCGAATGATTGGGCGCATCATGAACCGCATGATTGAAAACACGCGCCGGCTGCTCACCGCCAGCCTGCTGGTGCTGACCGCATCCTGCTCGACCAGCAACACGCTGACCCCGCCCACGCCCGACGTCACCAACGCCGAGATTGCCGGCTTCCAGAACGTGCAGCCGGGCAGCGAGGAGGATTTTATCCTCAATGTCGGCCGGCGCACCTATTTCACGAAAGGTTCGGCCGCGCTCGATTCTGTCGCCAAGACCACCCTCGACACCCAGATCGCCTGGTTGTCAAAGTATCCGCGCTGGCTGCTCAAGCTGCAGGGTTTCGCCGACGATCCCGGCGCAAGCGAAACAGCGCTGTCGCAGCAGCGCGCCGATGCAGTGATGAACTACCTCGCCGCCGGCGGCATAGACCGCAACCGCATGTGGGCCAAGGGCTACGGCAAGGACAGGCTCGTCCGCGACTGCCCCGACAACGCCTGCAGGTCGCAGAACCGCCGCGTTGTGTCCAATCTGCGCGATGAGAGGGACGACTCGTAGGGGGCTGCTGTTTTGCTTGTCACCAAATCAGAGTCTCACAACGCGACGGAATTTACCCGTCTCTGCACTCCTGCTTGTATCATTCGTCGCCGCCCGCATTGGCTTCCGGCATAACTTGCAGCAACGGTTGCGGTGATACTGCGATCTCTCCCGTGAAGGGCCGGTCGTGGGCGAGAATTAACAGAACGGATGCCGCCACGCCGGTCGCAAAACTTCCAAGAGCGATCGCCGATGCCATTCGGTTATCACTATGAACGATCGCAATCGCGAGAAGAGCACAGAAGGCTTGCAGGATCAGGCAGGCCCACTTCGTCGGGTTGACTTGTGCCGAGCTGACGAGAACCCGTTGGCGACGCGCCTCGAAGGCGTCTTCAAGCCACCTCGTAATCTCGCGCTGCGCGATCTCCTGGCCGGGATTGCTTGGCGCCAAGGCCAGCGTCGTCCGCAGCGCCTCGTTAAGCGCCGGCGGGATTATGGTGAGGGTCGCCGCGCCCTCGGCCATCAGCGGCCACTCCTGGCTCGTCGTTTCCTCGATATAGCTGCGCACCAGCGTCCGTAGGCGCGCCTCGGGCTCCCCGGGAAAGCTGCTCGCCAGAACCACGACCGACCGCAACGCGCTGGCCTCGCGATTGACTGCCGCATTGGCTCGATCGTTGTCGCTCCAGACCTGAGCCGCGGTGAACGCCACAAATAGGCCAAAGATGATACCGAGCGGCGGCAACATGCCAGGCGAAAGCGCCTTGAATGACCGCGCCGTGGAGCCCGCGGAAAGAACGGCGATGCCTTGGTGCAAGATGAACGCGACGATATAGGTGGCCCCGAACACGACGAGAGCCATCCAGGCGAGTGGAAGAGTATGCAACCAGCCACTCATAGTAGCGCCTGCCCCATCCTGAGAATTCGTCGTCAGGCGTTTGTAGGGCCGTCCTTCCACTCGTGGCAATGCCACCGTGTTCCATCGTGTCGACAAAACTCTATGCACCGGTGCAATCGGCTGACAACCGGCCTGTTACGCCGCGAAGTCGAACCGGCAATGGTCGTGCCGGCCATCGCAGGCGCAGTAGGTCTCCTCGCAGTCGACCGCCGTCGGATCCGCAAGGCCGAGCAGGAACGAGAAGGCACCGGTGACGAAACCTTCGAACATGTAGCAGACGCGCTGTCCGCGCTGGTGCCCGGCTTCGAGCGCGAAGATCGAATTCCTCAGGCTGATGCTGCCGCGGCGGCCGGCAATATCCAGCACGTCGATCGAGAACTGGCCCCAGCCACGTTGCGACAAGCGCTCGAAATAGTGGCGGAAGGTCGCCTGGGGGTGGAGGCCTTTGGCACGTACCTGTGCCTCGCACCATTCGATGGCGGATTTCGCCGTCGCTGCGCGCAGGATGGTGCGATAGGCCTCACGGCCGAGAGCTGCCTCGACCGCAAGATGGTTATTCACCAGGAAGTGCCTGGGCAGATAGACCATGGGCAGCCCGTCGGTCCGCCAGATGCCGCTTGCCTCACAGACATCGATCGGAACCGCGGGCTGCATTGTGCTCTGGCCTAGGCCGCTTGCCGCTGCGAAGCGACCGATGCCGACTGGTCCTTGTAGAGCTCGCCATCCTTCATGATGACGATGAGGTTCTTCTCATGCACCATCATGTCGAGGTCCTTAAGCGGGTCGCCATTGACGAGCAGGAGGTCGGCGATGAAGCCTTCCTTGACCATGCCGAGCTCGTCGCCAAGACCCATCACCTGGCCGCCGAGCCTTGTGCCGCACTGCAGCGCTTCGCTGGGGGAATAGCCCAGCAGGTCGACGAAGTGCTTCAGGTCGCGTGCGTTGGTGCCTTGCGGCGTCTGCGCGAAACCATAGTCGCCGCCGATCAGCGCGCGCACGCCGCGCTTGCGCAGTTCGGTGTAGACCTTGCGGCTGTCGTCGAGGATGCGCTGCATGCCGAACTTCACCGCCATCTCATGGGTAAAGCCGAAGGGCTCGCCCTCATAGAGCGTGCCGTAGATGATGCCGATGGCCGGGCCGACGAAGATGCGGTCCTTGGCCGATTCGAGTGCGTCGAGCGCTTCCTCGTCAGCGGATTCGCAGTGGTAGATGACGTCGACGCCGCACTTCACCGCGCGCTTCACCGAACCGGCGGCGCGGGCATGGCAGTTGATCTTCTTGCCGAAGTCGCGCGCCACCGACACCGCCGTCATCACCTCGGCCTCGCTCATGACGGTCAGGCCGCCGTGCGCCGCGGGGCTGAGATCGTCGCCTGAGATGTTGATCTTGATGTTGTCGGCGCCTTCGCGGCAGCACAGCCGCACCGCCTTGGTGATCTCCTCGACGCCGTCGGCGATCATGCCGAAGCTCTCGTGATACATATGCTGCTGGCGCTCGTCGCCGAGACCGCCGGTGACGGTGATCTCCGGGCTGCCGGCGCGCATGCGCGGTCCGGGCAGGCGGCCGGCATTGATCTCGTTGCGGATGACGATGTCGAGCCTGAGCTTCGACGTGGCGGCGCTGTAGGCGCTGGTGAAGCCGTGGTCGAGCAAGGTCTTGGCGTTGCGCATGGTGAGCAGCAGATGCTCCTCGGGCGGGATCAGGCCGAGATCGGAATCCTTGATCGCGCCGCCGAAGGAGATGTGAGCATGGCCTTCGACGAGGCCCGGCATCAGCGTCATGCCGCGGCATTCCACGGTCGTTGCGCCCTCGCCCGACATTTGTCCGGGCGTACGCGCAATGGTGACGATGCGGCCATTGTCGACCAGCAGATCGGCCGGAAAGGCATCGGCGCCGGTGCCGTCCCAGATCATGGCATTTCGAAACATCACTCTTGTCATGACATCGTCCTTTCGCGTTTGGCGGCTACTGATTGACGGCTTGCCGGGCGACGACGTCGTCGGCCACGACATTGGACAGGATGCCGACGCCTTCGAGCTCGATCTCGCAGACATCGCCATGCTTCATGAACAGTTGCGGCTTGCGCGCCATGCCGACACCGGCCGGCGTGCCGGTGACGAGAATGTCGCCGGGCTCGAGTGTGATGGCTTCGCTGATGATCGAGATCAGCGAGGCGACATCGAAGATCATGTCGTTGGTCGAGGCGTTCTGGACGATCTCGCCGTTGAGCCGCGTCTGGATGCGCAGGCCCTTGCCGCCCGGCGGCAATTCGTCCGCCGTCACGAAGATCGGCCCGAACGAACCGGTGCCGTCGAAATTCTTGCCGACGGTCCATTGCGGCGACTTGGTCTGGAAATCGCGGATCGAGGCATCGTTGAAGATGGAATAGCCGGCGACATGGCTGAGCGCCTGAGCCAGAGGAATGTGGCGGCCGGCCTTGCCGATGATGGCTACCATCTCGCCTTCATAGTCGAGCTGGATCGAGGCTTCCGGGCGGCGGATCGCCGCGCCATGCCCGATCAGGCTGCTCGAAAAGCGGGCAAACAGGGTCGGATAGGCAGGCGGCGTAAAACCACTTTCGATCGAATGGTCGACATAGTTCAGACCGACGCAGATGATCTTGCCCGGCGCCGAAATCGGCGGCAGCCATTCGACCGCTTTCGCATCGATGCGCCGGCCGCAGGCCAGCTTCTCGCCGGCGGCCTGCAGCGCTTGCCCGCCTTCGGCGATCAGTTCGTCCAGCCATCCCGGGAACATCGCATCGCTGGCGTCGATGCCGCGGAACTCGCCTGCCGGCAAGGCGACCGCCAGCCCAGGTCCCCGCGGCGATTTATAGACTGCAAATCGCACTGGCCACATCCTCGTTGGTGAAGGCTGGACTTTGTTGAGAAATTATATATCTGTCAACAGAGAATATATTATTTTGCATTCTGATTTCGGGCTGGAATAATGTATCAAGGCTCCTCAATGGACGGATTCGGCCGCGGGCAAGCGAATGGCTAGGGAAGGCTCCATCAATCTCACCCAGGGCGCGTATGAGGATCTGCGCGCCGACCTGCTGTCGTGCCGGATCGCACCGGGCAGCCGGCTCAAGGTCCAGGAACTCTGCGACCGGCTGTCCGTCAGCCTCGGCGCCATCCGCGAGGCGCTGTCGCGGCTGACCTCGGAAGGCCTTGTCGTGGCCGAACCGCAGCGCGGCTTTCGCGCCGCCCCGATCTCGGCCGAGGACCTGCTCGACCTCACCAAGACGCGCATCCAGATCGAGACGCTGTGCATCCGCCGCGCCATCGAAGTTGGCGACGTCGCCTGGGAATCGCAGCTGGTTGCAGCACTCCACCGGCTGTCGCGCACGCCCGAACACACGCCGGACGATCCGGTGCATTCGAGCGACGAATGGGCGACCGCGCATGCGGCCTTCCACAAGGCGCTGGTGGCCGGCTGCGACAGCCACTGGCTGCTGCGCCTGCGCGACCAGCTTTACGACCAGAGCGAGCGCTACCGCCGCCGCTCGGTCTCGCTGGCGCCAAAGGCCCGCAACATCATCAAGGAACATCAGGACCTCGCCGCTGCCGTGCTCGACCGCAATGCCGAGAAGGCCGCCGAATTGCTGGCGGCGCATCTGGCTGTCACCACCGACATCCTGCTGGCGGCGGAGGCCTCCGACCTTCCAGCGCCAAAGACGACGGTGCGGGCGTAGCGCTTCATTTCCAAATTCCTCCGGGAAACAAAACGCCGCCCGTATAAGCGAGCGGCGTTTTGCTGTCGGCCTACTGGCGCAGATTGGTCCAGATCCGGTCATAGGCGCGGATCGCCTTCTCGTCGCATGACGGTGCGAACGTGATTTTCAGGTCGGCCGGCGGATTGAACTCCGGCGAGCCGCCAATGTCGGGCGCCAGGAACTTGTTCGATCCGGCGATCGCACTCTGGTAGCCGGTGTATTTCTGCTGCAGCGCGATGTTTTCGGGATCCATCAGGAAGTTGAGAAATTTTTTTGCGTTCTCGGCATTGGGCGCGCTGGTCGGCACCGCGACATTGTCCATCCAGCCGACGACACCTTCCTTGGGATAGACGTATTTGACCGTCGACTTCTGCTGGCGTGTCGCCAGCGCCTTGCCCGACCATTGCTCGTGCATGACCGTTTCGCCGGCAACCTGGCGCTCGACGATGCCGTCGGAATTGTAGACTTTCACGAAGGGCTTCTGCGCCTCGAGCAAGGCATTGAGCTCCTTAAGATCAGCCGGATTGCTGTTGCATTGATCCTTGCCGAGATAGACTAGCGCCAGCGACATCACTTCGGTCGGCGAGCCGAACATGCCGACCTTGCCCTTGAGCTCCGCCGGCGGATCGAACAGCGGCTTCAAACTATCGGTCGGTCCCTTGTAGACGGCGGTGTCGACGGAATAGGAGGTCGTGCCCCACACCCATGGCACAGTGTATTTCGCATCGGGATCCCAGGACCGGTGCTGCCATTCCGGATCGACGTTTTTGAAGTTCGGCATCGCGCCTGCGTCGACTTCCTGGAACAGCTTCTGCTTGACGAAGATCGGCACGAAATCGTTGCTGATGATCATCACGTCATAGCCGGCGGCGCCGGAGCTCAGCTTGGCGAGCGCCGTCTCGTTGGAATCGTAGGTGTCGATGGTGACCTTGATCCCGGTCTCCGCCTCGAATTTCTTGATCATTTCGTCCGACGTGTAGTCGGTCCAGTTGTAGATGTGCAGTTCGCCGGCGTCCGCCAGCGCATGGGTGGTGATCGCGCCGAGCATGGCGGCCGCCAAGGCTAGTCCCGAAAGTCCTTCCTTCCATTTGGTCACGGTCATTCTCCTCTGGTCTGTTTTCTTATTTTCTAGGCAAATCTGTTGCGTCGTCCGACGAGCAGGGCCGCGGCGACGAAGACGATGGAAACGGCAAGCAGGATTGTGGAGATGGCGTTGACCTCCGGCGTCACGCCAAGCCGCATCATGCCGTAGATGTAGACCGGCAGCGTCGTAGAGCCGGCGCTCGACACCATCATCGAGATCAGGAAATCGTCGAGCGAAACGACGAAGGCCATGATGGCGCCGGCGGAGATCGCAGGCAGCAGCAAAGGCAGCGTGACACGGCGAAACAATCGCCACTCATCGGCATAGAGATCGCGCCCCGCTTCCTCCAGCGTACCGCCCATGTCGCGCAGCCGTGCCTGGATCGGTAGCAGCGCGAACGGGATGCAAAAGACGGTGTGGGCGATCATCAGGTTGATCAGCCCATGATGCATGCCGAGACCCGAGAAGAAGATCAGCGTGGTGATCGCCACGACGATCTCCGGCACCACCAGCGGCATCGCGATCAGCGCCGTCGCCGTGCCCCGCCCGAAGCGCAGCCGGCCGCGCTCCAATGCGATCGCGCCCGACGTGGCGATGGCCGTCGACGCTATGGTGGCGACGATGGCGATGATGACGCTGTTGTAGGCGGCGTCGCGGATCGCGCCATTGTTGGCGACCGCGACGAACCATTTGAAACTGAAGCCGGCCCAGACGGTGACCAACCGGCTCGAGTTGAAGGCATAGATCACCAGGATCAGTAGCGGCGCGTAGAAGAACAGGAAGATCAGCGCGGTGTAGGCCGACAGGCCGGGCGTATGCCGCCAGTCGAAAGGCTTTGCTCCGTTCATCGCCGTTCCTCCTGCGCCCTACGCGAACGGATGACGAAGACGGTGAGCACGACGACCGTCACGACCGTCGAGAGCGCCGCGCCAAACGGCCAGTTGCGCGATGAGGTGAACTGCATCTGGATCAGGCTGCCGATGAGCAGCTTCTTGCCGCCGCCAAGCAGGTCTGGCGCCAGGAACGAACCGAGCGCTGGCGCGAACACCAGCGTGGCGCCGGCCAGCGCACCGGGCCTTGCCAGGGGCCAGACGATACGGCGGAAGACAGCGGCGCGGCTGGCATAGAGGTCGTGCGCGGCCTCGATCAGCCGGGCATCGATGCGTTCCAGCGTCGAATAGATCGGCAGCACCATGAACGGCAGGAAGGTGTAG
The DNA here is from genome assembly GCF_056403115.1 of Mesorhizobium sp. P3_A2. Lineage (NCBI taxonomy): Bacteria > Pseudomonadati > Pseudomonadota > Alphaproteobacteria > Hyphomicrobiales > Phyllobacteriaceae > Mesorhizobium > Mesorhizobium sp. P3_A2. The sequence goes on from NZ_JBFUGC010000004.1 coordinate 58,755, forward strand.
ACAAGGCCGAGCAGGATCGATCCGTCATTATAGAGCAGCGGCAGCGGATCGGAGATGATGCCGGCATGGCGCAGCGCGCCATTCGCCAGCCCTTCGTCGCGCAGGATCAGGATCCAGCAATAGGTGCGGATCAACGTGTTGATCCAGAACGGCAGCGTGACCGCGAACAGAAGCACCCGCCGGCGCTCAGGCGTCTGGCAGACGATGTACCAGGCGACCGGCAGGCCTAGCACGAGGCAGATGATGGTGGTGGCAATGGCGAGGTAGATCGAGCGCAGGATGATCAGGGCGTAGCTCGGTGAAAACACCAGGCTGTCGTCGAAGTCGCGCTGGTAGAGGAACTGCAGATAGGCGTCGAAGGTCGCCGGCGCGGTCACGCCGCCATAGGGGTTGGCGGTCATGAAGGAATAGCCGACCGCCAAGAACAGCGGCAGCACCATGAAGATGCCGATGACCAGCATGGCCGGCGCAATCAGCAGCCAGGTGCGGTTCGGACCCATCTCAGTTGACCAGTTCGCGTTCGAGGTGCCGTGCCCAGTCGACGACGACCCGGTCGCCGGCCGAAAGTGCTGCACCACCGCGCGAGCGCGAGTGCAGTTTTGCCCCTTCCTCCAGCACGACTTCGTAGAGCGTGTCGGAGCCGAGGAAGGTGATGGCGGAGACCGCGCCCGTGGCGTGCCCCTTGGCGCTCCGATGCCGGCGACACCACGATGTGCTCCGGCCGCACGACGATCGTCTTTGCCGGATCGCGGCCAAGTGCTGCGCCTGGCAGCAGATTGGACTCGCCGATGAAGTCGGCAACGAAACGGTCCTGCGGATTATCGTAGATGTCCCTCGGCGTGCCGACCTGCAGCACGTCGCCGCTGCACATGACAGCGATCCGGTCGGACATGGCCAGCGCCTCCTCCTGGTCGTGCGTGACCAGCACGAAGGTGATGCCGGTCTCGCGTTGCAACCGCTTCAACTCGCTCTGCATCCCCTTGCGCAGTTTGAGGTCGAGCGCCGACAGCGGCTCGTCGAGCAAAAGCACGCTGGGCTTTGGCGCCAGCGCACGGGCCACCGCGACACGCTGTTGCTGGCCACCCGACAATTGCGCCGGGTGCCGCGTGGCGAAGCCTTCCAGCCGCACCATTTCCAGCGCTTCCCTGACGCGCTCCTCGATCAGCGCTTTCGGCGCGTTCTGCATCTGCAGCCCGAACGCGACATTTTCGGCGACGCTCATATGCGGAAACAGCGCGTAGCTCTGGAACACCGTGTTGACCGGCCGCTTCTGTGGCGGCAGGGCAGCGACATCGCTGCCGGCAATGCGGATGGCGCCAGCACTTGGCGCCTCGAAGCCGGCGATCAGGCGCAGCAAGGTTGTCTTGCCGCAGCCCGACGGTCCCAGCAGCGTGAAGAACTCATTGTCGTAGATTTCCAAGCTGACTTCGTTCAGCGCGTGGACCGGGGCGGCGTCCCTGGTCACGAAAGATTTTGACACGCTGTGGATGTCGATCATGACCGGCACATTCCTGGACTGCATTTGAGATGGCTAAGAAGGCCATCACGGACACCTGGCACCGCACCTAAAAATTCGCTCCAAAATTATATTTGTCAACGGATAATATATTGTTTTTACGTTTCGACACGCGAATGTGTGGCGGACCCCGTTCTGACCTGTGTCGGAGCCCTCGCCTTTCAGAGCACCTTGCCGCTTTCCGGGTCGAGCAGGTGCATGTGGCCCATTCCGAGCGACAGCGTCGCCATCTCCCCTGGCTTCGGCGTCGCCGCCGGATCGATGCGTGCCGTCGCCTCCGCGCCGGCCACCAGCACATGCAGCAGCGTCTCCATGCCCATCGGTTCGACCACCTCGACCGGCACCTTGATGTCGACGCTATCGGGCCGCTCGCGCTGCTCGGTGATGTGCTCGGGACGCAGGCCGAATTCGAGCTCGCGTCCGACATGGCCGCCATAGCGCGCACCGCGGGCAGCCGGCACAGCAAGCGCCGTGCCATCGCCGAGCACCACTGCCAGCCTGTCGCCGCGCGCTTCGAGGCGGCACTTGAAGAAATTCATGCCGGGGCTGCCGATGAAGCCGGCGACGAAGCGGCTTGCCGGCTCATGGTACAGGTCGTTTGGCGGGCCGATCTGTTCGATGCGGCCCTTGTTCATCACCACGACGCGATCGGCCAGGGTCATCGCCTCGACCTGGTCGTGGGTGACGTAGACCGTGGTGGTGGCGACCATCTGGTGCAGCTTCTTGATCTCGGCGCGCATCTTGACCCTGAGCTTGGCGTCGAGATTGCTAAGCGGCTCGTCGAACAGGAACACTTTCGGTTGGCGCACCATGGCGCGGCCCATAGCGACGCGCTGGCGCTGGCCGCCCGACAGCTGGTGCGGCTTGCGCTGCAAAAGCTCGCTGAGATCGAGAATGTCGGCGACACGCGCAATGCGTTGCGTCACCTCGGTGTCAGGTACTTTGCGAATGCGCAGGCCGAACGCCATGTTCTGCGCCACCGTCATCTGCGGGTAGAGCGCATAGCTCTGGAATACCATGGCGATGTCGCGATCGCGGGCCTGGACGTTGTTGACGAGCTTGCCGCCGATAAGGATCTCGCCGCCGCTTGGCCGGTCCAACCCCGCCACCATGCGCAGCGTCGTCGACTTGCCGCAGCCGGAGGGTCCGACGAGGACGACGAATTCGCCCTCGGCAATGTCAAGGTCGATATCGTGAACGACCTTCAGGTTCTGATACCTCTTCGAAATCTTGCGCAGTTCGACATCGGCCATGGAGCTATTCCTTTGCCGTGGGCGCGAACATGTCGAGCGCCAGTGCCGCGGTGCCGATCACGCCCGCGTCGTTGCCGTGCTCGGCCGCCACGATGACCGGCGGCCGGCCGGGCTTGAGCAAGACGAAATCCCGGACATTCTTGGCAATGCGATCGATGAAGAAGGGACCGGCCAGCGACAGGCCGCCGCCAATGATCGCCGCCTCGATGTTGAGCATGTTCGACATGATGCCGATCATCTGGCCGAGCCAGCGCGCCACCTCGTCGACCACCTGCAGGGCGATCGCGTCACCTTGCTTGGCGAGATCGACGACGGTCTCGGCATCCTTGGCGTCGGTGTCCGGCTTGAGCTGGCGATAGCGATTGACCAGCGCACGTGCGCTGGCGAGGTTCTCGACCATGCCCGGCACCGGGTCGGCAATGTCGGTGCGAGCCGGGTCGAGCGAGATGCAGCCGAACTGCGGCGGCAGGCCGTCCGGGCCGTCAATGACCTTGCGATCGATGACTATGGAGCCGCCAACGCCGGTGCCGAGCGTCAGCAGCGCGAAGCGCGAGAACGGACGCCCGGCGCCATGGCGCATTTCGCCATGGGTGGCGCTGACGGCATCGTTGCGGACAACGGCCGGCACGCCGAAGCGGATGGAAAACAGTTTTGACAGCGATCCCTTGAGCAGCGCGGGGATCGCCGGGCAGCGGCCGTTGAGCATACCGGTCTCGGGGTTGGGCGTGCCCGGCACGCCGATGCCGATGGCGGCAATGTCGGGGAACGCCTGCCGCAGTTCCTCGGTCGCGTTGGTGACCAGATGAACGAAATCGGCGAACTCGATGTCGCGATGCACAGGCACAGCACCGCGTGCCAAGACCTTGCCTGAACCGTCGACGACGCCGAGCTTGACCAGGCTGCCGCCAATGTCGATTCCAACAGCGGTTACCATCACGCCTCCTTGCGGATGCGCACGTTGAGCCGCCGTCCGAGGTTGGGGTAGATCATCTTGTCTGGATCGATGCCGCGCGCGATCGCCAGCTCGCAGCCATACCATTGCAGCGGCATTGGCGCCCAGCAGCCGGCGAGCCATTGCTGCTCCGGCGCGGTCGGCCAGCTGACATCGAGGTCGAAGCGCGTCGGATGACCGGAGAGGTTGAGGACGACCGTGCGCGGTCCGAGTTCGGCCAGCGCCTCGCCGAGATTGGCGGCGACCTTGGCTTCGGTCTCGGTCTGCGCGACGGCGATTACCAGGCTCTTGTCCGTCGTGCCGTAGACGTGGCCGTGCAAGGCCTCTTCGGTGTCGAAAGCAGAGGTCGGCACGCCGCTGATCTCGGCGATCTTGAGCGATGCTTCGAGCGCGGTGCCGAGATGCGTCGCCTGACCTGCGACCAGAATGTAATCGGGAACGCCGAAGCGGGCGACCAGGTCTTTTGCGGCAGCAAGACCGGTCTGCGCCGTCTGCTCCAGCTGGGCGAGCAGACCGGATACATCGATCGTCCGGTTGGCAAGCTTCGCCGCAACCGCGAGCACCGAGATGACGGTGGCGGTGTAGCCCATGGTCTTCGGACCAACCGTCTCCGGACCGATCGGCATGACGATCACTTCTGCGCCTGCCTGAGTAATCATGCTGTCGGCCTCGCCGGTGATGACAAGCGTCGGAAAGCCCATCTCCACCGACAGGCGCACAGCTTCGATCGTGGTGATACTCATACCGGACTGCGACGCCGCCAGAACCAGCGTGCGCTGGCCCGATGCCCTGGGCGGCAGGCGCAGGAAAGCCTCCGGCTCCTTGGCAATTACCGAGGCACCGGTGCCCTCTTCCAGCGCCTCGGCGCCGGCCAGCAGCGCGTTCATCGACGAGCCGGTGCCGAGCAGCACAATCCGCTCCGGCGTCTGGCGCAGGCTGGCGAAACCGTCGAGCGCGGCACCGATCGCGGCGGGAAGCCCGGTGAGCGTCGCGGGCTGCCGGCGGATGTATTTGCCTATCTGCATCTCAGTGTTCCATCATTTCGAAATAGGTGTGCGCGGAAAATCTACTTGCTGTAGCCCTTGCTCAGGCCGCTGATGAATTGCCGCGAGAACAGGGTGAAGAGCAGGACCAGAGGCACGGCGCCCAGCGTCAGTGCCGCGAGCAGCGCCGGATAGTCGTTCATGAACTGGCCGACGAATTGCTGTACGCCGAGCGTCACCGTCTGGTTCTGCCGGCTGGGCGCCAAGATCAGCGGAAACCAGAGGTCGTTCCACACCGGCAGCATGGTGAGCGCGGCCACCGCGGCGAGGCCCGGTCGGACCAAAGGCAACACGATCCAGAAAGTGCGCAATTCGCTGGCACCATCCATGCGCGCCGCTTCCTTGAGATCGGTCGGCACGGTACGGAAATAGGTGACCATCAGCGTCACCGCTATCGGGATGCTCATGGCGGTGTAGACGAGGATGAGCGCCACCAGCGTGTCCATCAGCCGCCAGGCCAGCATCATCTGGATCAGCGGGATGGTGCCGAGCCGAATCGGCAGCATGATGCCGAGCACGAACAGGCCGCCAAGCAGCGACGCCAGCCGCACGCGGTATTCGACCAGCGCGAAGGCGGCGAGCGTCGACAGCACCACGGTCAGCCCGATCGTCGTCACCGTGACGATCAGGCTGTTACGGTAATTGACGATGAAATTGCCGCGCGTGAACACCCGCTTATAGCCTTCGAGGCTGAAGGTTTTCGCCGTCGGAAGATCGAACGGCCCGCCAAAGATCGCCGGCGTCGTCTTCAGCGAATTGATGATGACGATCAGCACCGGCCCGATGGCGAGCAGCACGAAGACGATCAGCAGCCCATGCACGATGATGCGCTCGATGGTCCAGGGTTCGCGGTCCTGGCGGCGGCGGGCGGCTGGTATTGTAAGGTCCTGGGCGCTCATCTCAGCTCCTAGACCGAATAGGATTTCAGGCGGCGCTGGATCAGCCAGAAATAGGCTGCGGTGACCAGCAACACCGTGAGGAAGATGACCGTCGCGACCGCGCTACCCAGATCGAGATCGGCAAGCTGTCCGCTGGAGCCGAAGAAGGTGCGGTAGAAATAGGTGCCTAGAATATCGGTGCTGTAGTTCGGCCCGGGCGCCGATCCGTTGAGCGCGAACACCAGGTCGAAGCCGTTGAACGTCCAGATATAGGTGAGGATGGCGATCAGCCCGAATTGCGGCGCGATCAGCGGAAACTTGATCTTCCAGAAAGTCGTCCAGCTACCGGCGCCGTCGATGTTGGCGGCCTCGACCAGCTCGTTGGGTACCGCCAGCAGAGCGCTGTAGAGGAACACCATGGGGATGCCGAAATACTGCCATACCGACATCAGCGAGATGGTGGTGAGCGCGGTCGATTCCGTGCCCAGCAGCGGGAAGCCGACCAGGCCCCAGAGCGGGTTGATGATCAGCCGCCAGACGAAGCCGACGATCACCACCGACAGTGTGGCTGGGATGAACAGCAGCGTGCGGTAGATGCCTTCCGAGCGCGCCAGTTTGCCTGACGTCAGCAACGCCGCCAGCAGCAGCCCCATCGGCACTTCGACGATCAGATGGATGGCGAAATACTGCATGTTGTTGAGAAGCGCATTCCAGAAGCGGGCGCTGATGGTCGGGTGGGTGAACAGGCGCTCGTAATTGGCGAAGCCGACAAAGACGTCACCTGAAGCGCCGCTGGTCTGGAAGAAGCTCATGACGACCGAGGTCGCCAGCGGCAGCACGGCAAAGACCAGATAGACGGCCAGCGCCGGCAGCACGAACAGCAGCAGGTTTCGATAAGCGGCAGCGGGAGATATCAACGGAAAAACCTCATCTTCACGCCGGCACGAATGCGCCGGCATGCCGTCAGGCTTGCGCATGCCCTGCCTCGTGGCAAGGCATGCGCCAGGGAGTGCCGGATTACTTCTTCTGCGGTCCGTACCAGGAGGCGAGGCCGGCCTGGAGTTCCGTCGCAACCTGTTGTGGTGTGACGTCCGACTTGGTGAACATCACCTGCAGCAGGCGCCAGGTCTCGTCGTCGAGCGGCGGCGTGCCGGCGCTCAGCCGATCCAGCGCCAGACGCGGCGTCAGCTCGGCGCCCTTCTTCAGGTCGGCGAAGTCCTGCGCCAGCTTGTTCTTGTAGGTCACCGGCTTCGAGCTCATGGCGAAGAAGCCGGGCGCGGCGTTGACATAGAGCTCCTGGAACTCAGGCCCGGCGACCCAGTCGAGGAAGGTTTTTGCGGCGTCCTTGTGCGCGCTCTTGGCGTTGATGCCGATGCCCATGTCGGGCATTTCCTGGAGATAGCGCTGGTCGCCCGCCTTCGGCACCGGCGGACCGAACACGCCGACATTGAGGCCGGTCGAGGTCGCCTGGTTGATGTCCCATGAACCGTCGGGAAGGATGGCCGCTTTGCCCAGCGTGAACAGCTGCGTCATATCGGCATAGTTCAGGCTCTCTTGGCCGGAGGGCAGGAACGCCTTCCAGGCCTCGAAGGCGGCTATCGCGTCGACGAATTCCGGATCGGTCAGCTTCTTCTTGCCGTCGATCAGGCCGAGCCGGCCCTCCTCGCCTTTCCAGTAGGCCGGGCCGATCGAGTAGAGGCCGTTATAGGCGAGCTGCCAGGATTCGGCCGAACCATAGGCCAGCGGCGTGTAGCGGCCGTCCTTCTTGATTGCCGTGAGCACGTCGATGAACTCGGCGCTGGTGGTCGGCACCTTGAGGCCCAGCTCCTTGAAGATGTCGGCGTTGTAGTAGAAGCCGGCGAGCACGGCGGCGACCGGCAGGCAGTAGGTCTTGTCGTCGGCGCCGGTCCACGCCGCACGCGAGGTCTTGTCGAAATTCTCCAGGCCCGGCAGGCCTTCCAGCGATTCGAAATAGCCGCGCTTGATCCATTCGCGGTTCACATCGAACGGGCGGCAGGTGATCAGGTCGCCACCGGCGCCGCCTTCGATCTGCGACTGGATAGCGGCGTTGTATTCATTGGTGTTGATCGGCGCGAACTCGACCTTGATGTCGGGGTGCTTGGCCTCGAAGGCAGGCAAGATGGTGTCCTGCCACACCGCAATGTCCTCAGTGCGCCAGCTGTTCAAGGTGATGGTCACCGGGTCGGCAAAGGCGGCGCCGACACCGCCTGAAAACATCACGCCAAGCGTCGCCGCCAGCGGGATCGATACACGTATGGAACGCATTGTCCTGCTCTCCCTCAAGATGGTGCCTCGTGTGGATTCACGATTTTGCACTGTTGCCTCGGACCATACCTACTGATACATCTTGTGACAAGTGGTATTGTGTTGTCTTTTCTCGTTAAGGGGTCGCTGTTCGGCTGAGGGGGCATCGGATTGACGGCAAGAAATCTGGGAGGACTTGTATGATTGGAGTTGGAATTCTGGGCTCGGGCTTCATTGCCGAGACCTATGCGGACTCGCTGCTCGACGTGCGCAACGCCGAGCTGGTGGCCTGCTCGTCACGCAGTTTCGAGCGCGCCACGGCCTTCGCCAAGAAATGGGGTCCCAAGGTCACCGCTCATAGGGAAATCGACGCGCTGTGCGCCGATCCGAAGGTCGAGCTGCTGGTGATTGCGCTGCCCAACGAAATCCATCTCGAAGCCGTCAGAACGGCGGCAAAACACAGCAAGGCGGTCATCTGCACCAAGCCGCTGGCGCGCACCGGCAAGGAAGCGCAGGAAATCCTCGACATCGTCGAGCGCGCCGGCATCTGGCACGGCTATGCCGAATGCGCGGTGTTTTCCCCCAACATCGCCAAGGCCCATCAGATGATTCAGGCCGGCGGCATCGGTAATCTCTTGACCATGCGCGCCCGCGAAGCACATTCCGGCCCGCACGCGTCGCATTTCTGGAATGCCGAGCTCGCCGGCGGCGGCGCTTTGCTCGACATGGGCTGCCACACCGTCGAAAGCGCCCGCCATTTCTTCGGCAAGGACAATGAGATCACCGAGGTGATGGCGTGGGGCGCTACACTGGTCCACGGTGATAAGACAACCGGGGAAGATACGGCGATCGCGCTTTTGAAATTCGCCGGTGGCCAGCTCGCCACCATCGAATCGTCTTGGATCGAGAAAGGCGGCATGCAGCTTCGCCACGAACTGGTCGGCTCCGCCGGCCGCATCGTCACCGACACGTCGGTCGGTCCGGTGTGGGGCTTCATCGAGAAGCCGGTGGGCTATCTCGTCGAGAAGGCCGATGCCGAGACAGGGTGGGTCTATCCGGTGCCCGAGGAGACCCGCGCCTATGGTTTCTCGCAACAGATGCGCCATTTCGTCGACCATTTCGCGGCGGGAACGACGCCGCTGGAAACCTTCGAGGACGGCGTTATCGTCAACCACATAATTGACGCCTGCTACCGTTCGATGCGAACGGGCGTATGGGAAAAGATCAAGGGGTGACCATTATGGAGGGCTCGCCACTGCAATCGGACGGACCCGAACCACTCTGGCGGCAGGCGGCCGACGCGATCTTGCAGGAGATCGCCAGCGGCAAGCTTGCGTCTGGCGCGCGCCTGCCGGCCGAGCGCGACCTGTTCACGCGCATGTCGATATCGAGGGTGACCTTGCGCCGAGCCTTGCAGAGCCTCGTCGAGGAAGGCGTGCTGACGCCCTCGCACGGGCGCGGCTGGTATGTCTCGGCCAAGGTGCCGAAGGAATTTCCCAACACGCTGGAATCCTTCAGCGAGACCGCCAAACGCCTCGGCCTGACGCCCTCCTCCGACGTGTTGCGCGCCGAGCATGCGCCGGCCTCGCTGGACGAGGCCGAGGAGCTGTCGATCGCGCCGGGTGCTGCCCTTTTCCACCTCGAGCGCATCCGCCGCCTCGACCAGGTCCCGGTCGCTGTCGACACCTCATTCTTTGCCGCGAGCCTCGTTCCCGATCTCAGCCGCATCGACTTTAGCAACGCGTCGCTGTTCGGCCTGCTGATCGATGCCGGCGTCGACCTGGCGCGCGCCGAAACCACGATCGAGGCGCATGATGCCGATCCTGTTCTGGCGCGGCATCTCGACATCGACGTCGGCAAATCCACCTTGGTGATGAGTCAGCTCATCGTCGACGCCGCCGGCCGGCCGCTGCTGTCCTCGACCATCCGCTACGCCGGCGACCGCTACCGCTTGCGCACCTCATTTTCACGCACAGGGCGGGCCCCGGGCCGCAATCCCTGAAACAGACGGCGGCCTCGCCTACCTATTGAGCCGACGCAACGACACAGGCGGCGGCAACCGTCGCCATACTCCGACACAGTGCTGCCTGGTCCAGGCGCGGACCCCTCGACCATCGTCTGCGCGTCCCTGTTCACCGTGACGCCGGTGAAGAAGACCGGAAGCGGCGCCGCCGTTGGCCTTGGCATTGTGCTTGACTATGCTGGCCGCGCCATCCGCCGGACGCGAACGGACCAGAGCAGTTCCGCGAAAAGTGTGAAACGGTTTTCCTAGGAAAAGCGCGTGGGGCTTTCCCAGCGCAATTGCCTCAAAATCAAGGAGATGGAGCGGTTTTAACGTGACCGTGGGACGATTGACAGCTCTAGGCCTTTTGTCCGGGTTGGCATGGCTGGACACGGGCGGCTAAGGCTGGAAATGTGATTGCGTCTTCGCTGCCGGGGGGCTGGCCGGAGGACGAGGAGGATGGCGCTGAATTTCGAATATATTGCCGGCCATCCGGCGCTGCATCGCTATGTCCAGGCGCAGTCGAAGGCGCTGCTGCACATCTATGAAACGAGCCCGCGCCTGGCCGCCGTATTCGCCACGCAACAGCGCTGGCTGCTGGCTCACACCGGCCTTGCCCTGCATTTCGCCCGCGACCCGCGCGATCCCCGCACGCAACTGACCCTCGCCCGCTTCATCGATGCCGTGCTCCGCTATTCCGTCGCCAGCCGCAACACGGCCGAGGCCTTCATCAAGGAGATGCTGCACTATCACATCATCGAATACCTGCCGCACACCGGTGACGGACGCGCCCACCCGTTTCAGGTGACGACAGCGACGCTGAAGGAATTCGATGGCTGGGTGTTTGCGCATCTGCGCACACTCGACGGCCTGGACGGCGGGAATCGCCTCGCTTTGTTTCTCGAGCAGCCCGGCATGATTGCCAGGCTGCAGCCGCTGGTGGCGGAAGGCCTGCTCTCATCCAGCCCGGTGCGCGAGCCCAAGCAGACCTTCTCGCTGTTCATCTGGCTCAACAATGGCGGCATCGTCATGGATTGGCTGATGTCCGGCATCGATCCTGACAATGCCGGTCTCGACCAGATCCCGACCAGCGTGGTTTCGGTCGGCGAATTCGCCAGTTGGTTGAAACTCTCGCGCACCCATCTGGCGCGCAAGTTGCGCGACGCGGAAAAGCTCGGCAGCGTCGGCTGGATGGGCCGGCGCGGGCATTCGGTAATGTGGGTCTCGAACAGCTTCTACCAGGAATACATGACCGTCCAGGCCGCCAAACTTGCGGTCATCGATGCCGCTTTCGAGGCCTGTCGCCCGATGCAAAAGGCTGGCTGAACCTTCACGCTCACAGCTCTTCGGACAGGTAATCATACCACTTGCCAAGACCTGGCAGCCGAACAGCTTCTACCAGGAATATATGAGCGCGCAGGCCGTCAAGCTCGCCGTCAGCGATGCCGCCTTCGCGACATCGCTTCCATCATCCGCAAGCGGAACGATCCAGGCTGAACAATGGCGATCCATCCCGACTGAATCGGGATGGATCAACTGGTCAGGGAAGCCGGCGCAGCGCCTCAATCGATGTCGAAGGACACGCCCTGAGCCAGCGGCAGCGCCTTTGAATAGTTCACCGTGTTGGTGGCGCGGCGCATATAGGCTTTCCAGGCATCCGAACCGCTCTCGCGGCCGCCGCCGGTCTCCTTCTCGCCACCGAACGCGCCACCGATCTCGGCGCCCGATGTGCCGATATTGACGTTGGCGATGCCGCAATCCGAGCCGTCGACGCCGAGGAAGCGCTCGGATTCCTGCAGGTCGCGGGTGAAGATCGACGACGACAGACCGGCGCCGACCGCATTGTGCTCGTCGAGCACGGCGTCGAAATCGGAGTATTTCATCACATAGAGGATCGGCGCGAAGGTCTCTTCGGTGACCGGAGACACCTGCTTCGGCATTTCGACCAGCGCCGGATGCACGTAGTAGGCGTCGGGATGGCCGTTCTCGACCCGCGTGCCGCCGATCACCTTGCCGCCGTGAGCGGTGGCTTCCTTGAGCGCCTTCTGCATGGCGTCGAACGCCGCCTTATCGATCAGCGGACCGACCAGCGAGGAGGTCTCCAGCGGGTTGCCGACCGAAACGCTCTGATAGGCCTTCTTTAGCCGCGGCAGCAGCGCGTCATAGACGCTGTCATGCACGAAGAGACGCCTGAGCGTCGTGCAGCGCTGGCCGGCGGTGCCCATGGCGCCGAAGGCGATGGCGCGCAGCGCCATGTCGAGATCGGCGGTTGGGCAGACGATGCCGGCATTGTTGCCGCCGAGTTCCAGCACGGCGCGGGCAAAGCGCTTGGCCAGCCTTGGGCCGACATCCCGGCCCATGCGCGTCGAGCCGGTGGCCGAAACCAGCGGCACCCTGGGATGATCGACGAGGATCTCGCCGACGGCGCGGTCGCCGATCAGCACCGGCGCCAAGCCCTGCGGCGCGTCAGCGCCGAAGCGCTTGACCGCGCGGGCAAAAATCGCCTCACAGGCGAGCGCCGTCAGCGGCGTCTTTTCCGAGGGCTTCCACACCACGGCATCGCCGCAGACCAGCGCCAGTGCTGCATTCCACGACCACACCGCGACCGGGAAGTTGAAGGCCGAAATGACGCCGACAACACCGAGCGGATGCCAAGTCTCCATCATGCGGTGGCCCGGACGCTCGGTGGCGATGGTCAGGCCGTAGAGCTGGCGGGACAGGCCGACGGCGAAATCGCAGATGTCGATCATTTCCTGGACTTCGCCGAGGCCTTCGGACGGAATCTTGCCGACCTCGATCGACACCAGCCGGCCAAGCTCAGCCTTGTGCGCGCGCAATTCCTCGCCGAGCAGCCGCACCAGTTCGCCGCGCCGGGGGCCTGGCACCATCCGCCAGGCCTGGAACGCCTTGTGCGCGGAATCGATGACCTTGGCCGCCTCAGCCGGTGAAATCGTCTCAAGCGCCGCGATCTGCTCGCCCGTCACCGGGCTGCGCACGATGAGGTCGCCGCCGCTAAGCGCGTCCTTGGCCACGCCCAGTTTCGCCAGAAGTTCAGCCGTTTCCTTCGCTATCGTCATTTTTATCCCTTTCAGATCCGCTCGCCATCAGGTGGCGGCGGTCGAGCCTTCGCGCCACGTCGCCTGCGTGCCGCAGGCACGTCGGGCGCTGTCATGGCGTGGCATTACTCGTTTCAGGGGAAAATCGCCACCCCGGCATGGTCCAAGCCGGGATTGCACGATTGAGCCAGCAGTCTTCAGTGCGCTGTCTTCGCGGGGGCCTTCACGGCGCCGTCTTTCATCAACCGGTCGATATGCATGCGGATATGGGCGGCTTCCGCCGCCGTATTGGCCAAAGCAATCGCACGGTCAAAGGCAACACGCGCCTCCTCGCCGCGGTCAAGTTGCATCAGCAACCCGCCCTTGAGGCCAAAGAAGTGGAAATAACCGGACAGCCTTTCGCCGAGCGGCTCGATCATGGCAAGGGCAGCTTCCGGGCCGCGCACCTTGGCGACCGCAACCGCGCGGTTCAGCGTCACCACCGGCGATGGCTGCATCCTTTCCAGCAGGCTGTAGAGCAGATCGATCTCGGTCCAGTCGGTATCCTCAGGCGTTGCCGCCCGCGCATGCAGTGCCGCGATCGCCGCCTGCACCTGATAGGGCCCGGGCTTTTGGTGGCGCAGCGCCTTGTCGACCAGCGCCAGGCCTTCGTCGATCATCTTGCGACTCCACAGACTGCGGTCCTGGTCGTCGAGCAACACGATCTCGCCATTCTCGTCGAAACGCGCCGGCGCACGGGCATGCTGCAGCAACAGCAGCGCCGTCAGCCCCATGATCTCCGGTTCGGTCTGGAACAGCCTGAGCAACAGCCGCGCCAGCCGGATCGCCTCCTCGCAGAGCGGCGCGCGCGCCGGCGCTTCGCCGCTGTTGATCGAATAGCCCTCGTTGAAGATCAGATAGACCATGGCCGCGACAGCGGCGAGCCGCTCTGAGCGCTCGACCGCGCCCGGTGTCTCGAACGGCACGCCGGCGTCGGCAATGCGCGCCTTGGCGCGGGTGATGCGCTGCTCCATGGCGCTTTCGCCAACCAGGAAGGCGCGCGCGATCTGCTTGACGGTTAGCCCGGAGACGATGCGCAGCGCCACCGCAATCTGCTGCGTCGCCGGCAGGTCCGGATGGCAGCAGATGAACAAGAGCCGCAATATGTCGTCGCGGTAATGCGCGCCGTCCAGCCGCTCGGCGATATCGCTCTCGGCATCCTCAAGGTCCGAGATCTGGTCCTCTTCCGGCATCGGCGCCTGCTTGGCGCGCTTGCGCACCGCATCGATGCCGCTGTTGCGGCCGACAAAGATCAGCCAGGCCGCCGGATCGCGCGGCGGCCCGTTCTGCGGCCAGTTCTTGAGTGCCCTGAGACACGCGTCCTGGAAAGCCTCCTCCGCCGTATCGAGATCGCGGAAATAGCGCAGCAGCGCGCCCATCGCCTGCGGGCGGGCGGCTGAGATCGCGGAGCTGATCCAGGAAAGGTCGGTCATTTCAAAACTCTGGTTGGGTCGAAGACGGAAACCGGCCGGATCTCATAGGATCCGCCGCTCGGATTGACCTCGGAAAGCTCGCGCGCGAAGTCGACGGCCTCATCGAGATCGGCGCATTCGAGCGTGTAGAAGCCGAGGAACTGTTCCTTGGTCTCGGCAAACGGGCCGTCGATGACCACCGATTCGCCCTTGACCTGGCGCAGCGTCGTCGCCGCGGTGGTGGGCAGAAGCCGTGCCACCGGGCCAAGCCGGCCGGCGTCAGCATATTTCTGCTGCACATTGAGCAGCTTCGCCATGACCTCGTCATCCTGTGCCTTGCTCCAGGAGGAGACGACATCTTCGGAGGCATAGCAGAGGATAGCGTAGAGCATGGGACGTCCTTTTCTGTATCAAAGGACGAAACAGTAGGGCCTATGCCGACATGGCGTCGACAAAAAAGTTAGGGCTATTTTTCAGCCTTCGCCTGCCTTCAGCCACCGCAGCACCAGCGCCTCTTCGTCGTCGAGGCCATCTATGGATCGCTTGCGTTTGTTGGCTTCAGTCATTTCGCTGAGCAGACGCCCCTGCGCCCAGGATTCGAAGACCTGCGGATGGATGTAGCATTTGCGGCAGACGGCGCGCGTGTTGCCGAGCCGCTCGGCCACCTTGTCGATGACGGTATTCATCACCCGCTTCACCCCGGCCTGGCTTTCGGGAAGTTCCGTCTGTGCAAACAGCGACGCAGCGTGGATGGTGCCGCCCCAGGTGCGGAAATGCTTGGAGCTGAAGTCTTCTCCGACAGCATCGCGTATGTAGCGGTTGACGTCGTCGGAGCGCACCGGATGCCGGGCGCCGTCCTCGTCCAGATACTGGAACAGCTTTTGTCCCGGAATATCTTGCGCGCCGCGCACGACGCGAGCGATGCGGCGGTCGACAAGCTTCAATTTCCATTCCTTGCCCGATTTGCCCTTGAAGGCAAAGCGCAGGCTCGACCCCTTGATATCGACATGGCGGTCCCGCAGGGTCGTCAGCCCAAAACTCTTGTTGTCGCGGGCATAGGCTGCATTGCCGACACGGATCATCGTGTTGTCGAGTAGCCAGACGACTGCCGCCACGACGCGCTCGGCCGGCAGGCCCTGGCGGCGCAGATCGGCATCGATGCGGCGGCGCAATTCCGGCAGGCTTTCGGCAAAGGCGACAAGGCTCGAATATTTGGCGCCGTCACGCTCCGCGGCCCACAGCGGATGGTAGCGGTATTGCTTGCGCCCGCGCTGGTCGCGGCCGGTCGCCTGGATATGGCCGGCGGGATCGGGCGAGATCCACACATCCGTCCAGGCTGGCGGAATGGCCAGCGCCTTGATGCGGGCGATGGCCCCCGCGCTCACGGCCTGCCCCTTCACGCCTTTGTACGAAAATCCCTCGCCCGCCTTCAGGCGGCGAATGCCCGGCTCACTGTCGCTGACATAGGTAAGCGAGGCCTGATCGGCAGAGGCCTGCGCGCCATTCCTCGGCGTGTCATCGTCGCCCTGTCCGGCAACAGATCGGCCCGGTGGCGCCCCGGATTTGTCCAGCATGCCCGCTCCACGAGATTTTCTCGTAGATAAGCGCCGGACAAGCCACTGGTTCCGCCGTCAGACCTTTTCCAGCGCAACCGGAATGACGTCGACGGCCTGGTCGCCGACCTGTCCGCCGGTGGTTTTCAGCACGCCGACGATCGGCGCCACGTCGGAATAGTCGCGGCCGTAGCCGACGGTGATGTGGTCGTTGCTGGCCCGCATGCCATTGGTCGGGTCGAACTCCTGCCAGCCGGCATCGCGCCCGCACCACACCTTGACCCAAGCATGCATGGCGTCGGCGCCTTCGAGCCGCGGCTTGCCCTTCGGCGGAATGGTGCGCAGGAAGCCGCTGACATAGCCGGCCGGAATGCCCAACCCGCGCAAGCCGGCGATCATGATGTGGGAGAAATCCTGGCAGACGCCACGCTTCAAACGGAAGGCGTCGCTGGCCCTGGTATGAACGGTGGTGGCTTCCCCATCATAGGTGAAGTCGCGGTGGATGCGGTTGCACAGATCGATGGCCGTGCCGACCGTCGAGCCGCTGGCGCTGCCGCGTGCATAGGCGGTGATCGCCGCATCGATGCCGGCATGATCGCTGGCCATGAGAAAGTGATGCGGTGCGTCGGGCGTCAGTGACCGCACCGCGCCGAGTTCTTCCCTCAGGCGCTGCAAGTCGGGCGACACGTCGAGCCCAGGCTCCGGCCGCGACACCGACACGCGCGCGCTCATTCTGATATCGAGCCCGTCATGGACATCGCGAAAGGCGATCGCGGTAACATTGTTACCGAAGAAATCGGTAAAATCGGTGCGCTCCGACGGGGTCGGCACAAACGAAAGCGAGGCTGCGACCACACGCTGCATGCCGGCAATGGTCTGCGGCAAAACACGCACCTGATGCCGGCTGCCACCGGCCGCGGCGTCATAATCGTAGCTGAGATGAAGCCTGATATCGTACAGCATGTTAACCGAAGTACGCTTTGGCGAGGCTGTTGTAGAGGTTGCCGATCTCGGTGGCGAGATCGTCCAGCACCTCCGCCGACATCTCCGATGGTTCCATGACGGCAATTGCCGTGTTGAGCTGCAGGATTTCCTTGGCCGCCACCGACATGTGCCCCTCCGGGCCAACCGACGGCAACAGGCCGATCTCGGCCTTCAGCCTCTCGAGCTGGAACAGGATCGAGCGCGGGTTGAGCGGGTCGAGCGCCAAAAGGTCGATCACCGTGCGCCGCCCGGCCCGCACCGGATACTGCCGGCGATGGGTCATGACGCTGTCGCCGATCTCCAGCATCATGTCGAGCGAGCCGTCCGGCGCGCCGGAGCGGGTGAGACGGGCAAGTGTGCGGGCAATCTGGATGCCGCGCTCGATGCGCCGGCCTATCTCGAGGAAACGCCAGCCGGTGAAACGGTACATGTTCTCATGCAGCAGGCCGGAAAAGCCGGCGAGCTTGCGCAGCATCACCGTCATCGCCCGTGTCGCATCATCGCCCGGCGCCACCGTCGTTGCGAATTGGTGGATTGTCTTCGACAGGTCCTTGAGCGCCAGCCAGCCGTCGGGCGAAAAGCGGTCTCTGATCTGTCCGGCGCTGTAGACGGCGCTGTCGAGCGTGCCGATCAATCCGGGTGGAATGGCCGATTCGAGATCAATGCCGAACGGTTCTACATAATCCCTGACATCGACGAGCAGCGGCATGTCCGGATCGGACGTCTCGGCCAGCCGCACATGATAGGCGCGCAGAATGCGCACCGTGTCTTCAGAGCGCTCGATATAGCGGCCGAGCCAGGTCAGGTTTTCCGCAGCCCGGCTGGGCAGGCTGCCCGGCATGGTGCGGGCAAAACTGTCATGCTCCTGCGGCAGCAGCGTTTCGCGTTCCACCGGCCGGTCGCTGACCACCCAGACGTCGGCCGCCTGGCCGCCGCGCTGCATGGCAATGGCCGTTGGGTCGAGCGACAGGCCGACGCGGGCGAAACCACCCGGCATCACCGTCCAGCCCTCCGGCGTGCGCGCCAGATAGACGCGCAGGCTCGCCGGCCGTGGTTCCAGCCAGCCGCCGACATAGACCGGCGTCGTCGACAGCGTCACCGCTTCCTGGCCGACGAAGCCGCCGCCGTCGCTCTCGATGCGCGCAATCAGTGCGGTGCGTTCTTCCGGCGTCAGCGCCGAACCGAGCCTGGTCTGGTCGTCGTCTTCGAAGGCAAGCCGCGTCGACAGTGCCGGGCCGACCACCATGCGGTCGAGATTGGCAAGCACATGCCGGCGTTCGCTGTCTTGCCCGCACCACCAGGTGGCGACGCTGGGCAAGAGAAGCTCCTCGCCGCGCAATGCGCGCGAAATCTTGGGCAGGAAGGCGAGCAGCGCCCGGGTTTCCATCAGACCCGAACCCAGCGCATTGACCGTCGAAACAGCGCCGCGGCGGATCGCCTCGACCAGTCCTGGCGTGCCGATCTGCGAGTCTGGTCTGAGTTCCAGCGGATCGGCGAAGGCGGCATCGAGCCGCCGCCACAGCACGCTGATCGGCATCAGACCGGAAACCGTGCGCACCATCAGCTTGCCGCCGGAGACGGTCAGGTCCTCGCCCTCGAGCAGCATGATGCCGAGATAGCGGGCGATATAGGCATGCTCGTAATAGGTCTCGTTGAGCGGCCCCGGCGTCAGGATGGCGACGCGGCCGTCATTCTCCTTGGCCATGCCGATCAGCGCATCGCGAAAGCGGCGGAAGAAGCCGGCCAGGCGATGCACATGCATCTCGCCATAGATGTCGGACAGCGCGCGCGTGGTGGCGACGCGGTTTTCCAGCGCAAAGCCGGCGCCCGACGGCGCCTGCGTTCGGTCGCCCAGCACCCACCAGCTTCCGTCCGGACCACGGCCGAGCTCGAAGGCGCAAAAATGCAGGAAATGGCCGCTGGCCGGCCTGGTGCCGGCGACCGGCCGCAAATATTCAGGGCTCGCCGCAATCAATCCCGCCGGCAGGATGCCCTTCTCGATCAGCCGGTTCGGCCCATAGATATCGGCGACTATCTCCTCGAACAGGTCGGCGCGCTGGACGAGGCCGCTGCTGATCTCGGCCCATTCCTTGTCCTCGATCAGCAGCGGGATGTGCGCCAGCGGCCATTCGCGCTCATTGGCGCCGGCCTTGTCGTAGACGCGGTAATAGACGCCGGCGTCGCGCAGATACTGGTCGGCGCGGGCAAAGCGCTGGCCGAGCTTTTCCGGACCCAATTCCTCAAGCGCTTCGATGAAGGGCGCCCAAGCCGGACGCGGATTGCCCGAGGCGTCGACCATCTCGTCGACGACGCCATCAATCGGCTGGTAGTGCTCCAGCAGACTGTGCCTCAGCGGCTTGCCGCGTATCTTTTTCTGATTCCCCTTTGCCATTGCTGATCAGAGTCTGGGTGGCCGCCTGAGGTCAAGGGTCATCGGGAAGTCTTCAGAGGGTTCTTCGTTGCGCAGCACATAGGTCGACGGCGTGTGGCCGCGCGGCTCGAAGCGGGCAAGACGCCGCGCCTCGGCCTCATTGCCGTTGACCGGGAAGGTGTCGTAGCTGCGCCCGCCGGGATGCGCGACATGGTAGACGCAGCCGCCGACCGCCCGTCCCGACCAGCGGTCGTAGATGTCGAAGACCAGCGGCGTGTTGACCGGCAGCGCCGGATGCAGGCCCGACGCCGGCTGCCAGGCCTTGAAGCGAACACCCGCCACCGCGACCTCGCGGTTGTCGGTCACCTTCATCGGCACGACGCGGCCGTTGCAGACAATCGCGTGGCGTTCCGGGTTGAGGCCTTCGGTCCTGACCTGCAGCCGTTCGACCGAGGAATCGACGAAGCGCACGGTGCCGCCTATGGCGCCTTGCTCGCCCATGACATGCCACGGCTCCAGTGCCTGCCGCAGTTCCAGCTTGATGCCGGCATGCTGGACCTCGCCGCAGAACGGAAAGCGGAATTCGAGCTGGGCGTCGAACCATTCGGGACGGAACTCGAAGCCGTTGAGCTTGAGGTCGTCGAGCACGTCGAGGAAATCCGCCCAGACATAATGCGGCAGCATGAAACGATCATGCAGCGAGGTACCCCAGCGCACGAAGCGGCCGTCGAGCGGGTTTTTCCAGGCGCGGGCGATGATCGCACGCACCAGCAATTGCTGAGCCAGCGACATGCGCGCATTGGGCGGCATCTCGAAACCGCGGAACTCGACCAGGCCAAGCCGCCCGGTCGGCCCATCCGGCGAAAACAGTTTGTCGATGCAGATTTCGGAGCGGTGCGTGTTGCCGGTGACGTCGGTGAGCAGATTGCGAAACAGCCGGTCGACCAGCCATGGCAAGGGTGCATTGCCCTGGTCCGGGTGCGGCACCTGCGCCATCGCGATTTCGAGCTCGTAGAGCGAATCGTGACGCGCCTCGTCAAAGCGCGGCGCCTGGCTCGTCGGGCCGATGAACAGACCGGAAAACAGATAGGACAGCGAGGGACGCCGCTGCCATTGCAGCACCAGGCTCTTCAAGAGATCGGGCCGGCGCAGGAACGGACTGTCATTGGGCGTTGCGCCGCCGACGACCACATGGTTGCCGCCGCCGGTGCCGGTGTGGCGGCCGTCGATCATGAACTTGTCGGCGCCAAGCCGCGTCTGCCGCGCCTCCTCATAGATCGCCGTCGTCGTCACCACGCAATCCTGCCAGTTTGCGGCCGGGTGGATGTTGACCTCGATGACACCGGGATCGGGCGCCACGCGGATGACATTGAGGCGCGGATCGTGCGGCGGCCCGTAACCTTCGATATGCACGGGCAAGCCGATCGCCTTGGCCGCGTTTTCGGCGGCTGCGACCAGTTCGAGATAGTCTTCCAGCGCCTCGACCGGCGGCATGAACACGCAGAGCCGCCCGTCGCGCGGTTCGACCGACAGTGCCGTGCGCACCGCGCCGCCGATCTCGGTGATCTCCTGCTCGACCCGATCCTGCTGACCGGTCGTCGCGGTGAACGAAATCGCCTGCTGGCGCCGTGCCATTTCGTCGGCGCCTTCCAGTTCGGCCGGAGCGGCGGAAGGCAGGATCGCTTCCCGCGCCGGCAGCGGTCCACGCGGCAGTGACGGATCCACCGGCACGATATAGGGGAACTGTGCTGGCGGCACGTAAGGCAGCGTTCCCAGCGGCAAGCGATAGCCGACCGGCGAATCGCCCGGCACCAGGAACAGCCGCCCGCGCCTGGTCTTCCATTTCTCCGAACGCCAGCGCTGGCCGGATGCCTGGCTGTTCCAGCGCTGCACCGGCAGCACATAGCCCGACGGTTTGGTCAGCCCGCGCTCGAAGACTTTCGCCATGCGGCTGCGCTCTTCCGGATCTTCCAGCTTGGAGTTGGACGGGTCGACATTGTCGGGCAGTTTGCCTTCCTTGAGCAGCCATTCGGCCGGGTCCTCATAGGCTTCGCTGACCATCGCCTTGTCGATGCCAAGTTCACCGGCGATTGCCGTCAGCAGGCTTTCGGCCTGCTGCGGTCCGACCTTTGCGTCGCTCTTTTCGCGCGCGATCAGCGACGGGTCGCTCCACACCGGCTGACCGTCGGTGCGCCAGTAAAGCGAGAAGGTCCAGCGTGGCAGGCTTTCGCCAGGGTACCATTTGCCCTGGCCATAATGCAGGAAACCGCCCGGTGCGAAGCGTTCACGCAGCTTGCGGATAAGCGCATCGGCCTTTTCGCGCTTGGTCGGGCCGACGGCGGCGGTGTTCCACTCGGCCGACTCGAAATCGTCGATGGAGACGAAGGTCGGCTCGCCGCCCATGGTCAGCCTGACGTCGCCGGCCTGGAGTGCTGCGTCGACCTTGTTGCCCAGCGCATCCAGCGCCTGCCAGCTTTCATCCGAAAACGGCTTGGTGATGCGCGGATGTTCGGCGATGCGGTCGACCCGCATGTCGAAGCCGAACTCGACATTGGCGAAGCTCGCCATGCCGGAAATCGGCGCCGCATTGCGGAAATGCGGCGTTGCCGCCAGCGGCACATGGCTTTCGCCGGTGAGCAGGCCCGAGGTCGGGTCGAAGCCGATCCAGCCGGCGCCCGGAATATAGACCTCGCACCAGGCGTGCAGATCGGTGAAGTCGACCGCGGTTCCGGCCGGGCCATCGAGCGCGACGAGATCGGGCTTGAGCTGGATCAGATAGCCGGAGACGAAACGCGCGGCGATGCCGAGGTTGCGCAGGATCTGCACCAGCAGCCAGCTCGAATCCCGGCACGAGCCTTTTTTCGCGGCCAGCGTCTCCTCCGGCGAGAAGACACCGGTTTCCATTCGCACGATATAAGCGATCTCGCGCTGCAGCCGCGCATTGAGGTCGACAACGAAATTGACGGTGTTGGTCGGGCTGCGGTCAATGGTTTTCAGAAAGGCGGACAGCAGCGGCCCCGCCGATTCCGGCGTGCGGTAGATGGCGAGATCGTCCCTGATCTCTTCCGGATAGTCGAACGGGAAGGTCTCGGCCGCCGGCTCGACGAAGAAATCGAATGGATTGTAGACCGTCATGTCGGCAACCAGATCGACCTCGATCTTCAGCTCCGTCACCGGTTCGGGAAAGACGAACCGGGCAAGGAAATTGCCGTAAGGGTCCTGCTGCAGATTGACGAAGTGATTTGCCGGCCCGACCTTCAGCGAATGGCTGAGCACCTTGGTGCGGGAATGCGGCGCCGGCTGCAGCCTGATGACCTGGGGCCCGAGAACCACAGGCCGGTCGTATTTATAGTGGGTCAGGTGGTAGACGGCTGCCAGAATTGCCATGGGGCCCCGGAGATCGGCGTTTCAAACAAATTCGCCGAACCCTGACACATCTGCCGGGCATTCTCCAAGCACAGATGTTGCGGTGCACCTAATTTAAGCAGCCGAAGCCGGCTCAGAAGAACGCCTGGATGCCCGTCTGCGCCCGGCCGAGGATCAACGCGTGCACGTCGTGCGTGCCTTCATAGGTGTTGACCGTCTCCAGATTCTGCGCGTGGCGCATTACGTGATAGCCGATCTGGATGCCGTTGCCGCCATGCATGTCGCGGGCCTGGCGGGCGATGTCGAGCGCCTTGCCGCAATTGTTGCGCTTGACGATCGAGATCATCTCCGGCGCCATCTTGCCTTCGTCCATCAGCCGGCCGACGCGCAGAGAACCCTGCAGGCCCAGAGCGATCTCGGTCTGCATGTCGGCGAGCTTCTTCTGGAAGAGCTGCGTGCCAGCGAGCGGCTTGCCGAATTGCTTGCGGTCGAGGCCATACTGCCGCGCGCGGTGCCAGCAATCCTCGGCGGCGCCCATCGCGCCCCAGGAAATACCATAGCGGGCGCGGTTGAGGCAGCCGAATGGGCCGCCAAGCCCCCTGGCGTTGGGCAGCAGCGCATCTTCGCCGACCTCGACGCCTTCCATCACCACCTCGCCAGTGATCGAAGCCCGCAGCGACAGCTTGCCCCCGATCTTGGGCGCCGACAGCCCCTTCATGCCCTTTTCCAGCACGAAGCCATGGATTTCGTCCTTGCCGTTCTCGCCCTTGAGCTTCGCCCAAACGACGAACACGTCGGCGATCGGCGCGTTGGAGATCCACATTTTGGAGCCGGAAAGTTTGTAGCCGTTCGCCGTCTTCTCGGCCCGGGTCTTCATGCCGCCGGGATCGGAACCGGCATCCGGCTCGGTCAGGCCGAAGCAGCCGATCCATTCGCCCGAAGCGAGCTTCGGCAGGTATTTCTTGCGCTGCGCCTCGGAGCCATAGGTATGGATCGGATACATCACCAGCGACGACTGCACTGACATCATCGAGCGATAGCCGGAATCGACACGCTCGACCTCGCGCGCCACCAGCCCGTAGGTCACATAGTTGGCGCCGAGCCCGCCATATTCCTCGGGGATGGTGATGCCGAGCAGGCCGGCCTCGCCCATCTCGCGAAAAATGCCGGCATCGGTCTTTTCCTCAAGATAGGCCTCCTCGATGCGCGGCGCCAGCTTGTCGGCCGCGAACGCCGCAGCGCCATCGCGCACCATGCGCTCGTCCTCCGAAAGCTGGTTCTCGATCAGGAAAGGGTCTTCCCAGACGAACGCGTTTTTGTCGGCGGCCATGGCTCGGTCTCTCCCAGCGAAAATCTTGATTGCCCGGGCTTATCCGCCTCTGCCTCGCAAAAATCAAACGAAATTGCATCACCGATCAATGAGGTTTAGTAATGGGTTATGAACGTCCAGCGCCGCCTTTTGCCGAGCACCAGCGCCCTTGCCGCCTTCGAGGCGGTGGCCCGTCTTGGTTCTTTCACCGCCGCCGCCCAGGAACTTGACCTGACCCAGGGCGCTGTCAGCCGGCAAATCAGCATGTTGGAAGAGCAGTTCGGCCGCAGGCTCTTCGAGCGCGACAGCCGCAATGTCAGGCTTTCCACGGCGGGTGAAATCTACGCCGAGGCGGTGCGCGCAGCACTTGGCCAGTTGCGCGATGCAGCGCTGGGATTGATGAGCAATCGGCATAGTGGCATGCTGAACCTTGCCATATTGCCAACCTTCGGCACGCGCTGGCTGATGCGGTTGATCCCGGATTTTGTCGCCAAGAACCCCGACATCACCATCAATTTCGTCACCCGCATCGGCCGTTTCGATTTCGCCCGCGAGCGGCTCGACGCCGCCATCCATCATGGCCAGCCTGACTGGCCGGACGCCGACTCCACGCTTCTGATGCGCGAAACCGTGATGCCGGTGGTCTCGCCCGAATTTCTGGCCAGCCGCGCCATCACCACTGCGGCCGATATCAGCCGCCTGCCGCTGCTGCACATGGCGACACGTCCAGGCGCCTGGAGCGAATGGTTCGAAGAGCAAGGCCTCAGCGCGCCGACCGGCCCCGGCATGCAGTTCGAGCAATTCGGCACCGTCGCCCAGGCCTGCATGGCCGGACTTGGCGTCGCGCTCCTGCCGCAGGTCCTGATTGCGGGAGAGTTGCAGCGCGGCCAGCTCGTGCCGACACCGGGACAGCCGATGCAGAGCCGCAGTGCCTACTATCTCGTCGTTCCGCACGACAAGCGCGGCCACCCGCCGGTCGCCAGCTTTCGCGACTGGCTGCTGGGTCGGGTCGACAAGGAGCCGGCTGTTCTGGCCTGGTAGTTACTTCCGCTTCATCGCATCGGCCAACGCTGCGCCGAACGCGCCTTGTTGCGCAGGCCGTGCGGGCTGGCGCTGCGGAGCTGGCGAACGTGGCGCCGGCTTCCCGCCGCCATTGTCGCGCGGCCCTTTCGAGGCACCGCCCTCGCCGCCATCCTTGCGCATGGAGAGCGCAATGCGCTTGCGCTTGATGTCGACATCGACCACGCGCACCTTCACCACATCGCCGGCCTTCACCACCTCATGCGCATCCTTAATGAAGCGATCGGCCAGTTGCGAGACATGCACCAGTCCGTCCTGGTGCACGCCGATATCGACGAAGGCGCCGAAGGCGGCGACGTTGGTGACGGTGCCTTCGAGTAGCATGCCGGGCTTCAGATCCTTGATGTCATCGACTCCGTCGGCGAAGGTCGCCGTCTTGAAACCGGGACGTGGGTCGCGGCCGGGCTTTTCCAGCTCGGCAATGATGTCGCGCACGGTCGGCAGACCGAAGCGTTCGTCGACGAAGACGCGTGGGTCGAGCGCCTTGAGGGCTGCACTGTCGCCCATCAGCGCGCGCACATCGCGGCCACAGGCGGCGACGATCTTCTTGGCCACGCCATAGGCTTCCGGATGCACGGACGAAGCGTCGAGCGGCTCGCTGCCATTGGCAATGCGCAGGAAGCCGGCGGACTGTTCGAACGCGCGCGGCCCGAGCCGCGCCACCTTGAGCAGCTCCTTGCGGCTGGCGAACGGTCCGGTCGCATCGCGATGCGCGACGATGGCATCGGCGAGCGACGCTCCAAGCCCTGAAACACGCGCCAAAAGCGGCGCCGAGGCGGTGTTGAGATCGACGCCGACGGCATTGACCGCGTCCTCCACCACCGCTTCCAGCGAACGGCCGAGACGGTATTGGTCGACATCGTGCTGGTATTGGCCGACGCCGATGGACTTCGGCTCGATCTTGACCAGTTCGGCGAGCGGATCCTGCAAGCGCCTGGCAATCGACACCGCGCCGCGCAACGACACGTCGAGGCCCGGGAACTCCGCTGCCGCCGTGGCCGAAGCCGAATAGACCGAAGCGCCGGCCTCGCTGACGATGACCTTGAGCGGCTTCGGGCCTGCACCGGCCGGCATATCGGACAGCATGTCGGCAACCAGTTTTTCCGTCTCGCGGCTGCCGGTGCCGTTGCCGATCGAGATCAGCTCGACCTTGTGCTGGCGGATGAGTGCGGCGAGTTCGACCTGCGTGCCGCGCACATCGTTCCGCGGCGGGAACGGATAGACCGTCGTCGTCGCCACCAGCTTGCCGGTGCCGTCGACCACCGCGACCTTGACGCCGGTGCGGATGCCGGGATCGAGCCCCATGGTCGGCCGCGAACCGGCGGGCGCTGCCAGCAGCAGATCTTTCAGGTTGCGGGCAAAGACATGGATCGCCTCTTCCTCCGCCCGCTCGCGCAGATCGCGCATCAGGTCGAGCGTCAAATGCAGCGACAGTTTTATGCGCCACGTCCAGCCCGCGACCTCCATCAGCCAACGGTCGCCCGGCAGGCTGGCGCCGATCGCATAGGCATTGGCGATCATCCGTTCGACCGGCTTCACCGGCGAGGCATCGTCGGCGTCGACCTCAATGTCGAGCGACAGCACTTCTTCGTTGCGGCCACGCAGCATCGCCAGCGCGCGATGGCTAGGCACATTGGCCCAGCGTTCGACATGGTCGAAATAGTCGGAGAATTTCGCCCCCGCCTCCTGCTTGCCGTCGACGACACGGGCACGCATGAAGGCGCGCTCCTTCATGTAGGTCCGCAACTTGCCGACCAGATCGGCATTTTCCGCGAATTGCTCCGACAGTATGTCGCGCGCACCTTCGAGTGCTGCCTTGGTGTCAGCCACTTCCTCGGTGACATAGGCCAGCGCTGCCTCGGCGGGCACCAACGAACGGTTGGCGAGGATCGCCTCAGCCAGCGGCCCCAGCCCGCGCTCCCGGGCGATCTCCGCCTTGGTGCGGCGCTTGGGCTTGTAGGGCAGATAGATGTCTTCCAGCTCCGCCTTGGTGACGGCAGCTACGATCTTGGCTTCAAGCTCCTCGGTCAGCTTTCCCTGCTCGCGGATCGAACCGAGGATGGTGTCGCGGCGCGCGTCGAGTTCGCGCAGATAGGCCAGCCGCTCGGCAAGGTCGCGCAATTGCGTGTCGTCGAGGCCGCCAGTGACTTCCTTGCGATAGCGCGCCACGAACGGAACCGTCGCCCCCTCATCGAGCAGCCCGATGGCTGCCGCCGCCTGTTCCGGCCGCGCGCCGATCTCGGCCGCGATGATGGCTGCGATGCGCTTGATGTCGGATGCCATGTCGTTCCTGCTCTCTTCAAAAAGAGCGGCGACCATAGGCGCTGACATCCAGTCCGCCAACCGTCGCTCTTTCACCGGCGCGAGAGGTCCACAGGAAAGCGAGCGCTAACTTGGCGTTTGCGGAGGATCAGACTATCCGGCTCAGCGCTTCAAAGAAGGCAACGATCTCTCGTTCGAGCGCATGGTCCTCAGGCACCGGCTGCGACCCCATTTTTGCAATCACAACTTCCGTCTTCGGGTCGACGTAGAGCCATTGGCCATGGATGCCGATGCCGCAATAGGCGCCGTTTTCGTGCCCCGTCTGGTACCATTTGTTGCGATACCGGCCCTTCGGTAACAGATGCACCATGGTGCCGCGCTGCCAGGCCTCCGCACTGCCACCGGTAACGACCGTGTCGCGCACCCAGGCCTCCGGCACGATGCGCCGGCCATTGGCCACACCGTCTTGCCGCATCATCTCGCCGATGCGTGCGAGATCGCGCGGCGTCACCGAAATGCCGCCGGCGGTGCGTGCCGTGCCTTCCATGTCGACGCCGATCGAGGCCTCGCTGACGGCGCCGAGCGGCAGCCACAGTTTCTCGCGCATCAGGTCCGGGAAGCGCTGTCCCGAAGCGCTCTCCAGCAGGATACCGAGCAGATCGGAATTGGGCGAGCGGTAGCGGAAGGTCTTGCCATGCGGTTCTTCGAGCCGCTGCAAGGTCAGGATGAATTCGCGCAGGCTTTCCGTGCCACCGCCCGGGTTCCACAGCGTCGCGCGGCGGTAGCGCGCAAAAGCGCTTTCCGGATCGAGATAGGCCTCCTCGAAATCGAGGCTGACGCTCATGTCAAGTACGTGCCGGCAGCTTGCATCGCCATAGGCCGAACCGGTGGCTTCCGGGATATACTGTGTCACCGGCGCTTCCGGGTCGAACACGCCCTCGCCCTCCAGTATACCGGCGATGATGGCGGTGACCGACTTGCTGATCGAGAAGATGATGTGACGAGCGCCGAAATCCATATGCGGCGCGAACCAGTCGCCGATGACCTTGCCGCCCTTCATCACCGTCAGCGCGTCGCTGCTCGAGCGCGCCAGGAATTCAGCCACCGTCTCCGGCGCGCCGGCGACGGAGACCTTTTCGCCAAGCAGGCCGCTCATGTCCCGCACCGGCGCCTCGACATTTCCAGGCGTGGCCGCCACGGGAGCGGTCGGCACCAGTTCACCTAGGTTCTGGAACGACCAGCGGTTGAACGGGTTTTCGCGCCAGTTGGAAAGCAGCACCTCGTTACGGGCAAAGCCGTAGCGGGTGTCGAACGCGGTCTTGCCGGTCATGAACGTTTCCTCAAAGGGATGGTTTGTGTGGTTTCAGCCAAGCGCCTTGGCGATGGCGTGCACGGCCTTCAGCGTCGCCACCGAATAGGCAACATTGCTGAAATCCGGATAGGTCGAAAGCTTGACCACGACCATGCTGGTGTCCCAGTCGATATGGATCATCTGCCCGAACACGCCCCGGCACATCAGCGCGCGCGAGCGCGGATTCTCGATCCAGAACTGGTTGCGGTAGCTGCCTTCCGGCAGGCTCGGATTGAAATCCGGTCCATGCCTGCCATTGCGCGTCGCCGCAATCCAGTCGGCGGGTACGATGCCGCGGCCATTGTCGAGGATCAGCTGGCCGAAGCGGGCGTAGTCGCGCAGCGTCGCGTTGAAACCGCCATCGGCCAGCGCATAGCCGGCGCTGTCGACGGTGAAGCAGGCGCTCTCGTCGGCGCCAAGCTTTTGCCAGAGTTCCTCTGAGACCAGTTGCGCCAGCCGCTTGCCGGTCACCCGTTCCATGATGAAGGCCAGCACATCGGTTTCGATCGAGCGGTACTCGAACGCGGCGCCGTGCGGCCGCACCTTGTCCTTCAGCCGCAGGATCAGTTCGAACAGATGTGACGGCCATTGGAAGTTCGGATCGCTGCCCGGCGGCACCGGCTTCCAGCCGGTGGCGACATCGACCTGGCCGATGTCGGAATAGCGGTCGGTATATTCCTCGGAAAAGCGCACGCCGGTGGTCATGTCGAGCACATGCTGCACGCTGGCGCCGGCCCAGCCGGTCTCACCGAGTTCCGGCAGATAGGCGGTCACCGGTTTGGCCGGATCGATCAGGCCGCGCCCGACCAGAATGCCGAACACAGTGCCGGTCACCGACTTAGCCATCGACTGCGACAGGTGCAGCGTGCGCTCGTCCATGCCGTTGAAGTAGCGCTCGTAAGCGACCTTGCCGTGTTTGAGCACCAGGAAGCCGTCCGCATAGGTCTCGTCGAGCAGGCCGGCGAGCGTTGTCGGGCGACCCTCACTGTCCTCCACCGGCAGCGCATCGAGATCGGTCTCTGCCCGTTCGAGACGATGGCGATGGCCGGTGCCGCGCCAGACCTCGATGGTCGGCAGGAGTTCACGGATATGCTGGAAGGCCCAGCGATTCCATGGCGGCCGGTCCCAATCAAGTTTCGGCAATACCATTTGCGGCGGCGACCCTTGCATGATCGGCGGCCGCGGATCGCTGTTGCGATAGGAGTCCATGAAAGCCATTCCGGAAAAGAAGAGACCCGGCGAGAAAGACCGCCGGGTCTCTCAAGAAGCGGTTACTTCTGCAGTTCGGTCCAGATCTTGGTGTAGATGTCCTGGATTTCCGGTGCGCACATCTTCTGGAATTCGCCCTGTGCCTTCGCAGCCTCCGGAATGACAACCTCCGGCGCGTCCTTCATATCGGCCGGCATGTACTTGTCCGAGCCCGTGATGGCATTGGCGTAGCGGTGGAAGGCCGAGAGGCCGGCCGCGTTTTCCGGATCCATGATGAAGTTCTGGAACAGCTTGGCGTTCTCGACGTTCTTGGCTTCCTTCAGAACGACGACGTTGTCGCTCCATAGGCCGTAGCCTTCCTTTGGATAATTGTAGTGGATGGCCGGATTGGCCAGCCGCTGGCGCAACGCCGAACCGTTCCAGTCGCTGGTCGCCTTGAAGTCGCCGGCGCCCATCTTCTCGATGGTGTTGTATTCCATGGCGATCCAGTTCGGCTTGGCCGCGACAAGCGTATCGCGCACCTTCTTCAGCACCGTCTTGTCATCGGTGCATTGCTGGCCGCCGACATATTTGATCGCCGCGAAGATGACGTCATTCATCTCGGGAACGACATTGGTCTTGCCCTTCAACTCGTCCGGCGTGTTGAAGATGATGCCCCACGAGTCGGCCGGTCCCTTGTAGGCATCGGTGTTGACGACGACACCGACGGTGCCCAGCGCCCACGGCACCGAATATTTGCGGCCGGGGTCGAAGTCGGGATTGGCCCATTCCGGCGCTACGTTCTTGAAGTTTTCCATCTTGCCCGGATCGGTCTCCTGGACGAGGCCTTCCTTGATCCAGATCGGCACGTAGGTCTGCGACGGGACTGCGATGTCGAAGCCGGTGCCGCCCTGGCGCACCTTGGCGAGCGCCGTGTCGTTGGAATCGTAGTCGGTGATGGTCACCTTGATGTTGTATTTGGCTTCGAACTTCTTGATCACGTCGGGGCTGGTGTAGTTGCCCCAATTGTAGATGTTCAGCTCGCCATCGGCGCGGGCCAGGCCCGTCGTTGCGAGCAGCGCCAACCCCATGGCGGCCGTCGTTGTCTTCCAGTTCATGGTTTTAACTCCCATTATTGTCGGTTCAGTCTCGTTTCCTGCTGACGAAGAAAAACAACGTGACGATCGCGACCGAAAGCAGCAGGAAGGCGGTCGATATCGCGTTGATCTCAGGCGTGATGCCGCGGCGGATCTGGCCGAGCATGTAGGTGGGCAGCGTGTCCTGCCCGCCGGATTTGACGAACTCGGTGATGACGACGTCATCGAGCGAGATGACGAAGGCCAGCATCAGACCGGCCAGGATGCCGGGCCACAAAAGCGGCAGCGTGATGCGGCGGAAAGTCTTCCACGGCGTCGCGTAGAGATCGGCTGCGGCGCGCTCCAGCGTCAGATCCATGTTCTCCAGCCGCGCCCGGATCGGCAAATAGGCGAACGGAATGCAGAAGGCCGTATGCGCGGCGATCAGATAGCCGAGGCCGGAATAGCCGGTGAAGATTTTGATGCGCGAGAAGAAGATCAGCAGCGCCACGCCGGTGACGATCTCGGGCACCATCAGTGGCTGGTTGATCGCCGCATATTTGAAGGTGAGGCCTGGATAGGGCGCCGTGCGCGTGGTGGCGAGCGCGGCCATGGTGGCAAAGATGGTCGACAGCACTGCCGCGGTGGCGCCGATCT
This sequence comes from Mesorhizobium sp. P3_A2, assembly GCF_056403115.1. NCBI lineage: Bacteria > Pseudomonadati > Pseudomonadota > Alphaproteobacteria > Hyphomicrobiales > Phyllobacteriaceae > Mesorhizobium > Mesorhizobium sp. P3_A2. The sequence goes on from NZ_JBFUGC010000004.1 coordinate 90,368, forward strand.
GGAACGAGCGCAGCGTTGCGTCGATGACTTGCACGTTCTGCCACGCCGACTGGAACCATCGCATCGAAAAGCCGCCCCATTCGGACGTCGAGTTCGCCGCATTGAAGGCGTAGGCGACCAGCACGATGATCGGCAGATAGAGCACGATGAAACAGGTCGCGGCGATCGCCGTGAAGCCGGTCTGGTGCTTGATGGAAAAGTTGCTAGCCATGCCGCACTCCCGACTTGCCGGCATTGCGCACATAGGCAAGCAGCGCCACCATGACGATGATCATCACCGTGATCGACAGCGCCGAGCCGAGCGGCCAGTTGCGGCCCTGTCCGAACTGCAGTTCGATCAGGTTGGACAGCATCATATTCTTGCCGCCGCCAAGCACGCTCGGCGTCACATAGGCGCCGAGGGCCGGGATGAAGACCAGGATGGAGCCGGCGATGACGCCGGGCTTGACCAGCGGAAAGATAATCTTGCGCAGCACCTTGAAGCGTGTCGCGTAGAGATCGTAGCCCGCCTCGACCAGCCGGAAATCGAGCTTCTCCATGCTGGCATAAATCGGCAGCACCATCAGCGGCAGATAGACATAGGCCATGCCGATCAGGATCGCGGTGTCGGTGTAGAGGATCTGCACCGGCGCCGAGACGATGCCGAACTTGATGAGGATGGTGTTGATGATGCCTTCGTTGCGGATGATCTGCAGCACGGCAAAGGTGCGGATCAGAAGGTTGGTCCAGAACGGAATGGTGATCAGGAACAGCCAGAGATCCCTGGTCTTCTCGCTGCGCGTCGCCATGAAATAGGCGGTGGGAAACCCGAGCGCCAAAGTGGCGATGGTCGTCACCACCGCGAGCTTGATCGAGCGCCAGAAAATGGTGACATGCGCCGCCGCAAGCGAAAGCGTATCGTCGAAGATGTCGCGTTCCATGAACACCGACAGCCAGGCATCGGGCGAAAACTGCCACTTCACGTCGCCATAGGGGCCGGGCGTCAGGAACGAGTAGATCAACACGATCAGCAACGGGCCGGTCGCGGCGAGGAAAATCACCAGCAAAGCCGGCGCTGACAGCAGCCAGCGGTCGCGCACGTCACGCCGCTCCGCTGCCTTGGCGACTTCTTCCGCGGTCGCCATGATCAGTCCTTCAGCACTTGCGCGGCGTCGCTGCCGATCATGATGCCGATCTGGCCGCCTTGCACGATGCCGTCGCCGGCGCCGCGGCTGTTCTGTCGCCGCACGATGAACGGCTCGCCACCGGCAAGGCGCAGATGGAAGTGCGTGTCGGTGCCGAGATAGACGATGTTCTCGACGGTGCCTGACAGCGAAGCGCTCGGGCTCGCCGCGCCCAGCTGCGCATGTTCGGGCCGCACGACGATGGTGACCTTGCCGCTGGGGCTGAAACCGTCCGGCAGCGAGGCCGGGATTTCCGTTCCCGACGACAGCTTGACCGTCGCCCTGCCCGCGGTCACGCCGACCACATCGGCCTTGAGGAAGTTGGACTCGCCGATGAAATCGGCGACGAAACGCTCGGCCGGCCGGTCGTAGATGTCGCGCGGCGAGCCGACCTGCAGGATCTTGCCCGACGACATCACCGCGATGCGGTCCGACATGGTCAGCGCTTCTTCCTGGTCATGGGTGACGAAGATGAAGGTGATGCCGGTCTCGTGCTGCAGCCGCTTCAATTCGATCTGCATCTCCTTGCGCAGCTTGTAGTCGAGCGCCGAGAGCGGCTCGTCGAGCAACAGCACCTTGGGCTGCGGCGCCAGCGCACGGGCAAGCGCCACGCGCTGCTGCTGACCACCGGAGATCTGGCTGGTGCGGCGACCCGCGAGCGCCTCCATCTTGACCAGCTTCAGCATCGTGTCGACGCGCGCCTTGATCTCGGCCTTCGGCTTGCCCAGCATTTCGAGGCCAAAGCCGATATTGTCGGCGACGGTCATGTGCGGGAACAGCGCGTACGACTGGAAGACGGTGTTGACCGGCCGCTTGAACGGCGGCAGCGGCGCAATGTCCTGGCCGTAAAGCAGGATTTCGCCGGCGGTTGGAAAGTCGAAGCCGGCAATCAGCCGCAGCAACGTGGTCTTGCCGCAGCCGGATGGTCCCAGCAGGGTGAAGAACTCGTTCTCGCGGATGGATACCGAGACCGTGTCGAGGGCAGCGACCTGCCCTTCTCCTGATCCGAAAATTTTGCTGACGTTTACGACTTCAATTGCATTCCGATCCGGTTTGTCCGGCACGATACGCCTCACTGTTGACCCCGCTCTTGTCGGCGGAGTTTTTCCCCTGTTCGATGTGACCACACGGCCGGTACGTTGGCAAGTCCGGCATTGAATCACAGTTCAGTCAGTTCATCGGCTCGCAAGCCGCATGCCATTCAGGCCTGGTAGGTGACCTTTCCACCACAGACCGTCGTCACCGGGCGAACCTTGTGCAATTCGGCCGGCGCTGTCTTCTCGATATCGGCCGACAGAACCACCAGATCCGCCATGTAGCCGGGTTTCAGCACGCCTTTGCGCTGCTCGGCGAATTCGGCATAGGCGCCCTCGATCGTGTAGGCGGCAAGCGCCTCCTGCAGCGAAAAACTCTGGTCCGGATCGCCTTCTGCCCATGGTTTGCGCAGCAATGCCGCCTGAATGCTCAGGATCGGGTCGATCGCCGCCACCGGCCAGTCCGAGGCGAACACGACATGGGCGCCGGCTTCCTTCAAGGTGCGCCAGGCATAGCTCAGCGGCCAGCGATCCCGCCCGATGCGCGACACGGTCGGCTCCAGCGGAAAATCCATGGCGCCTGGCGGATGCGACGGCTGCATCGAGGCGATGACGCCGAGTTCGGCGAAACGCGGCACGTCGGCGGCGGTGGTGACCTCGATGTGCTCGACCCTGTGTCGGCTGTCGCGCCGGCCATTGGCCTTCTGCGCAGCCTGGTAACCGTCGAGCACCGCGCGCACCGCGCCATCGCCGATCGAGTGCACGGCGATCTGCAGCCCGCGCTTGTCGATGGCCACGGCCAGATCGATGAATTGCTGCGGCGTAAACAGCGGCTCGCCGACCCAGTCAGGACGGTCGGCATAGGGCTCGACCATAACCGCCGTCCAGGAATCGAGCACGCCGTCGTAAAATACCTTGACCATGCCCGATGACAGCCACTCGCTGTCGTAGCGCTCGGTCATCGCGGACGCCTTCTCGAGCATGTCGAGCGTCATGAAATTCTTGTAGTGGAACGGGATCTTGACGCGGCAGGGCAAGCCCTCCTCCGCCTCGATCTCGGCCAGCAGTTCGAGCTGGTAGAGATTGCCATCCATGTTCTGGATCGAGGTGATGCCGTGGCGCGCGCACCAGGCAAGCCCGCGCCGCATAATGTCGCGGTCAGCAGTGCGCTCGGCGGCCGACGGCATCGGATCGGGCTCACCGCCCGTCGACAGGCCCAGCCGCACCCGGCTTTCGCCGGTAAGGTCGAGCACTGGGCCGAACGCTTCGCCCTCGCGCAATTCACCGGCAGCCAGGCCGTCCTCGCCCGTGACGATCTCGTTGCCCGGACCGAGCGTGCGTCCCTGCAGAATGCCGGCCATCTCCAACGCTTTGGTGTTGGCCCACATCGTGTGGTGGTCGGGCGCCGCCATGCAGAAAGGGCGATCCGGCAAGATGGCGTCGAGATGATGGCGCGTCACCCGCTCTTCGCCCAGCACGGTGTAGTCGACGCCCTGCCCGACCAGCATTTTCGCCTCGGGCCGTGTCGATGCATAATCGCGGATCGCACTTTGCAGCGCCTCGAACCCGTGGATGCCGCCAAGCTGAAGATGCGCGAGCTCGGCCCCGCCCGAGAACAGATGCATGTGGGCTTCGATGAACCCCGGGATCACCGAACCGCCCTTGGCGTCGATCATCTTGGTGGCCGGTCCCTTGAGCGCTTCGATGGCGGCGCGGCTGCCGATGGCGATGATGGCGCCATCCCTGACGGCAATGGCCTCGGCGGCGGGATTGTCATCGTCCATGGTCCGCACGCGACCATTGATGACGATCAGATCAGCACCCGCACCCGTGACAGACATCGCGACTCCGCGCTTTTGACGACTGACTGAGACCGACAACCCTCTTGTCCGACAAGCTGCCACTCCGCTGGAGCGGCGCTATCGAACGAAAACTGATGCCAGTGCGCTGTTTTGAAATTCCCCTTGTGATCTCCGAAAACAGCGTGGATAAAAGAATGCGACTAAATATTCGCGTTTGTCAACGTGCCGAATTTCGAATGTATTGTGGACAGCATGCGGCGCTTGGGACGGGCGAACGAGGGCATCGGGACGTGAAGCGCAATCTCAGCCGCGAAACCAGGATGGCGCTCGAACCGCGCAAACAGCCGCGGCAGGAACGGTCGAGCAAGGTGGTCGACAGGATCCTCGACGCGGCGCTGACACTGACGCGCGAGCAAGGAACCAAGACGCCGACGACGCTCGCCATTGCGCGGCGTGCGGGCCTGTCCGTCGGGTCGCTCTACCAGTACTTCCCCAACAAGGAGGCCATTCTGCTCGACCTCGCCCGGCGCTGGCTGTCATCCTTTCCCGAGGTGATCGCCAGGCGCATCAAGGTCGCGCCGCCCACCAACCGCGACGAGTTTCGCCAGGAAGTGCGCAAGCTCTTCATCGATACCTCCAGGATATACCTCGAGAACGCCACCCTGATGCCGGTGATCGAGGCCATCTCCGGCAACGCCGATCTCAGGCCGATCCAGGACGAATATGACGAGCAGATCATCGCGCTCTACGCCGCATGGCTGCAGCATGTGAACCCGGCGCTCGAAGACAAGATCGCCAGCCGGCTCGGCGTGCTGATGATGGATGTCGGGCACGCCTGCCGGCTCGTGGGCCTGAAACGGGACCGCAAGACATACGACCTTATCGAGGACGATGTGGAACGCATGTGGCTCGCTCTGGTGACCCCCTATCTCAACCTTGACTGATTTCGCACTTCGAGAGGAATTTCATGAAGACTGTCTATTCGCCGCTTCATGCCGGCCATGCCGGCCAGATGGAACTGGTGACATCTGCCATCGTGCCCGGTTTCGAAAAGCCGTCGCGGGCCGAGTTCATCAAGGCGCGGGTCGAGAGCGAGAAGCTGGGGCCGATCATCGGACCGGTCGAGCATGATCTCACCGCGGCCAAGCGCATCCACAAAGCCGACTATATCGACTTCCTGCCGACGGTGTGGCCGCGATGGACCGCCGAAGGCCACAAGGGCACGGCCATGCCATTCACCTGGCCGACGCGCGGCCTGCGCGGCGACGTGCCGCCCGAGCGCGTCGATGCTCTGCTCGGCTACTATTCCTTCGACGCCGGCGCCACCTTCGTCGAAGGCACCTGGACCGCCATCAAATCCTCCTACGACGTGGCGCTGACCGCAGCCGCTTTGGTCAAGGGCGGCGAACGCTCAGCCTTCGCGCTTTGCCGCCCGCCCGGCCATCACGCTGGCGCCGGCTTCATGGGCGGCTATTGCTTCATCAACAACGCCGCCGTGGCCGCGCAATGGTTCCTCGACCAGGGCGCCAAGCGCGTTTCGATCCTCGACGTCGACTACCACCACGGCAACGGCACGCAGGAGATTTTCTACGACCGCGCCGACGTCCAGGTTCTCAACCTGCACGGCGATCCGATGGTCGAGTATCCCTTCTTCCTCGGCCATGCCGATGAACGCGGCGCCGGTGCCGGCGAAGGTTTCAACGTCAATTATCCCATGCCCTTTGGCACCGACTGGGATAGCTGGAACGCCTCGCTCGAAGACGCCTGCGCCAGGCTCTCCGCTTACGCGCCCGATATCGTCATCGTCTCGCTCGGCGTCGACACATTCGAGAAGGACCCGATCAGCCAGTTCAAGCTGAAAAGCCCCGACTATCCGAAGATCGGCCGCCGCATCGCAAAACTCGGCCTGCCGACGCTGTTCGTCATGGAAGGCGGTTACGCCGTCGAGGAGATCGGCATCAACGCCGTCGGCGTGCTGACCGGCTTCGAGGACAAGTAGAACCTACGGGGCGGCTCCGGCCGCCCCCATAGCTCCCACCTAGACGGCTGCGCCGGCGGTCGGCGCGACCACTGGAACGGCCGGCTTTCGCAACCGGCCGATCCTGTAGACAATCACCGCTGCGATCACGCCTGCCGCCAGGATCCCCACCGCCAGCAGCGGCCGGTACCAGAACCACGCAATGGCGATCGTCGTCGTCCCGACCAAGATCGCCAGGACGAAGGCGATGATGCCGGTGCCCATCCGCGCCATGCTGCCGAGGAAGGGAATGACGTCGAGGATCACCCCGATCGGGCTGAGGAACAGCGCAAAGCCGATGGTCAGCAAAAGCAGGCCGGCGCCGCGCAGCAGCCAGGTGATCAGCGTGTTGGCGCTGACAGCGTCGGCAAACATCTTCTCGGCCGGCACGTTGCCGGTATCGACCATCAGCAGCGCATCGCCCGCTTGCGTCTGGTAGGGTTCGAAACGGCTGCCGGCCTGGCGCGCGACGATGCTGACCACGCCAAGCGGCGCCAGCTCGTAGCCGATGCGATAGTCGCCCAAGGCGGGCGTTGTGTTGTCCGCGCCCAGATAGATCTTGCCGTCGACGATGCTGAGCGGTTTCGTGCCGGTATAGGCAGCCTTTATCGCCGCCGACTGATCGGCAGATAGCGAATAGTCCTTGTCGCCCTCGATGCGATCCAGCACCGGCGTATCCAGATCGAAGGCGACAAGCTTGCCCTGCGGGATCTGGAAACTGCGGCCGTGGATCGCCATTGACGGATTCTGATGGCCGTCCGGCTTCTTGAAGTCCGACGAGTCGATCTGACTGTCGTCCCACACTTTCGAATAACTGTAGGTCGTCACCGTCTCTTCGTCGCCGCCGAGCTTCTTCGTCGTCTCCGACTTGGACTCTTCCTTCCACTGATACATCTCGACGCTGCGCGACAGCCGCAGCCCTTGCGCCGCAATGCCGAAATCCGGATCCGCCAGGCCGCTGTCCGCTGTCACTGGGCCGCTGACATGGACCAGCTTGCCTTCATTGGCAGCATCGACGCTGTCGGCGCCGACCGAGACCACCGCGCCCGACCCTTCGGCCAGCGAGCGCGCCGTTTGCACGGCGCGGCCCTCGTTCCAGAACAGCCCGATCACCATCAGCACGATCAGGATGAGGCCGAAGATGACCCCGCCGACCGCACGCTTGATCCGCCCGAACCACGAGACGGATGTGACTTCCCTAAATGAATCGCTCATCGTTTCCCCCGAAACAAAGTTACCCCAAGATTTCAACGCGGCCGGCGGCCGCGCGTTTAACCCATCAATCGGCGTGGATCTGCGCGCCGCAATCCCTGTCGCCGGCGCAGGAGTGCACCGCCCGTGTCGTGCCGCCATCGCCGACCCGCCACGGAGAAGCCGACAGTGACGCCTGCCGCTTGTTGCCGAGAAGATCAAGCGCCCGCATCGCCGTCTGCTCTTCCGTCTCCTCACGTTTGACAACCTGCACATCTCTAAGGCCGATCGCGGCAAGCTGCGGCATCACCACATCAGGATCGCCCGCCACCACGATCGACCCGACGCCATAGCGCAGGTTCATCACCACCTTCGGCGCACGATGGTCCGGCACCAGCACCACCTGCAGCCCCGTTGTCGAGCGCATAGGTGACGATCGGCTCGGCCTTGGCTGGCGCTGCCGCATCGGCAAAAACCGCAAGCACCACCGTGAACGCCAGGAAAACCTGCTTCATGATTACCCCCGATGCTGATGGCCGCGAAGCAAGCGCCGCCAAATCCGCCGTCTACGACCAAAGGGATGCCCAGCCCAGTCAGCCGCCGAGAAACCTATCGGAATCGATCCGCCCTCGATACGGCAGTGTCGCAACACCCTCAGGCTTTTTCGTGTCGGCGTTTCGGTTCGCTTGAGGCGGAAAAGCGCCTCGGAGTCCGCCTCTGAGTCGCCTGAGTCCAAAAAAAACGTTTTTGTCAAATCGCGTTTGATGTCGGATTCATCTGCGGGTAGATTAGACCCGAATCAGCCGGTCCTTGGGGGGCGCGGCGACCACCCAAAGTCTCAAGTTCCGGCCTCTGACCGGCACCAGACGCGGACGGCTTCGCGTTCCCTGATGGATTCGGCGATCGGCGCGACCGCCGCGCCCGCGTGAGTGCTTCGTAAACGTGATGCGTCTTCAAGTTCGGCCGCTGGTGACCCCAGCATCCGGGCTCAAGAAAAGATTCCGGCCATGACCTACAACCAAAGCATCCAATGAGCAGTCCCGCCGCGCTTCTGCAATCCGACACATTAGGCTCGCGCCTCGCGTCCCGCGGCGATCTCACCTCCTTTTTCATGCAGCTTGCCGCCGAGATCGGCGCCGACAGCTATATGCTCGTCGCCATCGTCCACGACCAGGACCGCAACGACGCCCGCATCGTCTCCTCAAACTGGATTTTCGACGCCATCGAACTCATCGGCAAGCGGCTGATCGCCGGCCTTGCCCAGGGGCCGCTGACCGTAGCACCGGGCATCCGCCCGAAGCCGTTGGTGGCCGCCGAAGCGCCCGACGCCGGCGGGCTGCTCACCGGCGAAGAGGCGCGCCTGCTCGACGTGCTTGGCCATGCGGAAGTCTATTCGCTGCGGCTCAATGTCGGCCGCCAGCGGCTGTTTGCCTTGTTCTCGGCGGCCGAGGCCGGCAAGATCGACCAGCCGGCGCTGATGAAGGCGCAGCTGAAGTGCTGCTATGCGCTGTCCACCATTCCGCAATTGGTCGCCGCCGCCGCCATGCAGGATCCGCTGTCCGACCGCGAGCGCGAATGCCTGTTCTGGGTGTCGGAAGGGAAGACCACCGACGAGGTCGCGGTGATCCTCGGGGTCTCCTCGAACACCGTCAACAGCTACATCACTCACGCCATCCAGAAATTCGCGGCCTCGAACCGCGCGATGGCCATCGCCACGGCGATCAGGAGCGGCATCATTTGAAACACGCTGATATCAAGGCGGCTGCCGAAGCCCTTTTCAACGAGCAGCGCAATCCGTTCGGCGCCTTCTCCATCGGTTCCGAAACGCATCATGCCGTCACCATCCCCGACGCGGTGCGCCGCTGCCGCTGGATCGCCGTCGACATCAACGCGTCAGCCTTCGGCCTCTACTTCGTCAGCCCTTCGCCGGAGCGGGCGCGCCTGGTGCCGAGTTTCGATTCCGACTATCCGGCCACCGCTGTCGCGACCAAGTTCATCGCCGGCGCCAATGGCGAGGAGATGGTGCGCCACAGCGGCACTTCCACGGCACCGCGCTGGTGGGCCGATGACGGCATCGCCGGCTCGGACGCCGTGTTCCAGAATCTCGCCTGGGCAGAGCGCGCAGCCCCCCTGGCGCCGGGCACCAACGGCATTGCCTTTCCCGTCCATGCCGATCGCGGCCATTGCGGGCTGGTGGTGTTCCTCGGCTCGACGATCGCTCTGCCGGAGGACACGCTCTACGAAATCCACGCCCGCTGCTTTTCGCTGTTCGCCGCCGTTGCCCGCATTCGTCCCAACGATGCCAGCCGGATGCGGTCGATCTCCAAGCGCGAGCTGGAATGCCTCAAGCTGACCGCCAACGGCAACACCAGCGAAGAGATCGCCAGGCTGCTGAAGCTGTCGGTTCACACCGCCAACCAGTATCTCACCCAGTCGACGCAGAAGCTCAATGCGGTCAACCGCAACCAGGCAGTGGCCAAGGCGCTACGGCTGGGGCTGATCGAGTGATCAAGGCCTGCCTTCAGGCTGGCGTGCTCAGACGATTGGGATAACGGACAAAATCAGCGATAGGCGAGCGGCTCGGTCTGGCGGATGCGTGCCTCTTCGATCACCGTCTCCAGCAAGGCCGTGTTGTGCTCGGGATCCTCGCCGGGTTTCTCGAACGACACATAGTTGACGGCAACCGAAGACCTCTCCTCGCTCAGCGTCAGCTGGAAATAGACGGTCACACCCGGCGGCCTGAGCTCGAGATCGAGCACGATGCGCGGGCTGCCGCTCCAGTCGACATGCGCTTCGCCGCCATGGCCGAGCCGCAGCGTACCGGGCAGGAAATAAAGCTCCACCGCCGAATCCACGAGATCCGACAGGCAAGCGAAATGCTCGAGCCGGATGAAGGCGATGTAGTCGGCGACATCGATCAGGCGCAACTCGTCCACCACCTGCTCGATAGCCTTGGCGACGATGAGTTCGCGGGATTTCGCGTGCGGTTGGCGGTTCATGAAATTTGTCTCCGCTCAGCCTTTTTCGAGTAGACGATCCGCACCAGTTCGGCGACGGCCTGGTAGAATTGCGACGGGATCACGCTATCAACCGAAACTTGCTTGTACATGGAGCGGGCGAGCGCCACGTCCTCGAAGATCGGGATATTGTGCTCCTTGGCGATCTCGCGAATCTTGAGCGCCACCAGGTCCTGGCCCTTGGCCAGCACCAGCGGTGCTGAATCCTCGTCGCGGACATATTTGAGCGCGATGGAGAAGTGCGTCGGATTGGCGATGATCAGCGTCGCGCGCGGCACCGCCGTCATCATCCGCTTGCGCGCCCGGTCGCGCGCCAGCGAGCGCAGCCGCGACTTGATGATCGGGTCGCCCTCGGACTGCTTGAACTCGTCCTTGACCTCCTGCTTGGTCATGCGCAGATCCTGCTTCCAGTGGAAGCGCGACCAAACGACGTCGACGGCTGCAATCAGCCCCATGACGAAGACGATCGCCACCAAGATGTCGACGGTGATGCTTTTGATGACGAGGCCGAAAGCGACGGGGTTGGTGATCATGCCGGCCAGGAGCTGGCGGTAGTCCTGCGATAGCGTGAAGTAGAGCACGATGCTGGCGAAGCCGAGCTTGCCCAGCGATTTCAAAAATTCGACCCAGCCCTGAATACCGAACGTCCTGGTCCAGCCCTTGGCTATCGAGATGCGCGACAGTTGCGGCCGGATCCGCTCGCCGACGAATTGCGGCATGTTCTGCAGCACCGAGGCGCCGATGCCGGCCACCACCAGCAGCACCAGCAGGCTGACAACGGCACGGCCGATCTCCATCATCACGGTCTTGTAGAGCGCGATGACGTCGGTCTCGGTGTCCATCGGCCACGCCTCTGGCTTTTCCAGGAACATGGACAGGAACATGCCGAGATCAACGACGGCGTCCTTGGCGTAGAAGACGGTGAACACTAATATGGCGATGAAGGACGCCAGCAGTGCGGCTTCCCGCGAATGCGGCAGCTTGCCCTGTTCGATGGTGTCGCGGATCTTCTTTTCCGTCGCGTCTTCGGTTTTGGAGTCTTTGTCCGCCGCTTCAGCCATTTGGTGTCAGCCGCCTTGAGCAATTCCAGGAAAAGTGTGAGCGGTTTTCCGTCCGGAATTGCGTGAAAAAAGAGATCGAGCGTTAAGCCGCTTCGCTCTGCTGCGACGAGGGGAGTTCGAAAGCCCCCTCGCGCGAAAGCCGGATTGTCGCCACTGCAATGTTCTTGCGCGCCGCCATGATGTCGGCAAGCTGGATGCCTTCCGAGCCCTGTCCGAGTTCCGACTCGATCATGCGCCGCGACCGGGCGCCGATTGCCGACAGCACCGACTCCGTCAATGCGGGCGGCGCGCCGCGCAGCGCCAGCGTGATCAGTTCGGTCGACAGCCCGTCGAACAGAAGCACCCTCGCCTTCTGCGTCAGCAGCGGCAGATCGTCGAAGGCAAACAGCCTGGAGCGGACGCCGCCGAGGTCCGGCGTGCCGGCCTCTTCCAGATCCTGCATGACCTCTTCCAGCTGCGGCTTGTCCATTTCGTTGAGCACACTGGCAACGCGCGCCTGTCCCGCCGAGATGTCCTTGGTCGCGGTCTGCGCCAGCACGCTGGCGCGCAGCTGGTTCTCGATGATCCTGGTGGCCGCGTCGGGAATGGTCGCCATCGTCACCATGCGCTTGATGATCTCGCTGCGCATCGGCTTTTCCATGGTCAGCAGGATGTTGGCGGCAGCCTGCGGCGCAAGCTTCGACAGCACCATCGCCGCGGTCTGCGGATGTTCGGCGGCAAGGAATGTACCGAGCCGCGTCGGTTCGAGCTTTTCCAGCTCCGGCCAGATCGGCGGCGGTCCTTCCGGCGCGACCTCGAAGCGCTTGTCGCCCATGATGGCGCTCATCTCTTCGGGCGACAGCGATTCATTGAGGATGGTGTCCATCCGGTCGGCGGAATCGAGCAGGCCGGCGCCTTCGGTGAATTCGGCCTCGAATTCGGCGACGATGCGTTCGAGATCGCTCTGCGGAATGGTGCGCAACAGACGCGCCCCTTCGATCAGCGCCTTCAGCTCTTCCTGCTTGAAGAACTTTAAAAGCCGGCTGGCCGATGGCTTGCCCATCGCCACCAGGATGGCGGCGGCCTTTTGCGGACGCGTGAGCGTCACCGGCGTCGTCATGGCATAAGCTCCGATCGCTGCTGAGACCGCATGTGTCTATTCCTTTGAAGCAATTCCAGGAAAAGTGTGTGCGGTTTTCCGTCCGGAATTGCGTAAAAACAAATACTCTATGCGCTCTTGCTGGCGGCGATGATTTCGGTCAGCCTGATGCCGAAGCGCGACGGATCGCTTTCCAGCACGGTGATCTCGCCACGAGCGATCTTGCGGCCGTTGACCACCACATCGACGGGTTCGCCGATGCGCCGGTTCAGCGCCACCGTCGAGCCCTTCTGCAGCGCCATCAGGTCCGATACCGGCATTTCCGTGCTGCCGAGGATGATCTGCACATCGACCGGGATGCTCATGATGATGTTCGAATTGCTGCCGGACATCGCGGCCCGCAAGGCCGCGTCGGGGCGCTTTTCCTCCTCCTGGAGGACGCCGCGCAATTCCTCGATGGCGCGGTCGAGCTGTTCGTCCGGCTGGTCGATATTGGCTTCCACCTTGGTCTTGGCCATACGTCGTCTCCAAATGCTTGGGTTTGCCCGGCGTCAGCCCGGCATGAGCCCATCGATAAAATCCTGACCGGCATCGTGAGGATGCCTGATCCGGACGGTGTAATTCTGCCCGAGTTTGCCGAACTCGCACACAAACAGCGTTTTGTCGCGCGCGCTCAGCTTTGCGTGCGACTGCGCCGTTTCCTCGAATTCGATGACCTGGCCCGGCTCGAAGCCGGCGAGGTCGCCGAGCGTCAGGCGAGCGAGCGGCATGGTCGCTTCGAGTGTCACCGTCGAGCGCATCACCTCCTCCGAAAAGCGTGCCCGCCAGTCGGAGGTCGTGCCTTCACTGTCATGGACATCGGCGATACCGCGGGTCGCCAGCAAAATGCGCTGCGGGATCATCACCGTGACCGTGCCGCTGTCGGTTGGCGTCGAGATGCCGAAGACGATGCGCACCGCAGCGCCATCGCGCAGCACGCGGCGCTTGGCCTCGCTGCCCGAAAGCGCCCGCGGCACCGGCAGTCGCAGTTCGAGCGAGCGGCGGCCCGATCCGTTCAGCGCCTGCGCAACCTCCTGGAACACCGTGGTCGCCACATCGGCTTCGATCTGCGACAGAGCGCGCTCGATCGGCGAAACCGGCTGATCCGGATCACCGCCAAACAGCGCGCAGACCATCACCGCGATGGCCGGCGCATCAGCCACCAGGGTCATCGCATCCGAGGATGTCGGCGATGCTATGATGGTCATGGCGAAGGCATCGCCGGCATGCGTGCGGGCATCGGGAACACGGCTGATCTCGACCGCGCGCAGGTCGACGGTCACCGGAGCGCCGAGCTCGCCGGCCAGGCTCTTCTGCAAAAGCGGCACCGCGCGCTCACCCATCGAGCGCCCGGTGCCGATGACATGAGCGGCTTCGCCGCTGTCACCGACCAGACGCTCGATGATCAGCGAGCGGGCTTGCGAGGGGCTGCCAGGACTTGTCATGACGGCGTGCAGTCCTGTCTGTCGTCATGCATGGCTCAGGCCGCTTTCTTCTCGGCGGAGGCTGTGTTCATTGTGCTCTGCTCGACGGCGTCGATCGTCGGCCGCTCATAAGACGAGATGGTCTTGCGGCCGAACTCGATCGCCACCTGCGGCAAGGCACCGTTCATGTAGGCGAGCAGCGTCTGCTTGACGATGATGTAGAGGCGGTTCTTCTTCTCCCGCACCGTCTTGATCTTGGTGGCGACCGGCCCGACCACGGCGTAGGACAGGAAGATGCCGAGAAAGGTTCCGACAAGGGCGGCGCCGATCAGGCCGCCGAGGATTTCCGGCGACTGGTCGAGCGCGCCCATCGCCTTGACCACGCCGAGCACGGCGGCGACGATGCCGAGCGCCGGCAGACCGTCGCCCACCGCCACCAGCGCATGATAGGCCTTCATCTTGTCGGACTTGATGGTCTGGATTTCCTCGTCCATCAGCGCCTCGATCTCATGCGAGCGCGCATTGCCGATGATGATGATGCGGCAATAGTCGCAAATGAAATGCGTCAGATCGTGATTCTTGAGCACGGTCGGGAACGCCTGGAAGATCGCCGATTCCTCGGGGTTGTCGATATGCGCCTCGACCTCGCTGCGGGATTTCGAGCGCAGTTCGCGCATCAGGCTGTGCAGGACGCCCAGCGTCTCCAGATAGTCGCGCTCCTTCGGCACCGCCTGCTTGAAGGCTTCGAGAATGCCCTTGCCGGTGTCCTTGACCGTCTTCATCGGGTTGGCGACCAGGAAGGTGCCAAGTGCGGCGCCGCAGATGACCACCGCTTCCCAGGGCTGCATCAGCACATGGAGATGGCCGCCCATGGCCATGAAGCCGCCGAGAACACAGCCGAGCGTCACCACAAGTCCGATCAGAATGCCCACGCCAGATCCTTCCACATCACGTCAGACCTAACCGATAGCCCCCGTGCCTTGTGTGAGGCTTGAATCACGCAGGGCGAACCGATTCAGCCTCGCGCAAGCAAGTCCGCATACTCTGAGTCTGAAGCTGCGACCGGAGGCATGTCGTGTTGAGCACTTTTACCAGCTACCAGCTCATCGCCAGGGATATTCCCAAGGCGATCGACCGCATCGAGGCGGACCCGATCACCAAGCGCGACACAGACTACTATCTCGCCAACATCGGCAGCGTGAAATCGATCGACGACTTCGTCAAGAACACCCGGCTGTTCACCTATGCCATGAAGGCATTCGGTCTTGGCGACATGGCCTACGCCAAGGCCTTCATGGTCAAAGCCCTGAAGGAAGGTGTCTCCGACTCTGACAGCTTCGCCAACAAATTGACCGACAAGCGCTACGCCGAGTTCGTCTCGGCCTTCAATTTCGCGGCGCTGGGCGAGAACGCCACGAGCTACAATCCGGCGCAGCAGGGTGTGACCAACAATTATAGCGTGCAAGTCTCGGCCGGCGTCGCGCAGAACGGCTTCAGCTACTACAAGGGCGAGACCTCATACTATCTCTCCAACATCTCCAACGTTAAATCGATCGACGATTTGATGGGCGACGATCGTCTGCTCACCTATGCGATGGCCGCTTTCGGCCTCGATGCCGACGCCGAGGCGCCTGCGACCGTCCGGGCGATGCTGGAAGGCGGCGTCACCGACCCGAACAGCCCCGCGAACACATCGACCAACAAGGGCTACGCAGCTTTCGTCGCCGCCTTCGACTTCGCCCAGTATGGCGACCAGGCGACAGCACGCGAGGCCGTCCAGCAGGCGGTTCCCAAAGCCGTTATGGCGGGAACCGGGCTGGTGCTGGTCAAGCCGACCGCGCAATACATCAAGGGCGAGGCCGACTACTACGCGGCCAACATCTCCAAGGTGAAGTCGATCGAAGACCTCTTGAAGGACAAGCGCCTGCTGACCTTCGCCATGGCTGCCTATGGGCTGGATGCATCGACCCAGACTGCCAGGCAGATCCGCACGATGGTCAATGGCGGCGTCACCGATCCGTTGAGCCCCGCCAACCTGTTGACCGACAAGAGCTACGCCAACTTCGTCAGCGCCTTTGATTTTGCCCAGTATGGCGATCAGACGACCACGCGCGACGCGGTGCTGAAGACCACGCCGAAGCTCTACACGACCGAGTCCAGTCTTGGCCTCATCAAGCCGAATGCGGACGCCGTCCAGGCCGAGACCAGCTACTACCTTGCCAACATCACCAAGGTGAAGTCGATCGACGACCTGATGGCCGACAGCCGCCTCTACAATTATGCGCTGTCGGCCAGCGGGCTCGATCCGGCAACCACCAACAAGGATCTTGTCCGCGATGTCCTGGAGGGCGGCGTGCGCGATCCCGCCAGCATCGCTAACAAGCTCTCCAACAAGGCCTATGCAAGGCTCGCCACCTCGCTGAACTTCGAGGCTTACGGCGAAGCCGCAACGACCCGCAGCCCGTCGCAGCAGCCGGTCGTCGACAAATACATGCGCCAGACGCTGGAAGAGGATGCCGGCAAGACCAATGAGGGTGTGCGGCTGGCGCTCTATTTCGAGCGTAAGGCGCCTACGATCACCAACTGGTACGACGTGCTGGCCGACACCGCACTGGCAAGCGTGGTACGCACCGCGATCGGCCTGCCCGATTCCTTCGCCACCGCCGACATCGACAAGCAGGCGCAGGCCTTCGAGGCAAAGCTCGACCTCACCGACTTCACCGACCCGGCCAAGCTCGACAAATTCCTGACCCGCTTCACCAGCCTCTGGGAAATCAATCATCCGACTTCGACCGCCCAGACATCGATCGGAGTGCTGTTTGCCCAACCGACCACCGTCGGCATCTCGACCGATCTGATGATGGCCATGCAGAAACTGAAATTCTGAGAGCACCATGCAGGACAGTCTTTACGTCGCCCTTTCCTCGCAGATCGCGCTCGAGCGCCGTCTCGACACCATCGCCGACAATGTCGCCAACGCCTCGACCATCGGCTTTCGCGCCACAGGTGTGAAGTTCGAGGACATCGTCTCCGGCAGCGGTCCCAACTCCGTATCCTTCGCCTCCTCCGGCAAGACCTATTTGTCCGGCGCGCACGGTGCGATGACGCAGACCGGCAATCCGTTCGACTTCGCCGTCCAGGGCGATGCCTGGTTCGGCATCGACACTCCGGCCGGCACCGT
Organism: Mesorhizobium sp. P3_A2; assembly: GCF_056403115.1. NCBI lineage: Bacteria > Pseudomonadati > Pseudomonadota > Alphaproteobacteria > Hyphomicrobiales > Phyllobacteriaceae > Mesorhizobium > Mesorhizobium sp. P3_A2. The sequence goes on from NZ_JBFUGC010000004.1 coordinate 107,375, forward strand.
GATGACGCGCGACGGACGTTTTTCGATGAACGAGAACGGCGAGTTGATGTCGCTCGAAGGCCATCCGGTGCTCGACGCCGGCGGTGCGCCGATCCAGCTCGACCCGCGCGACGGCCCACCCAAGGCGGGCGCCGACGGCTCGCTGCGCCAGGGCGACAAGCTCGTCGGGGCCATCGGCCTGTTCAATTTCGACCCCGGCCCGAATTTCGTGCGCTACGGCAATTCGGGCATCGTCCCCTCACGCGCGCCGGAGCCGGTCACCGACCGCTCCGATCTCGGTGTCGCGCAAGGCTTTGTCGAGGAATCCAACGTCAATCCTGTACTGGAGATGACGCGCCTGATCATGGTCCAGCGCGCCTTCGAGAACACGGCAGCATTGATGCGCCAGACCGACGCCTCGACCGACGACGCCATCAAGACGCTCGGCTCCAAGTCGTAGCGCATGTCAAGCTCGCAATCATCGATACATGCGCTTGAACGGCAGCCGGAGGCAGCGCCTGAAAACCGACTGGCTGCGCTGGAGCGTATCTGGCGCCGGTTCGATGACACCGAGACACTGCTGCGGCGCGGCGGCCGTGTCGCCGAGGTTTCGCCGACGCACTACAAGGTGCGCGGCCTGTCTGAAGTCGCCAGGCTGGGCGATCTCGTCGAGCAGCGCGGCCAAGTCGGCACGCGCCGCGGCGAGATCGTCAGGATCGGCCGCGACGAGGTCGTCATCGCGCCTTTCGAACGCAGCGCCGATGCCGGCATCGGCGACGCCGTGTTTCGCCGCGGTCCGCTGGTGGTGACGCCACACGCTTCCTGGCGCGGACGCGCCATCGACGCGCTGACCCGCGCCATTGATGGCGGTCCGCCGCTGATCAGGAACGGCGAGGCGGCAAGCAGCGACGGCACCACGCCCGGCGCCATGGCGCGGCAGCGTGTCGGCACCGCCTTCACCACCGGGGTCAAGGTCATCGACATCTTCACGCCGCTCTGCTTCGGCCAGCGCCTCGGCGTCTTTGCCGGTTCCGGCGTCGGCAAGTCGACGCTGCTAGCCATGCTGGCCGGCGCCGATGCTTTCGATACGGTGGTGGTGGCGCTGATCGGCGAACGCGGCCGCGAGGTGCGCGAATTCCTCGAAGACACGATCGGCGCGCAATGCATGGCCAAGACGGTCGCCGTCGTCGCCACCAGCGACGAGAGCGCCATGATGCGGCGGCGCGCGCCGGACACCGCCATGCGCGTCGCCGAGCATTTTCGCGATCAGGGCCACCGTGTGCTTCTGGTGCTGGATTCGATCACCCGTTTTGCCCATGCGCTGCGCGAAGTGGCGACCGGCACTGGCGAGCCGCCGGTGGCGCGCGGTTATCCCGCTTCCGTCTTCACCGACCTGCCGAAGCTGCTCGAACGCGCTGGACCGGGTGCTGAAGGCCCAGGGGTTAAGGGACAAGGATCCATCACCGCCATCATCTCGGTGCTGGTTGACGGCGACGACCACAACGACCCGGTCGCCGATTCGGTGCGCGGCATCCTCGACGGCCATGTCGTGCTCGACCGCGCCATAGCCGAACAGGGCCGCTATCCGCCGGTCAATCCGCTGTCGTCGATCTCACGCCTCGCCGATAAGGCATGGAGCCCCGAGCAGCGTATGCTGGTGACGAGGCTGAAGTCGATGATCTCGCGCTTCGAGGACACGCGCGACATTCGCCTGCTCGGCGCCTACCAGGGCGGCGCCGATGCCGAGCTCGACATTGCGGTGCGCCAGGTGCCGCTGATCTATGAAGCGCTGACACAGTCGCCGAAGGACCGCGCCTCGAGCGACGCATTCTCCGACCTCGCCCGTCATCTGAAAGGCAAGCAAAGTGTCGATGCCGGAGACTGAGCGCCAATACACCGAACGGCTTTTGCGCGAGATGCTGGCCGAGGCCACCGCCGCAGAGGAAGCCAGGGCTGACGAAGCAAGGGCTGCCAAGGCGAAAGCTGATCGCGCCAAGGCAGCCAAAACCGAGGCCGCATTGGCCAGGGCGGCCAAGCCACCCTTGCCGAGACTGGTCCAGCCTCGCAGCGTGCCCGAACCTGCCTTGCTCGGCTCGCCCGAGGCTGCCTTGCCGAGCGTAGCCAACCTTGCCCTGCCCGGCATGGGCGAGCCATCCACACCAAGCGCGCTCAGGCTTGCCTTGGCCGGTGCACCGAAGGCCGCCTTGCGCGGGGTGTCCAGGCTTGCATTGGGCAGCGCGAAACTCATATCGAGCAGCGCGTCCAAGGCGGCGTCGCGCAAAGCGGCCAAGTCCGCCTCGCGCAAAATGGCCAAGCCTGCTCCAACCGGCGAGACCAAGCCCGTATCGATCAGAACAGTCGAACCTGCACTGCGCGATGTCGGCAAGCCTGCCTTCCCCGAGGTGGCCAGACCTGCTCCGCCCGCTTTCGCCAAGCCCCCACTGCCCAAGGCTCCGCATGCCGAACTCAACGAGGCGATCGCGGCTAGCCGTGACTCGCTTCTCGACGGGCTCTTTCCCGACGTCGACTGGCCGCAGCCGCCAAGGACGCAGTTTCCCAAGCTGAAAAAGAACGATGACCGTCGCAGCGATATCGTCTTTGCCGCGCTTGGCATCACGCTCGGCCTGATCTGCGCGCTGTTTCCCTGGTATATCTTCTTCAACCAGGATCAGTTCGGCGTGCAGGCAATCAAGTTCGGCGGCAGCGGAACGAATGCCGGTCGTGTCAGCGGCGGCTCGCAGATGGAAAATTCCGGTCAGCCGCTGACCGCAAACGATGTACCCGATGTCGACCTGTTCGCCACCGGTACGCTGCAGGACCCCGACGACAAGACCCAGCCTCCCGGCGTCGACGAACAGCCCTTTCCGGCGGATCCCAAATTCCGCATGGTTCATGTCGCCAATGGCCGCGCCATGATCGAGGACGACGCCGGCCTTTGGATCGTCCAGCGGGGCTCGAAGCTGCCTGATACCAGCACCGTCTCGTCGATCGAGCAGCGCGGCGGCAAATGGGTGATGGTCACCAGCACCGACCAAGTGATCGAACTCTCCAAGTAATCGCTAGGCACGGCACGGGCGAACCGCCCCAGGTCCGCGCAAGGTCCGCGCAAGACTGGCGGCCTAGTCTGGTGCGTACCAGCCTGGAGATCCCCATGGAGCCCGTCAACCTTTTCGATCTTGCAGCCAAGCAGTCGCAATGGCTGTCCGTGCGTCAGTCCGCCATTGCCGGCAACATCGCCAACGTCAACACGCCGGGCTACACCGCCGGCGATGTCGAGCCATTCGAGAAGGTTCTCGACCGCACCGCGGTGTCGCTGACCGCCACCCAGGCAGGCCACCTCGGCACCGCCGCCACCAATGCCGGCTTCACGGTCAAGCCCGAAGAGGCGACCGGCGCCATCATGCCGTCGAAGAACACCGTGGTGGTCGAGAACGAGCTGATGAAAGCCGGCGAGGTCCGCCGCTCCTTCGAGCTCAACACCGCGATCGTCAAGGCCTTCCATTCGATGATGATGATGGCGGTTAAGACCTGACCATGGACGCGCTGACCTCAGCCCTCAAGATCGCCGCATCCGGCCTCGGCGCCCAGTCGGACCGTTTGCGCGTGGTTTCGGAAAACCTTGCCAACGCGCAGTCGACCGGCAACACGCCGGGCGCCGACCCCTATCGCCGCAAGACCATCAGCTTCGTCTCCGAGCTCGACCGTGCCTCCGGCGGCACGATGGTGGAGGTCAACTCCATCGACCGCGATCCCAGCGACTTTCCCGTCGAATTCCAACCCGGCAACGAGGCCGCCGACGACAAGGGCTACGTCAAGATGCCCAACGTCAACGTGCTGGTCGAGATGGCCGACATGAGCGAAGCCAATCGCTCCTACGAAGCCAACCTTCAGGTCATCAAGCAGGCGCGTGATCTGATCTCCATGACCATCGACCTGATGAGGAACCAGTAATGATCAGCGGCATTGGCGGTATCGGATCGCTTCCACTCAAGCCGGAGATCGGCGGCACCGACGCCGCGACCGACCTGTTTCAGGGCACCACGGCGCCGATGGCCGGCGGCGAGATCGGCGGCACCTTCGCCGAGGCGCTGAGCCAGGCCGCTTCAAAGACCGTCAACACCTTGCAGAATGCCGAGCAGGTCTCGATCCAGGCGCTCAAGGGCGACGCCGATACCCGCCAGGTCGTCGACGCCGTCATGAGCGCCCAGCAGGCCCTGCAGACCACGATCGCCATCCGCGACAAGGTCGTCTCCGCCTATCTCGAAATCAGCCGTATGGGCATCTGAGGAGACTTGCCGTGAAAGCACTCGCCATTGCAGCGACCGGCATGAATGCCCAGCAGACCAATCTGGAAGTCATCGCCAACAACATCGCCAACATCAACACCACCGGCTACAAGCGCGCGCGGGCCGAATTCTCCGACCTGCTCTACCAGGTCGACCGCACGCAAGGCGTGCCCAACCGCTCCAATTCCTCGCTGGTGCCGGAAGGCGTCTCGATCGGCCTCGGCGTCAAGACGACCGCGGTGCGCAACGTCCATACACAGGGCGAGTTGACCTCGACCGGCAACAGTTTCGACATGGCGCTGACTGGCCGCGGCTGGTTCCAGATCGAGGGCGCCGACGGCGGCACGCTCTACAGCCGCGCCGGCGCTTTCAACACCAACGCCACCGGCCAGCTGGTGACGGTCGACGGCGCCAATGTCATCCCAGCCATCACCGTGCCGGTCGACGCCATCGAAGTCATCGTCAACAAGACCGGCCAGGTCTTTGCCCGCATCGACGGCCAGACCGATCTCCAGCTGCTCGGCCAGCTGCAGCTCGCCAACTTCGCCAACGAAGCGGGCCTGGCGCCGCTCGGCGACAATCTGTTCCAGGAAACGCCGGCCTCCGGCCCGGCCAATGTCGGCGTGCCCGGCGATCCCGGCTTTGCCACGGTCCAGCAAGGCTATCTCGAGGCGTCCAACGTCGATCCGGTCAAGGAAATCACCGAGCTGATCTCGGCGCAGCGCGCCTATGAGATGAACTCCAAGGTCATCCAGGCCGCCGACGACATGGCCTCGGTCGTGTCCAAGAACATCAGGTAAGGTTTGATGCTCTCTCCGGCCTCCCGCTCCGCGCTTTGCTGCACCGCGCTGATCCTCGCGCTGGTGGCCGGCGGCGTGCCGGCTTTTGCGCAGGAGAGCGCAGACCAGCAGGCAACGCAGGTCGCCAGCAACCAGGCGGCCGGCGAAGTCGTGTTGATACCCAACCGGGTCATCTATCCCGGCGAGATGATCGATACCGGCGCCTTGAAGCCGGTGACGCTGCTGCCCGGCAAGCACAGGCCGGATGCGGTCGCCACGCAGGCCGAGGAACTCCAGGGCAAGGTCGCCAAGCGCACGCTTTTGCCCGGCCGCTACATTCCGGTCGCCGCCATCCGCGATGCCTGGCTGGTCGAACAGGGTGCCGCCGTGCAGGTCTATTTCATCGCCGGCGACCTCACCATTTCGGCCACGGCGGTGTCGCTGCAGCCGGGCGCCGCGGGCGATCTGATCAAGGTCCGCAACACCGACAGCGGCAAGATCTTTTCCGGCACGGTGATGGCCGACGGCACAATCCGGGTCAGCGCATCATGAGACGCGGACCTGCCCTTCTGCTGGCGGCCATTCTCGGGCTGCAGCCAGCGCTGGCCGACGGTCTTACGCCGAAGCAAAAGCGCGATCTCGCCGGCCAGAATGGCGGCGCCTTTGTCGACCCCGAATACGACCCGGCCACAACCAGCCGCATGTTCCGGGTGTCCAACGGCCCAAGCTCGCTGCCGCCCGGCCAGGTCGCATCGCGCATCAAGGACATCGCTCAGCTGCAGGCGTCGCGCGACAACCAGCTCGTCGGCTACGGCCTCGTCATCGGCCTCGCCGGATCGGGCGACAGCCTGCGCAATTCGCCCTTCACCGAACAGTCGATCCGCGCCATGCTGGAAAATCTCGGCATCGCCACGGAAGGCGGCAGCGCGCGGGCCAAGAACGTCGCCGCCGTCATCGTCACCGCCAACATGCCGCCCTATGTCCAGTCGGGCGCCCGCATCGACATCGACGTCTCCTCGATGGGCGACGCCACCTCGCTTGCCGGCGGCACGCTGGTGATGACACCGCTGAAGGCGGCCGATGGCGAGATCTACGCTGTCGGACAAGGCTCGGTGATCGTTTCCGGCTTCACCGCGCAGGGGCAGGCCGAGCAGCTTACGCAGGGCGTGCCGACGGCCGGCCGCGTGCCCAACGGCGCCATTGTCGAGCGCACCGTGCGCGCCGAGTTCGAGGACCAGTCGCTGCTCACCTTGCAGCTGCGCAATCCCGATTTCTCGACCGCCGTTCGCATCGCCGACGCCATTAACGGCTACACCTCGCAGCGCTTCGGCATGCGCGTTGCGGCCGAGCGCGATGCACGCACCGTCCAGATCAGGCGGCCGAAAAATGTTTCGGCAGCGCGCTTCTATGCAGAGATCGAGAACCTGGTGGTCGAATCCGACACGCCGGCCCGTGTCGTCATCGACGAGCGCACCGGCACCATCGTCATCGGCAACGAGGTCAAGATCTCGCGCGTGGCGATCAGCCACGGCACGCTCACCGTGCGCATCACCGAACAGCCGAAAATTGTCCAGCCCGAACCCTTCTCCAAAGGCGTGACGGCTGAGGAACCCTTCACCACCATCGAGGCCACCCGGCCCGACGCCCGTGTCGCCGTGCTCGACGGACCCAACCTCGAAACGCTGGTGTCCGGCCTCAACCGTCTCGGCGTCAAGCCGGACGGCATCATTGCCATCCTGCAAGGCATCAAGTCGGCCGGCGCTTTGCAGGCCGATCTGGTTCTTCAATAGGCCATGAAGATGATCGATCGCCTTTCCCCAAAACACCGCCGCAACGCAGCCCTGGCAGCTTGTGCCGTCGCCACGCTTCTGGCAGCCATGCCCGTCAGCGCGGAAGAACCAGTGCGGCAGATTCTGCCCGGTGGACAGCAGCCGGTGGCAACCCAGCAGCTGGTTCGCGAGAAAGCGCCGGACGAAAGCGAAATCCAGCGCTTCTGCTCCAACATCGCCGACGCCGCCCGCGACCGCCGCTACTCGTTGCAGGCCGAAGAGCTGAAGCAGCTGCAGGCCGGCATCGACCAGCGCATGAAGGCGCTGGACGAGAAGCGCGCCGAATACGAGCAATGGCTGAAGCGGCGCGAAGTATTTCTGGCCCGCGCCGAGGACGGCGTCGTCAAGATTTATGCCGGCATGAAGCCGGACGCCGCGGCCGAGCGCCTGGCCATGGTCACCCCCGATCTCGCCGCCGCCATCCTGATGAAGCTCGATTCGCGCAAGGCCGGCGTCATTCTCAACGAAATGGACCAGAAGGCGGCGGCCACGCTCACCGGCATCATGGCCAGCGCGGCCCGAAGGGTAGATCCGTCATGAAGTTGCAGTTGCTCGTCCTGGTCGCGGCCGCTTCGCTGTCCGGCTGTGCCATCGACCCGAAGGAGATCGGCAGGGAGCCGGTGATGTCGCCGGTCGGCTCCGGCATTACCGGCAGCGTCAATGCGCCCTATTCATACCCGGAAGAGCCGCGGGCGCCGGTGAAGAAATTCTCGCTGTGGGACGATCGCCAGAGCCGATTGTTCACCGATCCGCGCGCGCTGCGTGATGGCGACATCCTGACCGTCAGGATCAAGCTCAACGACAAGGCCAACTTCAAGAACCAGAACGACAGGAGCCGCACCGCCGCGCGCAAGCTGGGCTATGACGTCAAGCTTGGATGGGAAGATGCCAGCACCAGCGGCAAGGGCGACGCCGGCCTGAGCTCCAGCACTGAAACCAACGCCGACGGCGAAATCAAGCGCTCGGAAAACCTCGAACTCAATGTCGCCGCCGTCGTCACCGAAGTCCTGCCCAACGGCAATTTGATGATCCGCGGCTCGCAGGAAGTGCGCGTCAACTACGAGCTCAGGGTGCTGACCATTGCCGGCATGGTGCGCCCCTCAGACATCGGCGCCGAAAACACCATCTCCTACGAACGCATCGCCGAGGCGCGCATCTCCTATGGCGGCCGCGGCCGCGTCAGCGAAGTCCAGCAGCCCGCTTACGGTCAGCAGATCCTCGACCAAGTCCTCCCCTTCTAGGTCCGGAGAACGGCGCCGTGGCAAATGTCGAACAGGTCCAGCCCAAAAAGGGCCCATCGCTTGTCATTCAGCTCGCCATGCTTTTGGCGGTGACGGGCGCTGCCGTCGGTATGGGCTGGGTCTCCGGCGGCTATCTGAAGGGCGTCGGCGGACCGATACCGGTGCCGGCCGCACCCGAGAACCAGTCCAACGCCGAGCAGCCGAGCCCGGCCGCAGAACATGCGCCGGGCACCGGGCCGACGCTCGTGCAGCTGGCGCCGATCACCACCAATCTGGCCGCGCCGGCCGATATCTGGGTAAGGCTGGAAGCCTCGGTGGTCTACGATGCGCCGCAACCGCCGGAGCTCACCGAGAGCATTCACCAGGACCTGCTGGCCATGGTCCGCACCCTGAAGATGCATCAGATCGAAGGTGCCAGCGGCTACCAGCATTTGAAAGCCGACCTCGAGGAGCGCGCCGCGATCCGCAGCGGTGGCCATGCCAAACAGGTTCTGATCAGGACATTGCTGCTCGAATGAGAAAACTCATCCTCGCCGCCGCGATCGTCGTCGCCGCCACTACTGCCGCCGCTGCCCAGCAGCTGGATCTCGGCGGTATCGGCAAGGCCGACGGCGCCACCGTCGGCTATATCATTCAGATGTTCGGCCTGCTCACTGTGCTGTCGGTGGCGCCGGGCCTGTTGATCATGGTGACGAGCTTCACCCGCTTCGTCATCGCCTTCTCGATCCTGCGCGCCGGCATCGGCCTGCAGTCGACGCCGGCCAATCTCATCCTGATCTCACTGTCGCTGTTCATGACCTTCTACGTCATGGCGCCGACCTTCGATCAGGCCTGGAACACCGGCGTGAAGCCGCTGATGGACAACCAGATCAGCCAGACCGAGGCGTTCGAAAAGATTTCGGACCCGTTCCGCACCTTCATGCTGCACAATGTCCGCGACAAGGATTTCGACCTGTTCGCCGATCTCGCCCGCGAACGCGGCCAGGTGGTTGCCAAGGAAACCGTCGACCTGCGCATCCTCGTGCCGGCCTTCATGATCTCCGAAATCCGCCGCGGCTTCGAGATCGGTTTCCTGATCGTGCTGCCCTTCCTCGTCATCGACCTGATCGTCGCCACCATCACCATGGCCATGGGCATGATGATGCTGCCGCCGACCGTCGTGTCGCTGCCCTTCAAGATCCTGTTCTTCGTCCTCATCGACGGCTGGAACCTGCTGGTCGGCAGCCTGGTGCGCTCCTTCACCTGACCGCCGGCGACCCTGCGTGGCGCCCGGCTAAAACTTCACGCAATATATTTCCGGTTAACCGTCCCGTTTAGCCCTTTGGTAGGGACTTGCCCGCATATTGCTCGCAGATGGCGGGTGATCGGGTCTCACGATCATTGGCATGATGCCGCTCCGTCATACCGGAAAAGCCGGTATGCAAAAAAACACCCTGTAAAAATCAAGGTACGAGTAGCCATGTCCAGTATCATGACCAACGCCGCGGCGCTGACCGCGCTGCAGAGCCTCAACAGCACCAACAAGCAGCTCGAAATGACCCAGGCCCGTATTTCCACGGGCTACCGCGTCGCCACCGCCAGCGACAACGCCGCGTACTGGTCGATCGCGACCTCGATGAAGTCCGACAACAAGGCGCTTTCGTCGGTTCAGGATTCGCTCGGCCTCGGCGCCGGCAAGGTCGACACCGCCTACACCGCCATCAACGACATCAAGGACCAGGTCGACCTGATCAAGTCCAAGCTCGTCACCGCTCGCGGCGCCTCGAAGGAAGACCAGCAGAAGATCGCGACCGAAATCAACGCCATCCAAGCGCAGATCAAGTCCTCGGTGACCAACGCCAACTTCGCCGGCTCGAACCTGCTGCAGACCGACGGCGCCGCCGCCTCCGACCTGAAGATCGTCGCTTCCTACAACCGTACCGGCGCGACCGTCACCATCGACACCATCGACGTCAAGGCTGCCGACACGCAGGTCCTCGATGTCGCCGGCACGGGCGGCATCGTTGGCGGCCTGCTCGCCACGGCCTTCTTCGATCCGAGCACCACGGCGGTTACCGCCGCAGCGATCGACACGGCGCTCGGCACCGTTGAAACGGCGCTTGCCAAGCTGTCCACCGGCGCTGCCTCGCTCGGCGCCGCCAAGTCGCGCATCGACACCCAGAAGAGCTTCCTGTCGAACCTGTCGGACTCCATCGACAAGGGCGTCGGCGCTCTGGTCGACGCCGACATGAACAAGGAATCGACCCGTCTGCAGGCCCTCCAGGTCCAGCAGCAGCTCGGCATCCAGGCGCTGTCGATCGCCAACGGCAACTCGCAGTCGATCCTGTCGCTCTTCCGCGGCTGATCTCTCGACTTTACGACTGACAAGATCCGATCGGGCCGCGCCACCAGCGCGGCCCGATTTCTTTTTGTGGCTGCTGATTTTCTCTTTAATGGCGGCCGATTTTGCTTTTGGCCAGCGCCCGGATTGGCTTGTTTTAACAGGCCATTAACCATATCCCGGTAGTCATGGTTAACCATACCATGGCGGGCAGACCAGACGGTCGATGGGCTTATGCCTACCCCCTGATGAAGTTGATCCGGCGTGTGCGTGACACGCCAGTTTTTGAGAAGGGGTAAATATCTTGGCAAGCATCATGACGAACGCTTCGGCGCTGACTGCGCTGCAGAGCTTGAACAACACCAACAAGCAGCTCGAAATGACCCAGTCGCGCATTTCGACCGGCTACCGCGTCGCCACCGCCAGCGACAACGCTGCCTACTGGTCGATCGCCACCACGATGAAGTCCGACAACAAGGCGCTTTCGGCCGTTCAGGACGCGCTCGGCCTCGGCGCCGGCAAGGTCGACACCGCCTACACCGCCATCACCGACATCAAGGACCAGGTCGACCTGATCAAGGCCAAGCTGGTTACCGCGCGCAGCGCCTCGAAGGACGACCAGCAGAAGATCGCGACCGAAATCAAGGCCATCCAGGACCAGATCAAGTCGTCGGTCACCAACGCGTCCTATGCCGGCTCGAACTTGCTGCAGAACGATGCTACCGCCGCCTCTGACCTCAAGATCGTCGCTTCCTACAACCGCACCGGCACGACCGTCGCCATTGACACCATCGACGTCAAGGCTTCCGATACGCAGGTTCTCGACATTGCCGGCACCGGCGGCATCGTCGGCGGCCTGCTGGCTGCGACCTTCTTCGATCCGAGCACCACCCAGGTCCTCCCGGCTGCCATCGACACCGCACTCGGCGCTGTTGAAACTGCGCTGGCCAAACTGTCCACCGGCGCCGCCTATCTCGGCGCCGCCAAGTCGCGCATCGACACCCAGAAGAGCTTCCTGTCGAACCTGTCGGACTCCATCGACAAGGGCGTCGGCGCTCTGGTCGACGCCGACATGAACAAGGAATCGACGCGTCTGCAGGCCCTCCAGGTTCAGCAGCAGCTCGGCATCCAGTCGCTGTCGATCGCCAACGGCAACTCGCAGTCGATCCTGGCGCTGTTCAAGCAATAGGCCGGACCCGGCTTTCTCTTCCTTCGAATTGAAGGGCCGCGCCAACAACGCGGCCCTTTCGCTTTGTAGCCGTGTTTTGAAGCATGTCGTTGGCCCGGAACCGCTGCACACTTCCGGGTGACGTGCGTTATCATCTTCGCACAAGCTTCGCGGTCTAGTGTTCCCACGGAATATCATGCTGGGAGCGCTTGAATCGTGCCGCAACAGATCCAGAGCATCATCTCGAATCTCAGGGCATTCGGCGTCAGGCGCCTGGCCATGCTGGCCGGCATCGCCGCGCTGGTCATGGCCGTCATCGGCTTCGGCTCGCTCTATCTGAACCGCCCCGCCTACGAGACGCTCTATGTCGGGCTCGATCGTTCCGACGTGAACCAGATCGGTCTGGTGCTCGGCGAGGCCGGCATTGGCTTCGATGTCGGCTCCGACGGTACCTCCGTGCTGGTGCCGGCCGGCACCACCGCGCAGGCGCGCATGCTGCTTGCCGAAAAGGGCCTGCCGACCAGCGCCAATGCCGGCTACGAACTGTTCGACAATGTCGGCGCGATGGGCCTGACATCCTTCATGCAGCAGATCACCCGGGTGCGCGCGCTGGAGGGCGAGATCTCCCGCACCATCCAGTCGATCGCGGGCATCAAGGCTGCCCGCGTCCACATCGTCATGTCCGAGCGCGCCAATTTCCGCCGCGACGAACAGCAGCCCTCGGCCTCGGTGGTCATCCGTTATTCCGGCATCGACGCCGAAAAGAGCGCCATGTCGATCCGCCATCTCGTTGCCGCCGCAGTCCCCGGCCTGTCGGCCGACAAGGTGACCGTGCTCGATTCCAACGGTAATCTGTTGGCCGACGGCGACGACCCCTCCAACACCAGTGCTGCCCGCACGCTCGGCGTCGAGCAGACCGTGGAGGCGCAGATCGGCGACAACATCCGCCGCGCGCTGACGCCCTATCTCGGCCCCGACAATTTCCGCGCCAGCGTCAAGGCCGATGTCAACACCGACACCCGCCAGACTGAAGAGACGATCTTCGATCCGGAGTCGCGCGTTGAGCGTTCGGTGCAGTCGGTGCGCGCCAACGAGAACAGCAACCAGAGGCAGGCCTCGACCCCGGCCAGCGTCGAGCAGAACCTGCCCGAGACCCAGGCGACCAGCACCGACGGCCCGCAGACGACATCGGCCAACGACCGCAAGGAGGAGATCACCAATTACGAGATCAACTCCAAGAAGATCGCCACCGTCTCCAACGGTTATTCCGTCACCAAAATGTCGATCGCCGTCGTCGTCAACCAGCAGCGGCTGATGACCATCCTCGGCAAGGACGCCACCCCCGAGCAGATCGCCAAGCGCGTCGCCGACATCCAGAAGATGGTGGCCTCAGCCACCGGCTTTGATGACAAGCGCGGCGATATCATCGATGTCTCGGCGGTCGAGTTCATCGACGGGCTGGACGGCGAGCCGATCGAGCAGCCGGGCATAATGGCATCGATCGGAACCCATGCCGGCACGATGATCAATGCCGGCGCCTTCATCGTCGTGGTGTTCCTGGTCGCCTTCTTCGGCCTGAGGCCGATGGCCACCGCGCTGACCGCGCGGCCGACGCCCGCACTTGCCGGTCCAAGCTTCGACGATGTCCAGCGTTCGCTGCCGACACCTGAAACCACCGCCACTGCCGAACCTCCGCCGGCGGCATTGCCGAGCGGCCGCCCCGGCCCGACTCCGCTCGACGATCTTCGCCAGAAGATCAGGCCGGCGCCGCAGGAACGGCTTGCCCGCATGGTCGATCTCAACGAGGAGCGCACCGCGCAGATCCTGCGCAAATGGGCGGCCCAGGAAGCAGCGGTGTAGACCATGGTCTCGGCAGCGCTTTTCGACCTTTTGCCGGATTTCGGCGCACGCACCCAGCGCGCCGGCCAGCCGCCGCTCACGACCAAGGCCGAGCCAAGGCCGGAAACGCCGGTGCCGCAGGCCGACATCGGCGCGCTGATCGCCGAAGCGGTCATCGATGCCGAAGCCGCCCTTGAAGCCCGCCTTGCCATCGCCCACCAGGCAGCGCTCGAAGCGCAGAACCAGGCCAACGCCGATGAAGCAAAGGCTTTTCTGGAAAGCTTCGGCAGCGATGTCGGTCTAGCCGTCGCTGCCCGTATCGACGCCATGGAGGCGAAGGTCAGCGAGCTCGTCGGCGCCACCGTTGCCCGCATCATTGGCGGCATTGTCAGCGACGATCTGCAGAAGCGCTCGCTGGAAGCCCTCGCCGGCACGATCCGCGAAGCCGTCGGCGACAGCGAGGCGGTGCGCATCGCTGTGCGCGGGCCGCTGTCACTGTTCGAGACGCTGAAGGCATCGCTTGGCCCACGCGCGGCCAATCTCGATTTCGTCGAGGCGCCCGGCTTCGACCTCACCGTCGCCATTGACGAGGCGGTGTTCGAAACCCGCATCGCCGAATGGTCTGCTGCCTTGTCCGAGGCCCTGTCATGAGTGCCACTGACGCCGCCGACCACCCGCACGAAATCATCATCGTGCGGCGCAGTCACGACGACCATGACGACGCCCATCATGGCGGCGTCTGGAAGATCGCCTTTGCCGATTTCATGACCGCCATGATGTGCTTCTTCCTCGTCATGTGGCTGATCAATGCCGCCAACGAGCAGACCAAGGCCGCCGTCGCCAGCTATTTCAACCCGGTCAAGCTGGTCGACCGCAACGCCAGCCGCAAGGGCCTCGAAGACCTCGGCGATGGCCCGAGCAAGGTTGGGCTGACGGCCGACGACCCGAAGGACAAGACCAGCAAGGCCGGACAGGACGGCATCGGCGGCGCAGGCACCTCGGACAAGAAGCAGCCGAAGGAATCGGCGCCGAAGACCGATCTTTCCGACGAGCATCTGTTTGCCGACCCCTATGCGGTGCTGTCGGAAATCGCCACCGACACCGGCGTCATGCAGAATGTCAGCGAGAAGGGCGATGGCGGCGCGCAGGCGTCCGGCCCCGCCACCGGTGCATCGGGCGGCCAATCCTACCGCGACCCGTTCGCGCCGGATTTCTGGTCGCAGCAGGTGGCGGCACCCGGCGCCGAAGCCACCGCCGAACGCAGCAAGATCGAAGGCGATCCGCTCAAGCCCGGCGACAAGGCGGCACAGACGCAAGTGGCTGAAGTGAAGGCCGTGTCGCCGGCGCCCCCGGTGACGGCAGCGCCGCTCGAGCCACTGGCGAAGCCGGCGTCCGACAAGCCGCTGACCAAAGCTGAAGCCAAGGCAGAGGCCAAGGCTGAAGCCGCAAAGGCCGAAGCGAAAAAGGCGGAGGAGGCAAAGGCCGAAGCCGCCGAAGCACAAACCGCACCCAAGCCCGAAGCCGCGGAAAAGACGCCGAGTGCCGCCGCCGTCAAGGCCGCGGCACAGGTCAAGCAGGAACTCGCCGAGGCCTTCAAGCCTGGCGACAAATTGTACGACGGCGTCTCCGTCGAGGCCACCGACAAGGGCGTCGTCATCTCGATCACCGACCAGTTCGATTTCGGCATGTTCGAGATCGGCTCGGCAGTGCCGCGCCGTGAACTGGTGCTGGCGATGGAAAAGATCGGCCGCATCGTCAACGAGCAGAAAGGCGCGATCAGCATCAACGGCCACACCGATGCGCGGCCGTTCCGCAGCGACACTTACGACAATTGGCGGCTGTCCACGGCGCGCGCCCATTCCGCCTATTACATGCTGGTGCGCGGTGGCGTCGACGAGCGCCGCATCACCGAGGTCGCCGGCTTCGCCGACCGCGAGCCGAAGGTTGCAGCCGACCCGATGGCTGCCGCGAACCGACGCATCGAGATCCTGATGGCGACCGACGGATGAGATGCGGCGCCATCATCGGCCGCGCCGTCGGCTTGCTGCTGTTGAGCGCTGTCCATTCGCCGGCGGCTTTAGCCGAGGACGGCTTGCAGCCCTATCAGCTGGTGCGCTCGCTGCAGCTGGTGCAGGACCGCATCGCCGCCGGCGACCATGCCGCGTTGCCGATGCAGGCCAAGCTACTCGAAATGACCGACACAAGGCTTCGCACGGCGGACGCGCAGGACTTCAGCGACCCGAAGAATTTTCGCGCCTTGCTGGTCTATGGCATGAGCGGCGGCAACCCCGTCACCGTCGAGGTGGCGATGTCGCGCGCCAAGACCGACCCACAAAGCCTGGCCATCGCCAAGGGCATTATCGACTATCTGAACGGCCGCCCGGCGGCCGCGATCGAGGCGCTGAAGCCGATCGATCCGATGACGCTGCCCGCCGATCTCGGCGCTTTCCTGGCGCTGGTCAAAGGCTCACTGCTCGCCACCGAGCAACCGGCCGCAGCACTCGCGCTACTCGACGATGCTCGCCTGCTCAGCCCCGGCACGCTGGTCGAGGAAGCGGCGCTGCGCCGCTCGGTCGGTATCGCCGCCGCGCAGGGCGATGGCGCGCGCTTCGCGCTTGCCTCGACCCAATATGTCGAGGACTACCTCTATTCGCCCTATGCCAGCCAGTTCGCCGACGCCTTCGTCTCGGGCGTCATCACGTTGCATATGGCGATCAGCCAGGACAAGCTCGCCGACATCACCGCCATGATGGATCCCGAGCGCGAGACGATGATCTATCTGCGCATCGCCCGCCGTGCCGCGATCGACGGTTTCGCCGATCTCTCGGCCTTTGCCTCGGCCCGAGCCGAACAGGGCCGTGACGGCATCCACAACCAGGACGATCCGCGCGCGCAACTCTATTCCAGCCTGTCGACGGTGACGTCGGGCACCATCGACGAGGTCCGCGCCAAGCTCTCCAAGATCGATCGCAGCCAGCTTTCGCAAAGCGACCGCGACCTGCTCGATGCCGCGCAGGCCGTGGCCGGCGAAGTGATCGCGCCGCCGGCGCCGCTGTCTGCCGACAAGCCCGCGCCTGCCGCGGCCAAACAGGAACCGGTCAAGACCGCGGCTGCGCCAAACCCCGATGAGCCCGAGCTGCCGCCGGTCGAAGGCGCAATGCCGGAGCAGCCAGCCGTAGCAGCATCAGGCGGACCGGCCGCAACCGACAAGCCGAAGGCGCCAGGCGAGCCAGCCGCGCAGGCACAGAGCGCGCCTCAGACAAAGGCGCCGCAAGCACCTTCTGTCGCCACCGCCAGCGATGCGGCGCCTGTTGTGCCGGCATCTGCCCCTGCAGCCGGCGCCGAGCCCGCCGATCCCACCGACGCCGCCATGGCCAAGACACGTCGCCAGCTCGATTTGATCGACCAGATGCTTGGAGCAGCCCCGAAATGACCACCAATGTTGGCCAAGCCCTGCCGGGATTTGCGCCCGTGCACGCTGGATCGAAGCAGACCGCGCCGAACGCCAAGGGCGATGACAAAAGCTTCGGTGAACTGGTGCGCGGCGACGACAATGCGCCGACGCAGAAAGGTCAGGGTGCAACAGAGGCCGCGCCGCACGAGCCACGCTGGACCCGGCGCAGCGCGGCCGGTCCCGTCAAGGGCGAGACTGCCCACGCGGAGACGGGCAAAGCGGCCTCCAAACCGGTTGCCGGGAAAGCCGCAAAGGACCCTGTCGACAGCGGTCCGGACAAGACATCCGCTGACGCCGAGGCGATCGGACAAGGCACAGACACCCTTGCCCTGCAGGACCATCTGCCATTGCTGATAGCGTTGCATGACATCAGCCGTTTCTCGGCGGCCAGGACAGGCGGGAACGGTGCCGCCACGAATGAACAGACTGAACAACCGGCGCTCGACGGCGAGACCGTTTCTGCGCAGACGCCGCCTCTGTCGTTGAAGAAATTCCGCACGGCATCCGGCCCCGACAACAGCCTCGACACGACGCCGCGGCCCGAACGGGCCAAGGCCGGCGCCGACATTTCCGCACAGGATCCGAGGCAAAAGATGGATGCGATCGGACCCCAGTCCGGCAAGCTGCCTAACCCGGATAGCACGACGCCAACTCTGCCGGCGGACGGGCCGGCAAGCAAGAATTCCGCACCCGCCGCAAAGCGGTCGGCGCTGTCGACAAAGGGCGTCGATGGAGCCCAGTCCCCCGCGACGTCCGCACCCGGAAAACAGGCGCCGTCCGCCGGGCGCGTCGACATTGTCGCCGAGCAGAGTTTCCCGGCACCGGCGCAAAGCCCGATGAACCAGACGACGTCGGCTCTGATCGACGTGCTCGCTTCGGACAACGGCCTGCGGCAAGCGGTTTCGACGCCGTCGACGACCGCCCAGACGGCCGGTTCTGTTGCCGTTCCGACACATATATTGAAGATCGAGCTTCACCCGGCCGAACTCGGCATGGTCACCGCCAGTCTCAGGCTAGCCGGGGAACAACTTTCAATAGAATTGAAGCCCGAAACCCACGAGGCTTACCGCCGCCTCGCCACCGACAGCGATGCCATCGTCAAGTCGTTGCGTGGGCTCGGCTTTGATGTCGACAAGGTCACCATCCTGCAACCCTCGGTAGCAATCAACGCTTCGGCCCGCAGCGATGCAGCGAACTCCCAGCCGATGCCGCAAGGCCGCGATCAGTCTGCCTTTCAGCCCGGAAACTCGAGCGGCAACAATGCGGGTTCGGGCGGCCAGCAGTCGGGAAGAAACCGCAATGACGATGCCCAGGAATTCGGCCGCCCTGGCGTGCCTGCTCGCGAGCGCGCTGGCGACGATATGTTCATCTAGCCTCATCATCGGCCCGGCCAACGCCGCCACCAACCCTTGCGAGCCCGAGATCCTGCGCGCCGCCGACCGCTATGGCGTGCCGGCCGGCATCCTCTATGCCGTCGGACTGACCGAGACCGGCAAGAAGGGCAGCCTTCAGCCTAATGCCTTGAATATAGAAGGAAAAGCGGTATTTCCGAGAAACCGAGCCGAGGCCTTGGCGACGTTCGAAGCGGCCCGGCGCGAGGGCAAGACGCTCATCGACCTCGGCTGCATGCAAATCAATCATCACTATCACGCATCGCATTTTCGCAGCGTCGACGACATGCTCGACCCGCGCCAGAATGTCGACTACGCGGCGCGCTTCCTGGCCAGCCTGCATGCCCGTCATGTCAGCTGGTCGATGGCTGTCGCCCGCTATCACGCCGGCCCCGACAACGATCCCGCGCAGAAGTTCTATGTCTGCCGCGTCATCGCCAATATGGTCGCCACCGGCTTCGGCAAATGGACGCCCAACGCCCGCGCCTTCTGCAACCCATAGACGCATCCGCCTTTCGCAGATGTGAGCAAGCCGCGACCCTGCCGGTGCCCCGGCACGTCCCGATATCGGCGGCCAACGATACAACTTCGTGACTGCTGTTATTTCGAAACCCGAAATAACTCCCAAGAAAATAGCTACAAGAAATGATGGTTGTTCAGGATTCCCGCCACCGGTTACGCCTCTTCCCACGGGGCAGATGATCTGATTCGGAGGCGGGGCCGATGATTGTAATCGTTGACGAGCGTGAGCTCGTAACTGAGGGGTATAACTCACTTTTCGATCGCGAGGGGGTCGCCTGTGCGGGCTTCGCGCCTGGCGAATTCGGCGAGTGGGTAACATCGGCTGCCGACACTGATTTGAAGTCGGTCCGCGCCTTCCTCATCGGCGACTGCCGCGAAGGCGCCATCTCGCCACGCCAGATCCGCGACCGCACCGGCGCTCCGGTCATCGCGCTCAGCGAACAGCACTCGCTTGAAAATACGCTGCGGCTGTTCGAGAGCGGCGTCGACGACGTCATCCGCAAGCCGGTCCACATCAGAGAGATCCTGGCCCGTATCACCGCCATCCGTCGCCGCGCCCATGAGGACGTCAGCTACACCGAGATCGGCGCCATGCGCATCTTCATGGACGGACGCGATCCCGAGATCGATGGCCAGCCGCTGCCACTGCCGCGCCGCGAACGCCGCATCCTCGAATATCTGGCGAGCAACCGCGGACGCCGTGTCACCAAGACCCAGGTCTTCAACGCCATCTACGGCATCTTCGACGAAGAGGTCGAGGAGAACGTCGTCGAGAGCCACATCAGCAAATTGCGCAAGAAACTGCGCGAGAAGCTCGGCCAGGATCCGATCGATTCCAAGCGCTTCCTCGGCTACCGGCTGGTGTTCTGATGGCGGTCTGCGCCAGCCTCGCGCAAGACAGAAATCATACCCTCGCGACCACAGACATGGGCATTGAGGAGACGTTTCGATGAGCCTTTACGGAATGATGCGGACCGGCGTTTCCGGGATGAACGCACAGGCCAACCGCCTGTCGACGACAGCCGACAACATCGCCAATTCCGACACCACCGGCTACAAGCGATCCTCGGCCGAGTTTTCGACGCTTATCATGCCGCAGGTCGGCGGCGCCTACAATTCCGGCGGCGTCAACACCACGATCCGCTCGGCAATCAGCGCCCAGGGCGTGCTTCAGTACACGACCTCGGTCTCCGACCTGGCGGTTAACGGCAACGGTTTCTTCGTCGTCCAGGATCCCAGCGGAACGCCTTTCCTCACCCGCGCCGGCGCTTTCGTTCCCGACGCCCAGGGCAGGCTGGTGAACGCCGCCGGCTACCAGCTGATGGCCTACAGCTACGCTAACGGCACACCTGCCGCCACCGCCAACGGTTTCGAAGGCCTGGTTCCTGTCGAGATTTCCGACCAGGAAATGACGGCGACGCCCAGCACCACGGGCAACTTCAACGCCAATCTGCCCGCGGGCGCCACCCCGCCCGCCGGTCCGCTGCCGTCCACCAACAGCGCGACGGCAGAGTACACGTCGAAATCCTCGATCGTCACCTACGACAATCTCGGCAACAAGAAGCTGCTCGACGTCTATTTCACCAACACCGGCACCGGCACCTGGTCGGTTTCGGTGTTCGACCAGTCCACGGCGACGCCCGGCACGTCCTTCCCCTATACGGGCGGTGCGCTGGCCTCGGCCAACCTGACGTTCGACACCACCACCGGCAAACTCACCGGCGCCGTCGACTCAATTACGATACCCGTGCCGGGCGGTGCGTCGCTCGATCTCGATCTGTCCAGGCTGACCCAGCTCGGCACCGGCTTCACCGTCTCCGAAGCGAAGGTCAACGGCAACGCTCCCAGCACGATCGAAAAGATCCAGATCGGCGAGGACGGCGTCATCTACGCCCAGTATCAGGACGGTTCGACCAAGCCGCTGTTCAAGATCCCGTTGGCCGACGTCCAGAGCGCCGACAACCTCACCGCACTGCCTGGCAACGTCTATGCGCAATCCACCGACTCCGGCACCGTGCGCATCGGCTTTGCCAATGAAGGCAAGCTCGGCAGCATCATCTCCGGCGCGCTGGAAAATTCCAACGTCGATATCGCCGAGGAACTGACCAACATGATCGCGGCGCAGCGCAGCTACACCGCAAACTCGAAAGTATTCCAGACCGGTTCCGACCTCATGGACGTCCTTGTCAACCTGAAGAGATAAACGACGGGCGCTAGTGGGATGAACCCAAACCGGAGCAGCGCGGTGCGCGGATTTCGAATTCAAGGCCACACCGGCAAACCGGCTGGTGTGGTTTGGAATTGGAGGTTTCCGAACGCTGACGCCGCCGACAGGGCAGAAACGTCATCCCCTCCCCACTGGCCTCGTGAAAGACCCGCATGTCGCTGACTTCCGCATTGACCATAGCCCAACAGTCGCTTCAGACCACGTCGAAGCAGACCAGCGTCCTTTCCCGTAATATTGCCGACGCTAGCAATCCCGACTACGCCCGCCGCACCGCGGTCGTCGTCAGCAGCGCGCCCGGCGCCCGCTCGGTGGAGATCCAGCGCGCCGCCAACGCCCTGCTGTTTCGCCAGAACCTCAGCGCGCAATCGGCCTGGAGCGGCCAGAGCACGCTCTACAGCGGCATTGACCGCCTCGCCGTTGCCGTCAACGGCGTCGACAACGCCTCCTCGGCCTCGACCGCGATCGGCAACCTGCAGAACGCGCTGCAGCTTTACGCCTCCACTCCGTCCAACCAGAACCTCGGTTCCAGCGTCATCGACGCGGCCCAGCAGGTGGTGCGCGCGCTGAATGAAGGCACCAAGGCGATCCAGGATTTCCGCACCCAGGCCGATGGCGAGATATCAACGGCGGTCGACGATCTCAAATCGCTGCTCAGCCAGTTCCAGGACGCCAACAAGGCGGTCATCTCCGCAACCCGTTCGGGCACGGACGCGTCCGACGCACTCGACCAGCGCGACGCCCTTTTGAAGAAGATCGCCGACTATGTGCCGGTGTCGACGTTCACGCGCGGCGACAACGACATGGTCATCACCACCAAGGACGGCACGACGCTGTTCGAGACCATTCCGCGCTCGGTCAGTTTCACGCCGTCGGCGGGCTACACCGCCGGCACGCCCGGCAACACCATCTATATCGACAATGTGCCTGTCAGCGCCGGCACCGGCGGCAACGCCAGCGCCGACGGCAAGCTCGCCGGGTTGATCACCTTGCGTGACGGCGTCGCCGCGACCATGCAGAGCCAGCTCGACGAGGTCGCGCGCGGGCTCATCACCGCCTTTGCCGAGACGGCACCTTCGCAGCCCGACCGAACCGGCCTGTTCACCTGGTCTGGCGCGCCGGCCATCCCGGCAGCCGGCACGCTGATCGACGGCCTTGCCGGCTCGATCAAAGTCAACGCCGCAATGGATCCGAGCGTAGGCGGCAATCCGGTTCTGCTGCGCGACGGCGGCGCCAATGGCGCCGCCTATATCGCCAACACCGCCGGCAACGCCTCCTATTCGCAGCTTTTGATCGGTTATGGTGACAAGCTCGACAAGCCGATGCCTTTCGACCCTTCGGCCGGCATCACCGTCACCTCCAGCGTCTCCGACTACGCCGCCAACGCCATTGGCTGGTTCGAAGGCCAGCGCCAGCAGGCCTCTACCAACGCCGACGCCAAGGAAGCGCTGGCATCGCGCACCGCCGAGGCACTGTCCAACGACACCGGCGTCAATGTCGACCAGGAGATGTCGCTGCTGCTCGACCTCGAACACACCTATCAGGCCTCGGCGCGCATGATGAAAACCGTCGACGACATGCTGTCGTCCCTGCTCGATGCCGTGGGATAAGCCATGAAAGCCACATCCGTTTCCTCAGCCGCCCTCTCCAACGCCGCGCGCTATCAGCAGATGCGCATGCAGGCCGAACTGGTCAAAGCCACCAAGGAATCGACGACCGGCACCGTCGCCGATGTCGGCCTGGCGCTCGGCGCGCGCACCTCGCAGGCAGTGACCTTCTCGCGCGATCTCGACCGGTTGAACGTCATCATCGATTCCAATTCGCTGGTCACCGCCCGGCTATCCTCGACGCAGGATGCGCTTGGCCAGCTTTCCGACACGGCACAGAATTTGCTGACTGCGTTGACCGCCGCCGGCAATTCCTCGAGCACCATCACACAGCAAGCCGGCAAGGCCGCCGTGCAGCAGATGACCTCGATCCTCAACGCCAGCGTCAACGGCGAATATCTGTTTGCCGGCACCAACACCGACGTCAAGCCGATCGACGACTTCACCGCCGCCGGCTCACCCGCCAAGGCTGCGTTCGACGCTTCCTTCTCGTCCTATTTCGGCTTTACGCAGAGCGATCCGCTCGCCGCCAACATCACCGCCGCCCAGATGGACAGCTTCATCACCAGCAATGTCGTGCCGCAGTTCATGGGCGCCGGCTGGCAGGCCAATTGGTCGAATGCCACCGACCAGCAGATCGTCAGCCGCATTTCGCTGGGCGAGACCACCCAGACCTCAGCCAGCGCCAATG
This sequence comes from Mesorhizobium sp. P3_A2, assembly GCF_056403115.1. Lineage (NCBI taxonomy): Bacteria > Pseudomonadati > Pseudomonadota > Alphaproteobacteria > Hyphomicrobiales > Phyllobacteriaceae > Mesorhizobium > Mesorhizobium sp. P3_A2. The sequence continues at coordinate 130,705 of NZ_JBFUGC010000004.1, forward strand.
ACGACAGCATCCGCAAACTCGCCATGGCTTCCGCCATGGTCACAAGCCTGCTCTCCGGCAACATCAGCCAGGCCGCGAAGACCACCGTTGTCGGCCGCGCCCAGGCGATGGTCGGCGAGGCCCTCGGCGGTCTCGGCCAGCTACAGGCCGAGACCGGCCTTGCCGAAAAACGTGTGTCCGACGCCAGCGATCGCATGAAGACGCAGGTCGATCTCTTCGAACGCCATATCCTCGATCTGGAAGGCGTCGACCCGGCCGAGGCCGCCACCCGTGTCGCGGACCTGACGCAGCATATCGAGACGTCCTTCGCGCTGACCGCGCGCCTGCAGCAGATGAGCCTGCTGAACTACCTGACCTGACAATCTCAACCGCAACGGTAGAGCCAAACGATGTACCAATTCTCCTACGCCGACATCCAGACCGACTCCGTCACCGATGCCAAGGATCGCGAGCGGCAGCTTTTGACCCGCTCGATCGAAATGCTGTCGGCGGCGGCGGCTGTCGGTCACACCTCGATGGAGGCGGTCGAGGCGCTGCACTTCACCAACCGGGTCTGGACTACCTTCGTCGAGGATCTCGGCTCCAGCGACAATGTCCTGCCCAAGGAACTGCGCGCCAACCTCATCTCCATCGGCCTGTGGCTGCTGCGCGAGGCCGAAGACATCCGCCAGGGCCGCACCGACAATTTCGAAGGCCTGATCGAAGTGTCCCAGATCATCCGGGACGGCATTCAATGACCAACACGCTGAAGATATCGCTGAAGCCGAACGAGAAGATCTACATCAACGGCGCCGTCATCCGCGTCGACCGCAAGGTCACCGTCGAGTTGATGAACGACGTGCAGTTTTTGCTCGAGAACCATGTCATCCAGGCCGAAGAGGCCTCGACGCCGCTGAAGCAGCTCTACTTCATCCTGCAGGTCATGCTGATGAACCCGGCCGGCGCCGTAGAGGCGCGCGCCATGTTTCGCCGCTCGCTGCCCTTGCTTTTGGCAAGCTTCGAGGACGAGCAGATCAGCAGCGCGCTGAAGCAGATCGACCGCATGGTCGGCGAAGACCATATCTATGAAGCGCTGAAGGCGATCCGTGCGCTTTATCCGCTCGAACGCCGCGCGCTTGGCGGCAATGACGATGTTCAGGGCGCGAAGCGCCCGCTGGCCGTGGGAGCACAATACTGATGAATGTGGACATGACGACGACAATCCCGACGGGCGCCAACCAGGGCACCCAGCAGACGTCGAAGACAGCGGTCGACTACCAGTCGTTCTTGAAGCTGCTGATCGCCGAGATGAAGAACCAGGATCCGACGAAACCGATGGATTCGACGCAGTATGTCGCCCAGCTCGCCACCTTCTCGCAGGTCGAGCAATCGGTGCAGACCAACACCAAGCTCGACCAGATCATGCAGTCCTCGGCGCTGTCGCAGGCGGACGCCCTGATCGGCCGTTCAATCACCTCGGCCGACGGCAAGACGACGGGCGTCGTAGCCTCCGTCAAGCTTGCCAGCAACGGCCTGATCGCCGTGCTGCAGAACGGTACCGAAGTGCCGGTCGGCGCGGGCGTGTCGATAAAACCGGCCAGCTAGACCCGGTTCCGTAGAGGCGCACTCACATGAACGAAGCCGACGCGCTCGACATCGTCCAGTACGCGGTGTGGACGGTGCTCACCGCTTCCGCGCCGGTGGTGCTGGTCGCCATGGCGGTCGGCATCGGCATCGCGCTGATCCAGGCCCTGACCCAGATCCAGGAAATCACCCTGACCTTCGTGCCCAAGATCGTCGCCATCATGCTGGTCGTGGCGCTGACCGGCCCGTTCATCGGCAGCCAGATCTCGGCCTTCACCAACGTCATCTTCGAGCGCATCGAAAACGGATTCTAGAAGCAATTCCAGGAAAAGTGTGTCGCGGTTTTCCCGGGAAAAGCGCGTAGCGCTTTCCCTGAGGAATTGCGTAGCAGCGAGAGCTGCTTGCAGCCTCCTTGGTTCCAGCTAGATTGCGAGTCATGATCCAGGCAACATCGACCGGCAGGCCATGTGCGGAATAGCCGGCGTCTGGCGCAAGCGAAACCCGATCAACGCCAACGACCTGTCGGATGTCATCCGCATGATGCAGGTGCTGGTGCATCGCGGCCCCGACGATCATGACAGCTGGAGCAACAACCGGCTGGCCCTCGGGCACCGCCGGCTGACCATCATCGACCTCTCGCCCGCTGCCCGCGAACCGATGCTGACCGCATCCGGCCAGGGCGTGCTCGTCTACAATGGCGAGGTCTACAATTACCGGTCGCTGCGCGAGACGCTTCAGGCGCAAGGCCTGGTGTTCCGAACCGTCAGCGATGCCGAAGTGGTGCTCGAAGCCCTGCATCACTGGGGTCCCGAAAAGGCCGTGCCGCTGTTCGACGGCATGTTTTCCTTCGCCTATTTCGACGCCAGCAACAGTGCGCTGTGGCTTGCTCGTGACCGTCTCGGCATCAAGCCGATGTCGGTGGCCGACATGCCGGATCGATTCCTGTTTGCCTCCGAGGACAAAGCACTCCTTGCCTGCGACGGTTTCCCGCGTGACATCGACAGCCGCGAGATGACATTGCGGCTGGCCTGGCAGAGCCGCGATTCCAGCTACAGCCTGTTCGACCGCATCGAGCGCTTGCCGCCTGCCGGCCTGTGGAAGATCACCGACGGCGGTATCGAAAAGCGCCGCTTCTGGCATGTGCTGGACGTGCTGGAGACCGCGCGCATCACCGGTGACGTATCCTCCGACGCTGAGCACATGGCGACGCTCGAGGCGCTGCTTAAGGACAGCGTCGGGCTTCACTGCATCGCCGATACCGGCGTCGCCACTGCCTGCAGCAGCGGCGTCGATTCCGGCCTGATAACGGCGCTGGCAAAGCGGTTCAGGCCAGAGGTCCATGGTTATGTCGTCGACCCGCAGCTCGGCCGCAGCGAGGCCGAAGACGCCGAGCGCACCGGCCGCCATGTCGGTGTGCCCTTGCGCCGGGTACCAGTCGACAGGGATCGTTTTTTCGACCTTTGGCCAAGGGTAATCTGGCATCTGGAAAGCGATGGCTGGCACGCCAGCCATGTCGGGCTGCTGGCGCTTGCCGAACAATGCCGGGTAGACGGCGTCAAGGTGTTGCTGACCGGTGAAGGCGCCGACGAATTGTTCGGCGGTTACCCACTACAGGCCTTGAGCCTGAAGATGTGGCGCCCCTGGTCGTGGCCCCGGCGTCTGTTCCATTCGAAGCGCTCGCTCGATCGGCGATTCGAGCATCAGCGCCGTGCGCCCTACAAGGTCTCGGCTGGAAGCCACTCACAAATGGAGCGCAACATGGTCCTGCGCGCCCTGTCGCCGGAGCTGAACTTCCTGCAGACAGAGATTTTCGACCGCTTGCAGCCGATAGCGCCGCCCGCCGATCGTGCCTTCCTCGGACATTGCCTCTATGACCTCTATTCACATCTACAGGACATCCTGCACCGGCACGACCGGCTGAGCATGGCGGCGTCCGTGGAGCTGCGGGTCCCGTTCCTGGAAAACCGGCTGATCGATTTCGCGATCCATTTGCCGAGGCGGCATAAATACCGCGACAAAACAGGAAAATGGCTTTTGCGGAAGGTCGCTGAAAAGCATATTCCGCGCCAGAACGTCCAGGCGCGCAAGATCGGCTTCGAGATATCGTCCGAATTTTCGGCCGGCACCGAGACTTTGCTGCGCGGCGGTTTCCTGCGCGATGCCATGAAGTGGCCCACAGCCAGCGTGGAGGACATGATCCAGTTCGCGCGGCGCGAGGAACCTTCCAGACTGCGGCTTGTCGGCATGGAGCTTTTCCTGCGCCTTCACGCCGGCGGCGAGACGACCGGCCGGCTCACCGAAGCTCTGCATGCCGCCAGCGACAGAAGCTGACTTCGCCCCCGGTCAATACCCCCTTCCGATACCCGGCGCGGTGGACCAACGAGAACATCGCCCTGGGCAGCGAACCCTTGCCGGCTGACGTATTTTCGCCTTGCTACCCTGTTGTTGGACCATGATCTTTTTCGAAGAGGCGTTCGCCCTTTTGGATGTCGTGCTCTATTTCAAACGCATGCCGTGATTGTCGTCCCGGCGGACGAAGCCAGCGCATGAAGGTGGGACAGGTCTGATGATCGATGACGAGCCGGACAGCGAACGCGTCTCGGCGCTGGCGCCGTTCCGGCATGGTATTTTTCGCGCCGTCTGGTCGGCCAGTCTGGTGTCGAATTTCGGTGGCCTGATCCAGGGCGTCGGCGCCGCCTGGATGATGACGACCATCGCCACCTCGCCCTATCAGGTGGCGCTGGTCCAAGCCTCGACCACGCTGCCGATCATGCTGTTTGCGCTCGTCGCCGGCGCCATAGCCGACAGCTTCAACCGGCGCAAGGTGATGCTGATTGCCCAGGTCTTCATGCTGGTCGTCTCTGCACTTCTAACGCTGTTCACCTGGAACGGCTGGATGACGCCTTGGACGCTGCTTGCCTTCACCTTCCTGATCGACAGCGGCACGGCGCTCAACAATCCGTCCTGGCAGGCATCGGTCGGCGACATGGTGCCGCGCAACAAGCTGCCGGCGGCTGTGGCGCTGAATTCGCTCGGCTTCAACCTGACCCGCAGCGTCGGCCCGGCGATCGGCGGTATCATCGTTGCCGCTGCGGGTGCGGCCGCGGCCTTTGCCGCCAATGCGCTGAGCTATATCGGCCTCATCATCGTGCTCTTCCGCTGGAAGCCGGATCTGCCGGTCTCGTCGCTGCCGCGCGAGACGCTGGGTGCGGCCATGGGCGCCGGCCTGCGCTATGTCGCCATGTCGCCCAACATCGGCAAGGTGCTGGTCAGGGGCTCGGCCTTCGGCTTCAGCGCCGGCGCGGTTCTGGCGCTGCTGCCGCTGGTGGCGCGCGACGTCGTCAAGGGCGATGCCTTGACCTACGGCATCATGCTCGGCGCCTTCGGCATCGGCGCCGTCGGCGGTGCGCTGATCAGCGTGCGTCTGCGGCAATTGCTGTCCAGCGAGACGATGGTGCGCATGGCCTTCGCCGGCTTCGCCGTCTGCGCCCTCAACGCCGCAATCAGCCACAATGCCTGGCAGACATCAGCGGGCCTCCTCATTGGCGGCGCCTGTTGGGTGATCGCCCTGTCGCACTTCAATGTCACCGTGCAGATGTCGACGCCGCGTTGGGTCGTCGGCCGGGTGCTGTCGGTCTACCAGACGGCGACCTTCGGCGGCATCGCGCTGGGCAGCTGGATCTGGGGCGTCGTTGCCGATGCGCATGGCGCCGAAACCGCGCTCATCGCAGCAAGCATCGCAATGCTCGTCGGCGGCGCCATCGGCCTGCTCCTGCCCTTGCCGCAGCAGACCGCGCTCAACCTCGACCCGCTCAACCGCTTCAAGGAGCCGCATCTCGGCCTCGACCTAAAGCCACGCAGCGGCCCGATCGCCATCATGATCGAGTATGTCATCCGCGACGAGGACGTGCCCGAATTCCTCGCCACCATGGCCGAGCGCGGGCGTATCCGCCGCCGCGACGGCGCCCGCAACTGGACGCTGGCGCGCGACCTCGAAAATCCGACGATCTGGATCGAGCACTACCACACGCCGACCTGGCTGGAATATATCCGCCACAACCGGCGCGCCACCCATGCCGACGCGGTCGTCAGCGAGCGGGTGCGGGCGCTGCACAGCGGCGACGAACCGCCGCGCGTGCGCCGCCTAATCGAGCGCCCGACGACCGCCGGCACGGCACTGGTCTCACCAAAGGGCCCGATCGACCACTGATTTCGTCTGGACCGAGCGACGCCCCTCAGCCGACGCTCTGGATCATGTAGAGCTTGCGCGTCGTCTCGCGTATTCGCCACTCGCCCTTCCAGCCTTGCGGCAGGACAAGCAGATCGCCCGGACCGAGTTCGCGCACCTCGCCGTCGATGCGGCTGAGCTCGACGCGTCCCGAAATGATGTGGCAGATCTCCGACGAGTCCGAGCGATCGGCGGTGAAGCGGCCGGGCGTGCATTCCCAGATGCCGATATCGACGGTCCCGTCCGGTGACTGGAAGAACGAGCGTACGGCCTCGACCTGATCGCCTTCGATGGAGGTCGGCTTGGGTGAGAACGCGCCGATCTCGGCCTTGGCGAGATCGTGGAAGGTCGAAAGGTCGATCAAGTCCGGCTCCATGCAATGAGCAATTCCAGGAAAGGTGTGCAGCGGTTTTCCGTCTGGAATTGCGTGAAAAACAAACTCGAGTGGTTCGGCAAACTCCGAGCCGCTCTAGTGGCCTGTGAGGCTGTCGGCGATGGCCGCCAGCTTCGAGGTGTGCGCAAGCCCAGCAGCCTCGCGGCCGTCGGCGATGCGATAAAGCTGGTACATCGAGTGCACGCCGAGCCAGCGGAAGGGCTCCGGCTCCCACGGCCTGACCTTGCGGTTGACCCACGGCAGCTTCGTCAGCTCGGTGTTTTGACCAAGGACAAGGTCGGCCAGCGTGCGCCCCGAAAGGTTGGAGCTCGACACGCCGAGCCCGACATAGCCGCCGGCCCAGCCGATGCGGGTCGCGGGGTCAAGGCCGACCGTGGTGCACCAGTCGCGCGGCACGCCAAGCACGCCGCACCAGGCGTGGTCGATGCGGCAGCCCTTGGTCTGCGGCAGCAGCGTCGTCAGGATCGTGTGCAGCTGGTCGATCGTCGCCTGCTGCGTCTGCCCGTTGACGTCGGTGCGCGAACCATAGCGGTAAGGCACGCCACGCCCGCCCATGGTGATGCGGCCCTCGCGCGTGCGCTGCCCATAGCAATAGGCATGCGCCGCATTGCCGAGCAGTTCGTGCTCTTCCCAGCCGATGTCGCGCCACAGTTCGGCCGACAGCGGCTCGGTCACGATCTGGGCGCTGTTCAGCGCCAGCCAGGTCCGCTCCTCGCCGGGAATGCCGGCGGTGAACCCTTCGGTCGCACGAATGATCGTTTCCGCCCGCACGGTACCGCGGTCTGTCGTCACACTGCCTTTGGCAATGGTGGTCACCGTCGTCTTCTCATAGATCGGCACGCCCAGCCGCTCGACGGCATCGGCAAGCCCGCGCACCAGCTTGGCCGGCTGCACCCGCGCCTGGCCATGAACGACGAAGCCGCCTATGACATTGCGGATGTTGATGCGCGCGCGTGTCGCGGCGGCGTCCAGCATCTCGACACGGTTCGGGTCGACATCCCAGGAGCGGATCGTCTCGCACTCCTCGCGCACACGCTCTAACTGCGCCGGGTTGGTCGCCACCGTCAGATTGTCGACGCGACGAATGTCGGCGTCGATGCCTTCCTCGGTCGCCACCCGGATCACCTCATCGACGCAACCCGCCATCGCTGCCTGCATCGCCATCACGCCTTGCCGGTTCGATGTCTTGAGGTACTTTTCGCGCGACCAGCTGAAGCCGCCCGACAGCCAGCCGCCATTGCGGCCCGAAGCGCCGAAGCCGGCAAATTCGCGCTCGATGATGACGACGCGCAACGAGGGCTTCGCCTTCTTCAGATAGTAGGCCGTCCACAGGCCGGTATAACCGGCGCCGACGATGGCGACATCGGCCTCGATGTCGCCGGGCAAGGCCGGCCTGGGCACCGGAATCGCCCCCAGATCCGCATACCAGAACGATATGTCGCCGTTGCGCTTGGCTTGCATGGAATGACTTTCAGACGGGGATCAGGTGAGGGTGGTGTCGGCGGTGCTGTCGTCGGCGAGCAGCTTGGCGTCGGTGCCGTCGAAGCAAAGCTCGACCTTTTCGCCGAGGCCAAAACTCTCGCCGGTCAGCGGTGAGCGCACGATGGCGGCGGAACCGTCGGCGAGTTTCACTTCGTATTTCGATTCCGAGCCGAGATAGATGGCTTCAGCGATCGTCCCCGACAGGCGATTGCCGCCATTGGCAGCACTTTGGCCTGGCCGGCGTAGGCTGAGCTTTTCAGGGCGCAGCAGCATCACCGGGCTGGCCTCTCCCGATAGCTTGCGCGGCGCCGTCACCGTCTCGCCGGCGATGCTCAGCGCTGTGCTGGTGCCGTCGCTGCGCGCTTGCCCGCGCAGCACCGTGGAATCGCCGATGAAGCGACCGACAAACAGCGTTGCCGGCTCGTCATAGAGCTGTCGGCCGGTGCCGACCTGTTCTATGCGCCCACGGTTGAACACGGCGATGCGGTCCGACAGGACCAGCGCCTCTTCCTGGTCATGCGTGACATAGACGAAGGTGGTGCCGAGCTCGCGATGGATGCGCTTGATCTCGAGCTGCAGCCATTCGCGCAGCTTCTTGTCGAGCGCGCCGAGCGGCTCGTCCATCAGGAGCAGCGGCGGGTCGAAAACGATGGCGCGGGCGAGCGCCACGCGTTGCTGCTGGCCGCCCGACAATTCGCTGGGATAGCGATGCGCGAAATCGCCCATCTTGACCATGTCGAGCGCCTTGGCCACGCGCGCCTGTCGCGCCGCCTGGTCGACGCCGCGCAGCGTCAGCGGATAGGCGACGTTGCGGCCGACGCTCATATGCGGAAACAGCGCATAATGCTGGAAGACGACGCCGATGTTGCGCTTGTGCGCCGGCACGCCGACGACGCTCTTTTCCCCGACCAGCAGCTTGCCGCTGGTCACGTCGGTGAAGCCGGCAATCACATTGAGCGTCGTCGTCTTGCCCGAGCCGCTCGGCCCGAGCAGCGTCATGAACTCACCTGGCTCGATGCGCAGCGACACTCCATCCAGCGCCTTGAAGCCGCCATAGGCTTTGCTGATCGATTCCAGATCGATCGCCGCGCCCCTGTTCGCCTGCACCGGATTCATTGGCGTCCTTTCCGCTCGCGGCCAAGAAGAAGCATTCCGCCGCCGATCAGGATCGTGGTGGCGAAAAGCAGGATCGTGCCGACGGCGGCGACCGTCGGGTCGGCGTCGCGCGTGATCGAAGCGAAGATCTGCACCGGCAATGTCTTGAGATAGGGGTTGGTGATGAACAGCGACACGACGATCTCGTCGAAGGAAGTGGCGAAGGCGAACAGCAGGCCGGACGCCACGCCGGGCGCGATCAGAGGCAGCGTCACCGTCCGGAATGTGGTGAGCGCGCCCGCACCCAGGCTCGCCGCAGCCGTCTCCAGCCGCCTGTCGAACACTTCGAGACTGGCCGAGACGGCGATCAGCACGAAGGGCAGCGCAAGGATGGTGTGGGCAAGCACGAAGCCGGTGAGCGTGCCGACGAGCTGCGTGTCGAGATAGACCGCGTAGATACCGATGGCCAGCACCACGCCAGGCACCACCATCGGCGTCAGCATCAGCATGCGCAAAAGGTTCGCCGGCCGCGCCTTCATGCGGTCGAGGCCGAAGGCGGCAAGCGTGCCGAGCACCGTTGCCAGCACGGCCACGATCGAGGCGACCTTCAGCGAATTGAGGAAGCTGTTCGACCAGTCCGGATTGGTGGCGAAATTCTCATACCACTGCCAGGAAAAACCTTGCGGCGGAAACGCCAGCGACTTGTTCTCGTTGAACGACATCGGCACCACGACCAGTGTCGGCGCCACCAGCCATATCGCCACCAGCAGGCAGACGAGGCCGAGAAAAACGCGGGTGAGCGGCTTCATCTCCATCAGCGTCGCCCCGCTTCCCGATGCCTGGACCGCATCACCGGTGCCGCAAGCGCGAGCAGCACGAAGGTGGTGACCAAGAGCACCACGCCCATGGCGCCACCCCTGCCCCATTGCAGCAGGCTGAGCACCTGCGTCTGAACCAGCGTCGACAGCATGGTCGAACGCGGCCCGCCGAGCAAAGCCGGCGTGATGTAGAAACCCAGCGACAGGATGAAGACGATGATCGCGCCGGCATAGACTCCGGGCAGCGACAGCGGCAGGTAGACGGTGAAGAACGCTCGGGAAGGTCGTGCGCCTAAACTTTGCGCCGCCCGCATCAACCTGAGGTCGATGCCTTGCATCACCGAATAGAGCGGCAGGATCATGAACGGCAACAGCACCTGCGCCATGCCGATGACCACACCCGTCTGGGTGCGGATCAGCTTGACGCCGCTGAACCCGGCCGCGCGCAGCAGCGAATTGATGACGCCGGAATCCTGCAGCAGGATGACCCAGGACAGCGTGCGCACCACACCGCTCACCCAGAACGGGATCAGCACGCACAGCACCAGCACCAGGCGGACGCGCGGCCCGACCGCGGTCATCAGATAGGCGTAAGGGTAGGCCGCGATGACGCAGACCAGCGTCACCCAGGCCGAAATGGTGAAGGTCCGTTGCAGCACCGTGAGGTTCACCGGCGCGCCGAAGAACCAGGCGTAATTCTGCAGGCCCCACTCGGGCTCCGACAGGCTGCGCAGCACGATGGTGAACAGCGGATAGCCGATCACCGCGATGAGCAGGATAAGCGCCGGCGCCGCGAGCGCGAACGGCCGCCATGCCCGACCCGGCCGCGCATCGGCGACGGGTTGGGCGATGGGGTCGGACGCGCTCACGATCTGCCTCTCACTTAGCTGTTCAGTTGCCGGCCATCAGCGCCGCCCACTTCTCCTGCGCCACCGCAAAGTTCGGCACCCAGAACTTGAAGTTCTGTTTGTAGCCCTGCTTCTGGCGCTCTGGCGTGTTGGTCAGGAAGGCGGCGACCGACGCATCGACTTTGGGCTGCGCGTCATTGTTGATCGGCGTGTAGGAGGTCTGCTGCGCCAGGATCTCCTGCGCGCCTTTGCCGAGATAGGCATTGAGCAGGGCATAGGATGCGTCCGTATCCTTGACGCCGACCGGGATGGTCATCTGGTCCATCACCACCAGCCAATCCTGCCAGGCCGGCGTATATTTGGCGCCGTTCTTCACCGCCGTCATGGCGCGGCCCGTCCACATCATCAGCATGTCGGCCTCGCCGGATTCGGCGAGCTGCTGCGATTCAGCACCCGTCTTCCAGAAAATCGTATCGGGGCCGAGCTTGCGGACCACATCGATGGCCTTGTCGATATCGGCCACCGTCATCGCCTTCGGGTCGCCGCCGGCGACCTTGAACGCCTGTTCGAGCAAGCCGCCGGTCGGGCTGCCGGAGCCGTCGATCCCGCGCACGCCGGGGAATTTCTCCGTATCGAAGAAGTCGGCCCAGCTCTTGGGCGGATTATCCTTGTACTTCTCGGTGTTGTACATCAGCACGACGCCGTAGTTCATCGCCGGCACCGAGCATTCGCCAACCTGGCCTTCCGGGATTTTCGAGACGTCAAGCTTCGTCAGATCCAGCTTCTGGAACAGCTTGCCGCAGTAGACGTAAGGCGGCAGGTCGTCAGTATCGACGACGTCCCAGGTGACGTTGCCGGATTCGACCTGCGCCTGCAGCTTGGCGATCTCGGTCGGCCCGTCATTGAGCAAGGTGACGCCGGACTTTTCGACGAACTCTTTCAGCGCGGCCGCCTGGCCGTCCTGGTAGATGCCGCCATAGGAAACGAGCGTCAGGGTCTTGCCCTTGAGCGACCCTTCCTTGACCTCGCCCGCCACCGGCTTTTCCTGCGCCAGTGCCGCGGTTGCCAGCACGCCAAGCGCCAGCATGGCGCCAAGGCCCAGATGTCTTGATTTCAGCATGATTGTCTTTCTCCCATTTGTGGCCCGCATTGGCATGAACCTACCTGGCCGCGAGCGGTTTCCAGGCCGTGTATTGATCGAGTTCGGCGCGCACCGAAGTCGGCGGCGCGATGATCCACATCACCTCGGCTCGGCCACTGCCGATGTTCTCGGTGCGATGCGGGGTAGCGGTGGTGTATTCGACGCTGTCGCCCTCTTCGAGCACGTGACGCGCCTCGCCAAGCGAGACCTCGACGACGCCGCGCAGCACCACCAGCATCTCGTGCGCGTCGCCATGCGTGTATTGATCGGAGCCGGTCGAACCGCCGATTTCGAACTCGCCGATATAGACTTCCATGTCGCTCAAGGGGGGACGCGAGAGCAGCATCTTGCGGCAGCCATCGCTGGGCGGCAGGCTGGGCCGCTCGCTGCGCCTCAGCACGCCGTGTTGGCCGGCTGAGCTGTCCTCGAACAGCATCGCCACGCTGACGCCCAGCGCCGAGGCGATCTGGTTGAGCGAAGCGGTGCTGGCGCCGGTCAGGCCGCGTTCGAGCTGGCTGATGAAGCTGGCGCTGGTTCCGGTCATCTCGGCGAGTTCGCGCAGCGAAAGCCGGCGGCCAAGGCGCAGGCTCTTTAGTCGCTGGCCCAGCATTTGATGGGCATGTGTCGCTGTCGAAGCGGCGCCATTCTTGACCGGAGACTGGTTGGTGCTCATCCCGTCTTTCTCCCACTGAACAGTTTGTACAGTGACACTGTACAGCTGGCAAGCGCTGAGTCGGGGAGATTTTGAGATGCCGGCTGGGGCCTACTCTTCGCCAGACAGGTCCCGCCGCGCCTTGTCGAGTTCCTCGGCGTAGCGCCGCATCAGATGGCTTTCGGTGAGCAGGCCGAGCACGACGCGATTGTCGAAATCCTCAACCACGGCCAGCTCCTCGGCCCCGGCGCGCTGAAAAGTTTCGGCGGCGGACTGGACGTTCATGGTCGGCACCAGCACCGCATCCGTGAATTTGGCCAGCGCCAGCACCGGCGTGTCGTCGTCCGAGGGGTCGCTGTGCAGCTCGGCGACGATCAGCACGCCGGCATAATGCTGGTCTTCGTCGACGGCGATGACGCGCTGCGCCGAACCCAGCGGCACGTCCTTGCGAAACGCGGCCAGTGTCTTTGCGGCATCGACGGTGCGGACATCCTGGCGCATCATTTTCCCGACCGTCAGATTGCGCATCCAGCCGACATCATGGGCGCTGCGGATGGTCTCGCCGCGCAGGTGAAAACGCCATGTCGAGAAGGAATAGCCGAAGGTCTCGCGCACCAGGATCGCCGCCATCAGCGAGGCCGCCAGCACGACGCCGGTGAGCGTCAGGTCGCGGGTCGATTCCAGTGCCAGGAACGTCATCGTCAGCGGTCCGCCGACGACACCAACGGCAAGCGACGTCATGCCGACGACGGCGGCGACCGCAGGGTCGATGCCGGTCGCCGGCGAAATGATGGCCATCACGCCGGCGAAGGCCTTGCCGAGCAGCGCGCCGAGGAACAGTGAGGCAAAGAACAGGCCGCCGCGAAAGCCCGAGCCGAGCGAGATCGCGGACGCCGCGAGCTTGAGCACGAAGACGCTGGCGACGACCGCGAGCCCGTAGTTCATCGCGAATTCGCGATGCAGCGCGCCATGGCCCGAGGACAGCACCTGCGGCGTGATCAGCCCCAGCAGCCCGACGGCGATGCCCCCGATCATCGGGCGCAACGAGCCGTCGATCGCCAGCCGCGCGAAGCCGCGCTCGACCAGGCTGACCAGATGCATGATGGCGATGGAGGCTGCCCCGCCCAGCAGCCCGAGCAGCAGGAACGGCAGATACTGGCTGGCGGTCAGCGCCGGCAGGCCGGAGAGTTCCATCGGAAACGGCACCACGCCTGACATCTCCGCGGTTAGCGAGGCGCAGATCGCGGCGGTCATCACCGGCGCGACATTGGCGACCGAATAGATGCCAATGATCAGTTCGAAGCCATAGAAGGCGCCGGTCAGCGGCGCGTCGAAGGCAGCGGCGATGGCGCCGGCGGCGCCACAGCCGACCAGGATGCGGACATCGTTGCGGCGCAGCCGCAGCGCACGCGCCAGCCGCGACGCTAGGCCGGAGCCGACCTGCGTGTAGCCCGCCTCCAGCCCGACCGAAGCGCCGAAGCCGCTGGAGATCATTGTCTGCCCGGCGATGATGAACGTATCGGTGAGCGACATGCGCCCGCCATAGAGCGCGTTGGCCTCGATCGGGTCGACCGGGGTGCGGAATTTCCGCTTCCGCAGCCAGATCACCGTCAGGCCGAGCAGGATGCCGCCGATCGCCGGAATCAGCGCCTGGAACGGGCTTTGCAGGGAAAACATCCCGGAGAGACGGCCGCCGGGTTGGACGCCAAACAAAAGGAAATGCAGGCCTTGCACGGCCTCGCTCATGCCGGTGACCAGCACCGCCGAGATCACCCCGACGACGCCGGCCAGGGCAACGATGACGATGCCGCGCGCTTCGAGCAGCGGGATCGATCGGATCAGAACCGCGCGCAAGCGGCGGGCATAGACTTGGCGGTGGCTTATGGCGGACACGAGGCAGCTCGCCGATGTGCGAGGGATGAAAGCTGCCGTGCCTGTTACGCCCGGCGGCATTGCGTGGCAATCGCAATGCCGACTGCTTGTGGCGCCATTTTGGCGCTACGGTGATCGGGACGATATCGACGAAGACTGCCGCTGAGCGATCAGGTCGGCTTGGGCTCGCCGGCCTCATAAAGCATGAGGTTGCGCTCGCCGATGCCGAGCGCCGCCCAGCTCGCCCGCCAGTCGGCGATGTGCGGCGAGCGGAAATGCGCGTCAAGTGCGGCCCTGTCGCTCCACACCTCCGTGACATGGATGAGCCCGGCGTCGAGCACGTCCTGCGCATAGGAATAGTCGATACAGCCCGGCTCGGCGCGGCTGGCCGAGATCATGCGCTGCATGGCCGGCCTTGCCTCGTCGAGCCGTTCCGCCGGCAGGCGGATAGTGCCGATGATCACCAGCATATTTTTTCTCCTCAAGCCTATGACCTGCCGGCAGTAGCCAGTCTCCCACCCTCGCGCAAGCTTGGCCGGCTAGGCTCGAAGGGCTGCCCTGCTTTCGGGCAGTTCATGGCTCGGGGACGTTATGGCGATCAGCGAAAGCTTAGCGACGGGAACAGTGGCCAAGAACGGCCGCGATGTCTTCTTCGCCATCGGCATCGTCATCATTCTGGCCGTGCTGTTCCTGCCGATCCCGGCCTTCCTCATCGACATCGGCCTCGCCTTCTCGATCGCGCTGTCGGTGCTGATCCTGATGGTGGCGCTGTGGATCCAGCGGCCGCTCGATTTCTCGTCGTTCCCGACCGTGCTGCTCATCGCCACCATGCTGCGGCTATCCCTCAACATCGCCACCACGCGCATGATCCTGTCGCATGGCAATGAGGGAACGCATGCCGCCGGCTATGTCATCGCCGGCTTTTCCAAACTGGTGATGGCCAGCGACTTCGTCATCGGCCTGATCGTCTTCATGATCCTGATCGTGGTCAACTTCATCGTCATCACCAAGGGCGCCACCCGTATCGCCGAAGTCGGCGCCCGCTTCACCCTCGACGCCATCCCCGGCAAGCAGATGTCGATCGACGCCGATCTGTCCGCCGGCATGATCGACGACAAGACGGCGCAGTTGCGCCGCCGCGAACTGGAGGAAGAATCGTCCTTCTTCGGCTCGATGGACGGCGCTTCGAAGTTCGTGCGCGGCGACGCCATTGCCGGCCTTATCATCACCGCCATCAACATCGTCGGCGGCATCGCCATCGGCTATATCAGGCACGGCATGGGCATGGGCGAAGCCGCCGACGTGTTCATCAAGCTTTCGGTCGGCGACGGCCTCGTCACCCAAATCCCGGCCCTCATCGTCTCGCTCGCCGCCGGCCTGCTTGTGTCGAAGGGCGGCACGCGGGGCTCGACCAACCAGGCGGTGTTCGGCCAGCTCGGCGCCCATCCGCGCGCACTCTATGTCGCGGCCTCGCTGCTGGTCCTGCTCGGCCTGATGCCCGGCCTGCCGTTCTTCCCGTTCTTCACGCTCGCCGCCGGCATGGCCGGCCTCGGCTACGTCATCCCGATGCGCGCCAACCGAGAGGCTGCCGCCGTCGAGGCGCTCAAGGACCAGGAAAAAGCGAACAAGGTCGAGGAGGAGAAGAACTCGGTCAAGGCTTCGCTGACCACCGCCGAGATCGAACTGCTGATCGGCAAGCAGCTGTCGACGCGGCTGCTGGTGTCGCACCAGGAACTGGTGTTCCGCATGGCCAAGATGCGCAAGAAGTTTGCCACGCAATACGGTTTCGTCGTGCCGGAAGTGCGCGTCGCCGACGATTTCGGCATCCCGCCGAAGAGCTACCAGATCAAGGTCCACGGCACCGTTGTCGCCGAGTACCAGATGCGTGTCGGCGAGATCATGGTACTGCTCGGCACCCGCGACCTGCCTGACGTACCGGGCGAAGAAATCCGCGAGCCGGCCTTCGGCATGCGCGCCTTCTCGGTGCTCGAAACCTTCGCCGAGGATCTGAAGCGCGAGAACTACACTTT
Organism: Mesorhizobium sp. P3_A2; assembly: GCF_056403115.1. NCBI lineage: Bacteria > Pseudomonadati > Pseudomonadota > Alphaproteobacteria > Hyphomicrobiales > Phyllobacteriaceae > Mesorhizobium > Mesorhizobium sp. P3_A2. The sequence continues at coordinate 146,828 of NZ_JBFUGC010000004.1, forward strand.
TGCCGACAACATGTCGGTGCTGCTCACGCATCTGTCCGAAGTGATCCGCAACAACCTGCCGCAGCTTTTGTCCTACAAGGACATGAAGGCGCTGCTCGAACGCCAGGATCCGGAATACCGCAAGCTCGCCGACGAGATCTGCACCTCGCACATCTCCTATCCCGGCCTGCAGGCGGTGCTGAAACTGCTGCTCGCCGAGCGCGTCTCGATCCGCAATCTGCACCTGATCATCGAGGCCATCGCCGAGATCGCGCCGCATGTGCGCCGCACCGAGCAGATCGTCGAGCATGTCCGCATCCGCATGGCCCAGCAGATTTGCGGCGATCTCTCCGAAGGCGGCATGCTCAAGGTGCTGCGTCTCGGCAACCGCTGGGACCTCGCCTTCCACCAGAGCCTCAAGCGCGACGCCAAGGGCGAGGTGCGCGAATTCGACATCGACCCGCGCCAGCTCGAGGAATTCGGCCAGGACGCCACCAAGGCGATCCGCAAACATCTCGAGGCCGGCGAGCGTTTTGTCCTCGTCACCGCGCCCGATGCGCGGCCCTATGTGCGCATGATCATCGAGCGACTGTTCACGACGCTTCCTGTTCTCTCCCATGTCGAAATCGCCAAGGGCGTCGAGATCAAGGTGCTCGGGACGATCTCGTGAACATACTGTCGCAAGGCGTCGTCATCGCCGCGTTCCTTGCCTTCTGCCGCATCGGCGCCTGCTTCATGCTGATGCCGGGCCTGTCCAGCGCCCGCGTGCCGGTCCAGGTCCGGCTGTTCGTGTCGATCGCCGCCACAGGTGGCCTGCTCGCCTTCCTGTGGGACAAGATCTTTCCCTTCGTCGATGCGCGCCCGCAGGTGCTGGCGCCGATGATCATTTCGGAACTGCTGGTCGGTGGGCTGATCGGCGCCATGACGAGGCTCTACATGGAGGCGCTGCGCTTCATGGGCTCGGCCATCGCCATGCTTATCGGCTATGGCGGCACCGGCGGCCCCGCCATCGAGGAGCCGGAACCGCAGGCGGCGCTCGCCGCCATCATCTCGTTCTCGGCGCTGCTGCTGCTCTTCGTTTTCGATTTCGACCACGAGATCATCCGCGCGCTGGTCGCTTCCTACACGGTGGCGCCGGTCAACGTGTTCTTCAACCCGCAGGCAGCCCTGGTCGATGTCACCGACACGGTGTCGGACGCCTTCTTCCTGGTGCTCCGGCTCGGCAGCCCGTTCGTCGCCTATGCCATCCTGGTCAACCTGACGATCGGCTTCGTCAACAAGCTGACGCCGCAGATCCCGGTCTATTTCATCTCGCTTCCCTTCGTCATTGCCGGCGGCATGATCATCTTCTATTTCGCCATCGGCACCATGCTGTCGCTGTTCGTCGACGGCTTCGTCGACCTGACGCTGGCGAGGTGAGATGACCACGCGCAAGGAACGGCTGAAGAAACTGGTCAAGGTACAGGAGCAGTTGAAGGCCCTGCACGAGACCCGCCATGCGAGCTTCGTGGCTGCGGCGGCATCCGCAGAGACCGAGGCCAAGGAACTGGTCCAGCATTTCGACGCCGACCAATCGATGGCGGTGCTGTTCCCTGACCTTTACCATCGCCGCATCGCCAATGCCCTGGTCCGCCAGGAAGCAAGCCTGGAAAGCGCCAGGCAGGAGGTCGGCCTGATCGCCACCGCGACGGCGCGCACCAACATGGTCGAGCGCGCCTACAAGGATGTGCGCCGCCAGGACGAACGCGAACGCTCCGACCGCGACCGGCTCGATCTGATCGCCCAGAAGCGGGGGCAGGAGTAGCGGCGAGAGTTTTTGCTTTTGACCCGAAACCAGCCTTTACCACGCCGACTGGCGCTCGATACCCTTTGGGCCTGCGCGATCTTAATGTCCTTTCGTCAGACCGGCAGCCCGAGCTGCTTTCGCAGGCTTTTGTCGAATGCGGACGCGGGGACGAAACGGCGCAGAAGACTGACCTGGCGCGCCATTTTGCCCGCCGCATAGCGTTTCTTCGGAGCGGGATCGATCGCAGCGGCCAAAATGGTCTTGGCTACCACTTCGGGCGCGTCGCCTTTTTCCATCGCTTTCCGAACAGTTGTAGTCATGCCGGCGCGCGCGGAGTCATAGATATCAAGCAACTGATCGGGCGCGGCGAGATTGTCCTCGAATGATGTCCGGGTATAGGCGGGCTCGACCAACGAAACGCGAATGCCGAACGGGCGCAATTCGTGATCGAGCGATTCGGAATAACCCTCGACGGCATGTTTGGTCGACGCGTAAAGCGCGAAATAGGGAGCCGGGATAAACCCCTGGACCGAACTCAAATTAACGATTCTGCCCTTCCCTTGGCGTCGCATTGCCGGCAGGATCGCGTTGGTCACGCGAAAAACGCCGAAGACATTCACTTCGAACAGCGCCTGAGCCTGCGCGATTGAGGACTCCTCCGCGCCGCCAAACAGACCCATGCCGGCATTGTTGACAAGCAGGTCGATGCGTCCGGTGTTGGCCAGAACGTCATCGACCATTTTCGCAACGGACGCGTCGTCGGTCACGTCGCAGGTCAGCATGGTAACGCCGTCGGATTGTTTGGAGGCCGTGCGACGGCTGGTTCCGAATACGTGAAAGCCGGCGTTCCGTAGGGTGTTGGCTGTTGCGCGCCCGATGCCGGAGGATGCCCCTGTGACGAGGGCGACGCCAGGATTGGTCTTGTTCATTGGAAATCATTTCCTTCTTTGCGCTGGATCGGAGTTGGAGAAGCATGAAAGGTCGGAGCAAAGGGCGTCCGTCATGACTGCCTCTGGCGCGCGCGTCAGGCCACCGGGTGGTTCCAGCGCCTGAACAAGGCGCTGGCATTCACGCCGCCAAAGCCGAAGCCATTGGAGATCGCGTACTCCATCTCCATTGGCCGGGGCTCGTTTGCGACGAAGTCGATGCCGTCGCCGGCCGGATCGGCCGCGCCCAGATTGAGGGTCGGCGGGGCGACCTGATCCCTGAGCGCCCGGATCGCGAAGATGGCACCAAGCCCGCCAGCCGCGCCGAGCAGGTGTCCGGTCGCCGATTTCGTTGCGCTGACAGCTATCGCGTAATCGCGCCCGAACACGCTCTTGATTGCCTCGATCTCACCCAGGTCGCCTACTGGCGTGGAGGTCGCATGCGCATTGAGATGACGAACCTCGTGCGGCGAAATCCCTGCTTGCGCAATTGCGATCTCCATGGCTCGGCGCGCACCGTCGCCGTCCTCAGGACCAGAAGTGACGTGGTGAGCATCCGCGGTCGTCCCGTAGCCGACAAGCTCGGCGAGCGGTTTTGCGCCGCGCGCCAGCGCATGCCTCAATTCCTCGATGACCAGCATGCCGGCTCCTTCGCCCATGACGAAGCCGTCGCGCGACTTGTCGAACGGTCGGGAGGCCTCATCAGGACGGTGATTAAAGGAGGTCGAAAGAGAGCGTGCCGCGGCAAACCCACCGAGGCTGACGATATTCATGCATGCTTCCGTCCCGCCGCACACGGCAATATCGGCTTCATTGGCGCGAATAAGACGAGCCGCATCGCCGATCGCCTGGATGCCGGCCGCGCACGCCGTCACCGGCGCGCCGAGTGGGCCTTTGAAGCCATGGCGGATCGAGATGTGGCCTGCAGCAAGATTCACCAGGAAGGACGGCACCGTAAAGGGCGACAGGCGGCGGACGCCACGCAGGTCGACGGTGCGTACCGCCTCGGTGATGGCGGGAAACCCGCCGATCCCTGAGGCGATGATCGTGGCCGTGCGCAGGCGATCCGTTTCCGAGCCCGGCTTCCATTTTGCCTGCACAAGCGCCTCTTCCGCCGCCGCCAGCGCAAAGAGAATGAACCGATCTACCTTGCGCTGATCCTTCGGCGGCAGGACAGCATCCGGATCGAAACCAGCGTCCGGATCTTCTTCTATGGAGGGCACCACCCCGCCGACCTTCGCGGGCAGGTCGCCCACCACATCGTCCGGAAGCCTCCGGATGCCCGAGCGGCCGGCCAGGAGACGCGACCAGGACGCTTCAACATCGGCAGCAAGGGGCGTGACCGCCCCCATGCCTGTAGCCACAATCCGTCGCATCTATTCTCCTATCACTTGGGTGCCCCGACAGCGCTGTCCACGCCGTTCAAGCGGCGACTGCTTCGCGAACCTGATCGGTCGCCGCATCCAGAAAAGCCTGCGCGAGGCCCGGGTCGTTGACGACCCGCGAGAGCAGCACCGCGCCGACCATTGTCGAGAGAATGGCCATGGCCTTGCCGCCGGCCTCATCGCCGTCGGCCTCGCCAACCCAACTGCCGAGCATCTCAAGGTACTCCTTGATCCCGGCTTCGAATGACGCCTTCACGTCGGCACCCTGTCTGGCAGCATCCGAGCCGAGTGCAACGACCGGGCAGCCGTCCATCTTTTCTTCGCGATGATCCATGCTGAGATAGAACGAGATCACTGCGTCGAGCGGATTCTCGGGGTTTGCTGCTGTTGCGGCCGACCACCGGTGGGTGGCGCTCTCCATCGCCCGCCTGGATGCCTGCGCAGCCAAGTCGTCCTTTGACGCGAATTGCTTGTAAAAGGCGCCTTGGGTCAGTCCGGCACCCTTCATCAGATCCTTAAGGCCGATGCCGTCAAAGCCTCGCTCCCGAAAAAGGCGGCTTGCCACATTGATCACGGCTTGGCGGTTTTCCGCAGCTTGGGCCCGACTCACGCGCATCGTCATCTCCGTTTCTTAGATTGCGTTCATAATCTATACCTCATATAGAGTGTGAGCGCAATCTATTGAGACTCAAGCGATTAAGCCGACTGCTATGAGGTTTCGACGGAGGAACTGGACGACGACCAGTTCAGGCTGCCAACAGGCCTGCATTCCGCGCAAGCCTGCCACAAGCTTGTTGCGGCATGGTCGCTCAGGAAACCCGGCAAAGAGGCGGACTTCTTGGCGATTTCTCCACCCAGTGACATCGTTCTCGATGTTGCCCGAGCCGTCGACCCGACGGATATCGAGGCTGCCCGTGCCGCGCTCAGCAAGCGGGCCAACGGCGTTGGCGGCGCCTTCTCTGTCGACATGGCGGCTTCGGTCGATGCCGGCTCGATCCTGTCGCGCGCCACGGCCGACAAGGCCGCAGCAGGTGCCGATCCCGCCAACAAGTTCAAGAAGTTCGAGGCGATGGTCTTGCAGACCTTCATCCAGAACATGCTGCCCAAGGACACCGAGGGGGTCTATGGCAAGGGGCTGGCCGGCGACATGTGGAAATCGCAGCTGGCCGAGCGCGTCGCCGATGTCATGGCCGAGCGCGGCGGCATCGGCATCGCCAAATCGCTGCTCGCCGACCATTACAAGGACGGCAAGCGCACAGTGCCGATCGGGCCGGTGTCAACCGGGCCGCACAAGACCGAGATCGACCAGCAGACCCGGCTCTCCACCTCGCTGGTCGAGGAATTGCAGCGCAAGGCCGCACGGTCGATGACCGGCGACGAGACGACCATCAAAACCGACATCAAGATCTAGACCAGGATTTTCAATGGCCGATTTTTCAAAATTCTCTTCCAACCTGCCGGCACGTACTTCCGAGGCGCCGATCCCCTTTGCACGGCCGGGCAACCTTGCCGCCATCATCGGCCGCATCGAGGAGGCGGTCGAGGAAGAGACGGCGGGTCTGAAGAACGACACAAGCTATGACCTCAAGGCCTCGAACGCCCGCAAGAGCCGCTACCTCTACGAGCTGACCCGCGCCATGAAGGGCGCCAACGAGATCGAATTCCTGGAAGAGCACCGCGACAGCCTGGCGCGGCTGCGCCAGAAACTGGCGAAGAACGAGGCCGCGATCCTCGCCCACCTCAACGCGGTCAACGAGGTCGCTACGCTCCTGAAGAACGCCATCCAGCGCGCCGAAGCCGACGGCACCTACTCGGCCGGCGAATTCGGATGGGCGAGCTGATGATCTCGGCAACAGGCGGGAACAGCCGGTGATCAAATTCATCGCCGCCGCGATCTGGATTTGTGCAGCCACGCTGGGCGCCGTGTTCTATTCGTTCCAGGCAGCCGGCGAGCGCGGTGTCGGCGAGACGCCGAAGCCGATGCTGGGCGGTCTCGACTACGTCAAGACCGACATCATCTCGGTGCCGCTGATCCGCAATTCCAAGATCGACGGCTATTTCCTCACCAAGCTCGTCTACACGGTCGAGCCGGCCGAGATAAAGAAGATGTCGATCCCGGCCGAGGCGCTGATGACCGATCAGGTCTATTCCTATCTCTACTCCAACCCGCAGATCGACTTCACCAAGAAGGAAACCATCGATCTCGATGCCTTCCGCAAGGCCATACGCGACACCGTCAATGCCCGTGTCGGCGCCGACCTGGTGCACGAAGTGCTGATCGATCAGGTCAACTTCCTGACCAAGGACGAGATCCGCGACAACGCCATGCGCCGCCGCAAGGACCCGGCCACGCCGACCGAACCGGCCGCGGCGGAATCGGCCCAGGGCGAGCCGGCCAAACCGGCCGCGGAGCACTGACCCCGCCGCAGGAGGGAATGTTCCCTTCGCCTTTGTTCCTTCCGACTGAAGCGAGATGACGCACCGCGTTGACGTTTACGTCAACTCGAAGCTATATGCGCCAAGCGACCAGGATCGCGGCACGCGCGAGACAGCGACTTCGGCAGAGGCCGGCACCGACGCGCGGCAAAACGCAACGAGACGAGGAGAACAGCATGGGCGTTCAGGAGATTGCCGAGAAGATCAAGTCGCGCGTGGCGAGCGCCGGGTTCGAACATTCGGTGAAGTTCGACACCGGCAGCGACGGCGTCATCGTCATCGACGGCGCAACCGTCTCGACCACCGACTCGCCAACCGACTGCACCGTCAAGCTGTCGCTCGACGATCTGGATTCGCTGATCGCCGGCGACCTCAACCCCACCATGGCGTTCATGTCCGGCAAGATAAAGGTCGAAGGCGACATGACGGTTGCCATGGCGCTCAGCCAGCTGCTCGGCTGATACCCTCGCAAAAAACAAAACGCCGCCCGTCAGGCGGCGTTTTGTTTTGTCGAGCCCTGGCTTTACACCGCGCAAAGCCGAATGCTTTGCGCCTCGGAAAGCCGGGGGCTTACGCCGCGAAGGTCAGCGGCAGCGCCTTCAGCTTGCGCCCGGCCGCCTTCAGCGTGCCGTGTGCGCCGTCGAGCGCGCCCTCGACCAGCTCCAGCGCCAGCAGGCGGTGCCGCTCGTACGGGCCGGGCATGGCGAGCGATCCGGTTTTGTCCGCCGAAAAGCCGAAGCGACCATAATAGGGCGCATCGCCGACCAGCAGGATCGCGGCATGGCCGAGACGCGCGGCTTCCGCCAGCGCATGGCGCATCAGCGCCGAGCCGATGCCGGCGTTCTTCAGTGCCGGGTCAACGGCAAGCGGGCCGAGCAGAAGTGCCACCGGGCCGCCCTCGCCCAGCCTCACATCCCACAGCCGCACCGTGCCGGCAACGACGCCCGCCGCATCGCGCACGACAAAGGAGAGGCCTTCGGAAGGCCGGCGGCCACGCCGCAGTTTCTCCGACGATTTCTTGCGCCGCATTGGGCCCATGGCATCGTCCAGCAAGGCTTCGCGCGATGCAATGTCGGCCGCAGTTTCAGCGACGATGACAATGGCGCGGACACTCTCCCCCCTTGAGGGGGAGATGTCGCCGAAGGCGACAGAGGGGGTCGCCGCGCGTGAAGCGCCAACGCCCCTTATCGCAAAAGAAGTCGAGGCAGCCGAGGCGACCCCCTCTGGCCTGCCGGCCATCTCCCCCTCAAGGGGGGAGATTCCCACGGCACCGTCAATGTAATTTGCAATGTCCATTTCCGCGATCCTTCACGAGCGGAGCTTGTTCCACAGGCGAGCCCAAGTGGGCGACTGACGCCCACCTGGGATGATCTGATCGGTTCTTTCGAACCGTCAGATCACGTAGGATCGGAGAGGCTCGAACCCGTTGAAGGCGACCGCCGAATAGGTGGTCGTGTAGGCGCCGGTGCCTTCGATCAGCACCTCGTCGCCGATGGTCAGCGACAGCGGCAGCGGATACGGCGTCTTTTCGTACATCACGTCGGCCGAATCGCAGGTCGGGCCGGCAAGCACGCAAGGCGCGGTCTCGGTGCCGTCATGGCGGGTGACGAGCGGGTAGCGGATCGCCTCGTCCATCGTCTCGGCCAGACCGCCGAACTTGCCGATGTCGAGGAACACCCAGCGCACATTGTCATTGTCGGCCTTCTTGGAGATCAGCACGACTTCCGACTTGATGACGCCGGCATTGCCGACCATGCCACGGCCCGGCTCGATGATGGTCTCCGGAATGGCGTTGCCGAAGTGCTTGCGCAGCGCCGAGAAGATCGCCTGGCCATAGGCCTGGGCCGCCGGCACGTCACGCAGATAGCGCGTCGGGAAACCGCCGCCCATATTGACCATCTTCAAGACGATGCCTTCGTCGGCGAGCGTGGCGAACACCTTCTTGGCGTCGCCCAGCGCGCGGTCCCAGGCCGTCAGGTCGGTCTGCTGCGAGCCGACATGGAACGACACGCCATAGGCGTCGAGGCCGAGCGTCTTGGCATGGCGCAGCACGTCGACGGCCATCGCCGGCACGCAGCCGAACTTGCGCGACAGCGGCCATTCGGCGCCTTCGCCATCGGTCAGGACGCGGCAGAACACGCGGGCGCCGGGAGCGACGCGAGCGATCTTGTCGACTTCCTCGACGCAGTCGACTGCGAACAGCCGGATGCCGAGCTGGTAGGCGCGTGCAATGTCACGCTCCTTCTTGATGGTGTTGCCGAAGGAGATGCGGTCCGCCGGCGCACCGGCGTCCATCGCCATCTCGACTTCGGCAACGGAAGCGGTGTCGAAGGACGAGCCCATCGCAGCAAGGAGGCGCAGGATTTCCGGCGCCGGGTTTGCTTTCACCGCATAGTAGATCTTGGAATCGGGCAGCGCCTTTTCGAAGGCGCGGAAATTGTCGCGCACGACATCGAGGTCGACGACGAGGCAGGGGCCGGACGGACGTCGGGTGGCGAGGAAGTCAAGGATGCGCTGGGTGGCCATCGGGGTCTCTCCATAAACGCCTTGCGGCGCGCAATAAGGCTGCGGGACGCGGGCTGTCGGCCTCGCGAACGCGCGGTGGACAAAGGCGGGACGTCAAATCATGGAACCAGCCGGTGGAGACCCCGGAACCATGAAACGCCGTCTCGCGGCGGTGAACCTTGGCCTTGCCCGGCCTCGGTTCGCTTTGTCTGCCTTGGCTTGGATGGGAGACCCGTCCGCACTGCCGGCAATGAAGGTGTGCCTCTTCAGTAACCCCGGTCTTTGGACGACCGGCAGAACACCAGAAAGGCCCGCACCGTCGTTGCTTCAAGGTGTCCTCGGGCTGGCGGTTGGCCGCTAGACCGACTGGAGGGGTTGGCTCCAGTTACCTTACCGATTTCCCTCACCATTCGAGGATCGGCGGACACCCACAGGCACGTGCGACTTTGGGCAAGCGCGATATAAGATCGAAAGATTTCACAATCAATAAAAATCGTATCCCAGGTTGTAAAATTTCTGGCATCGAACAATGCTGCGCCAACCGTATCCGGATATCGAACGATGACAGGCACGCACGGCCCGCTCAACGCCTTCCTCAATCTGCGTCGAATGCCGGTCGCCAATGCGGAACTAGGCCCCCTGGCCGGGCTGCGCCTGGCTGTGAAGGACATTTACGATGTCGCCGGCTACCGCACCGGCTGCGGCAATCTGGTGAAGTTTGCCGAAGCGCACGCAGCCTCCAGCACCGCACCGGCCGTGCAGATGATTCTCGATGCCGGCGCGCACTTCATCGGCAAGACGCAGACCGACGAGTTCGCCTTCTCGCTGATGGGCCAGAACGCGCATTTTCTCTTTCCGGTGAACCCGGCGGCGCCCGATCGCGTCACCGGCGGATCGTCCTCCGGGTCGGCGGCGGCAGTGGCGGGCAAGCTTGCCGACATCGCCACTGGCTCCGACACCGGCGGCTCGATCCGCGCGCCGGCGAGCTTTTGCGGGCTGATCGGGCTGCGCACCACGCATGGCCGCATTTCGCTCGAAGGCACCATGAAGCTGGCGCCGAGCTTCGACACGTTCGGTTGGTTCGCCGACGACATCGAAACCTATGAGACGATCGGCAAATTGCTGCTCGGCCGCGACCCGCATCAGCATCCGCTCAACCGGCCGCTTTCGATCCGCTGGCTGGACGCCTTCGCCGCCGGTCCGGCCGAGGCAGCCGAATATGCCAGGATGAGAGCACTGGCGGCCACTGTGGTCGGTGAACCGGAGCAGGTGGAATACGTCTTCGCTTCCTTCCCCGACGAGCTCTACTGGTGCTTTCGCCGTCTGCAGGCCGCCGAAGCCTGGCAGCAACACGGCGCCTGGATCGTGTCGGGCGAGCGCCATCTCGGGCCGGGCGTCGAGGAACGCTTCGGCTTTGGCCGGACGATCGACGCCAAGACGGCGCAGGCCGAAGCGGTGCGCCGCCTGACCTTCCGCTCCGAGCTTGCCGCCCTGCTCGGCCAGGACGGATTTCTGGTCCTGCCGACGGTTCCAGGCCCCGCGCCTCTGGTCAAAAGCGAGCCGCAGCAGCTTCAGGCCTACCGCGAAAGGGCCTTGCATCTTCTGTGTCTTTCGGGTCTTTCCGGCTTTCCGCAAATCACCCTGCCGCTGGGCTCGGTCGACGGCGCCCCTTTCGGCCTCTCGCTTCTCGGCCCTCCCGGCAGCGACATTGCCCTGATACGGCTCGGCCGGCGGCTTCTCGATACGGCACGAAAGGCCTGATCCATGGACACACTGACCCGCATGCGCGCCTTCATCGACGTCGTCGAGGCCGAAGGCTTTTCCGCCGCTGCGCGCAAGATCGGCCGCTCCAAGGCGCTGCTGTCGAAATATGTGCGCGAACTCGAAGACGAACTCGGCGCGCTGCTCCTCAACCGCACCACGCGTCAGTTCTCGATGACCGAGGCCGGACACACCTATTACAGCCGCGCTTCGGAAATCGTGCGCGAGGTCGACAGCCTGGCCGACGCCGTGCGCGAATCCTCCGGCGACGTGCGCGGCAGGATCAAGCTGTCGGCGGCACGCACCTTTGCCGATGCGCCGATCGGCCAGTCGCTGATCGACTTTGCCAAGCAGCATCCCGACATCGTGCTCGACATCCATCTCGACGACCGTTTCGTCGATCTGGTCGAAGAAGGTTTCGATCTTGCCGTGCGCATCTCGCGGCTGGAGAACTCGTCGCTGATCGCTCGGCGCCTGGGGCCATTCTCGGTCAGGCTGTGCGCATCGCCGGAACTGATCGCCAAGCACGGCAAGCCGACGCGCCCGCAGGATCTCGCCAACATGCCCTGCATCGTCGATACCAATGGCCGTTCGCTCGCCAACTGGCGCTTCAAGGGCGAGGGCGAAGAGTCGGTCAGCGTCAATGTGTCGGGGCCGATCGAGGTCAACAGTCCGATGGCCGCACGTGCTGCAGCCGTGTCGGGCCTGGGCTTCACCATCCTGCCCGATTTCATCGCCGCCCCTGACCTCGCCTCCGGCCGGCTGGTTTCTTTGCTCGACGACCGCATCCAGTCGGGCAGCGGCATTTTCGCTGTCTACCCCCACCGCCGCTATCTGCCGGCCAAGGTTCGCGTTTTTGTCGATTTCCTGGTGCAGTGGTTCAAGACGCGCGAAGGGGCCTGACCTGTCTTAGCTGTGTCGCGGTCCCAATTTCGCCCGCTTTCTGGTAACCTCTCGAAATCTCTCCGAGGCCGATGGAACAGCGACCGAGAATGCACTTGAAACAGCACGCAATCATGCTGGCTTCGGCCTTGGCGGCGCCTTTTGCCGCCGTCGGAGCGGCTGCGGCGCATCCTCACGTCTTTGCCGAGGCCCGCCTCGACGTGATCCTCTCGCCGGATCACCAAAGCGTGAAAGCGCTGCGCCACCTCTGGCGCTTCGACGATTTGTTTTCGAGTACGGTGATGATGGAGTTCGACAAGAACTCCGACCTGAAGCTTGACGACAAGGAGCTGAAGGATGTCGCCGACACCGTCCATGCCTCGCTGGCCGAGTTCAACTATTTCCAGCTCGTCACCGTCAACGGCAAGGACGTGCCGATGACGCCGCCGCCGCACCTGATGGCCAATTTCGACAATGACCAGCTGATCATCCTGTTCGAATCCGAGCCGAAAGAGCCGATCAAGCTCGCCGGCAAGATCGATTTCGGTGTCTACGATCCGACCTTCTACACGGCGATCGATTTCACCGAGGATTCGAACATCACCGTCGAAGGCCTGCCGTCGAACTGCACCAGCAAGGTCATCCGGCCCGATCCGGACGAGGCTATCAAGGAAAACCAGAAGACCCTGACGGAAGCTTTCTTCAACGACCCGACAGGCACCGACATGAGCAAGATCTTCGCCACCAAGCTCGAACTGAACTGCCCGCCAGAAGGATAGATCCGGTGATGAAACCGTCCCTGCGTTTGGCATTCGGCCTCGTGGCCGCTGCCCTGGTGATGACGCACTTTCTCGGGCAGGCCCACGCCCAGAGCTCGCTCGGCATCGGCGTCAATGACGGCATGGCGCCGACCACCGGACTGTTCGCCCACATCCTGATGTGGATCAATCTCAGGCAGCAGGAATTTTACCGCGCGCTGGCGACAGCGATGAAGGCGATGCGCGAGGACGGCAGCAAGATGTGGCTGCTGATCGGCCTGTCCTTCGCCTACGGCATTTTCCACGCCGCCGGCCCCGGGCACGGCAAGGCGGTGATCTCGTCCTACATGGTCGCCAATGAAGTGGCGCTCAAGCGCGGCATCCTGTTGTCCTTCGTCTCGGCGCTGCTGCAGGGCCTGACCGCGGTCGTGGTGATGCTGCTTGCCTATTTCGTCCTGCGCGGCACCGCCATCTCGATGACCGACGCGGCCTGGTTCATGGAAATCATGAGCTACATCTTCGTCACGCTGTTCGGCGCCTGGCTGTTGTGGCGCAAGCTCGGGCCAACGGTCCTGCGCTGGTTCGGCAAGGCGCCCGCCTACAGCCTGTCGGCGGCGCATGCCGGCCATTCCCATGGCCATTCTCACGCCGGCCACTCGCATGCCGCCCACAGCCATGCGGCGCATGGGCATGCGCTTCACGCCCATCACGATCATGCCGCGCACGATCACCCTCACGATCACAGCGCCCACGATCATGCCGGACACGATCATTCCCACCATGATCATTCCCATCACGACCACGCTCACCACGATCATGCGCATCACGACCATACTCATCATGATCATGCGGCGGGCGAGGTCTGCGATACGTGCGGCCATTCGCATGCGCCCGATCCGGCGCTGCTGTCGGGCGACCGCTTCGACTGGCGCACGGCGTGGTCGGCTGTGGCCGCGGTCGGCATTCGCCCCTGTTCCGGCGCGCTGATCGTGCTCAGCTTCGCGCTGCTCAACGGCCTGTGGCTCGGCGGCCTGCTGTCGGTGCTGGCGATGTCGCTCGGCACCGCGATCACCGTCTCGGCGCTGGCAACGATTGCGGTGACGGCCAAGAACTGGGCGGTCTATTTCGCTGGCGACGGCCGAATGGGCAACCGCATCCACACGTTCGTCGAAATCGGGGGCGCCGCCTTCGTCTTTCTGTTCGGACTATTGCTTCTGTCGGCGAGCCTGACTGGCAGTGTTTGACGCCAACGGGTCAGCCCTGACCCGCTGTCTTCCCGCCCAGCTCATCCTCGATATGCGCTTGGATGATTTCGTCAAAGCTCTTCTCGGCGCTGAAGCCGAGGTCCCGCGCGCGCCGCGCCTCGAAGCGCGTCGGCCAGCCCTTGACGATCGCCCAGATGGTCTCGTCGGGCTCTTCGCGGATCAGCTTCACGACCTCGGCGCCGGCAATACGTTCCAGCGCCTCGATCTGCTCGCCGACGGTGACGGCGACACCGGGCATGGTGAGGTTGCGACGCGGCCCGACGGCGGCACCGTTGGTTCCCGCGGCATGGATCAGGAAATTGACCGCCGAGCGCGGGCTGGCATGGGTGTGCAGCACCGAACGCGGCACCGGCAGGATCGCCTCCTGGCCGCTGAGCGGCTCGCGGATGATGCCGGAGAAGAAACCCGAAGCCGCCTTGTTCGGCTTGCCGGGCCGCACGCAGATGGTCGGCAGGCGGATGCCGATGCCGTCGAAGAAGCCGCGCCTGGAATAGTCGGCCAGCAGCGCCTCGCTCATCTGCTTCTGTGTGCCATAGGAGGTCAGCGGCGTCGGGTGGAAGTCATCAGGGATGACATCCGGGAACGGCGCGCCGAACACCGCGATCGACGAGGTAAAGACGAGGCGTGGTGCAAAGCCTGCCAGCCGCACGGCGTCGAACAGCGCCCTGGTGCCATCGAGGTTGACGCGGTAGCCGAGATCGAAATCGGCTTCCGCCTCGCCCGACACGATGCCGGCGAGATGGAACATCACGTCGGGGCGTGAAGCGACCAGGCTTTCGGCGGCACCGGCATCGGCAAGGTCACCGGTATGCGTGGCGATGCTCACACCCTCCATCGCCGGCGCCTGCGGCGGCACGATATCGTGCAGGTCGAGCGCCGTGATCTTGCGGCCGTTGAGCGTGCCGTCCTTGGCCAGCCGGGCGATAAGCTTGCGGCCGACCATGCCGGCCGCGCCAGTAATCAGGATACGCATGTCGAAAGCCTCTTATTTGCCTTTGTTCTGGCTGCGGCTGCGCAGCCAGAACACCAGAAAGAATGCCAGCACGAAGCCGATGCCGACGATGCCGGCAAGAACCGTCGAGACATTGCCGAGCGCCAGCATCACCGTCGGCAGGTAGAACGCCGCGATGCCGAACAGCAGCATGATCCAGGCTGCGGCAATCAGCGCGTTTCTGTTGTCGCGATCCATCATGCCGTCCCGCCGTCACGGGTGCTCGTCAGCTTGGATGCCAATGCCATGAAGTTCCCGTCAGTGATAATGGCCGTGATGCGCTGGCGCACCATGGCCGTGGTCATGATCGTGATCGTGCTCGTCATGGCTGTCGGCGCACTGGCCGAATTCCGGCTCGACGGTGGCGTGGCTGATGCCGTGCTCTGCGGCGAGCCGCTTCTTGATGGCGCTGACCGCCTGATGCGGGTCGACGCCATCGTTGAGGCAGGCATGCAGCGTCGCCATGTTGCTCGAGCCATCCAGCGACCAGACATGCATGTGGTGCACCTCGCGCACGCCTTTGACCGTACCGGCAATATCCTTGGCGATGAGATCGCGGTCGAGGCTCGCCGGCACACCCTCCAGCAACACATGGGCGGCTTCGCGCATCAGCGACCAAGCGGTGGACAGGATCAGCACCGAGACCAGCACCGACAGGATCGGATCGATCGGCGTCCAGCCGGTCGCCAGGATAACCAGCGCCGCCACGATCGCCGCCGCCGAGCCGAGCAGGTCGCCCAGCACATGCAGGATGGCGCCGCGCATGTTGAGGCTGTCGCGGTCGCCGCCATGCAGCACGAAGAACGATGCGATGTTGACCAGAAGGCCGACGATCGCCACCACCAGCATCGGCCCGCCCAGCACCGGCGCCGGCGTCATCAGGCGGCCCCAGGCCTCGTAGATGATCCACAGCGCGATGGCGAAGATGGCGATGCCGTTGGTGTAGGCGACCAGCGTCTTGACCCGGCCGAAGCCGTAGGTGAGACGCACGGTCGCTGGTCGTCCTGCGAGATGGAAGGCATACCAGGCAAGGCCGAGCGCGATGGAGTCGGCCAGCATATGACCGGCATCGGCCAGCAGCGCCAGCGATCCCGTCAGCAGGCCGCCCAGCACTTCGGCGACCATGAAGCCGGCGGTCAGGCAAGCCGCGATCAGCACACGCTTCTTGTCGGTCGAGCCATGCACATGACCGGCGCCGTGGCTGTGTCCAGCATGCGAACCGTGATCATGGCTGTGCGCCATCGCCTAAACTCCTGCTACGCGCCGAACTCGGCGCGGAAATCCTCGAGCCGCCGCTTCTGCCGGCCTTCGCCATCGAAATTGGCCGGATCGAGCCAGGCCTCATAGGCTTTGCGAAGCGCCGGCCATTCCTTGTCGATGATCGAGTACCACGCGGTATCGCGGTTTTCGCCCTTGACCACAAGATGCTGGCGGAAAATGCCCTCGAACTTGAAGCCGAACCGTTCCGCCGCGCGCTTCGACGGCTCGTTGCGGTTGTTGCATTTCCACTCATAGCGGCGATAGCCGAGCTCGTCGAAAATGTATTTCATGAACAGGAACTGCGCTTCGGTCGCCGCCGGCTTGCGCGAAATCAGCGGCCCCCAATAGATGTTGCCTATCTCGATGACCCCATAGGCGGGATCGATGCGCATCAATGTCTGGCGTCCGGCGACCCTGCCGCTGGCCTTGTCGATGACGGTGAAGAACAGCGGATCTTCGCTCTTCTCGACCTTGTCCAGCCAAGGCTGGAAATCGGCGCGGGTTTGCGGCGGATAATCGGGCAGCCAGGCAAAGCGGCCGTCGATGTCGGGCACGGATGACGCCTCGTAGAGGCCGTCGCCATGCTTTTCGGAGCTTAGTGGTTCGAGCCTGACATAACGGCCGTCGATGGCCTTGCGCTCGGGTCGCGGACGCGCTTGCCAGTCTTTGAGATTTTCAGACACGTAAACTCCAATCCGTTTGACTTTTGTGAGCAGACGCTCACAAAAACGCGACCCAACAGTAAGAACCACACGGACGGGAAAAATGCTCCACACGATTTCGGCCTTCGACCGTCTCGGCGAGGAAAACGCCTTTGCCGTGCTCGCGCGGGCAACAGCACTGGCTCAACAAGGCCGCGACATCGTCAATCTCGGCATCGGCCAGCCCGACTTCAAAACGCCGCAACATATCGTCGAGGCGGCAATCAAGGCGCTGCGCGACGGCCACCATGGCTATACCCCGGCCAACGGCCTGCTGGCGACGCGCGAAGCGGTGGTGCGGCGCACGCTGACCACCACCGGCGTCGAGGTCTCGGCCGAGAATGTGATGATCCTGCCCGGCGGCAAGCCAACCATGTTCGCGGCGATCCTGATGTTCGGCGAACCCGGCGCCGAAATCCTCTATCCCGATCCCGGCTTTCCGATCTACCGCTCGATGATCGAATTCACCGGCGCTGCACCCATTCCGGTGCCGATCCGCGAGGAGAACGGCTTTGCCTTCTCGGCTGAGGAGACGCTTGCGCTGATCACCTCGAAGACCAGGCTCTTGATCCTCAACTCGCCAGCCAACCCGACCGGCGGCGTGACGCCGCGCGCCGAGATCGAAAAGCTGGTCAAGGGACTGGAGAAGCACCCGCAGGTCGCCATCATGTCGGACGAGATCTACGACGTCATGACCTATGACGGCGAGACGCATTTCTCCCTGCTTAATTTCCCGGAAATCCGCGACCGGTTGATCGTGCTCAATGGCTGGTCGAAGACCTGGGCGATGACAGGCTGGCGCATGGGCTGGTCGATCTGGCCGAACGGTGACAAGGGCGCCCATCTCTACGACAAGGTGCGCAAGCTCGCGGTCAATTGCTGGTCCTGCGTCAACGCACCCAGCCAGTTCGCCGGCATCGCGGCCATCGACGGCCCGCAGGACGATGTCGACAAGATGATGCGCGCTTTCGACAACCGCCGGAAGATCGTGGTCGAGGGGCTGAACGCTTTGCCCGGTGTGTCCTGCATCACGCCCAAGGGCGCCTTCTATGCCTTCCCTAACGTTTCGAAGACCGGCTGGAAGGCCAAGAAGCTCGCTTCGGCGCTGCTTGAGGATGCCGGTGTCGCGCTGATCGGCGGCCCCGATTTCGGCATTCTCGGCGAAGGCTACATCAGGCTTTCCTACGCCAATTCCGAAGAGAACATCTTGCGCGCGCTGGAGCGGATCGAGGCGTTCTTGAAGAAGTAGTCGCCCGGCCGGGTCCCCGCTGCTCCGCAGCGTCCCGGCGTTCGCCGGCCTTTCATCGTGCCACTGGCACGATGAATTCGCCTTCGGCGAACCGGCTGCTCACCCCCTGCCCACAAACGGCATCTTCGTCGCCATCACCGTCATGAACAGCACATTGGCGTCGAGCGGCAGGCTGGCCATGTGGACGACGGCGTCGGCGACGCGCTGGACGTCCATCACCGCTTCGGCGGCGATCGAGCCGTTGGCCTGCGGCACGCCGACGGTCATCGCCTGCACCATGTCGGTCAGCGCGTTGCCGATGTCGATCTGGCCGCAGGCGATGTCGTAGGGCCGGCCGTCGAGCGCCAGTGTCTTGGTCAGCCCTGTTATCGCGTGCTTGGTCGCGGTATAGGGTACGGAGCCCGGCCGCGGCGCATAGGCAGAGACCGAGCCGTTGTTGATGATGCGGCCGCCCATCGGCTTTTGTCTGCGCATGGCGCCGAAGGCGGCGCGGGCACACAGGAATGAGCCGGTGAGATTGACCCCGACAATGTCGTTCCAGACCTCGACCGGGATTTCGTCGATCGGCGTCGACTTGTAGCTCAGGCCGGCATTGTTGAAGAGCAGGTCGACGCGCCCGAAAGCCGCCGCCACCGTCTCGAACAGATCATCGACTTCGCCGGCCTTGCTGATGTCGCAGGCGACCGCCAGCGCCTTGGCGTCCGTCTTGCCGGCTTCAGCGATCGCGGCGTCGAGCACCTGTTTGCGGCGGCCGCAGAACACGGTGTTCCAGCCCGCGTTGAGCAGCGCCGTGGCGACGCTCTTGCCGATGCCGGTACCGGCGCCGGTGACGATGGCGGTTTTCTCTGTGAGGGCCGTCATGATTTTGCTCCTGCGCACCGCGCATCCCCGGCACAGATCGGGATGCATCCGAATGCACCGAGGCATCGCAAATGATGGGGATCATGGCAAGCCGAACACTCGGTGATCGGCTGAACAAAAAGGGCGGCCATTGGCGACCGCCCTGATCTGAACCGGGCTTGGGAGGAGGAAAAGCCGATCCGACTGCTAGAATCATGCGCTTCCTCGGTAAACGAGACGTTAATGCATTTTCCAGACTCGGTCGTACTGCCTACCAGCGCGGGTTCGGCGCGGTCCCGGCCGGGGCTGGCACCTTGGCCGCCGACACCGTTGCCTCGACATGGTCGACCAGCGCGTCCGGCAGGCCGAGCCGGCCGGCGAGCAGGTCGAGATAGCCGCGTTCGGCACGCGTATCGGGATCGATGGTGAGGCGCGACGCCGTGTACAGCTCGAGCCTCTGCTCATCGGTCTTGGCGCCGGCGACCAGCGTGTCGAGGTCGAGCGGGCTGTCCAGCTCGGCCAGCAGGAATTTTTCGGCATCGGAACCGACGCCGGCGAGCTTGAGCTTGCCGGCGATCTTTTCGCGTTCCTCGTCGTCGATGTGACCGTCGGCCTTGGCCGCCGAGATCATCGCCCGCACCAGGGTCAGCGTGAACTCGTCTTCGCCTTGCGGCGCCTGCGAAGGATGGAAGCCGGTGTCGTCGGGCGGCGGCAGCAATTCCGGCTGGCCGGCGGCCGGCGCCTGCTCGGGCGCATTGCCGGCCTTGTAGTTCTGATAGGCCTTGTAGGCGAGACCGCCGATCGCAGCCAGTCCACCGAGCTTGATGGCGGTGCCCGTCACCTGGCGTCCTGTGCCGGTCCCAAGCAGCACCGCGGCCAGCGCACCGGCGGCCAGCGGATTGTCCTTGGCCATCTGCACGGCCTGCCCGGCCTTGTCACGGACGGTGCCGGTGGTGCCGGGAACCTGAGAGCCGAGCAGGTCGTCGAGAAGCTTCTTGGGGTCGAACATAATGCCTCCAGAAAAGGGCCTGTACCACTTGGGGACGGGCGGGTTTTGGACGTTGCAGACGTAGGTCCCGCTTGTTGACATTACAATGACGGACGGGCGCTTTGCCAGCGATGCGGCCTTTCGAAAATCGGCACTGTCATGTGTCGAAATGGGCAATGGCTTCCGCTAGTGTCGCCGCCGCACTGCCGAGGGAGGACCTGCCATGATCGAAAAGAACCAACGCGAACCCGCCCGCGATCCGCAGGATCTCGAGCGCCTGCTGATCGACCGGCAGTGGGTGGGAGACATTGACGGCATGGTGGCGCTGTTCGAACCCGATGCGGTCGTCGACACCGGCGAAGCCGAATTGACGCGCGGCCACGACGCGATCCGCGCACTGTTCGAGACATTCGTCGTAAGCGGGCGAAAATTCCAGCGCGGCGAGCAGCGCCCGGCGGCCATCAACGGCGATCTCGCATTGACCTCGACCAGGCTTCCCGATGGCTCCATAACCTCGGAGGTCGCGCGTCGACAGAGCGACGGCACATGGCTGTGGGTGATCGACCGCTATTCCGTCGCCTGGTGATTCAGCCAGCTGAGCAATACCGACCTAGCTGCCGATATGGCCCCTGCCCTGCGCCTGCGCCAGTTCGACCTGGCGCTGGCGTTCGGCATAGCGGGCGCGGTCCTCGTCGGTGCGGGCCTCGTAGCAGTGCGGGCATGACACGCCGGTGGCATAATGCGGCGACAGCCGGTCCTCCGGCGTCAGCGGATGCCGGCAGGCGCGGCACAGTTCAGCCTCGCCTTCGGTCAGCCCATGCGACACCGAGACCCGCTCGTCGAAGACGAAGCACTCACCTTGCCACAGGCTGTCTTCGGCCGGCACCTCTTCGAGATATCTGAGGATGCCGCCCTTGAGATGGAAGACATGGTCGAAACCGAGCGACTTCACATAGGCCGTCGCCTTTTCGCAGCGTATGCCGCCGGTGCAGAACATCGCGACCTTGCGCCCATCGAGCTGGTCACGGTGTTTTTCGACCCAGGCCGGGAATTCGCGAAAGCTCGACGTCTGAGGATCGACGGCACGCTCAAAAGTGCCGATCGACACTTCGTAGGCATTGCGCGTGTCGATGACGATGGTGCCGGGGTCCGAGATCAATGCGTTCCAGTCGGCCGGCGCGACATAGGTGCCGGCGCCCGTTGCCGGGTCGAGGTCTTCGACGCCCATGGTGACGATCTCGCGCTTCAGCCGCACCTTCATGCGGTGGAACGGCATCTCGGCGGCGTTGCTGTATTTGACCTCGAGATCGGCGAGGCCTTCGATGGACCCGAGATAAGCGATCAGGTCGGCAATATCGGGCCCTGAGCCGGCGACCGTGCCGTTGATGCCTTCCTGCGCCAGGAGCAGCGTGCCCTTGATGCCACGCCCGCAGCAGAAGGCGGCAAGCGGCGTACGCAATTCCCGCAGCGCGTCGAAGTCGCCCAGCGCCGCAAATTTGTAGAGCGCGGCGACGCGCACGGGTTCATGGTTGGACAGTGTCATCGCCAAGCCACTAAACCGTGGTCAAAGCGGATTCAAGGCAGAGCTAAGGAAGCCTTGTCGGCATTCGCCCACAGGCGCGGCGGCCGACAGATGTGACATCGCGGCAGGCCGGGTTTCGTGGACTCGGAATCTGCCTTCTGCTAATCGGTTGAAATCATCCCCAGGAGAGACAAGCCAATGCCCAGCAAGACCGAAAAGCTCCTGTCGCTGCTCAACGGCCAGCCGGTCATCCCGGTGTTGAAGATCGCCAATGTCGCAGACGCCGTACCGCTCGCCCGGGCGCTTGCCGCCGGCGGCCTGCCGGCAATCGAGATCACGCTGAGAACCGCCGATGCGCTGGAAGCGATCCGCCGCGTCGCCGGTGAGGTCGAGGGCGCCATCGTCGGCTCCGGCACCATTCTCGATGCCAAGCAGTTCGACGAGGCAGCAGCCGCCGGCTCGAAATTCATCGTCAGCCCCGGCATCACGCGCGAACTGCTCGCGGCAGCCAAGGACAGCGACGTTCCCCTGCTGCCTGGCGCCATCACGCCCGGCGAGATCATGGCCGCCCGCGAGGTCGGCCTGCGCTTCCTGAAATTCTTCCCGGCCGAACAGTCCGGTGGCATCGCCTCGCTGAAGGCTTTCGCCTCGCCACTGGCCGATGTGAAGTTCTGCCCGACCGGCGGCATCTCGGCCAAGAACGCCGCCGACTATCTCAGCCTGCCCAATGTCATCTGCGTCGGTGGTTCCTGGGTGGCGCCGGACGAGCTAGTCAAGGCTGGCAAGTGGGATGAGATCGAGGCGCTCGCCCGAGAGGCAAGCAAGCTCAAGAAGTAAACGCCAGTCACGAAAAACCCGCCGGCTTGCGCCGACCGGGTTTGCTGCATTGATATCCCCAGGTTGGAACGAACCCAGCGTAACCCGCAAAAAGGTCGTCGTTCCGGCCTCACGAGAAGTTCAGCCGCGCGTGATCGGCCGGGCTGACCTGGCATAACTGCCTGTGATCGTAGATCGAGAGAGTTGGTTCCCGCTCATGGGCTCGAACCACGATTCACGCCTTCAAAGGGCGCTGTCCTACCATTAGACGAAGCGGGAAGGCAGCTTGCTGGTTAGCATTCCGGGACGCTGGAAGCCAGTGCTGGAGATTCGCAAAAACAAAAAACCGCGCGGGTTGCCCATCGCGGCTTTTGATATTGTCCAGGCGCGACCGCTACTTCGTCTGGAAGCGGGCGACCGAGAGGAATTTTACGGCATTGCCGGTGAAGCGGTTGGCATCGGCCATCTGGTTGTCCGCCTGGAAACCTGCGGTGTAGACCTCGCTCGGCGGCGTATGCACGATGTTGTAGGCATAGCGCGGCGCAGTCGTCGGGCTGGAAACGGTGGCAATGTTGTCGCCACTGCTCAGTGCCCAGCGCGCCGCCTGCGGTTCGGCCGCCACCACCACGGCCTTCGGCCCGGGCTTCAGGTCGCGAGCCGAGGCCCTGGCTTCCTTGCGCGTCGTTTTCACACCGGCGCCGATCACGGAGGCCGGATCGGTACCGGCTGGACGGGCGGCAATCGCGCCGCGAGGCGTTGCGGCATCGACGCCTGACGGATCGTTGAACGCCGAGCGCGGCTCGAGCGAGGCAACCTGATAGTCGTCGGTGATGCTAGTGGTATCGGCGGCACTGGCCTGTTCGAGAACGGCCTTGACCTCATCCGGACGCTGCGACGGCAGCACCGAGAAGACATCCGTTGCGGTCTGCTTGTGCGCGGCCGTATCGGCCAGCGCCAGCAGAACGCCCTTATCCTGCGGCGAAAGCTCAGCCGGCGGCGAGGAGCGGTCGGGACGCCAGGTCGGCAACGGGACGTTCACGGCAACCTGCGCCGGAGCGGCAGCCCCTTGGTCGGCACTGCTCACATCGGCCATGCCGAACGGCACATTGGTAGGCGCCTGCGCTGTCGCCACTGTCTGTTCGGTGGTGGCGTCGGCCATGCCGAACGGTACCGTCTCAGGCTGCTGCGCCCCGACATCGGCCTTGGGCCGCGGCGCGAAATCGGGCAGCGGCACTTCCTTGGCCGGGAGTGCAGCGATGATTGTCTCCGGCGTGTCCTGCTGCGGCTCGGAATCGTCCGCGCTGTCGTCGGCAAGCTGCGGAACATTGGCGCGCTTGGCATTCTGCGGCGACACGATCGCGATGCCGGGCAGGTTGCTGTTGTCGTTGCTCCTGGCAGCCAGGACCGGCTTCACGCTTCTCGCCGCCGGCGCATCGCTTCTCGGCGACGGCGCGGCGGTCGCGACATCGGCGCTGTCGTCGGCTTCGTCTTCGCCGCCACCGCCAAAGAAAGCGGACAGGAAGCCACCGGATTTCTTGGTGCTGCCGCCAGCGCTGGCCATCATGATGGCCGGAGAACCGGCGCCCTTGCGCGCCTTGTAGGCGGCGAGTGCCTGGTCATAGCCCGGCAGCGGCTTGCCGTCGCTCGGCACATGCAGCGTCTTGCCATTGGGGAACAGGCTGACCAGTTCCTGGCGGCTGATGCCGGGCCAATGGCGCACATTGCCGACGTCCATATGAACGAAGGGCGAGCCGGACGACGGATAATAGCCGACGCCGCCGCCCTGCATCTTCAGGCCAATGTTCCGCAGCTTCTTCAGCGGTACGCCCGGAATGTAGAAGTCCATCGCCCTGCCCAGCATGTGCTGGCTTTCCTTGGCGACGCCTCGGCTGCGGCTGCGCAGCATCGAATTGGTCGCCGGCGAGCGATAGCCGCAGACGACCTGGATGTAGTCTGTGGCGCCTGCCTGCCGGTAGGCTTCCCACACCAGGTCGAGCAGGCGCGGGTCCATCTTGGTCGGTTCGTTGCGACGCCAGTCGCGCAGAATGATGTTGATCTTCCTGAGGCCTTCCGGATCGTAGCGGCCATTGCGCTTGTAGACGATCTCGGCCTTTTCGTGCGTGTGGAGGTGATAGAGTTTCAGCGAGCGCGTTTCGGCGCTTGCGCCGGCAGCAGTTGCGGCAAGGAAACCAAACGCAACAATCACCGCTGCCAGCCATCTCGGCCAGACGCCAATGTGATAGTGCCGCCCGTTGCTGTGTCGTTCGACTTTGTTCAAATCAAAAGGCCTTGCAGGCTGCCGTTTGTCCCCGGATTTGCCCAAACGGATGCGTGGTTCTCACATCCGAATATCGATCCTAATGGTTAATCATCGCTTATTGAAGCCGAAATGCGGTAACACCGTGGCGATATCCCGTCAAAAATAATACACAGGATTTCTTGGTAAACTGCTGGTTTAGATCAAGATTCAGCCTTTTCCGCTACACGATCTGTTACTGTTAGCCTTAATGCGTGAACATCGCCGCTCCGCATCGCCATATTCCCGCCCCAACCCCTTATGCAGCGCTAGATATCGCCTCGCAAGCTGGTCCCGGCCTTGCGCCAACAAGCTGTGGAATTCGGGTTCCCAATGCATGGTCGCTCAAAAGTGGTCCCGGTTTTGAGACAACGACATGCATAATGCAAAGACCTAAAGCGCGTCGCCTGAATCCGTTCAGGCGCGACGCGCTTTAGGAGGCAAGACGGTCGAGGCGGCCGGTCTCCGGGTCGATGCCGTATTCTTTAAGCTTGCGGTAGAGCGTCGAGCGGCCGATGCCGAGTCGGCGGGCGACTTCGCTCATCTGGCCGTTATAGTGGTCGATGGCGAGCTTAATCATCTCGAGCTCGACATCGGCCAGCGCGCGCACGTTGCCGCGCTCGTCCAACGCCCTCAGCGTGCCGAAACGCTGAAGCAGCCTGGCCGGAGGTTCGATCTCCGCCGCGACGGAATCGACGCCATCAGTCTGGACACTATCGCCTTGCAATTCGCTGCTCCAGACCATGACGGGGTCCGACAGGGACGCGTCGGCCTCGAGATTGACGGTGCCCTCGACTTGTGCCCGGATCTGCGGGAATTCGTCTGCTGTCAGCACGTCGCCCTCGGCAAGCACCGAGGCCCGGAACACGGCGTTTTCCAGCTGCCTGATGTTTCCCGGCCAGTCATAGGCCTGCAGCATGGCCAATGCGGCTTCCGAAATGCCGTGCAGGCGATGGCCCGCCGGCGCCACCTTGCCCATGAAATGCTTGACCAGATAAGGGATGTCGTCGCGCCGGTCGCGCAGCGGCGGCACGAAGATCGGGTAGACGTTCAGCCGATAGAACAAATCCTCGCGGAACTTGCCGTCCTTGACCTGCTGCAGAAGGTTGCGGTGCGTGGCCGAGATCAACCTGATGTCGACCCTGACCGTGGCGCGACCGCCGACCGGATCGACCTCGCCATCCTGCACCGCGCGCAACAGCTTGACCTGCACGTCGAGCGGCAGGTCGCCGATTTCGTCCAGGAACAACGTGCCTGAATGCGCCTCGACGAACTTGCCGGTGTGTTTGTCGGTGGCGCCGGTGAACGATCCCTTCTCGTGGCCGAACAGGATCGATTCGACCAGATTGTCGGGGATGGCGCCGCAATTGACGGTGACGAAGGGTTTTGAACGACGATCACCGGTGCCCTGGATGGCGCGCGCCACCAATTCCTTGCCAACGCCCGATTCGCCCTCGATCAGGATCGGGATGTTGGAGGCCGCCGCCTTCTGGCCGAGCCGGATCACCCGGTCCATCGCCGGGCTGTGCGTGATCATGTCCTTGAAGGTCAGGTGGCCGCCACGCCGCCGCGACGTGCGCTTGACCTCGTCCTCGACCGCTTCGACCTTGAGCGCGTTGCCGATCGCGGTCTGCAGCCGGTCGGGGGATGCCGGCTTGACGACAAAATCGAAAGCGCCATGGCGCATCGCCGAAACCACGGTCTCGATGCCGCCCTGCGCGGTCTGCACGATGACGGGAACCGTGATGCCGCGTTCCCGCATCGCCTTCAGCACGCCGATGCCGTCGAGGCCGGGCATGACAAGGTCGAGGATGACCGCCGACACATCGCGCGCGCCGGGTCCGTCGAGAGCATCGAGGCCGGCCTCGCCGCCATCGGCGACGATGGCACTGTGGCCGAATTTCGTCACCGCCGCCTCGAGCAGCCTGCGCTGCACGGGATCGTCATCGACTATGAGAATGGAACCTGTCATGACTGATTTGAGTTGCCTGCCTGGGAAATCCCCATGGATCATCCTGGCACAGGGTTCTAAACAAGGTTTCAAAAAACCCGGTGAATGAATTCCTTAGGATTTGACCGGCTTGCCCTTTCCCCTTGATTCCAGAAGGTAATTGTTGATGCGCAGGATTCTCGGTCGGCAGCTTGCGGCGGCAGCGTCCGGTCAGGGCGCGGCGGAGCTCGGCGACCTGCCGGAATGGAATCTCGCCGATCTCTATTCCGGGATGGAAGCGCCCGAGCTGAAGCGCGACATCGCCAAGGCGGCGGCCGATGCCGTCGCCTTCGAGAACCGCTGGAAGGGCACGCTGGCCGCGGAGGCCGAGCGCGGCAGCGCCGGCAAGCTCGGCGAGGCGCTGAGCGCCTATGAGGCGCTGGAGGAGCTGATCGGCCGCATCGTCTCCTATGCCGGCCTGATCTATGCCGGCAACACCGCCGATCCGCAACGCGCCAAACTCTATGGCGACATCCAGGAGAAGATGACCGACGCCAGCGCGCATCTGTTGTTTTTTGCGCTGGAGCTGAACCTGATCGACGACAAGGCGCTCGAAGCAGCCCTTGCCGCCGATGCCGGCTTTGCCCACTACCGGCCCTGGGTGCTCGATCTCAGAATGGACAAACCCTACCAGCTCGAGGACCGGGTCGAGCAGCTTTTCCATGAAAAATCGATCACTGGGCGGGGCGCCTGGAACCGCCTGTTCGACGAGACGATGACCGATCTGCGCTTCGACATAGACGGCGAGGAGCTGACGCTGGAGCCGGCGCTGAACCGCCTGCAGGACGCCGACGGCGAAGTCCGCCGCCGCGCCGCCGAGGCGCTGGCCACCACCTTCCGCAAGAGCCTGCGCACCTTCACGCTGATTACCAACACGCTGGCCAAGGACAAGGAGATTTCCGACCGCTGGCGCGGCTTCGAGGACATCGCCGATTCACGCCATCTCGCCAACCGTGTCGAGCGCAGCGTGGTCGATGCGCTGGCCTCCGCCGTGCGCGAGGCCTATCCGCGCCTGTCGCACCGCTACTACGCCATGAAGGCGCGCTGGCTCGGCATGGAGGTGATGAACCACTGGGACCGCAACGCGCCATTACCCGAGACCCCGCAAGCGGTGATCCGCTGGGACGACGCCAGGAACACGGTGCTGTCGGCCTATCAGCGCTTTTCGCCTGATATGGCGGAGATCGCCCGTGTCTTCTTCGACCGCAACTGGATCGACGCGCCGGTCAGGCCCGGCAAGTCGCCCGGCGCCTTTGCCCATCCGACCGTACCCTCGGCGCACCCCTACGTGCTGCTCAACTACATGGGCAAGCCGCGCGATGTGATGACACTGGCGCATGAACTCGGCCACGGCGTGCACCAGGTGCTGGCTGGCGGCCAGGGTGCGCTGATGGCCTCGACGCCGTTGACCTTGGCCGAGACGGCCTCGGTGTTCGGCGAGATGCTGACCTTCCGTTCGCTGCTCGATCAGACCACCGACAAGCGCGAGCGCAAGGCCATGCTCGCCCAGAAGGTCGAGGACATGATCAACACGGTCGTGCGCCAGATCGCCTTCTACGAGTTCGAGCGCAAGGTGCATGCCGAGCGCAAGAACGGCGAACTGACGTCCGACAAGCTTGGCCAATTCTGGCTCGAGGTACAGGCCGAGAGCCTGGGGCCGGCGATCAAGCTGCGCGAGGGCTATGAGGTCTTCTGGACCTACATCCCGCACTTCATCCATTCGCCCTTCTACGTCTACGCCTATGCCTTTGGCGACTGCCTGGTGAACTCGCTCTACGCGGTCTACCAGAATGCCGAGCACGGCTTCCAGGACAAGTATTTCGAGATGCTGCGTGCCGGTGGCACCAAGCATCACTCCGAGCTCCTCGCTCCCTTCGGCCTCGACGCCACCGATCCCGCCTTCTGGCAGATCGGCCTTGGCGTAATCGGCGGCCTGATTGACGAGTTGGAAGCGCTCGACAGTTGATGCTACGGAGCCGTTGAACCGGTAGCGCAGAGCAACAGGTTCGGCGGGGCCGGTCTCGACTTTGCGAAATCGCAGAACAGTTTAGCCGGAATGCATGTGACGGCAGCTCTGTTCTTGTTCTAAATATCTGTTCTTGAAGAACTCTCGGGCCAAATTTTCCGTTAGCTTTCCAGAATCCGTATGATAGCCTTTCCGACTGAAGCTCAGCCGGGCGCGCGGCTTAGGCCGGACAGCATCCCGGCCCATGGCGGCGGTCCGGCGAATGCGACAGCGACGGTTGGCAATGGGCGGGAAAGCCGAAAGCCGGCAATCGACGACAGACCGGCTGTTCCCTGAACCGCCGAACCACCAATGGATGATCCGATCTGCCAAGGTCATGACTTGAGACGGCGGCGGACGGATCCGACTGGAGAGAGACGATGACCTTCTTCTACATTGTCCTGGCGTTCCTTGTAGGTTTGTTGGTTGGGTGGTTTATCTGGGGCCGGCTGCGCGGTGAACTAGACAGCCTGCGCGCCGACCTCGACCGCACCCGCAGCGAGCGCGACAGACTGCGCGCCGACGCCGATCGCCTGACCGGCGAACTCGACGCCTGCGGCAAGACCCGCGCCGATCTCGAGCGCCGGCTGCGTGAAGCGTCTACTCCATCGGCCAAGCCTTCCAGCTCGGCGCCGGCCGCATTGGTCTCGACACCCGCAACGGCCAAGTCAGCTCCGGCGGCGAAGCCGGCCGCGCCCGCGAAACCTGCCGCGGCAAAGCCTGCCGCCGCCAAGCCAGTTGCGGCCAAATCCGCCGCCAAACCGGCTGCCAGCAAACCTGCGGCTGCCAAGGCGAGCGCCGCTCCGAAGCCCGCCGCTTCAAAGCCGGCTGCAGCCCCGAAGAAGGCTGCACCGCCAGCTGCGAAGGCCGACAATCTGCGCCGCCTGATCGGCATCGGACCGGTCAACGACAAACTGCTCAAGGGCCTTGGCGTCACGACCTACGCCCAGATCGCCGCCTGGACGGCGGCCGACGTCAAGCGCATCGAGGACACGCTGAATTTCGACGGCCGCATCGCACGCGAAAAGTGGATCGAACAGGCCAAGCTGCTTGCCGCCGGCGACGAGAAGGAATTCGCGCGCCAGTTCCCGACAGCCGGGACCGCCAACAACACCTGATCTGATCATCGGCAATAAGCCGACAAAGCGGCGCCTTCGGGCGCCGCCTTTGTTTTCGCAAGTGCCACCGTCTTTGCGCCCTGCGACGCCGCTCCCTCGATTGCACGCCGCCCGCCCCCCATATAGAGCGGTTCTGGCGTCATCGACCGCAGCATCCGAGCCCCATGCCCCTGCCCTCTGCCATTTTCCGCAACGATGAAAGCGGCCGCCAGCTGGTCTTCGACCGCCCGGCCGACATCATCGTCGCCTATGAGGCCAAGGATTTTCTGCCGGCTCTGGCGGCTGCGCAGGCGGCATCTGACGCCGGCAAATGGCTGGCCGGCTATTTCTCCTATGAAGCGGGTTATTTGCTCGAGCCGAAGCTGGTGCCGCTGCTGCCCGAGGGCCGGCGCGCGCCGTTGATCTGCTTCGGCGTCTTCGATGCTCCAGTCGAAGAGGCCGTGCCGCGCAGCGATGCGCCGGCGACCAACGGCCCGATCTTCGATGCCACGGCCAGCTGGTCTGCTCACGATTACGCCAAGCGCTTCGCGCGCCTTCACGAGCACATCCGCAAGGGTGATTGCTACCAGGGCAATCTGACCTTTCCAGTCCATGCGCAGTGGTCCGGCGACCCGCTCGCCGCCTTCGACGCGCTGACCGGACGCCAGCCGGTAAAGTATGGCGCGCTGATTTCGCTCGGCGATCCAATCGTACTGTCGCGCTCGCCCGAACTGTTCTTCGAGATCGACACCGAAGGCATGATCGAAACCCATCCGATGAAGGGCACCGCGCCACGCGGCGCAACCAAGGCCGAGGACGCGCGGCTGAAGGCGTTCCTGCGCAATGACGAAAAGAACCAGGCCGAAAACCGGATGATCGTCGATCTCCTGCGCAACGACATCTCGCTGATCAGCGAGGTCGGCACGCTGGAGGTGCCGGAACTGTTTCGCATCGAGAGCTACCCGACCGTCCACCAGATGGTGAGCCGTGTGCGGGCGAAGCTGTTGCCTGATCTCGGCATCCGCCAGATCTTCGCAGCACTCTTCCCCTGCGGCTCGATCACCGGCGCGCCAAAGATCCGCGCCATGGAAATCCTGCATGATCTGGAAGCCACGCCGCGTGACGTCTATTGTGGCGCCATCGGCTGGATCGCGCCCGGCGGCACGATGCGCTTTTCGGTGGCGATCCGCACCATCTCACTCTTTTCCAGCGGCGAGGCCGTCTACAATGTCGGCGGCGGCGTCGTCTTCGATTCGACGGCCGAGGAGGAGTATCAGGAGTGTCTGCTGAAGGCGCGCTTCGCGACGGGAACACCGCCGACTTCGACCTGATCGAGACCATGCGCTGGGAGCCCGGCCAGGGCTTCCTGCGTTTCGAGCGCCACCTCGCGCGTCTCTACGGCTCGGCGGAGGAACTGGGCTTTGCCTGCGATCCGCAGCGCATCGGCGAGGTGCTGGCCAACGCCGTCGGAGCGCAGCACACGGCGTTACGCACCCGTCTCGTCCTGCAGCGCAATGGCGAGGTCACGGCTGCAGCTCAGCCTTACGAGCCGCTCGCCGCCGACAAGGTCTGGCGGCTGCAGCTGGCGCGGGTGCGGCTCTCCTCCACCGACACGCTGCTGCGCCACAAGACCAGCCGGCGTCAGCTCTTCACCCATGCTCGGTCTGAACATCTTGTCACCCAGGCCGACGAGGTGTTGCTCGCCAATGAGCGCGGCGAAATATGCGAAGGCACGATCACCAATGTCTTCGCCGATTTCGGTGACGGCGTGCTGATGACGCCCCGGCTCGATTGCGGCCTGCTGCCTGGCGTATTGCGCGCCGAGCTGCTGGACGAAGGCCGCGCCCAGGAAGCGATCTACTGCTATGACGATCTGAAGTCCGCCAAGTCACTCTTTGTCGGCAATTCGCTGCGCGCTTTGATCCCCGCGCGACTTGGACCATGATCCCAAGAAGTGGAAGCCCCTTTTCGGAAAAAGATCATGGTCTGGAAAAAGGCTGACAGAGGTCCGGGAGAAAAGAATGTTCGTGGTTTCGCTGAACTACAAGGTGCCGCTGGCCGAGATCGATCGGCTGGCGCCCGAACATATCGAGTGGCTCAAGGCCTGCTATGCGGAAGGCATCTTTGTCGCTTCCGGACCGAAGAAACCAAGAACCGGCGGCGTCATCATCGCACGCGGCCCCCGTGAGGTGCTCGACGCCAGGCTGTCCGCCGATCCTTTCGCCAAGGCGGGCGCCGCCGACTACGATGTCACTGAATTCCAAGCAAAAATGACCGCCGCTGCATTGGACGCCTACAACGAGGCATGAGCGTCCGCCAGCCCACCCATACGCCGTACGATGGCTCCTCGAAACTCTTCACCATCGGGCTGAAGCCGCTCGGTCTCGACAAATGGATCGAGGTCGACGAACACCTCATCGACCATCTCGCCGAAAAGCGGCGGCTCTATGCCGAAATTCCCGACAAGGTGTTTGTCGAGGAGAACGACACGCGCGACGCCCAGCGCGAAGTGCGCGACCTCATCGAAGCCCATCTGCTGTCGACATTTCCTGAAACGTACCGACAAACCGGCGCCGGCCTCGAGATCATCGGCGCCGAAGGCAACAGAGCCGATGTCTTCAGCGACGCCCCGCTGGTCGCAGCCTCGCTGCTCGTCCAGGAAGACCTGATACTGATGCGCCGCGATGACAGTGGCTGGCGGCTCGCCGCCGGGTCACTGTGCTTCCCATCATCCTGGTCACTGCTCGAAAAATTCGGGCTGCCGCTTCAGCAGATCCACGCACCGGTGCCGGGCTTCGGTCCGGGCACCAGGCCGGCTGAGCTGATCAACCGCATGTTCGACGGCCTGCAGGGCCAGGCCGTCGAGCGCTTCAACTGGTCGATCCAGGCCGACGATGCGCTCTATCACCCGCTCTCCAATGTCGAGCGCGTCGACCGAGCCACCAGCCGCCCGTCGCGCTTTCCGGATGGCGACGTCAACGCCCACGCCTTCATTCGCGTCGAACGCCAGACGCTGCGCAAGCTGCCCGTGTCGCGCGACATCCTGTTCACCATCCGCATCCATCTCGACCCGCTGGCCGTGTTGGCGCGGCACCCGGACCGGGCAACGCTTGCCGCATCTTTCGCGGCGCAATTGCTGGCCCTGGATGAGGCTCAACTCGACTATAAGGGCATGACCGCTGACCGCGACCGCTTGGTCGAGCTTTTAAAAACGATGACGCGCTGAGCCACGCTACAAGCTGGCGGCCAGGAACTCGACGAATGTTCTTGCCCGGGCGCTGGCCTTGCGTCCGGCCGGAAACAGCGCCCACAGTTCAACAGGCGGCAGCGCCCAATCGACCAGGATCGGCCGCACCGCACCGCTGCGCAATTCTGCGTCGAACATCCATTCGGAGCCGACCGTGAAGCCGATGCCGGCAAGTACTGCCTCACGTATCCCTTCGGCGGAAGTCACGCGCAGCCGCCCTTGGCCGGCAAGCGAAACCTCTTCGGCGCCTCGCCGGAACGTCCAGCGATTGGAAATGCCTGCTTGGACGAAAAGGATCGCCTCGTGCTGCGACAGCTCATTCGGCGCCATGGGTTCGCCCTGGCGTGCCAGGTAGGAGGGTGCCGCCACCACGAGACGACGACAGGTGGCGATCTTGCGCCCGACATGGGCGGGGGCGAAGCTTTCACCCAGACGCAGCATGACATCCACCCCTTCCTCGACGAGGTCGACATTCCTGTCGTCCATCGCCACCTCGATGTCGAGTTTCGGATGAGCGTCGAGGAAGGTCTTCAGCCGGGGCACGACATGCAGGCGGCCGAAGGTCACAGCCGTGCCGATGCGCAACAAGCCGGTGAGTGCCGCCGACGCGCCCCGCGCCGCGTTCTCGGCTTCGTCCGCTTCGTCGACCGCGCGTTTGGCGCCTTCGTAGAAGCTGAGGCCGGCATCGGTTGGCGAGAGACCGCGGGTGGTGCGCGACAGCAAGCGCACGCCGAGCCGTTCCTCGAGCTGCGCGATGGCCTTCGAGACGGCTGGCTGCCCGACGCGCAAATGCCGTGCAGCGGCCGAGAAAGAACCGGTTTCGACGACCCGTATGAAGGTGCTCATCGCTGCCAGCCTGTCCATTTATTCTTCCTCGGAATTAGTTATATGGCAATTATTGCCCTACTTGAACGATTTGGGAATAGCCAATTGCCCTGATGTCAAATCCATTCAGCCATTCGGAGAAACAAAATGGGCAAGCTCAACAACAAGGTCGCCATCGTCACCGGCGCCGCGCGAGGCATCGGTGCGGGCATCGCCAAACGGCTGGCGGCGGAAGGCGCCGCCGTCGTCGTCAACTACGCCTCCAGCCGTGAGGCTGCAGAACGCACTGTCAAGGAGATCGTAGCCGCTGGTGGCAAGGCGACCGCGGTTCAGGGTGACGTGGCCGACGCCGCCGAAGTCGAGAAGATATTCGAGGCCGCAGAGATCGCATTCGGCAAGCCAAGCATTCTGATCAACAACGCCGCGACCGCCAGCTTCGGCACGTTCGAGGAAGCCAGTGAGGCGGATTATCGGCGGCTGTTCGACACCAACGTGCTCGG
The DNA here is from genome assembly GCF_056403115.1 of Mesorhizobium sp. P3_A2. Lineage (NCBI taxonomy): Bacteria > Pseudomonadati > Pseudomonadota > Alphaproteobacteria > Hyphomicrobiales > Phyllobacteriaceae > Mesorhizobium > Mesorhizobium sp. P3_A2. The sequence continues at coordinate 180,838 of NZ_JBFUGC010000004.1, forward strand.
CACGATCCTGACCACCAAGGCGGCCATGCGCCACTTCCCCGAGACCGGCGGCAGCATCGTCAACATCGGCACGATCTCGAGCTGGAACCCAGTGCCAAACACCAGCCTCTACTCCGCCAGCAAAGCGGCGATCGACACACTGACGCTTAGCCTGTCGAGAGAACTCGGGGCACGCAACATCCGTGTCAACATCGTTGCGCCTGGCTATACCCACACCGAAATGACCGAGGGCATGATCGGCACCGATTTCGGCAACATGCTGATCGCTGGCGTCCCCCTTGGTCAGCGCTTCGGCAAGCCGGATGACATCGCCCCGACCGTGGCCTTCCTCGCCTCGGACGAGGCGGCCTGGCTGACCGGCGAACGCATCAACGCGTCCGGCGGCGCTCGCTGATACGACGCCGGCTCAACATCCGCCATCGGGCAGGGTGCGGCCTCCCGGTGGCATCACCGAGCACCTCACGCTGGGGCGCCCCAGGCGTTCTCGCCGCTTTTCGCTTTATTGTGACAATGATCTATGGTTTGTCGCGACGCGGCCAAGCGGCTGTTCCAGAGTGTTTTTTGAAGGAGTGCTCGATAAAATGGCGAATGAAAACTGGCCCGTTTACGGTGAAATCACCGGCCCTGTCGTGATGATCGGCTTCGGTTCGATCGGACGGGGAACGCTGCCTCTGATCGAGCGCCATTTCAAGTTCAACAAGTCGCGCATGACGGTCGTCGATCCGCTCGATACCGATCGCAAGCTGCTCGACGAGCGCGGCATCGCCTTCGTCCAGGAGCACGTCACCGAGAAGAACTACAAGAAGCTGTTGACCCCGCTTCTGACCAATGGTGGCGGCCAGGGCTTTTGCGTCAATCTGTCGGTCGACACCGGCTCGGTCGACCTGATGCGGCTCTGCCGCAAGCTCGGCGTGCTCTACATCGACACCGTCGTCGAGCCGTGGCTCGGCTTCTACTTCGACGCCAAGGCAGACAATGCCAGCCGCACCAACTACGCGCTGCGCGAGGCGATGATCAAGGAGAAGCACGACAAGCCAGGCGGCGCGACGGCGGTTTCGACCTGCGGCGCCAATCCAGGCATGGTCTCGTGGTTCGTCAAACAGGCGCTGCTCAACCTTGCCGGCGATCTCGGCCTCGAATTCTCCGAACCGGCGCAGGACGACCGCGACGGCTGGGCCAGGCTGATGAAGAAGGCCGGCGTCAAGGGCATTCACATCGCCGAGCGCGACACCCAGCGCACCAAGAAGCCCAAGCCGATGAACGTGTTCTGGAACACCTGGTCGGTCGAAGGCTTCATCTCGGAAGGCCTGCAGCCGGCCGAGCTTGGCTGGGGCACGCATGAGAAATGGATGCCGAAGAACGGCAAGGAGCACAAAGATGGCTCCAAGGCGGCGATCTATCTGGAACAGCCCGGCGCCAACACGCGCATACGCTCCTGGTGTCCGACGCCCGGCGCGCAATACGGCTTGCTGGTGACCCACAACGAGGCGATCTCGATCGCCGACTTCTTCACCGTGCGCGGCAAGAAGGGCAAGGTCCAATACCGCCCGACCTGCCACTATGCCTATCATCCCTGCAATGACGCGCTGCTGTCGCTGGACGAAATGTTCGGCGCGGCCGGCAAGCCACAGCCGGTCCATCATGTGCTTGACGAAAACGAGCTGGTCGACGGTGTCGACGAACTCGGCGTGCTGCTCTACGGCCACGACAAGAACGCCTACTGGTACGGTTCGCAGCTGTCGCTGGCGGAGGCACGCAAGCTGGCGCCCTACCAGAACGCCACCGGCATGCAGGTCACCTCGGCCGTGCTCGCCGGCATGGTCTGGGCGCTGGAAAACCCGGAGGCAGGCATCGTCGAGGCCGACGAGATGGACTACAAGCGCTGCCTGGAAGTGCAGTCGCCGTATCTCGGGCCGGTCAAGGGCTACTACACCGACTGGACGCCGCTCGATAACCGGCCGGGTCTGTTCCCGGAGGACCTCGACAAAAACGACCCGTGGCAATTCCGCAACATCCTCGTCCGATAGCGGTTCCATACCCCTGCCTCACCGCCTTGCAATCGCCCGGAAATCGGGCGATTGAAGGGATGCGGACGAGAGCAGTGTGCGCCCCTTTGGGCGCACGAGGGACCGCTCTGGAAACTTGAGGCCACGCACATCGTGTTTCCCAAACGTCGTTTGGCGATTGGGCCGATGCGTCAGGAGAGGATTTCATATGACGATTGCGCGCAAAATTCTTTCGGCGGGCGCGGCGGGCGCTCTTGCGACGATGCTTGCCGCCTGCACCACCGGCGGCTCCGAGGGGCCATCGATCGGATCGCAGCCGCGAGGCGTCGAAGGGTCCTGGCTGAACGCCGAAGGCAAGGCAGTCTCGACATTGAACGGCGGCGTCTTCACCACCGTTTCGGCAGAGACCGGCGAGAAATTCGCTGATGGCAGCTATACCAAGACCGGCGCCACGTCGGTTGAGATCAACGGCACCTCGCTGATCCGGCAGCAGCCGATCGCCTTCAACTGCCTGCTGGTGTCGATCAACCAGCTGAATTGCACCAGCTCCGCCGGCCAGAACTTCGTTCTGACCAGGCGCAGCTGAGCCATCGCATACGGCCTTGCGAAAAGGCGGCGGCGCGATGCCGCCGCCTTTTTTATGCCGGCAAACCGATGCCGATTTCGCCCGCCCTGATTCTTCTTGCATCGCCACAACCGCGATGTGAACATGACCAAAAGCTGGCTGTTATTCTGCAGTCAAGCAAGAGCGTTAAACGCTTGGTCAGATCCATCCGGGAGACGAAGATGAAGAAGCTCGCCGCCATTGCCGCCCTTTCTGCCTCGACGCTCGGCCTGTCGGCCGTGCCATCCTTTGCCGACTACACGTTGAACATCCTGCATTTCAACGACTGGCACAGCCGCATCGAAGGCAACAACAAATACGAGTCGACCTGCTCGGCCGAGGAGGAGACCAAGGGTGAATGCATTGGCGGCGCCGGCCGGCTGGTCACCGCGATCGCCCAGGAGCGCAAGAAGCTCGAAGGCCAGAACGTGCTGCTGCTCAATGCCGGCGACAGCTTCCAGGGATCGCTGTTCTACATCACCTACAAGGGCTCGGCGGAGGAGGAATTCCTCAATCAGATCAAACCCGACGCGGTGACGCTCGGCAATCATGAGTTTGACGATGGCGAGAGCGCGCTGGTACCTTACCTCGACAAGGCGCAGTTCCCGGTCGTCAGCGCCAATGTCCTGCCCAACGACAAGTCCGGCGCCGCGGGCAAGATCAAGCCGTCGATCGTCGTCGAGGTCGGCGGCCAGAAGATCGGCATCATCGGCGCCGTGACCAATGACACGCCGGAACTAGCCTCGCCTGGCCCCAACATCACCATCGCCGACGACGTCAAGTCGATCACGGCGGAGGTTGAGAAGCTGAAGGCGCAAGGCGTCAACAAGATCATCGCCGTCACCCATATCGGCTACAGGCGCGAGCGCGATGTCATTGCCAAGATCCCCGGCATCGATGTGGTCGTCGGCGGCCACAGCCATTCGCTTCTGTCCAACACCGACCCAAAGGCGGAAGGCCCCTATCCGACCATGGTCGATAACCCGGACGGCTCCAAAGTGCCGGTGGTGCAGGCGGCTTCCTATTCGAAATATCTCGGCGAGTTCAAGGTCGTGTTCGACGACAATGGCAACGTCAAGGAAGCCAGCGGCGATCCGATCTTCCTCGACAAGTCGATCACGCCTGATCCCGCCGTGCTTGCCCGTATCAAGGAACTCGGCGCGCCGATCGAGGCGCTGAAGAACAAGGAAGTCGCCGAGACCACCGAGGCCATCGACGGCAGCCGCGAGAATTGCCGCACCAAGGAATGTGCGATGGGCAACCTCGTCTCCGACGCCATCCTCGACCGCGTCAAGGGACAGGGCGTCGAGATCGTCGTCTCCAATGGCGGCGGCCTGCGTGCCTCGATCGACAAGGGCACCGTGACCATGGGCGAGGTGCTGACCGTGCTGCCGTTCCAGAACACGCTGGCGACCTTCCAGATTTCCGGCAAGGACCTGGTTGCCGGGCTGGAAAACGGCGTCAGCCAGGTCGAGGACGGCGCCGGCCGCTTCCCGCAGGTGGCAGGTCTCAAATATTCGTTCGACAGGTCGGTCGCGCCCAATGCGGGCCGCGTCAAGTCGGTCGAGGTGATGGAAGGCGGCGCCTGGGCGCCGATCAATCCGGACAAGGACTATCTGGTTGCGACCAACAATTACGTCCGCCAGGGCGGCGACGGCTACAAGGTCTTCGCCGACAAGGCCAAGAACGCCTATGATTATGGCCCCGGCCTGGAACAGGTGGTCGCCGACTATCTCGCCGCGCACCGGCCCTATACGCCCAAGCTCGACGGCCGCATTAGCGAGGTCGCCGCAACCGTGGCAGCGGCTCCGGCCGCCGAGCCGGCCAAGCCTGCCGAACCGGCGCCTGCCCCAGCCGAGCCAGCGAAGCCGGCCGAGGCAGCTCCAGCAGCGGAGCCGGCGATGCCCGCATTGCCGGCAGGCTCCGGCGACATATCCACCACCCCGCCGAGTGTGCCGGCGGAAACGGCCCCGGCAGCACCTACCGAACCGGCCAAACCGGCTGAAGCAGCCCCTGCTCCCGCAACGCCTGCCCCGGCCGAGCCGGCAAAGCCGGCCGAGGCCAGCCACGTCATCGTCGCCGGCGATACCTATTGGGACCTGGCCAAGAAGGCCTATGGCGACGGCGCCAAATGGAAGGTGATCTCCGAGGCCAACAAGGGCTACGAGCCACGCCGGCTGCCGATCGGCGCAACCCTGACCATACCGCCGGCTGGTAATTAGAGCCGGTAGAAATCCGCAACACCCGTCCGGTCCGCCGGGCGGGTGTTGCTTTTCCGGACAGGTGCGGCCAGACGTGGCATTGAAAACGGGCGCAGCGCCGTTAGTTTCGCGGCGTGTCCGGAGAATTGCCATGACGATTGATCCCAAAGCCGCGAAAGCGTTCGGCCCACTGCCGGCCGGACATCCGCCGGTCAAGGCAGGCAAGATCGGCGTCATGCTGGTCAATCTCGGCACGCCCGACGGCACCGATTTCAAGCCGATGTGGCGCTACCTCCGTGAATTCCTGTCTGATCCGCGGGTCATCGAACTCAACAAGGCGATCTGGTATCCGATCCTCTATGGCCTGGTGTTGACGACGAGGCCGAAGAAGTCCGGAGCCAATTACGCCAGGATCTGGAACCAAGAGAAGAACGAGTCGCCGCTGCGCACCTACACCCGCGCCCAGAGCGAAAAGCTGGCCGCGGCCCTTCGCGACCTGCCAGATGTCGTCGTCGACTGGGCGATGCGCTACGGCAACCCTTCAACCGCGAGCGTCGCGCAACGGCTGGTCGCTCAGGGCTGTGACCGCATCCTGTCCTTCCCGCTCTATCCACAATATTCGGCGACCACGACCGCGACCGCCAATGACCAGCTGTTTCGCGCGCTGATGAAGATGCGGGCGGCACCGGCGATCCGTAGCGTGCCACCCTACTATGACGAGGCGGTCTATATCGAGGCGCTGGCGCGTTCGATCGAGCAGCATCTGACGACACTCAATTTCGAGCCGGAGGTGGTCATCACTTCCTATCACGGCATCCCGAAGCCCTATTTCGAGAAAGGCGATCCCTATTACTGCCACTGCCAGAAGACGACACGGCTGTTGCGTGAACGACTGGGGTGGGATGAAAAGAAACTGATCATCACCTTCCAGTCGCGCTTCGGCGCGCAGGAATGGCTGCAGCCCTACACCGACAAGACGGTGGAGAAACTGGCCAAGGACGGCGTGAAATCGATCGCCATCGTCAACCCCGGCTTTTCCGTCGACTGCATCGAGACGCTGGACGAAATCGGCCGCGAGGCGGCCGAGACCTTCCACCACGCCGGCGGCGCGAAATTCGCCCACATCCCGTGCCTCAACGACAGCGCAGAAGGCATGGCGGTGATCGAGGCGATGGTGCGGCGCGAACTGTCGGGCTGGGCCTGAGCCCGCTACGTTGTAGCGATCGATCGCCACTGTTGCGGTATTCTACGCACTAATAATAATCAGCGATCACCTGATTGTAACATTATTGAAACACACCTAAGTGTTTGGTGAAGTCGGTTGCATGGAATCAACGCCATGTCCGGCATCTGAGGGAGATTTAAATGGACTTCAGTGGTTTCGGTATTGCAATTGGTGCGCTTGCCTTTCTGGTGTTGGTGCTTCTTATCAAAGGCATCCGGACAATCCCGCAAGGCTACAATTATACGGTGGAGCGCTTTGGTCGTTACACCAAAACACTAAGCCCCGGCCTCAACCTCATCGTGCCGTTCGTCGACCGTATCGGCGCCAAGATGAACATGATGGAACAGGTGCTCGACGTTCCGAGCCAGGAAATCATCACCCGCGACAACGCCATAGTCGGTGTCGACGGCATCGCCTTCTACCAGATCCTCAATGCCGCGCAGGCCGCCTATCAGGTCGCCGGCCTGGAGAACGCCATCCTCAACCTGACGATGACCAACATTCGTACCGTGATGGGCTCTATGGACCTCGACGAACTCTTGTCCAACCGCGACGCCATCAACGAGCGGCTGCTGCGCGTCGTCGACGAAGCGGCGCATCCGTGGGGCATCAAGATCACCCGCGTCGAGATCAAGGACATCAATCCGCCGGCCAACCTCATCGAATCGATGGGCCGGCAGATGACCGCCGAGCGTAACAAACGTGCGCAGATCCTCGCCGCCGAAGGTCTCAAGCAGTCGCAGATCCTCGAGGCCGAAGGCCGCAAGGAAGCCGCGTTCCGCGACGCCGAGGCGCGCGAACGCTCAGCCGAAGCCGAAGCCCGCGCCACCCAGGTTGTGTCGGAAGCCATCTCCAAGGGTGACGTGCAGGCCCTCAACTACTTCGTGGCACTGAAATACACCGAAGCGATGGGCAAGATCGGCACCGCCAACAACAGCAAGGTCGTGCTGATGCCGATGGAAGCCTCGGCGCTGATCGGCACGCTCGGCGGCATTAGCGAGATCGCCAAAGAGGTGTTCCGCAGCGAAGGCACCGCCGGCGCCGCGCGGCAGGCTGCCCGCCCTCCGGTGGTTCGCCCGAGCGAGAACTGAGATCACGCGACAATTGAGATCATAGGAGCATACTCCCATGTTCGACCGCATCATTTCCGAACTTGGCCCGTGGAACTGGATGGTTCTGGGTTTGGTCCTCCTGGTGATGGAGGTCATCGCGCCAGGCATCTTCATGCTGTGGATCGGCATCGCCGCATTGGTGATCGGCTTGATTTCCCTGCTCATCTGGGACGCAAGCTTCTGGACCTGGGAAGTCCAGGTCCTTGCCTTCCTGGCGCTGTCGCTGGTCTCGGCCTTCGCCGGCAAGAAGCTGGTTGGCGGGCGTCATGACGCGACCGACCAGCCGCTGCTCAACCGCCGCGGCGCGCAGATGGTCGGCAAGATGGCTACCCTTGCCGAACCGATCAAGGATGGCCGAGGCCGCATAAAGCTCGGTGACACGCTGTGGCGCGTCTCGGGTCCCGACCTGCCGGCCGGCACGCAGGTGCGTGTCGTCAGCTCGGCCGACACCGATCTGGAACTGACGGTCGAGGCCGTTTGAACGCTTGAAAGCGCGCAGCGCTTTCGGAAATCAGGGCGCGTCGCGTAGGGCTTCCCGAACGTGACGTGCCCTTGTTTTTTCAGGCGGCGCCGATCCGCAACAGATCATGCAGATGGACCAGCCCGACGGGCCGCCTGCCCTCGACCACCATCAGGCTGGTTATGGCCGAGTTGTTGATGGTCTGCAGCGCCGTCGCCACCAGCGTGTCGGGGGTGGCTGTCTTCGGCTTTTTCGTCATCACCTGATCGACGCTCATCTCCATGAGATTGCTGCCGATATGGCGCCTGATGTCGCCATCGGTGATGATGCCCACCAACGCGCCGTCAGCCGCTGTTATGGCCACGCAGCCGAATCCCTTGTTCGACAATTCCAGGATCGCCTCGCGCATGCCGGTGCCCGAAGCCACCAGCGGCAGCCTGTCGCCGACATGCATGATCTCGTGGATCTGGGTCAGATTGGCGCCGAGCTGGCCCCCGGGATGGAAGGTGCGGAAATGATCGGGCGTGAAGCCGCGCGCTTCGAGCAACGCGATGGCCAGCGCATCGCCGACGACCAGTTGCAGCAGCGTCGATGTCGTCGGCGCCAGGCCGTGCGGGCAGGCTTCCGGTACCGATGGCAGAAGCAGCATCACGTCGGCTGCGCGCGCCAGCGCCGAAGTCGCGCCCGCGGTGATCGCAATCAGCGGGATCGAGAAGCGCCTGGAATAGGCGACGATACCCATCAATTCCTTGCTCTCACCGGACCAGGACATGGCGATGATGGCATCATCCCTGGCGATCATGCCGAGGTCGCCGTGATTGGCCTCCGCCGGATGGACGAAGAAGGCGGGCGTGCCGGTCGAGGCGAGCGTGGCGGCGATCTTGGAGCCTATATGGCCGCTCTTGCCGACGCCGGTGACGATGACCCGGCCATCGATGCGTGAGATGATGTCGACGGCGTGCGCGAAGGGTTCGGCCAGTCCGTTTTCCAGCGCGGCAGCCAATGCCGCCACGCCGGCCTGTTCCGTGGCTACCGTTCTCAGCGCCGAGGCGATCGAAGCCTCCAAAGGCTTCTTTTCTGGGGATCCCGCATGCATGGCTGATGCGATTAGCGCGTTGCCGTTCGCCTGTCCAACAGAATTGCCGTCCGGCCAGGTCCGACAGGACCCCTTCAACCCTCCGTTAACCATCCCCGTTTACGGTTCGGTAAGTATGGCGCGCTTGCGCCGCGCAAGCAGTGGTGACGATGTCGCGGGCCCAGCCTGAAAAGAAAAAAGGTCGAACGGGCGGAGCCTTTTGCGCTCTGCTTGTGGCGACGAGCGTGCTCGCATTGCTGCGGCCAACTGCGCTTCATGCCCAGGAAACCGAGTTGCGCGGCGAAGTTTCGGAATCGGCGATCCTGTCCGACCAGCAGCGCCGGGCCAGGCAATTGAGCAAGGCCAACACGCAGGTCAAGCCGGCGCCTGCCGACACCGCCCCCACGGAGAACACACCAACCGCCTATGTGCCGGCCAGCGATGGCGCCCTGCCTGACGACACCGACCCTTCACAGGCCGGTGCAAACAGCATTTTCGATACACCTGCGACCACCGACGATTCGTTCGCGGACAAGCCACCAACCGTGCAGCCACGCCGGCCATCGACGGCAAAACAACGCGCCGCCGACGCGGACAAGGCCAAGGACAAAACCAAGGCTGCCGACAAGAAGAAGCCTGGCCAAGCCACGGACGCGACCACCACCGGAACGACTTCGACCGACACGACGACAGTCGATACTGACCAGGATACGGCCAACCGCCGCGCCCTCACCGTCGACAGCGTCGACCGACAGAAGCTCGACCCCGGCGCCGAGCGCACCGATGCCATCGAAGGCCAGAAGAAGAAGCCCGAGGACGACCCGTACGCGGCAACCGGCATCAAGGTCGGCTCCTTCCTGCTGCGGCCGACGCTCGAGCAAGGCGTTACCGTCACGTCGAACGCCGATTCCAGCTCTGGCGGCAAGTCTGCGGTGCTGTCCGAAACGGCGTTGCGTTTCTCCGCCGCCTCCGACTGGCGCGAAAATTCGGCCGTCATCGACGGCTACGGCACCTTCCGCAACACCATTTCGGGCCAGAAGATCAACGAGGGGCGCGGTCGTATCGAAGGCACGCTCAATGTCGACCTCGACAATGAACTGCGCGCCATCGCCAAACTCGGCTACGAGATTGCGCCGGAATCGGCCTCCTCGCCCGACGCCATTGCCGGCGTCACCTCGCAGCCGATCCGCCAGACCGTCGACGGCAGCCTCGCCGTCAAGAAGGATGTCGGCAAGCTCCGCTTCGCGCTGACCGGCGCGGTCTCCCACGATATCTATGGCGACGCCAAGCTGACGAACGGCACCGTGTTGTCGCAGAAGGATCGCGATTCCACCCTCTACACCGCGACCTTGCGCACCGGCTACGAGATCTCGCCCGCCATCACGCCTTTCGCCGAAATCGAAGTCGGCCGCCGCGCCTATGATCTGCGCGTCGATTCAAGCGGCTTTGAGCGGTCCTCGACGCGGCTTGGCGCGCGGGCCGGTATCGAAGTGGACATGGGCGAGAAACTGGCCGGCGAATTCTCGGCCGGCTGGCTCCGGGAAGCGATCGACGACAACCGGCTGGAGGCGAATTCGGGGGCGTCGGTGAATGCCGACCTCAAATGGTCGCCCGAACGCGGCACCATCATCGGCCTGACCGCGCAGACCATGATCGAAGACTCGACGACGGCCGATGAGAGCGGCGACCTCCTCTATTCAGGCCGCCTCACCGGCGAACGGCAGATCCGCGCTGACCTGACCGGCAACGCAGCCCTTGGCGTGGACTGGCGCAATTATACCGGCTCCGATGGACATGATCTGACATTGAGCGCCGAGGCCGGGCTGACATGGTGGCTGAACCGCTATGTCGGCCTCACCAGCCGCGCCCGCACCGAAAAGCTGACCAGCAATCTGCCCGGGCGCAACTACACCGCCAACAGCGTCTACCTCGGGCTGAAATTGCAGCGGTAGCTAGAAGGCAGCGCCGCGGCGCTCGGAGGGCTTCATCTCGTCGAGCAGCGTGCGGATGACGCCGGCTATGTTCTCGTTCATGTCGCTGCGCCACAGGGCGAAGGCGACATTGGCCTCGACGAATCCTTCCGGCGAGCCGCAATCGAACGTGCGGCCCTGATAGTGGTAGCCAAAGAAAGGCTGCTGCTTTTCCAGCTTCAGCATCGCGTCGGTGAGCTGGATCTCGTTGCCGGCGCCCTTTTCCTGGCTTTCGAGGATCGTGAAGATCTCGGGCTGCAGGATGTAACGGCCGTTGATGTAGAGATTGGACGGCGCGGTGCCGGCCTTCGGCTTCTCCACCATCTCGGTGATGCGGAAGCCGTGATGGGTGTCCTCGCCGCGCCCGACGATGCCATATTTGTGGGTTTCGGCCGGATCGCATTCCTGCACGGCGATGATGTTGTTGCCGGTCTCCTCATAGAGTTCGACCATGGCCTTCATGCAGCTCTTTTCCGACTGCATGATCATGTCGGGCAGCAAGAGCGCGAACGGCTCATCGCCGACCAGTTCGCGCGCGCACCAGACGGCGTGGCCGAGCCCCATCGGCACCTGTTGGCGGGTGAACGAGGTCTGCCCCGGCGCCGGCTGCAGCCGCTGCAGGCGAGCCAACTGCTCGTCCTTGCCGCGCTGGGCGAGCGTGTCATAGAGCTCGAACTGGATATCGAAATGGTCTTCGATGACCGCCTTGTTGCGGCCGGTGACGAAGATGAAATGTTCGATGCCGGCCTCGCGCGCCTCATCGACGACATACTGGATGACCGGCCGGTCGACGACGGTCAGCATTTCCTTGGGAATTGCCTTGGTGGCCGGGAGGAACCGCGTGCCGAGACCGGCGACCGGGAAAACTGCCTTGCGAACTCGCTTCATGCGTCAATTATCCGTTTGATTGCCTGCTCCGCAATCCCGTTTCGAGACATTTTCACGCCGAAATCGAGGATTACGAGCTGCTGGTGAGAACTTCCAGTGCCTAAAGCATCGACGTGTCTTTTCGTTCCCGACGGCACCTATGGTAAACTAATTCCTAACCCGGTTCGGCGATGAATGGTCTTTCCTGAGATAGTGAAGGAGGAAAAGATGTCCGTTCGCAGTGCCGCAAAACTCTTTACCAGCGTCCTGACGGCGGCCAGCCTCTCGCTCGCCTTGCTGATGCCGGCCGGACCGGCCTTTGCCGATGCCGGTTTCCGGCAATGGGTCGCCGGCTTCCGCGCGACCGCCGTGGCGGGCGGCGTTTCCGGCGCGGTCTACGACCAGGCGTTCCGCGGTATCAACGAACCCGACCCGGTGGTGCTGGAAAAGGCCCGCACGCAGCCTGAGTTCAGCGCGCCCGCCTGGGACTATTTCGACAACCGCGTCCATGACCAGTCTGTTGCCGTCGGCCAGCAGATGGCCAAGAAATGGAAGCCGTGGCTGGACCGGATCGAAGCGAGGTTCCGGGTCGATCGCTACATCCTGCTCGCCATCTGGTCGATGGAATCGAACTATGGCGAGATCCTCAAGCGCGACGACATCATGCGCAACGTCATCCGCTCGCTGGCGACGCTCGCCTATGGCGACCCGAAGCGGTCGAAATTCGCCCGCACCCAATTGGTCGCCGCGCTGAAAATCCTGCAGACCGGCGACATCGACGAAAGCCACCTGATGGGCTCCTGGGCCGGTGCCATGGGCCAGACCCAGTTCATTCCGACCAGCTATCAGCATTATGCCGTCGACATGGACGGCAACGGCAAGCGTGACATCTGGAATTCGATCCCCGATGCGCTGGCGACATCAGCCAATCTGCTGAAGAAGAATGGCTGGCAAGGTGGCAAGACCTGGGGCTATGAGGTCACCATTCCGGCCGGCAAACTGCCCGCTGGCTCGAAGACGCTGGCGCAGTGGCAGGCGCTCGGCGTCGCCAGGGCCAATGGCAAGCCGTTCAGGAACGCAACCGACAAGGCGACGCTGAAAGTGCCGGACGGCCGCGGCGGACCGGCCTTCCTGATGATCAAGAACTTCTCCGTCATCAAGGCCTACAACAACGCCGACAAATATGCCCTTGCCGTCGGCCTTCTTGCCGACGAAATCGCCGGCTCTAGTGGTCTGGTGCAGGACTGGAAGCGGCCTTTCACCAAGCTGTCCTTCGAGGAAAGGCAGGAGTTGCAGAAGCGGCTTTCGCAGCACGGGCTTTACGACGGCAAGTTCGACGGCAAGATCGGTGACGGCACGAAAACCGCCATCATGACATATCAGGCAAAGGTCGGCTTGACCCAGGACGGGTATCCGAGCATGGAAGTGCTCAAATGGCTCAGAAAGAAATAGGGCCAGCTGCAGTGCAGCGCATTTGCGACGCGCAAGGGACGCTGTAGCATCGATCTGTGCATGATCCCTGCGAGGGTCATGCACCAAGGGATGGAGAGGGTGCTTGGTTTCGCCAGCGCGTATCCGTGTGATCGTATTCCGTTTGCCGATCCTCATTCTGGCCGTCGTCGTCCTGGCGACAGGAATCGCCGGCACTTTCCACACACCGGCTTTGGCGCAGGAACAACCGCAGAACCGCGGCTGGTCGCTGCGCGACCTGTTTTTCCCGCGCCGCAGCGAGCGCATCGAGCCGCCGCTCGACATCGGCAAGGCAAAGCCGAAGGTCAAGAAAAAGCCCCGTGCGCCCGTTGAACCTGCCGTTCCGATTGTCGAGAAGGCGCCGGATTCCCGCGTCATCCTGGTGATCGGCGATTTCATGGCGAGTGGCCTTGCCGAGGGCCTCGACGCCGCCTTTGCCGCCAACCCCGCCATCAGGATCGTCGAGCGCGCCAACGGCTCGTCAGGCTTCGTGCGCGACGACGTCTACAACTGGCCCGAACAGGTCAAATCGCTGATCGAGACCGAGAAACCGGCAGCGGTGGTCGTCATGCTCGGCTCCAACGACCGCCAGCAGATGCGCGTCAACGACGTGCGCGAACAGCCGCGTTCCGAGAACTGGACCAAGGAATACGAACGCCGGACCGAGGCGTTCGGCGAGGCGCTGGCGTCGACCAAAGTGCCGTATCTGTGGGTCGGCATGCCGGCCTTCAAGGCGCCGAAGATGACCTCCGACATGCTCGCCTTCAACGACATCTACCACTCGGCCGCCGAGAAGAACGGCGGCGAATTCGTCGATGTCTGGGACGGGTTCGTCGACGAGAACGGCGCCTTCGTCTCGACCGGCCCCGACATGAACGGCCAAGCCGTGCGGCTGCGCTCCGACGACGGCATCAACGTCTCGAAGGCCGGCAAGCGCAAGCTCGCCTTCTACACCGAAAAACCGCTGGCCAAGATACTCGGCCTGGCAGCGCCGGGAAGCGTGGTAACGGCTGCCGCACCCGCCGGTGCCCCGGTCGAGGCGCCGTCCCTGCCCGCCGCGCCTATCGTGGTCGACCGCACGGTGCCGATGCTGCTCAATGATCCGGCGCTCGACGGCGGTACCGAACTTCTCGGCGCCGCGGCGACGCCGAAGGCCAATCCGGATCTGCCCGGCGAAAAACTCATCCTCGAAGGCAAGGCCCCCGAGGCGTCACCCGGCCGCGCCGATGATTTCTCCTGGCCGCCGAAGGCACAGCCGCCGGCGACAGCAGCGGCAACGCCCGATACGACGACGGCAACTCCTTGACCGACGTTCCTGCCTAGCGGCAATTCCGCGCCAAGCCGAACAATGGCATTATCAGTTTTTGGCCGAAGTCAAAGTCGGGGGCGAATATGTCGGCAACGGGCTACGCATTGCTTGGGTTCGTGAGTTGGACCCTTTTATTGCTCACATGGATGGAGATCTTGCGCACGCACCTCGTACTGAGCGGCCGCATCCTCGCCAATGGATTCGCGCCGGATAACGCAGGTCTTTCGCCCTTTTTGCGGCGGCTTGCGCGAGCCCACGCGAATTGCATCGAGGGACTCCCAATCTTCGGAGGTCTCATGGCCTTGGCCATGATGACCTCGCGGACCGGGATCACCGACCCGCTTGCGTACTGGTTTCTCGTTGCGCGATTGATCCAGTCTGCCATTCATTTGACGTCGACCAGTCCAAACGCGGTCAAGGCTCGATTTTCCGCGTTTGCGGCCCAGATGGCCATCGGCCTCTATTGGGCAACCAAGCTGCTGATCAGCTAAGCGCTTCGGCAGGTACGGACAGCGATTCGGCCGCAGATATCGCCAAGCCGAGGAAATGTCTCCGGCGCTGTCATGAATATCAGCGAGGCAACACCGTAGACCCCATCAGCGCCTCGTCGATCGAGCGCGCCGCCTGGCGGCCCTCCCGGATCGCCCACACCACCAATGACTGGCCGCGGCGCACATCGCCGGCGGCAAAAAGCTTATCGACGCTGGTCTTGTAGTCGCGATCGTTGGCTTCGACATTCCTGGAACGCCGGCTGTCGGTCGTGATCTTCATCTGACCGTCCAGCTCCTTCGTGACGCCAGCGGCAGCCGGTCCGGCAAAGCCGATGGCGATGAAGGCGAGATCGGCGCGGATGACGAATTCGGTGCCGGCGATCGGCTTGCGCTTCTCGTCGACCTCGCAGCACTTAACGCCGGTCAGCTGGCCGTCTTCGCCGATGAATTCGAGCGTCGCCACCTGAAATTCGCGCTCCGCACCTTCGGCCTGTGAGGACGACGTCCGCATCTTGGTCGCCCAGTAGGGCCAGACTGCGAGCTTGTCTTCCTTTTCAGGCGGCTGCGGGCGGATGTCGAGCTGGGTGACACGCACCGCGCCCTGGCGGAAGGCCGTGCCGACGCAGTCGGACGCGGTATCGCCGCCGCCGACGACGACGACATGCTGGCCGCCGGCGATGATCGGATGCGACGGCCAGGCCACCGACTGGATCGGCTCGCCGCCGACGCGGCGGTTCTGCTGCACCAAATAGGGCATGGCATCATAGACGCCGCCGAGATCGTCGCCAGGGATGTTGGCCGGACGCGGCGATTCCGAACCGCCGCAATAGAGCACCGCATCGTATTCGGCGAGCAGCTCTGCCACGGGCTTGTCGACGCCGACATTGATGCCGCAATGGAAGGTCACGCCCTCGCCCTGCATCTGCTCGATGCGGCGGTCGATATAGTGCTTTTCGATCTTGAAGTCGGGAATGCCGTAGCGCATCAGCCCGCCGGGCCGGCTTTCGCGCTCGTAGACACTGACCTCGTGCCCGGCGCGGCCGAGTTGCTGCGCGGCCGCCATTCCTGCCGGGCCGGAGCCGATGACGGCGACCCGCTTGCCGGTCTTCTTCTCTGGCGGATAGGGCCGGATATGGCCGGTCTCGTAAGCCTTGTCGGCGATCGCCTGCTCGACCGTCTTGATGGCGACCGGAATGTCCTCGAGGTTCAGCGTGCAGGCCTCCTCGCAGGGCGCGGGACAGATGCGGCCGGTGAATTCGGGGAAATTGTTGGTCGAATGCAGGTTGCGGATCGCATTGTCCCAGTCGCCATTATAGACGAGGTCGTTCCAGTCGGGGATCTGATTGTGGATCGGGCAACCCGTCGGCCCATGGCAGAACGGAATGCCGCAATCCATGCAGCGCGCGGCCTGTTTCTCGACCTCCTTGTCCGACATCGGCAGCGTGAACTCGCGGAAATGCCGGATGCGGTCGGAGGCCGGCTGGTACTTGTGCACCTGCCGGTCGATTTCGAGAAAGCCTGTTACCTTGCCCATAGTCCAGTTCCTGCTGTCCAGATGGTGCGGGGTTCGCCGCACCCGTTAACCCCTTGAGGCAGCCATGGCAACCTTGCGTCAGAGGTCAAACTGTCGCTGAAAGTTCCGCCGGGAAGCCTGGGCTCCCCGGCAAGTCTCAAAAAGCCTATTCCGCCGCCACGCCCATGCGCATGCGCTCCATCTCGATCAAAGCGCGGCGGTATTCGACCGGCATGATCTTGCGGAATTTCGGCCGGAAGGTCGCCCAGTCGTCGAGGATCTCGCGACCGCGCACCGAACCCGTGTAATGCACGTGGTTCGAGATCAGCTGGTAGAGCCGCTCCTCGTCATGGCTGGTCATGTCGCCCGAGACGTCGACGCGACCCTTGTGGTCGAGATCGCCGCCATGGTGCAGCAGCCTCTCCATCAGATCGTCTTCTTCCGGAACCGGCTCCAGCTCGACCATCGCCATGTTGCAGCGCGCGGCGAAGTCGCCGGCCTCATCCAGCACATAGGCGACGCCACCCGACATGCCAGCGGCGAAGTTGCGGCCGGTCTGGCCGATGACAACGACGATGCCGCCGGTCATATATTCGCAGCCATGGTCGCCGACGCCTTCGACGACGGCGGCCACACCCGAATTGCGCACCGCGAAGCGTTCGCCGGCGACACCGGCGAAATAGGCCTCACCCTCGGTAGCGCCGTAGAGCACCGTATTGCCGACGATGATCGATTCCGCCGCGACGATCTTCGACTCTTCCGGCGGCCGGATGACGATGCGTCCGCCCGACAGGCCCTTGCCGACATAGTCGTTGGCGGCGCCGACGAGATCGAACGAGATGCCGCGCGCAAGGAAGGCGCCAAAGGACTGGCCGGCCGTGCCGGTCAGCTTCACCTGGATCGTGTCTTCGCGCAGGCCCTTGTGCCTGAAGCGCTTGGCGACTTCGCCCGACAGCATGGCGCCGGTCGAACGGTCGACATTGCGGATGTCGACCTCGATCTTGACCGGCTGCTTGGCCTCGAGCGCGGGCTTCGCCAGTTCGATCAGCTTGCGGTCGAGCACGTCGTCGATCGGGTGCTTCTGCCGCTCGGTCCAGTGCACCGCTTCATGCGGCGCGTCCGGCTTGAAGAACATCTTGCCGAAATCGAGCCCGCGCGCCTTCCAGTGCTGGATCATCTCGCGCTTTTCCAGAAGATCGCTGTCGCCGATGATCTGGTCGATATGGGTGTAGCCCATCTCGGCCAGCAACCCCCTCACCTCTTCCGCAACATAGAAGAAGAAGTTGATGACGTGCTCGGGCGTGCCCTTGAAGCGCTTGCGCAGCACCGGGTCCTGCGTCGCGACGCCGACCGGGCAGGTGTTGAGATGGCACTTGCGCATCATGATGCAGCCGGCCGCGATCAGCGGCGCGGTCGAGAAGCCGAACTCGTCGGCGCCGAGCAGCGCGCCGATGATGACGTCACGCCCCGTTCGCAGGCCACCATCGACCTGCAGCGCCACACGTGAACGCAAGCCATTCAGCACCAGCGTCTGATGCGTCTCGGCAAGGCCCATTTCCCATGGGCTGCCGGCATGCTTGAGCGAGGTCAGCGGCGACGCGCCGGTGCCGCCATCATAGCCGGAGATGGTGATGTGGTCGGCGCGCGCCTTGGCGACGCCGGCCGCTACCGTGCCGACGCCGACTTCCGACACCAGCTTGACCGAGACATCGGCCGCCGGATTGACGTTCTTCAGATCGTAGATCAGCTGCGCCAGATCCTCGATCGAATAGATGTCGTGATGCGGCGGCGGCGAGATCAGGCCGACGCCGGGCGTCGAGTGCCGGACCTTGGCGATTGTCGCGTCGACCTTGTGGCCGGGCAGCTGGCCGCCCTCGCCTGGCTTGGCGCCCTGCGCGACCTTGATCTGCATGACATCGGAATTGACGAGATATTCGGCCGTTACGCCGAACCGCCCCGAAGCGACCTGCTTGATCGCCGAGCGTTCCGGGTTCTTGCCGCCGCCGGGCAGCGGCAGATAACGGTCAGCCTCTTCGCCGCCCTCGCCAGTGTTCGACTTGCCGCCGATCTGGTTCATGGCGCGCGCCAGCGTGGTGTGCGCTTCGCGCGAGATCGAGCCGAACGACATCGCCCCGGTCGAGAAGCGCTTGACGATGTCGGCCGCCGACATCACGTCCTCTATCGCGACCTTCTTGCGGCCGGTCTCTTCGGCAAGCTTGATCCTGAACAGGCCGCGAATGGTCTGGGCACGGGCCGTCTCGCTGTCGATCTGCGCGGAATATTCCTTGAACGTCTCCCACGAGCCCTGACGCACGGCGTGCTGCAAGGTGGCGACCGCGTCGGGCGACCACATATGGGCTTCGCCGCGCATGCGGTACATGTACTCGCCGCCGACCTCGAGGCTGTTGCGAAGCACCGGATCGTTGCCGAAGCCGTCGGTGTGGCGGCTGAGCGTCTCGGCTGCGACCTCGTCCAGACCCACACCTTCGATCAGCGTCGCGGTGCCGGTAAAATACTGTTGCACGAAATCCGACTTCAGCCCGATGGCGTCGAAGATCTGCGCGCCGCAATAGGATTGGTAGGTCGAGATGCCCATCTTGGACATCACCTTGAGGATGCCCTTGCCGATCGACTTGATGTAGCGCGAGACGACCTCGTAGGCATCGACTTCCGCCGGCAGTTCGCCGCGCTTGTGCATGTCGAGCAGCGTGTCGAAGGCGAGGTAAGGATTGATCGCCTCGGCGCCATAGCCGGCGAGGCAGCAGAAATGGTGCACTTCCCGCGGCTCGCCGGATTCGACGACCAGACCGACCGCGGTGCGCAGGCCCTTGCGGATCAGGTGGTGGTGCACCGCCGCTGTCGCCAGCAGCGCCGGGATGGCGATCCGGTCCGGCCCGACCTGGCGGTCGGACAGGATGATGATGTTGTAGCCGCCGGCAACGGCCGCCTCGGCACGCTCGCACAGACGTTCGACGGCGCCCTGCATGCCGGCCGCGCCCTCGCTCGACCCATAGGTGATGTCGATCGTCTTGGTGTCGAAACGGTCTTCCGTATGACCAATCGAGCGGATCTTTTCCAGATCGCCATTGGTCAGGATCGGCTGGCGCACCTCGAGCCGCTTGCGGCGCGAATTGCCGACCAGGTCGAATATGTTCGGCCGCGGCCCGATGAACGACACCAGGCTCATCACCAACTCCTCGCGGATCGGGTCGATCGGCGGGTTGGTGACCTGGGCGAAGTTCTGCTTGAAATAGGTGTAGAGCAGCTTCGACTTGTCCGACATCGCCGAGATCGGCGTGTCGGTACCCATCGAACCCACGGCTTCCTGGCCGGTGGTCGCCATCGGCGACATCAACAGCTTGGTGTCTTCCTGGCTGTAGCCGAACGCCTGCTGGCGGTCGAGCAGGCTGACATCCTTGCGCAGCGCACGCGGCTCGACCGGCTTCAGATCCTCGAGGATCAGCTGCGTGTTGTTGAGCCAGGTCTTGTAGGGATGCCTGGTCGCGATCTCCGACTTGATCTCCTCATCGGAAATGATGCGGCCCTTGGCGAGGTCGATCAGAAGCATGCGGCCGGGCTGCAGCCGCCACTTCTTGACGATCTTCTCCTCCGGCACCGGGAGCACGCCGGCTTCCGAGGCCATGATGACGCGGTCGTCGTCGGTGACGATGTAGCGCGCCGGGCGCAGTCCGTTGCGGTCGAGCGTGGCGCCGATCTGGCGGCCATCGGTAAAGGCGACCGCGGCCGGCCCGTCCCACGGCTCCATCAGGGCTGCATGGTATTCGTAGAAGGCCTTGCGGTCGGCATCCATGAGCTTGTTGCCGGCCCAGGCTTCCGGGATCAGCATCATCATGGCGTGGCTGAGGCTGTAACCGCCCTGGAACAGGAATTCCAGCGCATTGTCGAAGCACGCCGTATCGGACTGGCCGTCATAGGAGATCGGCCACAGCTTCGAGATGTTGTTGCCGAACAGCTCGGAATCGACCGAGGCCTGGCGCGCCGCCATCCAGTTGTTGTTGCCGCGCACCGTGTTGATCTCGCCATTGTGCGCGACCATGCGGTAGGGATGCGCCAGCTTCCACGACGGGAAGGTGTTGGTCGAGAAGCGCTGGTGGACGAGGATCAGCGCCGTCTCGAAACGCGGATCCGACAGGTCCTTGTAGTAGGCGCCGACCTGGTAGGCCAGGAACATGCCCTTGTAGACGATGGTGCGTGCCGACAGCGACACGCAGTAGGCGCCGATATCCTTGTTGTTGTTCTCGGCGTAGATGCGGCCGGAAATGACCTTGCGCAGCAGATACAGCCTGGCCTCATACTCCTCGTCGTCGGGAATATCGGCCGTGCGGCCGATGAAGACCTGGCGATGGAAGGGTTCGGATGCCGCGATATCCGGCGCCTTCGACAGCGATGAATTGTCGACCGGCACGTCGCGGAACCCGAGCAGCGGCAGCCCCTCGGACTGCGCCGATTCGGCGATGATGTCTTCGATATGAGCGCGCAGCGCCGCGTCCTGCGGCATGAACCAGTGGCCGACGCCGTATTGGCCCGCCGCCGGCAGTTCGATGCCCTGGGCCGCCATCTCCTCGCGGAAGAAACGGTCCGGGATCTGCACCAGCACGCCGGCGCCGTCACCCATCAGCGGATCGGCGCCGACGGCGCCGCGATGCGTCAGGTTTTCGAGCACGAACAGCCCGTCCTTGACGATCTGGTGCGACTTGACATTCTTCATGTTGACGATGAAGCCGACGCCGCAGGCGTCATGCTCATTGCGCGGATCATAGAGACCCTGCGCGGCCATGCCATTGGTGGTTCGGCCGCTTTTGGTCAGAACGGTATTTTTAACGGCTGCCGCTTTCGTCTGCGCGGCCTGGCCGGTAATCGCAGATGGCGTCAGTTCCGTCATCGTCCTGTCCTCCGTTCCGGCCCCTGGCACTTCTTGCGTTTGGGGCGCTGGTCTACCTTGGGAAGCGACTGGCTTCCGCTCTCATTCTTGCGGCACGTCTTGCGAAATCCTTGGCGAACCGAGCGATGCGCCGCCGGCTCGTATCCGGTATCGTACAGGCCACAGCCGAGCCGTCTACCCGTCGCTCGCGGCAACGGCCGGAGTGGCCCAAATGATACGCCAATCCAGCCTGACTTGTGCGACAAAATAAGACAGCACTACTGTCCTAAATTTTTATGGCAGAAATCCCGGGCACACACAAGACCGATTCACAAAAATCTTGGGCGTTTGGCGACAGAAAATTACGCGACGCGCAGTCGAAACGAAAACTTCGGTCCGCAGCACGCCTTCGTGATCAGCCTCTGGCTTTACCGCTTTTTCAGCCCTTGGCCCTTGCGCGTCAAACCCCGAAGCAGCCATGGTCGCGCTCCTTTTCGCAAACAGCCATGGACTTTCCGAATGTTCTTTGCATCCGACAACTGGGCGGGCGTCCATCCCGATATCTCGGCCAACCTGACCCGCCATGCTGCCGGCATCGCCACCGCCTATGGCGATAGCGACCTCGACCGCGCCCTCCACAAGCGCTTCAACGAGATCTTCGAGCGCGAGGTCGCGGTCTTCTTCGTCGCCACTGGCACGGCGGCCAACGCGCTGTCGATGGCGTCGTTGAACCGGATCGGCGGCGTCGCTTTCTGTCATGCTGAAGCGCATATGAACGTCGATGAATTCGGCGCCGCGGGTTTTTACACCGGCGGCGCGCGCATGTCGCCCGTCCCGGGGCCTCTGGGGCGCATCAATCCGCCGGCGCTCGACCAGGCCATCAAGCGCTATTCGCGGGACCTCGTCCCCGCCGGCCAGCCGATGGCAGTGACGATCACCCAGGCGACCGAAGTCGGCACCGTTTACGCCGTCGACGATATCAAGGCGATCGCCGAGGTAGCTCGCCGTCACAAGCTGCCGCTGCACATGGACGGCGCGCGCTTCGCCAATGCCGTTGCGGCGACTGACATCAGCCCTGCGGAAATGACCTGGAAGAGCGGTGTCGACATCATCTCCTTCGGCGGCACCAAGAATGGCTGCTGGATGGCCGACGCGGTCGTGGTCCTCAACCCCGACGTGGCGCGCGACCTGCGCCTGCTTCGCCAGCGCGCCGGGCAAACCTTCTCCAAGGCGCGCTTCATCTCGGCCCAGTTCGAAGCCTATTTTACCGACGATCTGTGGCTAAGGATGGCGCGCCACGCCAATGCGATGGCCGCAAGGCTGGCGGCGGCGATCGAGGATGCGCCGTCCGGCCGGCTGGCCTGGCTGCCGCAGGCCAATGAAGTGTTCGCCATTCTCGACCGCAGCAAGGCGGAAAAAATGCAAGGCGACGGCGCCAAATTCTATGAATGGGGCGTGCCGCAAAGCTTCGACGGCCACCTCGGCGACAATGAAGCGATCTACCGCTTCGTCGCCAGCTTTGCGACGACCACTGAAGAAGTCGACCACCTCGGCCACATGATTGCCTGAGCTTTTCCGATGACCAAGCCACCTCTCGGCTCAACAATGCGGCTGGTTCGCCCGGCGCCGAACGTGCTGGGCTTTTACGATGGCCGCATCGACGGCGTTCGCGCCTGGTCGGACGAGCCGAACTGGCTGGACGACGGTGCCTATGCCCTCGGCATCTGCACCTATGCCGTTGTCGACGGGCCGCACGCGCTTGTCTACGACACGCATATTTCACTGCCCCACGCGCGCTTTGTCCGGCAGGCGCTCGAAGCCATGGGCGTCAGCTCGATCCGGGTCGTGCTCAGCCACTGGCATGACGATCATATTGCCGGCAATGAGGTGTTTCAGGATTGCGAGATCATCGCCAACACGCTCACCGCCTCGGCGCTGGTGCAAAACCGGGCCGAGATCGAAGGTGGCGTTCCGCCGATCAAGCCGCTCGTGCTGCCGAACAGGACTTTTGAAGGCAGTCTTGACCTCACCGTCGGATCGATTGCCGTCGAGCTGCGCCAGGTCGAAATCCACAGCCATGACGGCACGGTGCTGTTCATGCCTGGGAACGGCCTGCTGCTGGCGGGCGACACGCTGGAGGACCCGATCACCTATGTCAGCGAGGCTGATCGTCTGGCGCAACATCTGGTCGATCTCGAACGCATGGCCGGCTGGCCGATAGGCCGCATCCTGCCCAATCACGGTGCGTTCGAAGCGATCGAACGAGGCGGCTATGACAAAGGTCTCATAGCGGCGACGCAAGCTTATGTCCAAAAACTGCTGCGCTGCCGGCACGAGCCCGATCTGGCGAAGCAGGATCTGAAGACCTTCGGCGCCGACATGTTCGCCACCGGTGCGGTCGAGTACTTCGCGCTATACGACCCCGTTCACCGGCAAAATGTCGAGGCTGTTCTCGCGGCCGGCGGCGGTGTCTAGGCGAGGAAGGGCCGCAGCAGAAGCTCCAGGCCAAGCAGGATCAGGAAGATGAGAAACCAGCGCCGGAAGGTTGCCGGGCTGATCCGCTGCCGCAGCAACTGTCCCAGCCACATGCCGAGCAAGGCCGGCAGCATCGCCAGCGACGACATGGCGATGTTATCGACCTGGAATGCGCCATGCGACGCAAGGCCGGCGGCAAGTGCGATGGTCGACACGGTGAAGGACAGGCCGAGCGCCTGGATCAGGTCGTCACGGCTCAGCCCGAGGGCCTGGATATAGGGCACCGCAGGGACGACGAACACGCCGGTGCCGCCGGTAACGAGGCCGGTAAGAAAACCGATAACAGGTGACGACCAGCGTTCGGCCGACACCGGGACCGTCAATTGCCGCGCCAGCAGCGTATAGACGGCATAGACGATCAGTGCGGCACCGAGGCCGGCGGTCGTCCACTTGACGTTGTCGCTGGCCAGCAGCCATGAGCCGGCCAGCGTGCCGGCAACGATGCCGATCATCATCAGCCATAGCCGCTTGAGGATCGAGGCAAAGCTCGGTCCCGCGAACAGCTGCCAGAAGTTGGTGACGAAGGACGGCACGATCAGCAGCGAGGCCGCGGCGACCGGCGGCATGATGGTGCCGAGCAGGCCCATTGCCAGCGTCGGCAGGCCCATGCCGGTAACGCCCTTGACGAGGCCGGCGAGTAGGAAGGTGACGGCAATGGTGGCTGTCAGTGTCAGCGAGAAATCAGACATCGCCCTTCATGGGAAGGCGGCGCCTATTCCAAAAGAGCCAGAACTCCCGGTTCTGGGTGACACAGATTCCGCGCAACAAAAAAGCGGCGCCTCGCGGCGCCGCTTTCGTCTCGGGAGGAGACGCTTCTGTCCTTGGGCGTGACGCCGCCGTCTTGATTACGCGGCGTTCTTGGCCTCGATCTGCTTGGCCTTCTCGGAGCTCGCGGTAATCGCGATCTTGCGCGGCTTCAGCTCCTCAGGGATGTTGCGCGTGAGATCGACGAAGAGCAGGCCGTTCTTCAGCGTGGCGCCAACGACCTCGACATGGTCGGCGAGCTGGAAGCGGCGCTCGAAGGAACGCGAGGCAATGCCGCGATAGAGCAGCTCGGAGCCTTCGCCATTGCCGTCTTCCTTGCGCTCACCCTTGACGGTCAGCACGTTGCGGTGGGCTTCGATCGAGATCTCTTCATCCGAAAAGCCGGCAACCGCCATCGAGATGCGATAGGCGTTCTCGCCGGTGCGCTCGATATTGTAGGGCGGATAGGTCTGCGCGCCATCGGGCTGGGCCAGCGAGTCGAGCATCGTGAACAGGCGGTCGAAGCCTACGGTCGAGCGATAGAGCGGGGAAAAATCAACGTGACGCATGAGGTGTTCTCCTGTTTGAGCAACATGGTTTGCGTGTGGCCGGTGCGAAACCCTGAAAAAGGCGTTTCGGCTGGACCAGCAGCCCCGACATCGGCGGCTGCATCCAACATTTGGGGAGTGCAAATTCGCATTTCAAGGATTTTTGAAGAGCTGTGAATTGAGGCGTCGATGAACGGCAGATGAACCGCAGCTTCGGCGCCCGTTCAGCCGACCGGCGCTAGAGTGCAGCCAGGATCAAGAACCAGGCGGCGCCGGATGAAGGTGCCGCGACGAGGCCGAACCGGGTGTAACGTCCCTTCCTCCCGGATCGACAGAGGCCGGAAGCATGCCGCCGCAGGCTGCTTCCGGCCTTACTCGTTGTTCGTCCGCCCCTTGGCGCCCCTCCCTTTGCTTTTCATCCATTGGCGTCTATCACCATGCCGACGCCCTGCCGGGCGAGACACCACCGAACGCAAGCGCCGAATGACGGACCTCTTCCACCCCACGCCAGGCAACCCGCCGCCGCAAAATGTCGCCGGCGGCTTCTTCACCACGCGCGATCGTAAGCAGATCCGCTACGGCCTGTTTGCCGCGGTCACCCGGCCGCTGAAGGGCACGGTCGTCCTGCTGCCCGGCCGCAACGAGTGCATCGAGAAATATTTCGAGACCATCCGCAACCTTGCCGATCGCGGCCTCGGCGTCGCCACGCTCGACTGGCGCGGCCAGGGCGGTTCGGACCGGCTGATCCGTGACCCGCAACGCGGCTATGTCCGCTCCTTCTACGATTACACCGGCGACCTCGAGCAGTTTTTCGAGGACATCGTGCTGCCCGACTGCCGCGGCCCCTACTACATCCTTGCCCATTCGGCCGGAGCTGTGATTGCGCTGCTCGCCGCGCCGTCGATGGTCAACCGGGTGCGCCGCATGGTGCTGATCGCGCCATTCCTGACGGTGCCCGATTTTCCGCTGTCTGTAAAAACGGTGCGCCGCGTCTGCTCGCTCTTGTGCTTTCTCGGCCTTGGCAGGCTCTATGCCGCCTGGGGGCCTAGACCCAGGCAGACCCTGCCCTTTGCCGTCAACAAGGTGACATCGGACCCTGAGCGCTATCAGCGCAACACGAAAATCTACGAGGACTATCCACAACTGGCGCTCGGCGGCCCGACGATCCGCTGGCTGCAGGCCGCCATCAAGGCAAGCGAAGCCATCAGCGATCCGGATTTCATGGCCAGGATCCAGGTTCCGCTGCTGGTGATCGCCGCCGGCGCCGATCAGGTCGTGTCGACCAAGGCCGTGGAGGCCTACACAAGGCGGCTGCGTCTCGGCTCGCTGCTGATGATCGACGGCGCCAAGCACGAGATCCTTCAGGAGGCCGATGTTTATCGCGAGCAGTTGCTCGCCGCCTTCGACGCCTTCATTCCAGGCCAGGACGACCCCACCGCCTGATGCCGCCAGCGCCGCAGGGTGCGGCGCCTTGAGCTTGCGCCTGCTGACAGCCTTCTGTCAGGAGGACCGCCCGGCAGCGCCAGCCGCACGCAAAGAGCTAAAGATTCTGACAGCCGGTGCTGCCCCGGAATGCTCATCTCCACGTCGAACTGAACGCCAAGGAGATGACATCATGACCGAGAAGACCTGCGCTGCCTGCGATTGCCAGCTGGACGCCAACTCGATCCGCGTCAAGGTCGGCGGCAAGACCGTCGAGGTCTGCTGCGAGGAATGCGCGATTGCACTGAACGAAGCCGGCGCCTCGGTGGCCGGCGCCTCAGTGGTCGGCAACGGGGAGGCATGAGCGATGCGCCCCGATCATGCAACGATAGTGCACCTGGCACAGGCACCCACAACCCAATCCGCGACCTTCTGGCGGTCCTTGCGGACACAAGGCATCGCGGTGGCCAATTGGGTCGGCCGTCAGCTGGAAAGGCGCCGAAGCCGCCTTGCCTTGCTGGAAATGACCGACGAACAGCTCAAGGACATTGGCCTATCGCGCGGTGAGGCCCACACGGAATATATGCGCCGCTTGTGGGACTGAGCCATGGCCGTTGCGAAGACGCCGACAGGTGAAGTCTCCTGACAGGTCTGGGCAGGCCGATCGCCTAGAGTGCCGGGACAGCTTCCGGCACAAAGGGAACGCAGCGGCCATGTCTCAGTTCACGGTACAGACGCTCCTGGACACCGGCACCGTCAGGGTAAGGGACGTCGTCTGCAGCGGCGAATGCCGGCACAAGAGCGAAGAAGAATGTACCGGCGCCACCCATCTGGTGTTTCCCTATCGCGGTGTCTTCGTGCGCCATGTCGGCCGCAACGATGCGGTCGCCGAAGCCAACCAGTTGCTGTTCTTCAATGAGGCGGAGCCCTATCGGATCAGCCACCCGGTCGAGGGTGGCGATTCCTGCCTCGATCTCGTCATCGAGGAGGCGCAACTGCAGGAACTGACGCCGAAGGAGCAGCTGCGCTCGGGCAGTGCGTTGGCGTTTCGTCGCCAGCGCCGCCGCATCGACCCGCGGGCCCAGGCGCTGGTGGCAGTGCTGCGCCACAGCCTGAGCCGCAACATTGCCGAAACGCTGGAGGCTGAAACCCTGGCGCTAACGATGGTGCGGCGCTCCCTCGGCGAGCGCACCTCGCATGCCGCCGGCGCCAGTGCTGGCCGGCAGAAACTGGTCGACCGTGCCAAGCTCGTTCTGTCCTCGGATCTGTCGCGGCGCTGGACGCTGGCCGAGATTGCCGCCGAAGTCGGGGTGTCACCGGTTTATCTCACACAGGTTTTCCAGCAGGTCGAGGCGATACCGCTCTACCGCTATCATCTGCGCCTGCGTCTGGCGCGTGCGCTCGACCTTCTTGGCCGCTACGACAATCTCACGACGCTCGGCATGGACCTTGGCTTTTCCAGCCACAGCCACTTCAGCGCGGCGTTCCGGCAGGTCTACGGGCGAACGCCCGCGGAGTTCCAGCGTTCGATCAAGCCGTGCTGACAGGGTAAAAAAAAATCATCCGCGCAGGGCCGCCATCGCCGCCGCGTGAAGTTCCGGCGTAGCCGCGGCCAGTATGTCGCCGCCCTTCTCCGCCGGGCCACCCTCGAATGTGGTGACGACGCCGCCGGCCTTTTCGATGATCGGGATCAGCGCCACGATGTCGTAAGGCTTCAGTCCGGGATCGGTGACGATGTCGACACTGCCCGAGGCGATCATGGCGAAGGCGTAGCAATCGGCGCCATAGCGGACGAGTTGGACCTCTTTTTCGAATTTGTCGAATCGCGTGCGCGCCTCGCCCTTGAACAGCGCCGGTGTGGTGGTGAACAGCGTCGCCTCGTCGAGCTTCGTCGTCTTGCGGGTCGAGAGCTTGCGCGGTCCGCCGGGGCCTTCATAGTGGGAGCCGGAAGCGTTGGCGTAGAACAGCTCGCCGGTGAAGGGCTGCGCCATCATGCCGGCGACAGCGTCGCCGTCGATCGTGAGCCCGACCAATGTGCCCCACACCGGCAGGCCGGAGATGAAGGCGCGGGTGCCGTCGATGGGATCGATCACCCAGACATGCCGGCTGGAGACGTTCTCGCTGCCGTGCTCTTCGCCCAAAATGCCGTGATCGGGATACTCGGCCGATATCAGCGCCCGGATGGCGCGTTCCGTCTCGCGGTCGGCTTCCGTGACCGGATCGAAACTGCCCTTTTCCTTGTTGGCCACCGCGCCCTGGGCGCGGAACCGCGGCAAGGTTTCAGCCGCCGCCGCTTGCGCGATCCGGCGCATGAAATCGATGCTGATGTCCACCTGATTCTCCCGCATTGCAGAGTGCCAGACCCCGGTCTGCCGGCACTTTTGCGCCAAAACAAGCCGGTTTATCGATTTATTACCGAGATAATTGTTGCAAAAATGTCACATCGGCGCCACCGAAGCGCAATTTCCACATCAGAGTGAATTAAAAAAGGGTGGAGTCGGTTGACATTTGTGCATCGCACAATAACTTTGTTGTCGGACAGGTTTTCCTGTTCATGCCCTCCTTGGGCGTTTCCTCCCTAGACTTCGACCGTGTCGTGCAAACGATGCGGTCTTTTTTTACGCCGCCGCATGGCTGGCGCGGGATCTCATGGATAGCCGCCGTTCCGGCGTCATTCGGCAGCCAGCGGCAGGTCGATGAAATGGTGGTCGGGCATCGCCATCAGGTCGGCCGAAAAGCGCGCCATATCGTCGGCCAGTGCATCGAAACCAGCCGATTTCTGGAACGTCCGCTCATTCATGTAGAGCCCGCGATTGACCTCGATCTGCAGCGCATGCAGATGGCGCGCCGGCCGGCCGTAATGCTCGGTGATGAAGCCGCCAGCATAGGGTTTGTTGTGGGCGACGGTATAGCCCATGCCGATCAGCAGGCCGATCGCCGTCTCGGTCAGCGCAGCCGTTGCCGAGATGCCGAAACGGTCGCCGACGATGAAGTCCGGCCGCAGGCCGCTGTCGCCCACCCTGATGCTCGCCGGCATCGAATGGCAGTCGATCAGCACGGCATAGCCGAACCTGGCATGGGTTCTGGTCAAAAGTCGCTTCAGCGTCTCGTGATAGGGTTTGTAGACGGCCTCGATGCGCTGCACTGCCTCCGCCAGCGGCAGCCGCCCGGAATAGATGTCGAGCCCCTCGCCCACCAGCTTGGGCACGGTGCCGAGCCCGCCGGCGACGCGGGCCGAGCGGATGTTGCAGAAGGACGGCACCGGCTCGGCGAACATGCGCGGGTCGAGTTCCCACGGTTCGCGATTGACGTCGAGATAGGCGCGCGGAAAATTCGCCGCCAGCATCGGCGCGCCGAGCGCCACCGCGCCGCCGAACAACTCGTCGACATAGCAATCCTCGGAACGGCGGATGGCGTTGCGGTCGAGCCTGGCCATGGCCAGGAAGCGGTCGGGATAATAACGGCCGCTATGCGGTGAGTTGAAGACGAAGGGAACGCGCTGCTCGGCGCCCGATCGGATTTCGAAGGGTGGAACGACCGAAAAATCCTCGGCTGCCGTCGTCAATTTGAACGAACCCGGAAACAGCAATGCATCATGATGGGAAACTGCCACCTCATCGGCCGCATGTCCAGCATTTCGGCATGCCGGGAACCCCGTCAAATCAGGATTAATGCCGCCAGTGTTCACTTGATGTTTACCGTCACCTCCTCATATACAGGATGGTTAACGGGTTTGCCGGACGGCAGGCTTGGGCGGGTGATTCGGACGGGATAAGATGGCACGCATTCTGCTGGCGGAAGACGACGACGACATGCGCCGGTTCCTGGTCAAGGCACTGGAGCGGGCCGGATACCATGTCAGCGATTTCGACAACGGCGCCAGCGCCTATGAGCGGCTGCGCGAAGAACCGTTCTCCCTGCTGCTGACTGACATCGTCATGCCGGAGATGGATGGCATCGAGCTCGCCCGCCGCGCCACCGAGATCGATCCCGACCTCAAGGTGATGTTCATCACCGGTTTCGCGGCCGTCGCGCTCAACCCCGATTCCAAGGCGCCGAAAGACGCCAAGGTGCTGTCGAAGCCGTTCCATCTGCGCGATCTCGTCAACGAGGTCGAAAAAATGCTGCAGGCCGCCTGAAGCACTTCGGGCGAGACGCCGCCGCTCGCCTTGGCGGCGCGACAAAACGAGCCGTTCTTTCCCTTTTCCGGCTATTGACGCGCTGGATCAAAAATGGTGTATGCGCGGCTTCGGATGGGCGTGTAGCTCAGCGGGAGAGCACTGCATTGACATTGCAGGGGTCACAGGTTCAATCCCTGTCACGCCCACCATCCAGACCAAAGCGGCTTTGATTTGTTCCGCATGCCATCATGCGCTTGTCGGAACGAGATGACACTTTTCATGGCTCCGCCATGGCGCAAGGTCATCGTTTGGCGGCGGCGCCGCCAAACCATTTCCTCCAGAATATCCATTTGGACCTTCTGCGCTTGCGAAGCCGGACAATCGGCCTGTCGAAATCATCCGGGTTACCGCACTCGGTTAGAAACCGTCGCCGCCATTCGTCGCTTTCCTCGTTTCGCTGCGGGCTGAGACTCACCTTGCCCTCACGGGGGACGGGAGCATCCAACCCCGCCAGCAGGCCGATGCGCTGGCTGATGCTGTCGAAATCATCCAGCGTGTCTTCATAAAAAAGGCGGAGCGGTTCGATCCCGGTCCTGGCAAAAAACGAAGTCCAGCGACCGGTGCCAATGGCTATCTGGGCAAGGGCGAAGTCGATGCCATACGCCGAATACTCGGCATTTTTCACGGCAGCAGATTTGCTGGTCCAGGCACCGTCCTGCCATGCTTTCGCCCAGGAAATTGCCTGGCCCAGCCGATCGCGTCTTTCAAGGTATATCCACACCGGGTCAGGAAACCACTCGGTAAGCCTGATATCCCTGCTAAGCTCATAGAAATGGGACGGAAATAGTTTGGTTGCGGCCACTCCGTTTGGCGTAGCGCTGGCGGCAATACGGGCGCAACGCTCGACGGTCGGGGTCTTCTCTTCCCGGTTGAAGTACTCTTCCGGATTTCCCAGCACGCCCGTGCTGCCCATCTTTTCGCAAAGAAGCGTGCTGCCGGATCGCTGCAAGGTCGCGATAATGAGCGTCTTGCCAGGAGGTTTCCAACCTGTGGGCGGGCTGATCGGCATGTCTGACAAATACCAAGGAGACCACAGCCGAGTCCACCTTGCCAATTCAAGGAATGCAAAACCGCCCCGGCGCGAGCCGGGACGGCGCGGCCTCTCGGCCGGATCATTGCGGCCGCGGATCGGGCCTGTCGGGCTTGTCATGGGGGTTGTTGTTGCCTTCACGGCACGGGGTGCCGATGCCGCAGCATTTGCCGTTATAGGTGACACCAGGCTTGGTCTTCTCGCATTCCCTCGGCGGTGCCGTCTGACACCCCGCCAGCACCGAAACGGCGATGGCGGCGAGAAAGACGTTTCTTGAAGTGATAGACATGGACGTTCTCCTTGATGGGTCGTGTTTGCTACACAGCGCTTGGTCGCGGGCGGCAACGAAATGGTTCACGAGCAAACCTGAAATTGCCGGCAAAGCCTTTGCGGTGCAGGCTGACGAGCGGGCACGACAATGCCTGGGACAAATTTTCAGTCGTGACGCCCGGGCGCGATGGCTTTAAGGCTGGGGACAAGACGCGATGTTCGGGGGAACAATGCGAATGACGACATCAGTATGGTCGATGATCTCCGACCATTGGCGCACTCGCTCCGGCGGGTGGCCATGACGTCAACTCCGGCGGAGCGGAAGGCGACCTGGCGACGCATCTACCTCGAACTCAAACGGGCGAGGAAATATCTCCAATCGCCAGGTTCAAGCCTTGGCGGCGTGCTGGTTGCGGCAAAGCGAACGCTCGAACACAGGCACGATGTCAGGCTTCGCCTCAGGGCGGCACGTGACGCATACCCTGCCTTGCCGATTGCGGCGGCGAAGGACAGCTTCATGCTCGTTCGCATCATTGGCAACGATCTCGAGCCGCGGCACCGCAAAGGCCAGTCCTTCGACAATGCCAGCTTCATCCTGGACAATGAGCCTGCCTTTCCTGACTGCGACAAGTTCTGGATCGTCAATCGGATAGCCGATCCGGATGAGGAGGCCCGCATCGTCAGGCTGCTGGAGGGCCGCGGCCAGAGCTTTGTGCGCATCCCTTTCGACCTCGAGGCCTATGGCCGGATTGCGTGGGATATCGACAGGCTGGTGGCAAAGGAACTCCGGTTTTCCGGCAAGAGCGGCCAATCAGCTGAACTCACGCCGGCGCGCTACGAAACGCTCATCCGGCACAGCAAGAACCGCTATCTGATGAACAACAACGGCGCCCGCAACAAGGCGCTTGAGATCGCCCGCACGCGGGCGAAGTGGCTGATGCCGTGGGACGGAAACTGCTATCTGACCGAGCAGGCATTCCGGCAGATACGCGGGGCAATCGAGGCAAGGCCGTATCTGCCCTATGTCATCGTGCCGATGGCGCGCATTGTCGAAAACCTGTCTCTGCTCGACGAGAATTTTAAGCCGCGGGCTACGGAAGAGCCCCAGATCATCTTTCGCGCCGATACGACCGAACTGTTCGACGAAGATTATGCCTATGGCCGCCGGCCCAAGGTCGAAATGCTGTGGCGGCTCGGCGTTCCCGGACCATGGGACCGTTTCCGCGACGACCCGTGGGATTTCCAACGCCCGTCGCTGGCCCCCGATGCCGGGCTTTTCCACAAGGCCGGCTGGGTGGCGCGCCTGGATTCCGGGCGCTCGCATCTGGAAATCGGCAAGGCCGGTTTCGTCGCCCGCTGGGGCAGCCGCGACGAAGCCATCGTCGATATGATCGACCGCTGCGATGCCTTGGCGACCGCCGCCAGGCTCGACCCGTCGCGCCTGGTTTTTTACGACGACGCTGTTCTTGCAGCAGTATCCCAAGGCAATGACGTCGAGCTTCGCCGCCATCTCGAAACTGCCGCGAGCGAGGTGCTCGCCCGCGCTCCCGGCACCGATCTCCATCAAACAGGCGATCCTGCCCGCCTGCGCCACGTCCTGCACGACGCCACCGTGCTGGCGCTGGCGGCGGCCGTGCTCGATGAGCAGCGCTTTGCCGCCCATGCCGCGCAATGGATCCGCACATGCTTCATCGACCCCGGCAGAAGGATGAACCCGTCTCGCGCAAAACAAGGTGTCTTCGAGCTCGGTGGTCTCCACTTCTTTCTCGATGCCGTCCGCCTTGTCGAGCGGGCCGGGACGCTGACCGGGCCTGAACGGGAGGACTTCCGGAACTGGCTTGGCACCTACGGCAAATGGCTGGCCACGGCACCGGCGACAGAGTTTGGCAAGCACGGTGTCCTCAGCGATCTTCAGCGGGCATCGATCGCAATGTTTCTGAACGACGGCGCAACGCTGGCCAGGGTCCGCCTCCACGCCCGCGAAAGGCTGGCGGCCGAGATCGCACCCGACGGCTCGCTTTTGAGCCAAACCTCCAGCCTGTGCGGCGCCATGCTCGCCTTGCAGGGCTGGACAGCCCTGGCGCGGGTCTTGTCCGCGGTCGGCGACGATTTGTGGCGGCACCAGGCTGCCGAGGGACAGGGCCTGGTCACGGCGCTCCGCCGGCTTGCCGCCGACATAGACCGCCAAGATGTTGAGACCATCGACCGGGACCTGGCTCGGCCACTGCTGTTCGATCTCGCATGCCACGACCCCGCGACGCCAGCGCTTGATGTCAGCCCCGGGAGATCGCTTTTCCATCCCGACCAGGGCATCGCACCGTTCTGGGTCTGGCGAAGGCAGTGATAGACTAGATCCTGATCCCGGCTTTCCAGAGCCGCAGCCGCGCTTTCAACAGCGGGCTGGATTCACGGGTCGCGATCGGCCGGATGTAACGCCTGATCGTCCTGAACAATGCATTGGCCGGTTCGGCAGCCTGCGATCTGGCGATCATCTCAAGCGCCTGTTTCAGTTCGCCAAAGCCGTCATGCAGAATATGGGCCGCACAGGCCGTGGCATAGGGATGACCGGCCTTCGCCGCGGCAAAATAGGACGCGAAATCCTTGCCCATGGCGTGGCCGTGCACTGTCTTGCGCGACAGAGCCAAAAGCATTGGCAACGGCATCTTGGGACGCGCCTCGAATTGCACCGTCATGCGCGACTTCAAAATGGCTTCCCCTGCTGCGTAATCCTTCTCGCGAAAATAGGCCGCCGCGATCTTGAGGGGATAGGCATCGTTTTCAGGATCGAGCGCGTAGGCCTTGCCGAGAATGTCCCTCGCCTGCGCCGGGCTGATGTCGTCCTCAATGTTCAGGAACGCCGACAGATAGCCGAACGCCGCTTCGAATGGATGATAGTCGGACTGATGCTGCTTCAGCTCTTCGAGCATGAGTTGCGCCGCCAGGGGCGGGCTGAACAGCGCCGTGGTCCTGGTGCGCGGAACGCCGCTCATCACCGACGACACGGATGCGAACACGCTGCTGCCGGCGTAGATCCGCTGACAACGCGCCAGAAGGCCCATCTCGAAAAATGCCCTCAGCGTCTCATCCTCGAATTCGTTGGCGCCGAAATCGTCGGTCAGCAACGCGCCGGTTTGCGACCTCAGATAGTCGAGCGTCGCACGATCCTGGCCGACCAGCAGAGTCGCAATACCCTGTGACGCGAGCTCGGCCACAATCGCCTTGGCCAGCGTGGAAGGGATTACCTTGCCGTTGAAATTCAGCATCGAGCGGTATTTGCCGCGAACGATGTCGCCGCTGCGAAGATGCAGCCCGGCCATTTGCCCCGGAAATTGACAGGACTGGGCCGCGTGCAGCGCATGGTTCACCGACTCGGCAAAGCCGAGAGTCCTGATCGTTTCGGATGTCGCGATCAGCTTTCCCTTGTCGCGAAAAGACTCCAGAACGTTGAAATCGTTGCAGAGCCAGCCGCGAAAAAAGCTTCGGCGGGCTGACGCATTCAGGCTTGCGCGGGTGAATTTCCCTTTCTTGAGAACCTCGAGATCCGTCTCTCTGATCTTTTCGCCCAGCCAGTGTTTCTCGATGAATTCGGGATTAAATATTTTGTCGACCGTATCGACAATGTGAAACGTCTTGTCCGAGACGGCTCTCTTCCAGGTGAATCCAAAGCGGTGGCCTGTCGCATCGGCAAGCGCCTTTGCATTGACCATGGCCAGAAGCCGGCCGCCCAGCCCGTCATCCCTGGTCGCGGCAATCAACTTTGCATGCTGAGGATCGGGATCAGGCCGCGCCGAGGCGGACGTCACCCTTCTCAACATGGCTGAGAAACCACGCATATGTCTGTTCCAATCCACTGCGAAGCACGTAGCGCGGGCGCCATCCCATTGCAAACAGCCGCGACACATCCATCAGCTTGCGCGGCGTGCCGTCCGGCTTGGTCGTATCAAAGGTGATCGTAGCCTCGACGCCGGCGACGGATGCGACGGTTTGGGCAAGCTCGGCAATGGTGACATCCTCCCCCGAACCGACATTGACGTGGCTGTCGCCGCTATAATTCTTCAACAGCCAGACCAGCGCATCGGCAGCGTCGTCGACATGCAGGAATTCGCGCCTCGGCGTGCCCGAGCCCCAAACCTCGAGGCTGCTGCCGCCGCTCAGCGCCAGCGCATGCGCCTTTCGCATCAGCGCCGGCACCACATGGCTGCTCTGAAGGTCGAAATTGTCGCCTGGGCCGTAAAGGTTGGCCGGCATCGCCGAGATATAATCGACGCCGTGCTGGCGCCGATAGGCCTGGCACAGTTTCAGCCCTGCGATCTTGGCGATCGCATACCATTCATTGGTGGGCTCGAGCGGGCCGGTCAGCAGTGCATCTTCCGGGATCGGCTGTGGCGCGAGCTTGGGATAGATGCAGGACGAGCCGAGAAACAAAAGCTTGCCGACCTCGCTACGAAAAGCGCTATCGATGACATTGCTCTGCATGATCAGATTGTCCTGCAGGAAATCGACCGGGAACCTGTCATTGGCCAGAATGCCGCCGACCTTGGCGGCCGCCATCACCACCGCATCCGGCCGGTGCTCGGTCATCCAGCGCCGCACGCCGGCCTGGTCGAGCAAGTCGAACCTGTCGCGGGATACGGTGAGCACCTCGCAATCCTCGCTCGCCAGCCGTCGCACGACGGCCGAACCGACCATGCCGCGATGCCCGGCGACGAAGACACGCTTGCCTTTCAGCTCAAATGTCACGTCCATCGGCCTGCCTCACGCAGAACGGCTGTTCTGCCGCGTGCCGCCGGCAGCACGCGCCAGATCGGCCTGCACCATTTCCGCCACAAGATCCCTGAACCCGGTCGTGTGCGACCAGCCAAGTTTCGCCTTGGCCTTGGCGGGGTCGCCGAGCAAAAAGTCGACCTCGGTCGGCCGAAAATAGCGCGGATCGATACGCACCAGGACCGTGCCCGAGCCGGCATCGACACCAACCTCGTCGAGACCCTCGCCTTGCCAGCGGATGCTGCGTCCGGTCTCGGCAAATGCCAGTTCGACAAATTCGCGCACCGAATGCGCCTCGCCGGTCGCCAGCACGAAATCGTCGGCTTCGCTGTGCTGCAGAATGCGCCACATGCCTTCTACGTAGTCGCGCGCATGGCCCCAGTCACGCCTGGCGTCGAGATTGCCGAGATAGAGCGTGTCCTGCAGGCCGTGTTGGATCGAGGCGACGGCTCGTGTGATCTTGCGGGTGACGAAGGTTTCGCCGCGCGTCGGGCTTTCGTGGTTGAACAGGATGCCATTGGCGGCGAACATGCCGTAGGCTTCGCGGTAATTGACCGTGATCCAGTAGGCGTAGAGCTTGGCCGCGGCATAGGGCGAGCGCGGATGGAACGGCGTCGTCTCGCTTTGCGGGACCTCGCGCGCCTTGCCGTAAAGCTCCGAGGTCGAGGCCTGGTAGAAACGCACCGATTTTTCCATGCCGAGGATGCGGATCGCCTCCAGCAGCCTGAGCGTGCCCAACGCATCGGCATTGCCGGTATATTCGGGCGTCTCGAAACTCACCTGGACATGGCTCTGGGCGCCAAGATTGTAAATCTCGCTCGGCCGCGTCTCCTGCACGAGGCGAATGAGATTGGTTGCATCGGTCAGGTCGCCATAATGCAGGAAAAAGCGCGCACCGCGCTCGTGCGGATCGACATAGATGTCATCGACGCGCTCGGTATTGAACGAAGATGAGCGGCGTTTGACGCCATGGACAATATAGCCCTTCCGCAGAAGAAAATCTGCAAGATAGGCCCCGTCCTGCCCGGTTACACCGGTGATGAGCGCCACTTTTTCCGTCATTGCCGCATTCGTCCGCATCTAATCCGGCAACGGAATACAGATTTGACGCAAGAACGCAAATCCCCCACACGGGGGATACTTTTCAGCCAACGGTTGCGTTGCGCTCAGGCACCCGCGACCGCGCAGAAATGCTTCATCCTGGCCAACGCAAGCGCGGGATCGGCGAGCAACCCTGCCTGGTCGCCAAGGCGAAAGATGTCGGCATAGTGCAGGATGCCGCGCGCCGACTGCATGCCGCCGACCATTGTGAAATGATCCTGATGGCCGTTGAGCCAGGCCATGAAGACAATGCCAGCCTTGTAGTACTCGGTCGGCGCCTCGAAGATCTTGCGCGACAGTGGCACCGTCGGCGCCATCAGCGCGTCATAGCCGGCGCGGTCGCCGTCAGCCAACTTCGCCAGGGCCGCATTGGCGGCCGGGGCGATGGCGTCGAATATGCCGAGCAAGGCGTGCGAATGCCGCTTCCCGTCGCCTGCGATCAGTTCAGGGTAGTTGAAATCGTCGCCGGTGAACATGACGACGCCGTCCGGCAACCGGTCGCGCAGGGCGACTTCCTTGCCAGCATCGAGCAGGGAAATCTTTATCCCTTCGACCTTGCCGGCATGGCGCTCGATGATGGCGACGACGGTGTCGAGCGCAGTCTCGAAATTCTCACTGCCCCAATAGCCCCTTAGTGCCGGATCGAACATGTCGCCCAGCCAGTGCAGGATGACCTTGCCGGAGGCCTGACTGAGGATGCGGTCGTAGACCCTGATATAATCATCCGGGCCTTTGGCGACCGCCGCCAGCGCCCGACTGGCCATCATGATTGCCTTGCCACCCTGCCCTTCGATGAAGGTGAACTGTTCCTCATAGGCGGCGATCACGTCATCGAGCGTCCTGGCAGCCCCCGGCATCAGATGATCGGTGCCGGCGCCCGATGCCAGATCGGCGCCTTCGACGCTGCGCGCCTCGGCGATCGAGCGCCGGATCAATTCCTGCGCATTTGTCCAGTCGAACCCCATGCCGCGCTGCGAGGTGTCCATCGCTTCGGCGATGCGGAAGCCGAGCCGCCACAGATGGTGGCGAAACGCCATCGTCCTGTCCCAGTCGACCGCAGGCTTCGACCACGGATTGGTCATCGCAAGCGGGTCGGCGACGACATGCGCCGCGGCATAGGCAATGCGCGGGAAAGCAGCACCTATTCTGGGCTCCACCGGGTTGCCCACGAGCTTGTAGCTGACGCGGCCGCCATTCTCCGCAGGCAGGGTAATATCCATGGCAACCTCCGTTTCCGGCATCCTATAAATGGAACGTTCCAATAAATCAAGAAGCTTTATGATTCCTGAGATTGAACCGGTCCAAATGCCGAAAAGAGGCCAAGAGCCTTGCCAGACATCACATTCATCAATTTTTCGATCCTCTCCAGAATCCCGATTGACTCTCGTTTGGCACAGTGATTAGAACGTTCCAATAGATTTGCCAATCCAGGCGGAGGAAACCACCCGTATGGCCAGCCGGCCCAAGGCAACGATCCTGGACATCGCCCGCGAGGCCGGTGTGTCCAAATCGACGGTGTCGCTCGTGCTGCAAGGCTCAGGGCTGATCCGGCCTGAGACCGCGGTCAAGGTTCGCAAGGCGATCGAGGATGTCGGCTATGTCTACAACCGCGGCGCCGCCAATCTGCGCAAGGCCCACTCCAACGTCATCGGCATGGTCATCAACGATCTCACCAACCCCTTTTTCGCCGAGCTGGCGGTCGGCATGGAGCGTGTCTTCCAGTCGGCCGGCATCGTGCCGTTCATCGCCAACACGGCGGAAAATCCTGTTCGTCAGGAAGAAGTGCTGAAGTCGCTGATGGAACAGGGCGTCGCAGGCCTGATCGTGTCGCCGGCGCGCGGCACGACGCCGGGCGCCTTCCGCCGCATCGAGACGGCCGGCGTGCCGGTGGTCTTCGCGATGCGCCGCCTGCCGGACAGCCGCATCCCGGTGATCGCGCCCGACAATCATCGCGGCGCGTACCTTGCGGCCGCCCATCTGATCGGCAAGGGCCATCGCCGGCTGGCTTTCTTCGGTGGCACGTCCGATCTGGTCGTCTATCAGGAGCGCCTGGGCGGCTTTCGCGAAGCCTGCGAAACATTGGGCATCGCCAGGCGAGACGTGCTCGTCGTCGAAGGCGAGACCAGCCGCAGGGGCGGCATCGCCTGCCTGGAAACCGCCCTTGCCATGCCCGAGCCGCCGACGGCGGCGCTGTGTTTCAACGACGCCGTTGCCTTCGGCGTCATGCTGGCGCTGCGCAAGCGCGGGCTGGAGCCCGGCGCGGATTTCGCCGTTGTCGGTTTCGACGACGTGGTCGAGGCCGAGCACTACATGCCGGCGCTGACAAGCGTCTCGGTGGACACGGCAGGCCTTGGCGAGCGCGCCGCGCATGTCATGCTGAAGATGATCCAGTCGCGCACCACGCGTGCCGAGGACCATATCGGCGCCGTCAATCTGGTCGTCAGGGAAAGCTGCGGTCCCGATCGCCGCGCCCGGAACACGCCTGCAGGAATGGGAGACGCGGCATGAGCGTCAGATGGGGATTGATCGGCGCCAGCACGATCGCCAAACAGTTCATGATCAACGCCATCCGTGCGCAAGAGGGTGGCGAGATATCAGCGGTGATGAGCTCCAGCCCGGAGCGGGCCAAGGCCTATGCCGCGGAAAACAACATTCCGCTTGCCGTCTCGACACTCGACGACCTGCTCGGCGCCGGCATCGACGCCGTCTACATCTCGACCACCAATGAACTTCATCTCGAACAGGCGCTGGCCGCCATCAAGGCGGGAAAGCATGTTCTGTGCGAAAAGCCGCTGGCGCTGACCAGCGCCGATGCGCGCACCATGGTCGCCGCCGCCAAGGCAGCCGGAATCGTGCTTGGCACCAACCATCATCTGCGCAATGCCGGCGCCCACCGCGCCATGCGCGATGCCATATCAGCCGGCCGCATCGGCAAGCCGATCGCCGCGCGTGTCTTCCATGCCGTCTACCTGCCGGAGAACCTGCAGGGTTGGCGCATCACCAAACCTGAGGCCGGCGGCGGGGTGGTGCTCGACATCACCGTGCACGATGCCGACACGCTGCGTTTCGTGCTTGGCGACGACCCGATCGAGATTTCCGCCTTCACCCAGTCGGCCGGCATGGCCGGCAGTGGGCTGGAAGACGGCGCCATGTGCATCTGGCGCTTCAAGTCCGGCGTCATTGCCCAGTCGCATGAAGGCTTCACCACAAAGTTCGCCGACACCGGCTTCGAGGTGCATGGTTCGGAAGGCTCGTTGATCGGCAAAAATGTGATGACGCAAAAGCCGGTCGGCACGGTGCTGCTGCGCACAGCCAAGGGCGAGGAGGAACTGAGTTTCGACCACGAAGACCTCTACGTCCGATCGCTGCGCCAGTTCCACGCCGCCATCAGCGGCAAAGGCCAGCCCTCCGCCACCGGCGAGGACGGCGTCTGGTCGCTTGCGTCAGCAGAAGCGGCGTTGCAGTCGGAGAAATCCGGCAAGGCGGTCGCAATCGATCCCAAGCTCGGGAGTGCCAAGTGAGCAAGCTCGTCTCCGCCGCTGCGGCCGCCGGCCTGATCAAGGACGGCATGACCGTATCCGTCTCCTCGTCGAGCGGCCTCGGCTGCCCGGATGCGGTGCTGGCCGCCATCGGCGAGCGCTTCGACACCGAAGGTCATCCCAAGAACATCACCACGCTGCACCCGATCGCCGCCGGCGACATGTACGGCATCAAGGGCATCGACCATCTGGCCAAGCCCGGCCTGTTGAAGCGCACGCTCTGCGGCTCCTATCCCTCGGGCCCCTCCTCGTCCGAGCCGCCGCAGATTTGGAAAATGATCGGCGACAATTCGGTTGCCGCCTACAATGTGCCGTCCGGCATCCTGTTCGACATGCATCGGGAGGCCGCCGCCAAGCGGCCGGGCGTGCTGACCAAGGTCGGCCTCGACACTTTCGCCGATCCGCGCCACCAGGGCTGCGCCATGAACGCGGCCGCCAGCGAGCCGATCGTCTCGGTGCAGCAGTTCGACGGCGAGGAATGGCTCTATTTCCGCGCGATCGTACCCAACATCTCGATCATCCGCGCCACCACCGCCGACGAGCGCGGCAACCTCACCTATGAGCATGAAGGCGCCTATCTCGGCGGTCTCGAACAGGCACTCGCTGCCCGCAACAATGGCGGCATCGTCATCGCGCAGGTCAAGCGCGTGGTCGAGAACGGCACGCTGAAGCCGCACGATGTACGCGTGCCCGGCGTTCTGGTCGACCATATCGTGGTGGCGCCGGATCAGTTGCAGACGACGCTGACGCCTTATGATCCGGCGATTTCAGGCGAGATCTTCCGGCCGCTGTCGAGCTTCCGCAACGCCGAGATGAACGTCCAGAAGGTCATCGCACGCCGCGTTGCCATGGAATTGCGCGACGGCATGGCCGTCAACATCGGCTTCGGCATCTCCGCCAACGTGCCACGCATCCTCCTCGAGGAAGGCCAGCACGGCAAGGTCACCTGGGTGATCGAACAAGGCGCTGTCGGCGGCGTGCCGCTGCTCGACTTCAAGTTCGGCTGCGCCTCCAATGCCGAGGCGATCATGCCCTCGCCGCACCAGTTCATCTACTTCCAGGCCGGCGGCTTCGACGCCTCGCTGCTATCCTTCCTGCAGATCGACCGCCACGGCTCGGTCAATGTCTCCAAGCTGTCGGCACGGCCGCATGTCACCGCCGGCGCCGGTGGCTTCGTCGACATCACCGCGCGGGCGAAGAAGATCGTCTTCTCCGGCTTCTTCAATGCCGGTGCGAAACTGTCGCTCGCCGAAGGCGGCATCCGCATCGACACCGAAGGCAAGGTCAAGAAGGTGGTCAACGAAGTCGAGCACATCTCCTTCTCTGGCAAGCGTGCTGTCGCGCAGGGGCAGGACATCACTTACGTCACTGAGCGCTGCGTGATGAAGCTGACGCCGGACGGCCTGATGGTGACGGAACTGGCGCCGGGCATCGACCTCGAGCGCGACGTGCTGGCGCAGTCCGAGACACCGCTCGGCGTCGCCAACGACCTCAAGGTCACGCCGACGGCCCTCTACCAGGATCGGCCGATCGGCCTGTCGCTGAATGGCGGCGCTTCGCTCGGAGGCGCACATGACTGAGCGCCTCGTAACTTTCGAACAGGACGGCGCCATCGGTATCGTCACGCTGCGCCGGCCTGAAAAGTTCAACGCGCTGGACATCCCGATGCTGCGCGCTCTCGGAGCCGCGCTCGACGAAGCCGAGATGGCTGAAGGCGTGCGCGTCGTGCTGGTCCGCGGCGAAGGCAAAGGCTTTTGCGCCGGCGGCGACGTCGAGGCCTGGGGTGGCATGAGCGCCGCCGACTTCCAGGTGCAATGGGTGCGCTATGGCCACCGCGTCTTCGACCGGCTGGCAAGGCTCCGGCAACCGACCATTGCGGTGCTGTCCGGCCATGCGCTGGGCGGCGGGCTGGAACTGGCAGTCGCCTGCGACTTCCGCGTCGCAGAAACGCAGGTGAAGCTCGGCTTCCCCGAGACCTCGATCGGCGTTGTCCCCGGCTGGTCCGGCACGCAACGCGCCGTGCGCCGCTTTGGCGCCCAGATCGTCCGCCGCATGGCGCTCGGCGGCGAAGTCTTTGCCGCCCCCGACGCGCTCGCCCTCGGCATCGTCGACCGCGTGGTCGAGACCGGTCAGGCGTTCGCCGAAGCCAAGGTGTGGGCAGGAAAAATCGCCGAACGCGGACCGCTCGCAACCGAAGCCGCCAAACTGATGATCGCAGTCGCCGAAGGCGAGGAAAGTGCCGCAGCAACGGAAGCCCTGGCCAGTGGCTTCATTGCGCTGACCGGCGACCTCAAGGCTGGCGTAAGCGCCTTCAAGGCCAAGCAGAAGCCGGCCTTTTCAAGATCCTAGAGAAAGCATGATGAACGCACCGCTCAACATTTCCATGCCGACTGAAGCGTCCAGGGCGCCGAAGGCCTATAAGCTCCTGATCGACGGCAAGCATGTCGATGCCCACGATGGCCGCACGCTGGAGCGCAACAGCCCCGGCCACGGCTTCACCGTTTCGCGCTATGCGCAGGCCGGCGAGCCCGAGGTGGAAGCGGCGATGCAGGCCGCGCACAGAGCCTTCGAGACCGGCCCGTGGCCGCGCATGAAAGCCTCCGAACGCGCCGCAATCCTGCTCAAGACGGCCGACCTGATCGAGGCACAGCTGGAAGACATCGCCCGGCTCGATGCGCTGGAATCCGGCAAGCCGATCGCTCAGGCGCGCGGCGAGATCGGTGGCGCCGTCGACATCTGGCGCTATGCCGCCTCGCTTGCCCGCACGCTGCATGGCGAGAGCTACGCCAATCTCGGCGACGCCATGCTGGGCGTGGTCGTGCGCGAACCGATCGGTGTCGTCTCGATCATTACGCCGTGGAATTTCCCTTTCCTCATCGTCAGCCAGAAACTCCCCTTCGCGCTCGCCGCCGGCTGCACGGCGGTGGTCAAACCCAGCGAAATGACCTCGGCCTCGACCTTCCTGCTCG
Source organism: Mesorhizobium sp. P3_A2 (assembly GCF_056403115.1). NCBI lineage: Bacteria > Pseudomonadati > Pseudomonadota > Alphaproteobacteria > Hyphomicrobiales > Phyllobacteriaceae > Mesorhizobium > Mesorhizobium sp. P3_A2. The sequence continues at coordinate 225,126 of NZ_JBFUGC010000004.1, forward strand.
GCGATATTCTGATGCAGGCCGGCCTGCCCGCCGGTGTCGTCAACATCCTTGCGGGACTGGGCGCCGATGTCGGTGCGCCGATGGTCAGCCATCCGCTGGTCGAGATGGTGTCCTTCACCGGCTCGACCCGCGTCGGCAAGATGACCATGGCTGCAGCCGCGCAGTCGCTGAAGAAAATCTCGATGGAGCTCGGCGGCAAGAACGGCCAGATCGTCTTCCCCGATGCCGATCTCAAAGCAGCCGCCGACGCTGCGGTGTTCGGCGGCTTCTTCAACGCCGGTGAGTGCTGCAATGCCGGCAGCCGGCTGATCGTGCATGAGGCGATCGCCGACGATTTCCTCGCCGCCGTGAAGGCCCTCACCGCTAAAGTGACGGTAGGCGATCCGCTCGACGACCGCACCAAGGTCGGCGCGATGATTTCGTCGGACCATCTGGCCAAGGTGGCCGGTTACGTTACGGCAGCGGCAAGCGGCGGCAGCAATGTCTACAGCGGCGGTGCGCAGCGGGCCTCCAATGCCGGACAATACCTCGATCCAACCATTGTTAGCGGCGTTACCGAGGACATGGCTATTGCGCGTGAGGAAGTGTTCGGGCCGGTGCTTTCCGTGCTGACTTTTGAATCGATTGAAAAGGCGTTGCACATCGCCAACAACACGCCTTATGGTCTCTCGGCAGGGGTGTGGAGCGCCAGCATCGACACTTGCATGTCGGTGGCGCGTGGTGTGCGTTCGGGGACGGTTTGGGTGAACACATTCATGGAAGGCTACCCCGAGCTGCCATTCGGGGGCTACAAGCAGTCCGGTGTCGGACGCGAACTCGGCAAACGCGCTGTCGAGGACTATACCGAGGAAAAAACAATCCAGTTTCATCGCGGCCAGCGCACCGGTTGGTGGGTCGGCTGAGTTTGGAAGAGCCCGGCGGGCATCCGTCGGTTTTGTGAATGCAACAAAGGGAGGTAGTACATGTTGCGCAAACTGCTTATCGGAACGGCTCTGGCGACGACCTTTGCTTTCTCGGCCCATGCCGAGGACGTCAAGGAAGTGCAGATGCTGCATTGGTGGACGTCGGGCGGCGAAGCGGCTGCTCTCAACGTCCTCAAGGGCGACCTGGCCAAGGAAGGCTATGCCTGGAAGGACGTGCCGGTGGCCGGCGGTGGCGGCGACGCCGCCATGACCGCGCTGAAGGCAATGGTCGCGGCCGGCAACTACCCGACCGCATCGCAGATGCTCGGCTACACCGTGCTCGACTACGCAGCGGCCGGCGTCATGGGCGACCTCACCGAGACCGCGAAGAAGGAAGGCTGGGACAAGTCGGTTCCGGCAGCCCTGCAGAAGTTCTCCGTCTACGACGGCAAGTGGGTCGCGGCTCCGGTCAACGTCCACTCGGTCAACTGGCTGTGGATCAACAAAGCGGTGATGGACAAGATCGGCGGCGCCGAGCCGAAGACCTTCGACGACTTCGTTGGCCTGCTCGACAAGGCCAAGGCGGCTGGCGTCATCCCGCTCGCTCTCGGCGGCCAGAACTGGCAGGAAGCCACCATGTTCGACTCGGTCGTACTGTCGACCGGTGGACCTGAGTTCTACAAGAAGGCCTTCAACGACCTCGACGACGAGTCGCTCAAGTCCGACACGATGAAGAAGTCGTTCGACAATCTTGCCAAACTCGTCACCTATGTCGACCCGAACTTCTCGGGCCGCGACTGGAACCTTGCCACCGCCATGGTCATCAAGGGCGACGCCCTGGTGCAGGTCATGGGCGACTGGGCCAAGGGTGAGTTCAACGCCGCCAAGAAAACGCCGGGCACGGACTTCCTGTGCTATCGCTTCCCGGGCACCGACGGCTCCGTGATCTACAACTCCGACATGTTCGGCATGTTCAACGTTCCGGACGACCGCAAGGCCGCCCAGGTCGCATTGGCCACCGCCACGCTGTCGAAGAGCTTCCAGTCGGCCTTCAACGTCGTCAAGGGTTCGGTTCCGGCCCGTACCGACGTTCCGGACACCGACTTCGACGCGTGCGGCAAGAAGGGCATCGCCGACCTGAAGGCTGCCAATGAAGGCGGCACGCTGTTCGGCTCGCTGGCCCAGGGCTACGGCGCGCCTCCGGCGGTCGCCAATGCCTACAAGGACGTCGTTTCGAAGTTCGTCCATGGTCAGATCAAGACCTCGGACGAAGCCGTGACCGAACTGGTCAAGGCAATCGACGACGCCAAGTAAGCGCTATGCCTAAACCACCTTCCCCGCTTCGGCGGGGAAGGTTTCACCTCAGGATTGGCCGGCCTGAACACCATGCCGACCAAGGACCCGTATGCACGGGGCCGCCTTGCCGCCTGACGGCAGAGCACGGACGACCCGAAACGGGAGGAGCCTCATGAGCAGTGTAGCGACAACACAGATCAAGCTGACGCCGGAGCGGCCGCGCGCTTCTGTGCGCTCGCGCCTGCAGGACGCCCTGCCGAAGATCGTGCTGGCGCCGAGCTTCGCCATCACCATCGTGTTCGTCTACGGCTTCATCCTGTGGACGATCTATCTGTCCTTCACCAATTCCAAGACCTTCCCGTCCTATGTCATCACCGGCTCGCGCGCCTATCAGCGGCTGTGGGGCTGGACCTTCGACACCGACCCGCCGTCGAGCTGGTACACGTCGATCACCAATATGGGCATTTTCGGCTTTCTCTATATCGCCATCTGCCTGGCGCTCGGCCTGTTCCTGGCCATCCTGCTCGACCAGAAGATCCGCGGTGAAGGCGTGTTGCGGCCGATCTATCTCTACCCGATGGCGCTGTCCTTCATCGTCACCGGCGTTGCCTGGAAATGGTTCCTCGACCCCGGTCTCGGCCTCGAGCAGACCCTCCATCAGTGGGGCTGGACGAGCTTCCATTTCGACTGGATCAAGAACAAGGATTTCGTCATCTACACCGTGGTCATCGCCGGCGTCTGGCAGGCCTCCGGCTTCATCATGGCGATGTTCCTGGCCGGCCTGCGAGGCATTGACGGCGAGATCATGAAGGCGGCGCAGATCGATGGCGCCACAACCTTCCAGCTCTACCGCCGCATCGTCATCCCGCTGCTGCGGCCGATTTTCCTGTCGGCCTTCATCGTGCTCGCCCACCTCGCCATCAAGTCCTACGATCTGGTCGTCGCGCTGACCAGCGGCGGCCCCGGCGGCTCGGCCTGGCTGCCCTCCAACTTCATGTATGAGTACACTTTCAAGCGTAACGAAATGGCCGTCGGCTCGGCCAGTGCGGTGATCATGCTGATGACCATCGTCGCCATCATCGTGCCCTATCTCTATTCGGAACTGCGGGAGAAGCCGCGATGAGCGCTGTCGCCACCCCTGCCCGCCAGGCCTCTAGCGGCATGAGCACCAAGACCCTCAACCGCATCGTCATCTACGGGCTCTTGGCGCTGTTTGCTCTGTTCTATCTGATGCCGCTGTTCGTCATGCTGGTGACGTCGTTCAAGACCATGGACGAGATCCAGAACGGCAACATGCTGGCGCTGCCCAAGGCGCCGACCTTCGACCCCTGGCTGAAGGCCTGGGGCGAGACCTGCGTCGGCCTCACCTGCGCCGGGATCAAGGGCTATTTCTGGAACTCCATCAAGATGGTGGTTCCGGCCGTGCTGATCTCGACCATGCTCGGCGCGCTCAACGGCTATGTCTTGACCAAATGGCGTTTCCGCGGCGCAACGCTGGTGTTCGGGCTGATGCTGTTTGCCTGCTTCATTCCGTTCCAGTCGGTGCTGTTGCCGATGGCGACCATCCTCGGCAGCCTGGGACGTTTCGGTGTCTCGCTGCAGAACTCGGTCGGCACCAGCTTCGGCCTCGGCAACCCGACGGTCAATCTGGTCTTCGTCCACGTCGTCTACGGCATTGGCTTCACCACTCTGTTCTTCCGCAACTACTACGAGGCGTTCCCGAACGAGCTGATCAAGGCCGCACAGGTCGACGGCGCCTCCTTCTTCCAGATCTTCCGCCGCATCATGCTGCCGAACTCGATGCCGATCTTCGTCGTCACCGTGATCTACCAGTTCACCAACATCTGGAACGACTTCCTGTTCGCCTCGGCCTATGCCGGCACCGGCGACTCCATGCCGATGACGGTGGCGCTCAACAACGTCGTCAACACCTCGACCGGTGTCGTCGAATACAACGTCAACATGGCGGCCGCGATGATCGCGGCGCTACCCACCCTGATCGTCTATGTCGTCGCCGGCCGCTATTTCGTGCGCGGGCTGATGGCTGGTGCGGTCAAAGGCTGAGCTATCAGGAAGGAACGACCCATGGCTTTTCTGGAAATTGATGGGCTGAAGAAGCGCTTCGGGAATGTTGAAATCCTGAAGGGCATCGATGTCGAGCTCGAAAAGGGCGGCTTCCTGGTGCTGGTCGGCCCGTCCGGTTGCGGCAAGTCCACCTTGCTCAACACCATTGCCGGCCTGGAGCAGATCACCGAGGGCGAGATCCGCGTCGACGGCCGCGCCATCAACGATCTGCATCCTTCCAAGCGCGACATCGCCATGGTGTTCCAGAGCTATGCGCTCTACCCGAACATGACCGTGGCCGGGAACATCTCCTTCGGCATGGAGATGCGCGGCGTGCCGGCCGACGAGCGCCAGAAGGCGATCGACAAGGTGGCCAAGGTGCTGCAGATCGGCCACCTCCTGCAGCGCAAGCCGAGCCAGCTTTCCGGCGGCCAGCGCCAGCGCGTCGCCATGGGCCGGGCGCTGGTGCGCGACCCCAAACTGTTCCTGTTCGATGAGCCCTTGTCCAACCTCGACGCCAAGCTGCGCGTCGACATGCGCATCGAGATCAAGCGCCTGCATGCCACCACCGGCACGACGATCGTCTATGTCACCCACGACCAGATCGAGGCGATGACGCTGGCCACCAAGATCGCCGTCATGCGCGACGGCGAGGTGCAGCAGTTCGGCACCCCGGCCGAGATCTACAACAACCCCACCAACCTGTTCGTCGCCGACTTCATGGGCTCGCCGGCTATGAACCTGATCCCGGCGACCATCGCCACCTCGGGCAATGCGCTGTCCGTCGTGCTGCAGCGCGAGGCGCGCGAGCCGATCACGCTGCCGATGGCCAATGCGCCGACGGGCCTCTCGGCGTTCCAGGGCAAGCCGATCATCTTCGGCGTCCGGCCGGAAGCGCTGACCGATCCGGAGGGAGCCGAACGCAACGCCTCCAACATTGCCACCGCCGACCTGCACATCGAAGTGGTCGAGCCTGCGGGCTCCGACACGTTCGCGGTCACCAATCTCGGCGGCAAGCCCGTTGTGGCGCGGCTGCGCGCCGACGCCAACATCCAGCCGGGCACCAGCACGCCGCTCGCCTTCAACTTGACCAAGGCAGTGTTCTTCGATCCGGCGACCGAGAACCGCATTCGCTGACGGCTATGACAAATCCGGACATCGTCATCATCGGCTCCGGCATCGGCGGCGCCACGATCGCCTCCGGTCTGGCCGGCAGCGGCGCATCGATCCTGATGCTGGAGCGCGGCGAGCCCTTGCCGGCAACGCCGCATGCCCGCGACACGCGCTCGATCTTCGTCGACGGCCATTACCGTCCCAAGGAGATGTGGCGCGAGGCCGACGGTGCGGCCTTCAACCCTGGCAACTACTACTATGTCGGCGGCAATTCGAAATTCTACGGCGCGGTGCTGATCCGCTACCGCAAGGAAGACTTTGCGGCGATGGAGCACTTCGGCGGCGTCTCGCCGGCCTGGCCGTTTTCCTATGATGAATTCGAGCCCTGGTATTCGAAAGCCGAGCAGCTGTTTCGCGTCCGCGGCTCGCTGGGCGAGGACCCGACCGAACCGTTTCACTCGATCCCTTATGCCTTCAAGCCGGTGCCCGACGAAGCGCCGATCGCGCGCGCGCGCGCCGAGCTCAAGAGCCTTGGCCTGCATCCGGCCTCGCTGCCGCTCGGCGTCGACATCGACACCTGGCTGAAGGAGGGCAAGACCGGCTGGGATGCTTTCCCCAACACCGGCCAGGGCAAGGTCGACGCCCAGACTGGACCACTGACGGCGGCACTCAAGGACAGCAACATACGGCTCGAAACCGGCTGCTATGTCGAGTATCTCGAAGCGGCGCCGGACGGAAAAACCATTGCTGCCATTCACTACCGGCAGAATGGCGAGCTGAAGAAAGTAGCGCCGAAGCTGGTCATCCTGTCCGCCGGCGCGGTCAATTCCGCGGTCGTCCTGCTGCGCTCGCCCTCGTCAAATGGCAAAGGCCTTGCCAACCGCTCCGACCAGGTCGGCCGCAATTTCATGAACCACAATTCGAGCGCCATGCTGGCGATCGATCCGCGCCGCAGGAACGACAGCGTCTACCAGAAGACGCTGATGCTCAACGACTATTATCTCTCCGACGGCAAGGGCGGCAAACCGCTCGGCAACGTCCAGTTGCTCGGCAAGATCGACGGCAACATGTTGAAGGCCAATGTGAAGTCCGTGCCGAAATTCGCGCTGGACTACATGGCCGGCCATGCCGTCGACTGGTATTTGATGTGCGAAGACCTGCCCGATCCGGAAAGCCGCATCATGGTCGACGGCAAGGACATCGTCATGCAGTGGCGGCGCTCCAACATGCAGTCGCTCGACGGGCTGACCAAGGTGATGCGCGAAAACTTCCGCGCCTGCGGTTATCCCATCGTGCTGTCGCGCCCCTTCGACAAGCGCACGCCGTCGCATCAGTGCGGCACAGTCAAGATGGGCGACGATCCGGCGACCTCGCCGCTCGACCCCTTCTGCCGTGCGTTTGATCACCAAAACCTGTTTGTCGTCGATGGCAGCTTTTTGCCGAACTCGGCAGCGGTGAACCCGGCACTGTCGATTGCAGCACAAGCGCTGCGGGTCGCCGAGCATATCCGTCAGACGGACCTCGCGGCATGACCCGCCCTTCCGCCATCGTCACCGGCGGTGCACGCGGCATTGGGCTGGCCTGCGCCGAGGCGCTGGCCGACGCCGGCTTCGATGTCCTCGTCGCCGACCTTGCCGAACAATCGCCGGATGGGCTCGCCGAGAACATCGCGGCGCGGGGTGCGAAGTTCGCCTATACCAGCTGCGATATCGCCGACCTCGATGGTCACGCTGCATTGGTCGATGCTGCGACAAATACCTTCGGCCGCATCGACTGCCTCGTCAACAATGCCGGCGTAGGCGCCGTGGTGCGTGGCGATCTGCTGGAGCTGAAGCCCGAAAATTTCGACCGCGCGCTGAACATCAATCTGCGCGGCACCGTCTTCCTCAGCCAGGCCGTCGCCAAGGCCATGCTCGCCACGCCGGGCGACTATCCAAAGTCGATCATCACCATCACCTCGGTCAGCGCCGAAATGGCCTCACCGGAACGCTCGGATTACTGCATCTCGAAGGCCGGCCTTTCGATGTGGGTGAAGAACCTGGCGCTGCGGCTCGCGCCGGAAAACATCGGCGTGTTCGAGCTGCGCCCAGGCATCATCCGCACCGACATGACGGCTGGCGTGACCGCCAAATACGACGCGCTGATCGATAGCGGCCTTGTGCCGGCAAAACGCTGGGGCGAAGCCTCCGACATCGGCGCTGTGGTGGCGACGCTTGCCGCCGGCAAGCTCGGCTTTTCCACCGGCTCGATCATCAATGTCGACGGCGCGCTGTCCGTGCCGCGATTGTAAGGGTGAGGCCATGACCGACTACATCATCGTTGGCGCCGGCCCGGCCGGCTGTGTTCTCGCCAACCGGCTGAGCGAGGATCCGGGCAATTCGGTATTGCTGCTGGAAGCAGGCGGCAAGGACTGGCATCCGTTGATCCACATGCCGGCGGGCTTCGCGAAGATGACCAAGGGCATCGCATCCTGGGGCTGGTCGACTGTGCCGCAGAAGAACATGAAGGATCGCGTCTTCTGGTACACACAGGCCAAGGTGGTCGGCGGCGGCTCCTCCATCAATGCCCAGATCTACACGCGCGGCAACGCCCGCGACTACGACGCGTGGGAGAAGGAAGAGGGCCTCGCGGGCTGGGGCTATCGGGACGTGCTGCCCTATTTCAAGCGGGCCGAGAACAACCAGCGCTTCGCCAACGATTTTCATGGCGACCAGGGGCCGCTCGGCGTGTCGAACCCGATTTCGCCGCTGCCGATTTGCGAGGCCTATTTCCGTGCCGGCCAGGAGATGGGCATCCCCTTCAACCCGGATTTCAACGGCGCTGCCCAAGAAGGCGTCGGCTACTACCAGCTGACCCAGAAGGACGCCCGGCGTTCATCCGCTTCGGTCGCCTATCTGAAACCGATCCGCGCCCGCAAGAACCTGACCGTCAGGACCGATGTGCTGGTGACCCGCATCGTCGTCGAGAAAGGTCGCGCGATCGGCGTCGAGATCGTCGACAAACCCGGCGGCCAGAAGACCATCCTGCGCGCCGAACGCGAAGTGATCGTCTCGTCCGGCGCCATCGGTTCGCCGAAGCTGTTGATGCAGTCGGGCATCGGTCCGGCCGATCACCTGAAATCGGTCGGCGTGACGCCGGTGCATGATCTGCCCGGCGTCGGCTCCAACATGCAGGACCATCTCGACCTGTTCGTCATCGCCGAATGCACCGGCGACCACACCTACGACAACTACGCCAAACTGCACCGCACGGCATGGGCCGGCCTGCAGTATCTGTTGCTGAAGAAGGGACCCGTCGCGTCCAGCCTGTTCGAAACCGGCGGCTTCTGGTACGCCGACCCGACCGCCGCCTCGCCCGACATCCAGTTCCATCTCGGACTGGGCTCCGGCATCGAGGCCGGCGTCGAAAAGCTGAACAATCCGGGAGTCACCCTGAACTCGGCCTTCCTGCGCCCGCGCTCGCGCGGCACGGTGCGGCTGAAGAGCGGCGATCCGGCCGACCACCCGCTGATCGATCCGAACTACTGGTCCGATCCCTATGACCGCGCCATGTCGATCAAGGGGCTGAGACTCGCGCGCGAAATCATGCGGCAGAAGGCGCTAGCGCCTTACGTGCTGCGCGAAGTGCTGCCCGGCCCATCGCTCGCCAGCGATGACGAGTTGTTCGACTATGCCTGCCGCACCGCCAAGACCGATCATCACCCGGTGGGCACCTGCCGCATGGGCCATGACGATATGGCCGTGGTGACACCGGACCTGCGGCTGCGCGGCATCGAGGGCTTGCGCGTCTGCGATGCCTCGGTGATGCCGCGCGTACCCTCCTCCAACACCAATGCGCCGACCATCATGGTCGGCGAAAAGGGCTCGGATATTATCCTTGGCCGCGAGCCGCTGCCGCCAGCGGTGTTTTCCGGCAATCGCGCCGCATAGTCATTCGGGAGAGCCACTCAATGATCAGGCATTGCGTCTTCGTTAAATTCCGCGGTGATGTTCTCGACGCCGAGCGGTCGGCGATTGACGCCGACCTCGAAGCGCTGCGCCAGGTAATCGACGGCATGGACACGGTCCACTTCAGCGCCAATGTCAGCCCGGAGCCATTCGCGTGCGGTTTCAGCCATGGCTTCACCATCGACTTTCGCGATGCCGCTGCCCGCGACGCCTACCTGGTGCATGAAGCGCATCAGCGCGCCGGCGCCCGACTGGTCGCCGCACTCGAAGGCGGTACCGACGGGCTGATGGTGTTCGATCTCGAGATCAGCCCAGCCTGAGCGCCACGACACCGGCAACAATGCTGAGCGCGGCAGCCCCGCGCCAGCCCGTCATCTTTTCGCCCAGCGCAAAGACCGAGATCATCATGGCGAACAGGATCGAGGTCTCGCGCAGCGACGCCACCGATGCGATCGGCGCCTTGGTCATCGCCCACATGACGATCCAGTAGGCGGCACCGCTGAGCACGCCGGTGAACAGCCCGGCCTTCCAGTCACGCGCCAGAACGGGCAGTGCCTTGGGCCCGCGAAAGATGAGACACAGCACCAGCGCGCCAAGGGCATCGCAGACGAACAGCCATGCGGCGTAGCTCTGCGCCGTCGCCGCCAGCCGCGCGCCGCTGCCGTCGGACAGCGTATAGCTGGCGATGAAGATCGAAGTGCCGAGCGCAAAAGCCACCGCGCGCAAATTGATCCGCTCCAGATGCGCGCCGCCGCGAAACGACATCACCAGCGTGCCAGCCGACAGCAAAAGGATGCCGAGGATGGCGAACGGCGCCGGCATCTCCTGCACCACGACAACGCCGCCGAGCGCGGTCAGCAGCGGCGCCGTACCGCGCGCCAACGGATAGGTCTGGGCGAAATCACCGGCCTTGTAGGCGCCGATCAGGAAGGTCCGATAGCCCATGTGAAAGATCACCGAGGCGATGATGTAGGGCCACACTTCGGCCTTCGGAAACTCGACGAAGGGCAGCACGAACAGCGCGGCAACCCCCATGCCCAGCGTCATCAGAGTGATGGACAGGAAGCGGTCGAGATGCACCTTGACCAGCGCGTTCCAGATCGCGTGCATTGCGGCTGCGGCAAGCACCGCGAAGAAGACGAAAAGCGTCATCGAGGGCTCACCGACCTCCCGAGCCCAACGGCGTTTCGAGATCGATATCGACCCGGAGGGGGAAGTGATCGGAGGCCACCTCGCCGACATCGGCGCTGACCGATCGCACGCGGTCCGCGAATATGCCGCCGACGAAGCAATGATCGAGCCGGCGCTTTGCCACCTTGCCGTCGATGGTCTTCACATGGGTGTGGAAGTCAGCAGTCGGCTCGCTGGCAATGGAAACCGCATCGACAAAACCGTCGAGATAGGCGGCGGCGCGGTGATAGGGCGCGCTGCCGACGATGCGGCGATATTCCACGCTGCCCGGCTCCATGTTGAAGTCGCCCATCCAGATCGCCGCATGAGGATTCTCCGGCTCGCCTTCGCCGCTGGTCCAGTTGCGGGAAGGCTCGTCATCAATGCCGCTCCACGGTCCACCCTCGGACGGCGCACGGCGATGTTCGGCAAGCAGATAGTCGATCTGCTCCAGCCGCTCCTCCACTGCTATATGGGCGAGGTGCAGTGACAGGAAACGCACTGGGCCGGCCGGCGTGCGGATCATGCATTCAAGCGCGGCATTGCGGGTGTTGAGCGGCCTCAGCGTGCGGCGCATCGGCAGCGCGTGCAGACGCGACCAGACGATCGGCAGCTTCGACAGCAGCATGGTGCCGAACTGCCGGCGGCGGTTGACGATGCGGCCATCGCGCCGCTCGCTTGCGTCCATGTCGAAGGCCGGGCCGTAAACCCAATGATAGTCCGGCAGCAGCCTCGACAGGATCTCCGGCTGGTCGTCCTCATTGCTCCGCTGCCAATGCCGCTCGACCTCCTGCAGCGCAATGATGTCGGCGCCCTCGACCAGCCTGGCGCAGCGCGTCAGATCGTAGCGGCCGTCACCGCCAAACCCGTACTGGATGTTGTAGCTGACCAGCTTCATTGCTTATCCGGCTCAGTTTCGCTGTTGGCAGTAGCGGTTCGGCAGATTGGTTGCAATGTGCACGAGAATGGAAGCGGCTTGTGCCAGAAGCCTCCCCGCCCTTGCTGCGCCATCATGCACCGATTCCCGCCCGGCTCGGTATCCTCCGCACGCCGGAAAACGCCGCGAGGCGCGCCGTGGAAAGTGATGGCGCGAAATTGGCGCTAGTCTGTCGTCAGCGGCTGGAACCGGCCCGCCGGCGATGCGGCCAGTTCCGCCCAGTCGATCTCTTCCTCCAGCCGGTGATAGGCCTCGTCGCCGATCGTGCCGTTGCGGCGCAGCTCCTCGAGCGTGTCGCGCTGGCGGTTGATGGCATAGAGGCGCAACCGGTCGTATTCGGTGGCGGCCTGTGCATCGTCCGGGTTTTCCGCGATCACGCGCTGAGCTTCATACTGTTCTCGCACGACGGCAGCCGCCGCCGAGGTCTTGCGGCTGAGCACATCGAGTGCGGCCTGCATGACGGCGACACGCGCCTGCGCCACCTCGTTGTCGACCGTTCTGTCCGGGGCGAAGTTGATCCAGCGCAGCAGCGGCTTCAGGGTCATGCCTTGCAGCACCAGCGTGCCCAGCACCACAGCGAAGGCGGCAAGCACGATCGGGTCGCGGTGGGGAAAATCGGCCGGCAGGGCAATGGCCACAACCAGCGTCACCAGCCCCCGCATGCCGCACCAACCGACCAGCACGGCGCCGCCAAATGTCGGCAGATCGCGCCTTGCCTCTTGGCTGCCGAGGCGGGCAAGCCAGCGGATAATGGCTACGTAACTCCCCACCCAGACCAGCCGCGCGACGATGACGACGACCAGCACGGTTCCGGCAAAGAGAAAGGCTTCGCCCTGCCCGTCGCCAGCAAGCCTGCCGACGATCGTGCGTGCCTGCAGGCCCATCAGCACGAAAGCCAGCACGTTGAGCACGAACACCGCCGATTCCCAGACCGAATAGGTGCTGACGCGGCGCCGCGCCGACATGCGGCGGGGTGCCCTGCGCGCAATGGTGATGGCATAGACGACGATGGTGATGATGGCGGAAAGGCCGAGCTTGTCGGCGATGATCCAGACGGCAAAGGTTCCGGCGAACTGCACCACCGTGCTGCTCGCCGCGTCCTCGATGCGGCCAAGCGTCAGCAGCGAGATCCGGCCGAACACGTGGCCCGCGACCAGACTGCCGATCGTTGCCAGCAGGATCACCGGAATGGCGTTGCTCAGCATGATCGTGCCGAGCGCCGCCGAAACCGCCAGCCGGTAGATCAAGAGCGCGGTGGCATCGTTGAGCAGGCTCTCGCCCTGCAGGATGGCCGTTATGCGGTGCGGCACCTTGAACTGGCTGAGAACGGCACTGGCCGCCACGGCATCCGGCGGCGCGACAATGGCGCCAAGCGCGATTGCCGCCGCGATCGGCAGGCCGGCCATCTTCCAGCCGACAAAGGCAACCACCACGGTGGTAAAGACAACGGCGCCAAGCGCCAGCAGCGCCAGCGACAACCGGTAGCGTTTCAGGTCGCGCAACGAGGTGTCATAGGCGGCGTCGAGAAGCACCGGCGCGATGAACAGCGCAAGCGCCAGTTCCGGATCGATCTCGATCGTCGGCGCGCCTGGCACGAAGGCGATCGCCACCCCGGCCAGAGCCAGCAGGGAGGGATAGGGAATTTCCAGCCGCCGCGACAGCGCCGTCAGCGCGACGGCGGCCAGAAGCAGGACAAGGGTCAGTTCGAAAAGCGCCATGGCCCATGGTAGCGGCGAAGCGGCATCGTGGGCAGTGGCTGGATGGCAAGATGCTGTTGATTGTCCAGTACGCTTCCGGCTCTGGCCTGCAGCCGCTCATCGCACCGGCTTGAATCGACCGCCTCAGTTTTCCTGAGGATGCTGCTTTATTAGTGCAGCACCAGCATATCGCTCGACGAGAACGATATCTCGGCCTTCTCGCCGACTGCCGGCGGCGGCGTTGCCGGGCTGTTGAATGTGTCGAGCGAGACCGTGTTACCGCCGATACCGACGCGAACCCGGATGACCGAGCCGAGGAAGTGCACTTCGGAAATTTCGCCTGACAGGCTGGAGTCACGGCCAGGCTGGCGTCCCAGCGAAATCGCCTCCGGCCGCAGCGCCAGAGACAGCATGTCGCCGGACTTCGACCCGTTGAGCTTGCCCTTGAGCGAGACCTCCTGCGTGTTGACCTGCACCGTGCCGGCCGCGGCATCGGTGACCTTGCCTTCGAGCACGTTCAGCGTGCCGACGAAATTGGCGACGAACTTGGTTGCTGGGCGATTGTAGATCTCGAACGGCGTGCCGACCTGCTCGGCCTTGCCGCCATACATCACCGCGATGCGGTCCGAGATCGACAGCGCCTCTTCCTGGTCATGGGTGACGAAGATGGTGGTGATGCCAAGCTTCTTCTGGATGGAACGGATTTCCTCGCGCAGCGACACGCGAACCTTGGCGTCGAGCGCCGACAGCGGCTCGTCGAGGAGCAAAAGCTTCGGCTTCGGCGCAATCGCCCGCGCCAGCGCAATGCGCTGCTGCTGGCCGCCGGAGAGCTGGTAGGGATAGCGGTCGGCCATCTGCGGCAGCTTGATGATGTCGAGCATCTCGGCAACGCGGGCATCAATATCTGCCCTGGGCATGCCGGCGACCTTCAGTCCAAAGCCGATGTTCTGCGCCACCGTCAGGTTGGGGAACAGCGCATAGGCCTGGAACACCATGCCGACATTGCGCTGGTTTGGCTTCAGCCTCGTGATGTCCTTGCCTGCAACGACGATCTTGCCCGCCGACGGCTCTTCGAAACCGGCGACCATTCGCAGAACGGTGGTCTTGCCGCAGCCGGACGGCCCGAGGAAGGAAACGAACTCGCCCGGCTCGACATCGAGATTGAAATCCTCGACCACAGTGGTGGCGCCGAAGGATTTTCGCACATGCTGGATGGAGAGGAATGGTTCGGCCATGGCTTTTTCTTTCGATCAGTACTTTGTCGATCAGTTCGGGCGGTTCGCCGATCTCGGCGCGAACCGGGACAGGATCTGGATCAGCGACATGCAGCCCCAGGTGATGGCGAAGGCGATGATGGCAAGCGCCGCCGGCTCATAAGCGCGGTTGGCGCCAACGTTTTGCAGATAGGGGCCGAAGGCGGGTCGGTTGAGCAGGCTGGCCATGGTGAATTCGCCAATGACGATGGCGAACGTGAGGAAGGCGCCCGACAACACCGCGATCAGTACATTGGGCAGGATCACTCGACCAATGATCGTGCCCCAACCGGCGCCCAGAATCTGCGCCGCTTCCGTCAGCGTCCTGACATCAATGGTGCGAAGGCCGGTATCGACGGCGCGGTACATGTAGGGCAGCGCCAGCATCGCATAACCGATGACCAGCAAGGCATTTGTACCCATGTCGGTCGCCAGGAACGGCAGCGGCGAATTCGAACCGTACATCCTGATATAGCCGAAGACGATGACGATGGCCGGGATGACCAGCGGCAGCAGCGTGATGAACTCCACGACCGGCCTCAGCTGCGGCATGCGCAACCGGATCCAGTAGGCCGCAGGCACCACGATCAGCACGCCGAGGATGATGGTGAAGATCGCGGCAATCACCGAATACATGAACGTCGCCTGGAAGCGGGCATCGCCCAGCACGATCTGATAGGCGTCGAAGGAATAGGCGCCGCGACGCATGCGCATGGAGAATTCGACGGTCGCGATCAGCGGAATGAAGAAATAGGCCGCGCCGAGGATGAAGACGACCCAGGCCCAGAATTTGCCGGACTTCATTTCAGCCACCTCTCCGAGCGGGTTCGGAACCAGATGTAGAAGACGTTGGCCAGACCGGTAATGACGATCATGCCGAAGGCGATCGCATAGCCGAGATGCGCATTGTGCAGCACGTCGCCGCGGATCTGCGCATAGAGCAGGATCGGCACGATGTTGAGCGAGGAGCCGGTCAGCGCATAAGCGGTGGCGATGGCGCCGAAGGCATTGGCAAAGAGCAGGATGACCGTGCCAAGGAAGCTTGGCCAGATCACCGGGATCACCACCATGCGCCAGTATTGCGCCTGGGTGGCGCCGAGCGTCGCGGCGGCCTCGCCCCATTCCTTCTTCAAGCCGTCGATCGCCGGCGTGATGATGACCACCATCAGCGGGATCTGGAAATAGACATAGGTCAGCGTCAGGCCCCAGAACGACAGGATGTTGAAGCCGTGTGCGTAGATGTTGAGGCCGAACACCGTGTTCAGAAGTACCGTCGCGAGACCGAGCCGTCCGAGTGTCGCGAGGAAGGCGAAGGCCAGCGGTACGCCGGCGAAATTGGAAGCAACGCCGGAAAAGGTTAGCGTTGCCGAACGTATCCACTCCGGCAGGCCGCCGCGCACGATCGCGATGGCGATGGCGAGACCTGCGAAGGCACCGATCAGCGCCGAGGAAAGGCTGACCTTGAGCGAGATCCAGTAGGCGGCGACAATCGATGGCTGCGCCAGCGCCGCTATGTTTTCGAACGTGAATTCGCCGGCATCGTTCTGGAATGCGCCCAGCATCAGATAGAGCGTGGGCAAGATCAGGAACATGATTGCGAAGATGAAAAATGGCGCGACACCGAGCCATTGCGTCGGCAGTCGCAATGCGCGCGCCTCGCTGGGGGGCGCGGTCTTCCCGGCGACTGCGTGATCGGAAAGCGAGAGATCTGTCATGCGCCGGCTACCGTCTCCGAGGAAAACCGGGCGGCCGCGAGGCCGCCCGGTTGGCTTCAAGCCTTACTTGACGTTGGCGCCGACGACGGCATCCCAGTTCTTGGTGACGGCTTCCTTTGCCTTGCCCTGCTCGTCCAGCGTCGGGAACACCGCCGCAGCGTAAGCCTCAGCCGGCGGCAGCTTGGCCATCACGTCCGCCGGGAGCTTGCCGTTCTTGGCAAGGTCGTTGAAGCGGATCGGGTGGCAATAGCCTTTCAGCCAGCCGATCTGGCCTTCGTCGGAGTAGAGATACTCCAGCCACAGCTTGGCAGCGTTCGGATGCGGTGCGAAAGCACTGATCGCCTGCACGTAGACGCCGGCAACGACACCCGTCTTCGGCACGACGACGTCGACGGGCGGATTGCCCTTCAGCGTGTCGCGACCGGCAAGTGCATTGTAGTCCCAGGTCACCAGGATCGGCGTCTGGCCTTGAGCCAGGGTCGCCGGCTTGCCGATGACCGGCACGAAATTGCCGGCGGCATTGAGCTTCTTGAAGAAGTCGAGGCCGGCGGTACCGGCAGCTTCGCCGGCAGCCGCGCCGCCGGAAAGGCCGGCCGCGTAGACGGCCTGGATGGCCTGGTTCGAGGCGCGCGGGTCGCCTGCAAGCGCCACGGTGTTGGCGAATTCCGGCTTCAGCAGGTCAGCCCAGTCAGCCGGTGCTTCCTTGACGAGATCCTTATTCACCAGGAAGGACAGCACGCCGTAGTAGTCGCCGGTCCAGAAACCGTCGGGATCCTTGGCGCTGTCGGGGATCGAGTCCCAGGTCGACACTTTGTAGGCCTGGATAAGGCCGTCCGCCTTGGCAGTCGGGCCGAACGACAGGCCGACGTCGATGACGTCGGGAGCCTGCGGGCCCTTGTTGTCCTTGTTGGCCTTGATGGCTTCGACCTCGTCGCCGGAGCCGGCATCGGGGTTGAGCTCGTTGATGGTGATTTCCGGATACTTCGCCTTGAAACCGTCGATGACGGCGCCATAGCCACACCAGTCATGCGGCAGGGCGATGGTGGTGAGCTGGCCTTCCTTCTTTGCCGCGGCAACCAGTTCATCCATGGACTGGGCCGACGAGATAGCAGAGGTCGCCATGAGGGCGACGGCCGATAGGGAAAGCACTTTCCCCGTAAACTTGAACATGTGTTCTCTCCGTTGAACTGGCGTCGCTGGACGCCTGCGATGCGGTATCTTTTTCATGTGACAGCCAGATGAAAGCTTTTTGAAACTGGCCCCCGGCGGCACCAAAAGTTAACTCTTTTTAACAGGCTGTAGCAATTAGCCCGCACTTAATTTTCCGGCTAATGGTTTATCGCCTTGTCTCCTACCCCTTGCCCTTCCTTTCCCCTCGTTTCCAGATCAAGTTCCGGCACCGCACTCCGCCTCAGACGGTGCCGGCAATGGCGTTTTCGAGCAGCGTCAGCGCCGCCTTCTTGGTCAGCTTGACCGGATTGCCGCCGGCGGTCGGATCGACCACCGCCATGTCGGCGATCAGCCCCTTGCGCTTCTTGTCCATGTCGAGCCCCTTGATCAGCCCGGGCAGCGCATGCGGCACCTTCAGCTCCTTGCGCAGCTTGATGATCGCTTTGGCGAAGCCGTCGAAGCCGCCCTTGATGCCGCAATAGGCGGCAAGCCGGGCGATGCGCTCCTCGATCGAGTCCCGGTTGAAGGCCAGGACGTAAGGCATGAACACCGCATTGGTCATGCCGTGATGGGTGTCGTAGAGCGCGCCGATCGGGTGCGACAGCGAATGGATGGCGCCAAGCCCCTTCTGGAAGGCCGCGGCGCCCATGGCGGCCGCGCTCATCATATGGGCACGGGCGACCAGGTCCTTGCCGTTGGCATAAGCCTTGGGCAGATTCTCGAACACCAGCCGGATACCTTCGACGGCAATGCCGTCGGCCATCGGATGATAGCCCGGCGCGCAATAGGCTTCGAGACAGTGCGCCAGCGCATCCATGCCGGTGCCGGCGGTGATGAAGCCGGGCATGCCGACCGAAAGTTCCGGGTCGGCAATGACGATTGCCGGCAAAAGTTTCGGATGGAAGATCACCTTCTTGGTGTGCGTCGCCTCATTGGTGATGACACCGGCGCGGCCGACTTCGGAGCCGGTGCCGGCGGTGGTCGGCACGGCAATGATCGGCGCGATGGCATCCGAATTGGCGCGCGTCCACCAGTCGCCGACATCCTCGAAGTCCCAGACGGGCCTCGTCTGCCCGGCCTGGAAGGCGATCAGCTTGCCGAGATCGAGCGCCGAACCGCCACCGAAGGCGATGACGCCGTCATGCTTGCCTTTCTTGAACACGGCAATGCCGGCGGTCAGGTTGGAATCGACCGGGTTCGGCTTCACCTCGGAAAACACGCCATAAGGCACCTTGGCGTCGTCGAGGATCTTTAGCGTCGAAGCGACGACCGGCAGTTTCGCCAGGCCCGGATCGGTGACGAAGAGCGGCCGCTTGATGCCGGTGGCCGCAAGCACCTCGGGCAATTCCTTGATGCGCCCGGCGCCGAAGCGGACGGTGGTCGGGTAGTTCCATTTGGAGATCAGCTTGGACATGTCTTGTCTTTCAAAAAATCAGATGGCTTCGCGCAGGTGGAAGGATTTCGGCCGGGTCAGATTGTCGTAGCCGAGCGCCGACAGGGCAACGCCCTTGCCGGTGTCCTTGACGCCGGTCCACACCAGCGCCGGATCGAGATAGTCGCAGCGGTTCATGAACACCGTGCCGGTCTCGACGCGGTCGCCGATCGCGATGGCGTGCTCCGTGTCGCGCGTCCAGATCGAGGCCGTCAGCCCATAGGGGCTGTCGTTCATCAGCGCGATCGCCTCCTCGTCGTTGCGCACCTTCATGATGCCGACGATCGGGCCAAAGCTTTCCTCGCGCATGACGCTCATCTGGTGGTCGACACTGGTCAGCACTTCCGGCGCCAGGTAGGGCGAGCCGGCTTGGTCATTAGCCACCTTCATATTGATATGTGCTACCGCGCCTTTGCGCAGCGCCTCGGCCTTCTGCTCGCGGATCAGGTCGGCGAAACGCGCCTGCGCCATCGGCCCCATTGTCGTCGCCTGCTCCAGCGGATTGCCGACGACATAGTTCTTCGTCTCTGCAATGAAGCCTTCGACGAACTGGTCGTAGACCTTCTCATGCACATAGACGCGCTCGATGCCGCAGCAGCACTGGCCGGAATTGTAGAAGGCGCCGTCGACCAGATTGGCCACCGCATGATCGAGTTTGGCGTCAGGCAGCACATAGGCCGGGTCCTTGCCGCCGAGCTCGAGGCCGAGTGTCATGAAGGTGCCGGCCGCCGCCTTCTCGATGGCGCGGCCACCGCCGACCGAGCCGGTGAAGTTGACATGGTCGATCTTGCCCGAGCCGAGCAGTTTTTCGGTCTGAGCGTGGTTGAGCACGACATTCTGGAACACGCCCTTGGGCAGCCCAATCTTGTCGAAAGCCTGCTGAAAACGTTCACCGACCAGCAGCGTCTGCGCCGCATGCTTCAGGATGACCGTGTTGCCAGCCATCAGCGCCGGCACGATAGTGTTGACCGCGGTCAGATAAGGATAGTTCCACGGCGCGATCACCATGACGACGCCGAGCGGATCCTTCTTCACATAGCGGCGGAAGCCGTCCTTCGGGTTGGAGGCCGGCACGGATTTGAGCGCAGCGTCAGCAATCTCGACCATGTAATTGGTGCGTTCCTTGACGCCGCCGAACTCACCGCCATAACGCACCGGGCGCCCCATCTGCCAGGCGATCTCCGGCACGATCTCGTCGGTCATCGCGACCAACGCTTCGAGCATCGCCAGCATATACTTGCCGCGCTCTACGATCGGTGTCAGCGCCCACTTCTCCTGCGCCGCCTTGGCGCGCTCGACCGCCGCATTGATCGCCTGGTCGGTCGCGATCGGCCGCTCCGCATAGATAGAGCCATCGATGGGGGATTTGAGTTTGACCGTTTCGGTCATCGTTTAAGTCCTCGCACTTCTTTGAAATCGAAAATCATCTGGCTTTGTGCTGCCCCTCATCCGCCTACCGGCACCTTCTCCCCGTATAGCGACAGGGAGAAGGGAAAGCTCCAACGTCGCGCCCCCCCCTCTCCCCGTTCTTCACGGGGGTCCGAAGGACGGGCGAGACAAGCGGCTCGCCCCGGAATAGGTAAGGGTGAGGGGCAGCGCCGACGTTTCGCAGGCTATCCTAGTACCGCTCGAACCCCCTGTGCAGTTCCCAATCCGTAATGCGGCGGTCGTATTCGAACTGCTCCCACTTCGCGGTGTGGACATAATGTTCGAGCACGTCGTCGCCGAGCGCCTGCTTCAGCATCTTCGACTTGGCCAGCGTCTCGGTGGCGTCCCGAAGCGTCTTCGGAATCTCGGGCAGGCGCGAGGCCTGATAGGCATCGCCGACGAACGGCTTTTGCAGTTCGAGCTTCTCGTCGATGCCGGCAAGGCCGGCTGCGATCAACGCGGCGAAGGCCAGATACGGGTTCAGGTCGGCGCCGCCGATGCGGCATTCCATGCGGATGCCCTTGGTGCCCTCGCCGCAGAGGCGGAAGCCGGCGGTGCGGTTGTCCTCGCTCCACATGATCTTGGTCGGCGCGAAGGTGCCGGCCTGGAAGCGTTTGTAGGAATTGATGTAGGGCGCCAGGAACCAGGTGAACTCCTTGGCGTATTTCAGCTGACCGGCCGCCCATTGCTGGCCGAGCGTCGACAAAGTCCAGTCCGCCTTTTTGTCGAAGAACAGCGGCGTCTTGCCGTCGGCGCTCCACAGCGAATTGTGGATGTGGCTGGAATTGCCGGCGAGCCCATAATTGTACTTCGACATGAAGGAAATCGACTTGCCTTCGGACTCGGCGATTTCCTTGGCGCCGTTCTTCAGGATGACGTGGCGGTCGGCCATGTCGAGCGCCTCGGCATAGCGCACATTGATCTCTTCCTGGCCCGGACCCCATTCGCCCTTGGAGTTTTCGATCGGGATGCCGGCGGCCTCCATCTCGTTGCGAAGCCGGCGCATGACGCCTTCTTCCTTGGTGGTGATACCGATCTGGTAATCGCCGATATAGGGCGAGGCAGTGTCGAGGCCCTGCCAATGCTTCTTGCGGGCGGAATCGTAGGTCTCGTTGAACAGATAGAATTCAAGCTCGGAGGCGAAGTAGCCGATATAGCCACGCTCCGTCAGCCGCTTGACCTGCTTCTTCAGGATGGCGCGCGGCGAATGCGGCAGGTCGTCATGGGTCTGGTGGTCGAGCACGTCGCAGATCACGAGTGCTGTCTTTTCCAGCCACGGAAGGCGCCGCAGTGTCGCCAGATCCGGCTTCATGACGAAGTCGCCATAGCCCTTCGACCAGCTTGCCGCCTTGTAGCCCGGCACCGGCTCCATATCGATGTCGGCGGCGAGCAGATAGTTGCAGCCGTGCGTCTCGTCATGGGCGGAATCGACGAAGTACTGCGCCAGGAAACGCTTTCCCGCGAGCCGCCCCTGCATGTCGACGATGCAGGCCAGCACCGTGTCGATCTCGCCATTGGAGACCGCTTTCTTCAACTGATCGAACGAGAAATTTCCGGCCATTCCTTTGGCACTCCAGCGCTGGACGATTGAGGGTAAACGAAACCATGGCCGGCAACGTGCCGGCCATGGTCATGATAGGGAGTGTCAGTGGCCGGCCTCGCCTATCGCCACCTCGGCAGCCGCGATTGCTGCCTGGCGCTTGGCTATCTGATCGCCGATCGGCGGGCCCTGGAAGCGGCGGTTCTCGAAACCAAACCAAAGCACGGCGGTCAGCACAATGAAGGCCAAGGTGATGTAGAGCACCTTGTCGTTCGGCGGCTGGATGGCGATGTAGAAAATGATCACCATGCCGATAACCGACAGGATGCAAAACAGCTTGAACAGCCCGGCGCCGAGATTCCACGGGCCCGGCTTAGGCCATTTCGCCGTCCCGTAAGCCAGCATGCCGAGCACGATCGGAATGATGAACGATAGGAACAGGAACACCAGCGTCGAGTTAACGACGATGGTGTAGATGTTGGTGCCGCCGATCGAAATGAACTGAGCAAGAAAGACATAGATGATCTCGAGGGCCGCAGCCGTCCAGATCGCATGGACGGGCGTGCGCCAGGTCGGGCTGACCTTCGCCAGCGAAGCCGAGCCGACCGGCATGCCGCCGTCGCGAGAGAAGGCAAACAGCATGCGCGAGGCCGAAGTCACCGTGGCGAGACCGCACAGGAACTGGGCTATCAGGATTCCCAGATAAAGCAGTTCCTTCAGCCATACCGGCAGGATCGCGTCCATGGTTGCGAAGAACACGGTCCAGCCCTGCTTGGCGCCTGCCGCTAGATCCGGGATCGCCAGAACGATGGCGCACAGCATCACCCAGCCGATTAGCGAGGACCAGACCACGGACGAGACGATCGCTCGCGGAACGGAGTGCGCCGCCTTCAGCGTCTCTTCCGACGTGTGGGCCGACGCATCATATCCGGTGATGGTGTAGACCGGCAGAAGCAGGCACAGCAGGAAGAGGTAGCTCATGGAATCGGTCTGCGGGAACACACCACCACCTGCGTCACCCGAATAGTTGGTGAAGGTCCACAGCCGCGTGATGTCGATCGCCGGAGCAAACACCAGGCAAGCCACGATCAGTACCGCTGTCGTTCCGAGGATGATGAATCCGGAAGCGTCCGTCAGCATGGCG
Organism: Mesorhizobium sp. P3_A2; assembly: GCF_056403115.1. NCBI lineage: Bacteria > Pseudomonadati > Pseudomonadota > Alphaproteobacteria > Hyphomicrobiales > Phyllobacteriaceae > Mesorhizobium > Mesorhizobium sp. P3_A2. Next base: position 247,934 of record NZ_JBFUGC010000004.1, read on the forward strand.
GTCAGCTTGATGCCGAAATGGTTGCACAGCGCCTGCAGCACGGTGATGAAGGCGACGAACCCTACGATCTCGCCCGGCGTGCCGGTGATGCCGAACCAGCTGCCGAACGTTCCGACAAAGAAGAAAGCAGTGCCGATATTGATCGCGCCGAGCACGGTGATCAGGCCGAGCAGGTTGAGCCAGGCGGTGAGCCAGCCGGTGAATCGGTTCCCCAGAATGGACGCCCAATGATAGAGACCGCCGGCGGTCGGAAAAGCCGAAGCGATCTGCGCCATGGCGAGCGCGAAAAATCCGGAGACGGCACAGCCGACGATCCAGCCGATGCCGGCGCCGGCGCCGCCGATCGACGACGTGGCCTGGGCGAAGGAATTGATACCACCCGAGAGGATGCAGATAATCGAGAACGAGATGGCAAAATTCGAGAAGCGACTCATGCTTCGCGACAATTCTTGGGCATAGCCCATTCCGTGGAGGACCTTCAGATCCTCCTTCTTGTCGACTTCCGTGTAGTCTTGCGCTGACATTTTTGTCCCCTTTTTAAGTTCTTAGCTGGCCGATTGAACTGACTTTCCCATTGCACGTTGTCGAGAGCCCCTGGCCGCCTCGGGCTCCAGATCCAGAAAAATGCCTGTGAGCAGATCCGCCCATTTCCGCTGCCCGGCTTCGCCGGAGATTTCATCATTGCGGATTTCGATCATCGCGCAAGGCAGGCCGCGCGAGCGCGCATGGCGTTCCAGTGTGAAATAGACTCGGTCGGCCGGCGAATAGGGCTCGTTGATGCCGACGGTGACGCCGGCAAGTCGCTTAAGCGCGGCGATCAGCGGTGACGCCAACCGGCGATCCTCGTCATGGATGATGCCGATGTGCCAGGGCCGGTTTTTACCCTTGTAGACCGGGGTGAAGGAATGGACTGAAACCAGCCGCGTTTCCTGGCCGCGTGCCAACCTTTTGTCGATGATATTTGCCACCGCGCCATGGAAGGGCTGCCACGACAAAGCGATGCGCTCGGCGCGCTGCGTATCCGACAGGCCGGCATTACCTGGAATGATCGTCGTCTCGCTGACCGGCGGCACCAGGTCGGGCGCGTCGAGCGGACGGTTGCAGTCGACGATGAGACGCGAGATGCGGGTTTCGATGAGCGTCGCATCGAGCGCTTCAGCCATGCGGCGGGCCACCGGCAACGCGCCCGGGTCCCAGGCGATGTGGCGGGAAAGATCTTCGGCGGGCAGGCCGAGCGTGCCGAATTCAGCCGGCAGGAAATTGGAAGAGTGGTCGCAGGTCAGCACGAAAGGGCTGGACCCCCCGGGATTCGTCACCCCTACGGTATCAGACGATGCAAGGCTGGCGGGCCGTGCTCTCTCCATACTGCCGTCCCCTGGGGAGCGCTGTATCTTATGTTACGTATTTTGCCTCATTGCGTCCCTGTGGATGATTTCATACAGTTTATCCGGCTTTGTCAAACGCGATTTCGGGGAAGCGGTGTAGACATGGCCAAGGGTGGGGAAAACCATGATTTCCAGCATTGCCGAACTGATTTCGGACCGCATCGGTACGATGCCGGCCGGCGAGCGCCGCGCCGCGCAGACGTTGATCGCCAACTATCCGCTGATCGGGCTGAAGACGGTCGCCGAGTTCTCGACTGCTGCCGGCGTATCGTCGCCGACCATCCTGCGCTTTGTCTCCAGGCTGGGGTTCCAGAACTATCCCGAATTCCAGTCGGCGTTGCAGGACGAGCTGGCGGCGCAGTTGCAGTCGCCGGCATCGCGCACGCTCAACCCGGCGTCCCCAAGCGGTGCGATATCGCCGATGCTGGAAGCGACGCTGGAAAACTTGCGCGAGACCTTCCGGCATCTCTCCGACAGGCAGCTTGCCGATATCGCCGCCAGGCTTGCCGAGCGACGCGGCAAGACCTTCCTGATCGGCGGCCGCTTCACCGATCCGCTGGCGCGTTACATGGCCGCCCACCTCGCCATCATCCAGCCCGATGTCTATCACCTCGCCGGCCAGGAGAGCATCTGGCGCGACCGGCTGATCGACATGGGCAAGCGCGACGTGCTGGTGATCTTCGACATAAGGCGCTACCAGGACAGCCTGGTGCGCTTCGCCGAGACGGCGCATCAGCGCGGCGTGCAGATCGTTCTGTTCACGGACCAGTGGCTGTCGCCGATCGCCCGCTTCGCCCGCCATGTCATCGCCGGCCGCACCGCGGTGCCTTCGGCATGGGATTCCTCGGCGGCATTGTTCGTCGTCGCCGAGACGCTGATCAGTGCTGTCACCCGGCAGCTCGAGGCCGATAGCGCCAGGCGCATCCGCGACCTGGAAAGCCTGCGCTGACAGCCTCAATCCCGGCCTCAGGCGCGCAACGTTACGCAGATTTAATGTGCATGGCCGCGGCAGAATTGCCATAAAGCCATGATATTGCCGTGGCTTCGCGCATACCGGGTGCGTCGCTGCGCGTTTTTTGCTTGGGGAAACCGGTCGATTTTGCCTACCGGAGTGCCGATGGCCGCCTGGAAACAGATCGTTTTTGCGCTTGTGATCCTGGTCGCGGCTGTCCTGGCCTGGGCGCGCTTCTTTCCAGGCGCGCCGGAGGTTCTGGCACGCTGGGGCATCGACTGGGCCTATGCCTCGGCACCCGCCACAACCGGCGCGGTCGATACAACGAAACAGGCAGGCGGCCGCAACGCCGCCGCGCGGCCGGCAAATGTCGTTGTCTTGCCGGCGGGCACCGCAACCATCAACGATCGCCTGCAGGCGATCGGCACCGGCCGCGCCAACGCTTCGGTGACGGTCAACCCTTACAGCTCAGGCCGGCTCGTTGAATTCCTGGTCCAGTCCGGCACCCGTGTCGACAAGGGACAGATCATCGCCGTCCTCGATTCCGAAACCGAGGTGATCGCTCAGGATCGTGCCAAGCTCGTCGTACAGGACTCGCAGAACAAGCTCGACAGGGTGATATCGCTGCGGGCTTCCAACGCCGCGACACCGGTCGCCGTCGCCGATGCCGAAGTGGTGCTGGCGGTCGCCAAACTGGTACTTCGCGATGCTGAACTTGCCCTGCAGCGCCGCTCGATCGTGGCGCCGATCGCCGGCACGGTCGGCATCCTGCCGATATCGGCCGGCAATTACGTGACCAGCCAGTCGGCGATCGCCACGCTCGACGACCGCTCTTCCATCCTGGTGGAGTTCCTGGTGCCGGAGCGCTTTGCCGCCGCCGTCAAGGTCGGCGCGCAGCTGTCGGCGACGCCGATCGCCAATCCGAGCAAAGCCTATACCGGCACGGTGTCGGCCATCGACAACCATATCGACGAAAAGAGCCGCACCCTTCTGGTCAAGGCGGCGATCGCCAACCCGGCGGATTCGCTACGCGCCGGCATGTCGTTCGGCATCACCATGCGCTTCCCCGGCGACACCTATCCGGCGGTTAGCCCGCTGGCGATCCTGTGGGGCTCCGACGGCGCCTATGTCTGGCAGGTCGAGGATGGCAAGGCCAGGCGCGTTCCCGTGCGCATCATCCAGCGCAACACCGAGACCGTGCTGATCGACGCCGACATCGAGGACGGCGACATGGTGGTCACCGAAGGCACCCAGAGCGTCAGCGAAGGCGGCGAGGTCCGCATAGCTGGCCAGGCCCAGCGCGCCGCCAACGCCGCCGAAGGCTCATGACCGCAACCGCCAACGCCGCCAGCGAAACCGGCTTCACCGCGCTCTTCATCCGCAGGCCGGTCATGGCCTTCGTGCTCAACACGCTGATTGCGGTGGCCGGCCTTGCCGCCTTCTACGGCGTCGAGATCCGCGAACTGCCCGATGTCGACCGCGCCGTCGTCACCGTGTCGACGGCGTTCGAAGGTGCTGCCGCCGAAACGGTCGACCGCGAGCTGACCGACACGATCGAGGGCGCGGTCGCGCGCGTCTCCGGCGTCAAGTCGATCTCGTCGACCTCGTCCTTCGGCCAGAGCCGCGTCACCATCGAGTTCAATGACGGCGTCGATCTGAACGTCGCCGCCTCCGATGTGCGCGACGCCGTCGGCCGTGTCGCCAACCAGATGCCGGACACCGCCGATCCGCCGCGCATCGTCAAAGCCGACGCGAACTCCGATCCGGTGATGCGGCTGGCCGTCACCTCCGATAGCATGTCGGTGCAGGACATGACGGTGATCGTCCAGGACCAGATCGAGGACGAACTGGCCGCCGTGCCCGGCGTCGCCGACGTCCAGGTCTATGGCGATCGCGACAAGATCTTCCGCATCGACGTCGACCAGAACAAGCTGGCGAGCCTAGGCTTCACCGTCGCCGATTTGAGGGCGGCACTTGGCTCTGTGGCCTTCGATTCGCCGGCCGGTTCGATCACCACCACCAACCAGGACTTGATCGTTCGCACCACAGCCGATGTGACGACGCCGGAAGAGTTCGAAAACATCATCATCGGCGGCACGACGCGCATCCGCGATGTCGCCACCGTCACGCTCGGCCCCGACATCGGCCAGACCTCATTGCGCTCCGACGGCAAGACCGGCATCGGCCTTGGCATCATCCGCCAGGCGGAATCGAACACGCTGGATATTTCCACCGGCGTGAAGGCGGCCGTCGCCACGCTGCAGGAAAACCTGCCCAAGGGCATGTCGATCAAGATCACCAGCGACGACGCCGTCTTCGTCAACGGCGCCGTGCATGAGGTCGAGATCGCGCTCGGCCTGTCGATTTCCATGGTGCTGATCGTCATCTATGTCTTCCTGCTCGACTGGCGCGCAACGCTGATCCCCGGCCTGTCGATGCCGGTCGCCATGATCGGCACCATCGCCGCCATCTATCTCGCCGGCTTCTCGATCAACATCCTGACCTTGCTAGCGCTGGTGCTGGCGACGGGCCTCGTCGTCGACGACGCCATCGTCGTGCTGGAAAACATCGTGCGACGGCGCAACGAAGGCATGGGGCCGCGTGCCGCCGCCGTGCTCGGCGCGCAGGAGGTGTTTTTCGCCGTCATCGCCACGACATTGACGCTGGTCGCCGTCTTCGTGCCGATCTCCTTCCTGCCCGGACAGACCGGCGGCCTGTTCCGCGAATTCGGCTTCGTGCTCGCTATGTCGGTGCTGCTCTCCTGCGTGGTAGCGCTGACGCTGTGTCCGATGCTGGCCTCGCGCATGCTGACCGGCGCCTCGCTCCACCACGAAGGCAGCCACGGCATTGGCGCCCGCATCGGCGGCGCGCTGAATTCAGCCTACAAACGTGGCCTGCATGCCTGCCTCGGCGCACCGTGGATCGTGCTTCTGGTCGCGGTGCTGTTCGCCGCCACCGCCTTCACTTTGTTCGGCACCATCCGCCAGGAATTGACGCCGAGCGAGGACCGCGCCGTCGTGCTTTTGCGCATCAACGCGCCGCAAGGCGTCAGCCTCGACTACACCGCGCAACAGATGCAGAAGATCGAGCGGCTGATCCAGCCGCTGCGCGATTCCGGCGAGATCGTCTCAACCTTCGAAAATGCCGGCCAGAACGGCGCCTACAACTCAGGCTTCATGGTGATGACGCTGGCGCCGTGGGACGAGCGTGCGCGCAGCCAGCAGGAAATCATGGCCGAGATCACCCAGCTGACCCGGCAGGTGCCATCCGTGCGCATCTTCCCGGTGCAGGCCAACAGCCTCGGCATCAGAGGCGCAGGCAACGGCCTGCAATTCGCGCTGGTCGGTAATGACCGCAAGGCGCTGGGCGGCGCGGCGGTCAAGATCATCGCCCAGATGCAGGCCGACCCGCGCTTCCAGAACCCGCGCCTCTCCGTCGACCCGACGCAGCCACAGCTGGCCGTCGCCATCGACCGCGAGCGCGCCTCCGACCTCGGCATTGACATCACCGGGCTTGCCAACACGCTGCAGGCGATGCTCGACGGCAATGATGTCGTCGACGTCTACATCGCCGACCGCAGCTATGGCGTGAAGCTGGTTTCGACCACCAATCCGATCAACGACCCGACCGATCTGGAAAACATCTTCCTGAAAACAGCCGACGGTCGTTTCGTGCCGATGTCGACCATCGCCACGCTGACCGAGCGCGCCGTACCGCCGTCGCTGACGCGCGAACAGCAGCAGCCCTCGGTGGCGATCACCTCCAATCTGAACGGCAATTTCGCGCTTGGCGATGCGCTTGGGGTCGCCGAGCAGATCGCCACGCCTCTGCTGCCGCCGGGCAGCCGCATCCTGCCACTGGCGGAAGCCGCGACGCTGGGCGAAACCAACAGCGCCATGGTCACCATTTTCGGCTTCGCCCTGGTCATCATCCTGCTGGTGCTTGCCGCCCAGTTCGAAAGCTTCGTCAGCGCCGTCATCATCATGGCGACGGTGCCGCTCGGCCTTGCCTGCGCGATCTTTGCCCTGCTTTTGTCAGGGACCAGCCTCAACGCCTATAGCCAGATCGGCCTGGTGCTTTTGGTCGGCGTCATGGCCAAGAACGGCATCCTCATCGTCGAATTCGCCAACCAACTGCGCGACCGTGGGCTCGGCGTGCGCGAGGCGATCGAGCAGGCCTCGATCATCCGCCTGCGGCCGGTGATGATGACCATGATCTGCACCATCCTCGGCGGCGTGCCGCTGGTGCTGGCCACCGGCGCCGGCGCCGAAGCGCGCATCGCGCTTGGCTGGGTGATCGTCGGCGGGCTGGGGCTAGCCACCGTCTCGACGCTGTTCCTGACCCCGGTCGCCTATCTCCTGCTCGGTCGCTTCGTCACGCCCAAGACGCATGAGGAGGCGAGGCTGAAGCGCGAGCTGGAAGAGGCGGCGTATACGAATGTGAAGCCGGCAGAATGATCAGCGTTGGGGGAGGGTAAAAAACGTCACGGCTTCAAAAACACTTTCCCGTTCGGCTTGGCCAGTTCCACTGGCACCTTCGCCATCGCCTCGTCCAGCGGCAGCACCGCGGTCACATCGGTCGACCAGCGGCCGTCGGAAAAGCGCTTCTGTGCTTCCATAATCGCAGGGCCGCGTTTGTCGCGGAACTGGCGCATCCATTCGACCAGCCAGAAGCCTTCAATGTGCTTGTGCTGGAAGATCATCTGGCCGGGCTCGCGGATGACAGTGGTGTCGGGGTCGAGCCGGCCATAGATGATCCAGCGCGCGCGCTTCGGCATGGCGTCGAAGATGGCCGACGCCAGCGGCCCGGTCACCGCGTCGAGGAAGATGCGCGGCTGTTCGGTCTTGACCACCTCGCGTAGCGCCGCCTTGAAGTCCGGCGCCTTCTCGTTGAGCACATGGGTAGCGCCAATCTCTTTCAGTAGCGGGATCTGTTCGTCGCGGCGCACGGTGACGATCGGCCGATACCCCGCCTCCTTGGCGAGGCCCGCAATCAGTTTGCACAGCTGGCTGGCGCCCGCAGTCATGATGAAGGCTTTTTCGCCGGCCTCCTTGACGATGTCGAACATGGCGAGCGCGGTCAGCGGGTTGACGATCAATGCCGCACCGTCCTCGTCGCGGACGGTGTCGAGCAGCGGGATGCAGACGGCGGCTTCCGCGACCGCGTATTCGGCCCAGGAGCCCCAGTTGGTGACACCGGTGGCAAAGGCGACGCGCTTGCCGGCCAGGGTTTTGGGATAAGGCTCATCGCCCGTGGCGACAATGGTGCCGACGCCTTCGAAACCGGCTGGCTGGCCCTTGGCGCGTGGCTGGCCGTACTGGCCCTTGATGAACATGACATCGGACGGATTGATCGAGGCGAGGCCGACCTTGATCAGCACCTGGCTCGGTCCGGGCGTCGGCACGCCGATCCTGCCCGGCTGGAGATACGGCTCCATCGCTTCCAGCACTGTGCCAGTCGGCGTCCGGGTATAGCCGTCGCCGGTGAGCAGCAGTGCTTTCATGTCGGAGGGGACGGCCATGGCGGGCTCCTTAAGGTTTGAGGATGAGCTTGCCGGAGGAACCACGGCCGAGCACGCGTGTCAGCACGGCGGCTGCATCGGCAAGCGGATAGGTGCCTTCGATCACCGGCCGGACCTTGCCGGCGAGGTACCAACCGACCAGCTCCTTCATATTGTCGGCATAGACGTGCGGCTCCTTGGCCGTGAACGCGCCCCAAAACACACCGACGACAGAAAAGCCCTTGACCAGCGCCAGGTTGACGGGGAATTGCGGGATGGCGCCCGAGGCAAAGCCGATGACCAGCAGGCGGCCGTTCCACGCCATCGAGCGGGCGAGCACGTCGAAGGTTTCGCCACCGACCGGATCGAAGCCGACATCGACGCCCTTGCCGCCGGTGACCTCTTTCAGCGCCTCCTTGAGGTTGTCGTAGCCGAGCGCGATGTCGGCGCCGGCTTCGGCGGCAATGCGGCGTTTTTCCTCCGACGAGGCGACACCGATGACGCGCGCGCCAAGCGCCTTGCCGATCTGGATGGCGGCGATGCCGGTGGCGCCGGCCGCGCCCAGCACGCAAAGCGTCTCGCCTTCCCTGAGCGCGCTGCGCTGCTTCAGCGCATAATGCGACGTGCCGTAGCCGGCTAGCAGCGCGCAGGCGTCAGCGGCAGGCATATCGGGCGGCAAAGGCATGACGAACGGTTCGGCAGCGCCCACCCGCTCGGCATAACTGCCATGGGTCGAGAGCGCGGCAACGCGGTCGCCGACCTTGACCGATTTCACCCCCGGCCCGACAGCGATCACCCGTCCCGCGACCTCCATACCGGGCACGAAGGGCAGCGGCGGCTTCATCTGGTAGAGGCCCTGTACCAGCAGCCCGTCGGGGTAGTTGACGCCGATCGCCTCGGCCTCGATGACGACGGTGTTGTCCTTGGCCTGCGGTTCCGGCCAGTCGCCATAGACGAGCTGGTCGAGCGGCGCGAATTCGCGGGCGATGATGGCTTTCATGCCTCACACCTTTTCCTGCGTGTATTTCCTGAGCTCGGTGCGCGCCACTTGCCGGCGATGCACCGCATCCGGCCCGTCGGCGAGGCGCAGGGTCCGCAGATGTGTCCACGAACGCGCCAGCGGCGTGTCCTGGCTGATGCCTTGCGCGCCGAACATCTGCACGGCCTCGTCGGTGACCTTGAGCGCGACGCGCGGTGCGATGACCTTGATCTGGCTGATCCAGGGGGCGGCGGCACGCGCATCGCCCTGGTCGATCATCCACGCCGCCTTGAGGCAGAGCAGCCGCGCCATCTCGATCTCCATCCGGCATTCGGCAATGATGTCGAAATTGGCGCCGAGCTTCGCCAATGGCTGGCCGAAGGCCTCGCGCCGCACCGAGCGCTGGCACAGCATCTCCAGTGCCATCTCGGCCTGGCCGATGGCGCGCATGCAATGGTGGATGCGGCCGGGCCCGAGCCTGCCTTGCGCGATCTCGAACCCCCTGCCCTCGCCGAGGATCAGGTTGGAGGCCGGCACCCGCACATTGTCGAAGCGGAGGTGCATGTGGCCATGCGGCGCGTCGTCATCGCCATAGACCTGCATCGGTCGAAGCTTGGTCACGCCCTTGGTGTCGGAAGGCACCAGGATCATCGAATGCCGGCGGTGCTGCGGCTCGCTGTCGCCGCCGGTGCGCACCATGACGACATAGATGGCGCAGCGCGGATCGCCGGCGCCCGACGCCCACCATTTCTCGCCGTTGAGCACATAGTCGTCGCCCTGTCGTTCGCAGCGCATGGCGATGTTGGTAGCGTCGGAGGAGGCGACATCCGGCTCGGTCATCAGATAGGCCGAACGGATCTTGCCATCGAGCAGCAGCTCCAGCCATGCCGTCTTGTGATCGGCCGAACCGTAGCGCTCCAGCACCTCCATATTGCCGGTGTCGGGCGCCGAGCAGTTGAAGGTTTCAGCACCCAGATGCGCCTTGCCCATCTCCTCCGCGAGATAGGCATACTCGACGGTCGAGAGCCCATAGCCACGCTCGGATCCGGTCAGCCAGAAATTCCACAGGCCGCGCTCCCTGGCCTTGTTCTTCAGCCCTTCGAGAATTTCGGTCTGCCGCGCTGTGTAGACCCAGCGGTCGCCGGCCTTGCCGACCTCGCTCAGAAATTCATGGTCGAGCGGCATGATCTCGTCGCGCACCATGGCGGCGACGCGGGCGTGGATCGGCTTCAGCCGCTCGGTCATGCCGAGATTCATGTCGCTCATCGTGTGTTCTCCTCAGCCGCACCCAGGCCGCGCGCCGCGAACGCGACGACCTCGCCGACAATTGCCTCGATATCCTCGTCCGTCTCTGTCGGGCGCGGCGTGTACCAGAACAGCGGCGAGTTCAGCGTCAGGAACATCAGTTGTTCGGCAATGCCGATCGTGTCGAAGCGCATGTCGCCTTCGTCGCGCGCGACGGCGATCGCCTCGCGAAAGATGCGCCCGTAAGCGTCGCGCGACTGCATCAGCCGGGTGAACTCCTCGCGCTGTTCGGGCGTCGTCGCGCCGCGCAGATAGAGCTCGACGCCTTCCCAGACGACACGCTGGAACGGCTTGGTGCGGATCATCTGGCCGCAATGGATGGAAGCCATCTTGCGCCACCGTCCGATCGCCGGACCTGGCTGCGCGCGCACCGGCTCGATTGCCGCAAAATTCATGTCCATGCCGGCGCGAAACACGTCGGCGAACAGATCGGCTTTGGACGGATAGTGGTGGTAGATGCGGCCCTTGGTCGAGCCGAGGCTGCGCGCGACGTCGTCGATGGAGCTCGCCGTATAGCCGCGCTGCATGAAACAGAGGGCGGCGGCGCGCAAGATATCGGCGCGCGGGCGATCGGGCAGTGGAGCTTCGACGCTGAGCATCGGTTTTCGCCTTTCGCCTGCTTCCGCAGCGATGCTGCATTCAAGGCCTTTACGTCTGGGCAAAAGATCAACATACTACCGGGTATGTTGTCAATGCGACAACCGCCCAACGAGGCGACGTTTCCGCGGGGGAGGATCGATGAGCTATCTCGACGAGCTGTTCTCAGTTGCCGGCAAGACCGCACTGGTGACCGGAGCCGCGACCGGCATCGGCCGCATGGTTGCGACCGCCCTGGTCCAGGCCGGCGCCACCGTGATGATCGCTTCGCGCAAGGGCGAGGATTGCATCAAGGTCGCGGCCGAGTTGAACGGGCTCGGTGCCTCCGGCCGCGCCGAGGGCTTCGCCGGTGACGTCTCCACCGAGGCCGGCATTGCCGCGCTGGTCGCCGAGGTCAAGGCGCGCACCGAAAAGCTGCACATCCTCGTCAACAATGCCGGCATATCCTGGGGCGCCTCGCTCGAGGATTTTCCCTACCACGGCTGGGCCAAGGTGTTCGCCGTCAACGTCACCGCCGTCTTTCATCTGACGCGAGAATTGCTGCCGCTGCTGGAAGCCGCCGCCAGCGACGCCGATCCGGCCCGCGTCATCAACCTTGGCTCGGTGATGGGCACGCAGCCGCTGGCCGACGATGCGTACTCATACACGGCGTCCAAGGGCGCCGTTCACCATCTGACCCGCACGCTGGCAATCGAACTCGCGGCGCGGCGCATCACCGTCAACGCCTTCGCTCCTGGCCCCTTCCAGAGCCGCATGACCGCCTTTGCCACCGGCACGGAAGAAAAGGCCAAACATGTCGGCAGCCATGTCCCCATCGGCCGTATCGGCGTGGCGGATGACATTGGCGGCGCAACGCTCTATTTGTGCAGCCGTGCCGGCTCCTATGTCACCGGCGCCATCCTGCCGATCGACGGCGGGCAGTCGGTGCAGCATGGGCTGACATTGTTCAAGGAATGAGCCGCGGTCGGCGGCAGATGGAGGACGTCGCAGTGGAACCGATCAGTCTCGATGTGCTTTTGGCCAGCGTCGGCAAGGAAGTCGGCGTTTCACCCTGGCGCGTGGTCACGCAGACCATGATCGACCAGTTCGCTGACGCCACCGACGACCACCAGTTCATCCATTGCGACCCCGAGCGGGCCAGGCTGGAGACGCCGTTCGGCGGCACCATTGCGCATGGCTTCCTGTCGCTGTCGCTGCTCTCGGCGATGACCTTCGAGACCATGCCGCCGCTGGAAAAGAGCAAGATGGGCGTCAACCACGGTTTCGATTCGCTGCGCTTCCTGGCGCCGGTGAAGACCGGCTCACGCATCCGCACCCGTTTCGTGCTGGCCGACGTCAAGGTCCGGCCGTCCGGCTGGGTGCAGACGGCGCATGACGTGACCATCGAGATCGAGGGCTCGAAGAAGCCGGCGCTGACCGCACGCTGGCTGACGCTGACGCTGATCGAGCGTGAGCCGGAGACCGCATGAGCGGCGATGCGAATGCACTGGATCAGACAGCACTAGCGCCCTATCTCGAGGCGCACATCCCGGGTTTCGCCGGGCTTTCGGCAATCGAAAAATTCAAATCCGGCCAGTCGAACCCGACCTATCTGCTGACTGCGGCCAGCGGCCGCTATGTGCTGCGCGCCAAGCCGCCGGGCCAACTGCTGAAATCGGCGCATCAGGTCGACCGCGAATTCACCGTGATGAAGGCGCTTGCCGGCACCGCCGTGCCGGTGCCGAGAATGCTGCATCTGTCGGGCGAAGATTCGCCGATCGGCCGCATGTTCTACGTCATGGAGTTCCTCGACGGCCGCATCTTCTGGGATCCGGCCGTACCGGAAGCCGCCGGCAACGATGAGCGCGCCGTCCTCTACGACGCCATGAACGCCACGCTCGCGGCGCTGCACGATGTCGATGTCGAAGCCGTCGGGCTCGGCGATTTCGGCCGGCCGGGCAATTACTTCGAACGCCAGCTGGCCCGCTGGACCAGCCAATATCGCGCCTCGGAGACCGGCACCGTCGACGACATGGGCCGGCTGATCGCCTGGCTGGAGACGCATATGCCGGCTGATGACGGCCGTGTCTCGTTGGTGCATGGCGACTACCGGCTGGACAACATGATCTTTGCAGCCAGTGAGCCAAAGGTGCTGGCGGTGCTCGACTGGGAACTGTCGACACTCGGCCACCCCTTCGCCGACATCGCCTACCAGTGCATGCAATGGCGCCTGCCGCACGCCTCGGGCTTTCGCGGGCTTGGCGGTATCGACCGCGCCGCGCTCGGTCTGCCCTCTGAGGAAGCCTATGTCACGGCGTATTGCCGGCGGCGCGGGCTGGCCGGCATCGACAATTGGAGCTTCTTCCTCGCTTTCTCCTTCTTCCGTTTGGCGGCCATCTGCCAGGGTGTCTACAAACGGGCGCTCGACGGCAACGCCTCCAATCCCGAAAAGGCCAAGACTTATGGCGAGGCAGTGAAGCTGCTGTCGCATCTTGCCGGAAAACTGATCGACCGAACCTGAACCGACAAGGAGGCATAATGGGCCGTTTTGACGGAGCGACCGTGCTGATCACGGGTGCCGCCGGCGGCCTCGGCCGCGGCGCTGCCAAAGGCTTTGCCGCTGAAGGCGCCCGCCTGGTGTTGTCCGACATCGACGAAAAGGCGCTGGCCGAACTGGCTGGCTCGCTGCAGGCCGAAACAGTCATCCTTGCTGGCAACATAGCGGACGAAAAACTGTCAGAGGACCTGGTGAAACTGGCGGCCGATAAATTCGGCCGGCTGGACATCGCCATCAACAATGCCGGCATCGTCCAGAGTTTCGTGCGCCTGCCGCAAGTCGCCTCCGACGAGGCGCGCCGGGTGCTGGAGATCGATCTGCTCGGCGTTTTCTATGCCATGAAGCACCAGATCCCGCAGATGGAGCGGCAGTTCAAATCGGACGGGAAAGGCGGCGCCATCGTCAACATCGCCTCGATTGCCGGGCTGGTCGGCGCGCCAAAACTGTCGGTCTATGCCGCCGCCAAGCATGGCGTCGTCGGGCTGACCAAGTCGGCTGCGGCCGAATACGCAACCAAGGGCATACGCGTCAATGCCGTCTGCCCGGCGCATACGCGAACGGCCATGGTCGACAGCTTCGTGCGCATCTCAGGCGCGCCGGAGGCCGAAGCCCTGGCCGAGTTGACACGCGGCGTACCGATGAAACGGGTGGCTGAAGTGGACGAGGTCGTGACCGCCATCCTGTTTGCCGCTGAACCCGCCAATTCTTTCATGACCGGCCACACGCTGGCTGTGGACGGCGGCGTCGGCGCAATTTGATAGCCCCGATTTGGCAACCCAAGATTTGGTAACCATTGCCGCATGGGAACCTGCCGCGCCCTTGTCCGTTTTCGTACAGCGTATATAATTTAGCCAACACCCCACCACATGAAGGCAGACTCACGTGCCGCTGAGCGTCCAGAAACGCCGCGAAAAACAAAAGGCCGAACTGCGTTCCGAGCTGCTCGACGCAGCCCACAAGCTCGTCAAGGAAGAGGGCTATGAAGGCCTGACGATCCGCAAGCTGGCCAACCGGGTCGGCTACGCCCCGATGTCGGTCTATTCCTACTTCGCCGACAAGCAGGACATCCTGTTTGCGCTGGCCGAGGATGCGTTCGAAACACTTGCCCGCAACATCGAGGCGCACCCCTCCGACGACCCGATCGAGGCGCTGAAGGCGGTGATGACCGAGTATGCCGCCTTCGGGCTCGGCAACCCCAACGAATACCGTACCGTCTTCATGACCGAAAAGACCAAGCTGCCGGAGGGCAGAAGCTATGAGGACATGGAAGAGGGCAACCCGGCGATGAAAGCGCTGATCTCAAGGGTCGAGGCTTGCGTCGCCGCCGGCAAATTGCACGGCGATGCGCGCGCGATCGCCACCATGCTGTGGGCGGTCGGCCACGGCACCATCTCGTTGCTCATTACCTTTCCGTTTTACCCCTTTGGCGATCCGCAGGCTTTCGTGAAGCGGATGTGCGATTCCACCCTTGCCTCGCTCACCACGCAGGACGTGCCACCGCTGACCAAGACCCCGGTCAACTGCTGAGCACCTGGGTATCCCCCGCCCCTTCAATTGAACGTCCGGCCTGACAGCTTCGGCTGTGTCAGTCAGCCGCAATTTTCGGCGTTCAAAAAAATTGTCGTACGTGTACGTTTTCTGACTTGAAAACCCGTTTCCTCGGACGTATGTGTACACTGTATTGTACATGTACAAAAACAATTTATCCGATGGAGACTGACATGAACAAGACCCTTCTCGCCCTCGCCGCTGTGCTGGCGCTCTCCGGCTCGGCCTTCGCCGCCGGCGACAACCATTCGCCCAAGCAGGCCCCGGCTGCCACCTGCGTCGACACCACGACCAATGCCAAGCTCGATTGCGGTGTGACCGGCTCGGTCGAAAAGCCGGACGTCAAAGCCAAGGGCCCGCGCGTCGGCATCGAGATCGACCCGTGGATCGTGCCGAGCACGTTCTAAAGTGATTAAGCTCGACCACCGAACAGCACAACGACTAAGGGCGGCAGGATAAGTCCCGGCCGCCCCTTTTTCCTCGGCGCATGCCGGGTTTTCGGGAACTCAAGCCGTAGCGGAGAGACTATGTCTTCCGCGGCTTCCGCCCTGGCACGGTCTTGGTCTTGCCGGGTCTTGCCGGCGCACCGGAGATGGAGGTCGCGGTGATCGACACCGGATCGCTGGCCGGGAACGTGTCCTCGAGACCTTCCTCAAGTTCCTCTTCGGCACTCACCTCGTGGTGCTGTTCATGTTCGAGCGAGCGGACCGCCGCGGTTTTCCTGGCTGACTTCGGCGCGGATTTCGACGGCATTGGCATTCTCCCTCGACAGGCGCAAGCAGAACGAGCGTACGCGTCAAACGTTCCTACGCCGCCGCGTCGCTGGCTGCCTCCGACAGGAAAGTAAAGACATAGTCCGAGAAGGAACGCCAGCACTCGACCCGGAAGGCGTCGGCTGCCGTGCGCAACAGCACGATTTCGCACTTGCCAAGAATGGTGCGCGACGCCGCACCCACAGGGAAAGCTTCCAGCGACAGGTCCTGCGGGCAGCCGGCATTGATCGCGGCGGCCGCCGCCGGGCCGGTGACGGCGAAGGCGACGTTGCGGTGTGAAATACCGACGGCCGAATGCAGCGCGGATACCTTGGCGCAGTCGGCGAGCAGGTCCTTGCCGGCCTCGTCGATAAGAAACCATTCGTCTGGTCCGAGCCACAGCGCCGTGCGGCCGGCCTTCGAAGCCGAGGTCTTCGGGCTCTTCGGCAAGGTCAGCCCGAGCGCCTTCGACAGCGCGGCAATGGAAGCCTCCGGCGCGCGCAGCGACACACGCTCAGCCGGCGGCAGCGCCTCAACCTTCACGTTCTTCGCCGATACACTGCGCCCGGCCTGCGCCGGACGACGCTCGGCAGCGGATGCACTGGTTTTCACAGCAGCCTTAGCCATTGAGGCGCCCTCCCGTCTCGTCGAAGAACACCATGCCGGTAACCTCCACTTCGATCACCCCGTTTGGCATCGGCACGTAAAGCGTCTCGCCCATCCGGTCGCGCCCGCCTGCGACCAGCGCCAGCGCGATCGAGCGGCCGCAATTTTGCGACCAGTAGCTCGAGGTGACGTGGCCGATCATCTTCATCGGGATCGCCTGTTTTTCGGCGACGATCTGCGCGCCTTCCTCCAACACCACCTTCGGGTCCCTGGTTTTCAACCCGACCAGTTGCTTGCGGCCCTTGGCGACGAGGTCGGGCCGCGTCAGGCCTCTGATACCAACGAAGTCGGTCTTCTTCTTGCCGACCGCCCAGTCGAGCCCGGCATCGTTCGGCGTTACCGTGCCGTCTGTGTCCTGGCCGACGATGATGTAGCCTTTTTCGGCGCGCAGCACGTGCATGGCCTCGGTGCCGTAAGCGGTGGCGCCATGCTTCTGGCCTTCGACCCACAGCGCTTCCCAGACGGCCTGGCCATAATCGGCCGGCACGTTGACTTCGAAGCCGCGCTCACCGGTGAACGACATGCGGAACAGCCTGGCCGGCACGCCGCAGATCTTGCCCTCGCGCACCGACATATGCGGCAGCGCCTCATCCGACATATCGATGCCTTCGACCAGCGGCGCGATGATGTCGCGCGACTTCGGTCCCTGCACGGCGATGACCGCCCACTGCTCGGTGATCGAGGTCAGCCAGACATTGAGATGCGGGAATTCGGTCTGGAGATAATCCTCCATATGGTTCATGACGCGCGGCGCACCGCCCGTCGTCGTCGTGACATGGAAACGGTCCGGCGCCAGCCGGCCGACGACGCCGTCATCATAGATGAAGCCGTCTTCGCGCAGCATGATGCCATAGCGGCAGCGGCCGGGCTCCAGCTTCTCCCACGGATTGGTGTAGAGCAATTCCATGAACTTCGCCGCATCCGGCCCAACCACTTCGATCTTGCCCAGCGTCGAGGCGTCAAACAGGCCGGCACTGGTGCGAACCGCAACGCATTCGCGGTCGACAGCCGCATGCATGTCCTCGCCGCCCCTAGGGAAATACCAGGCGCGCTTCCACTGGCCGACATCCTCGAACACCGCACCTTGCGCTTCGGCCCAGGGATGGATCGCGGTCTTTCGCGTCGGGTCGAACAACGGCCCGCGTGCATGGCTGACGATCGCGCCGAAGGTGACCGGCGTATAGGGCGCGCGGAAGGTGGTGAGACCGACCTCCGGGATCGGCTTGCCCAGCGTCTCGGCGGCAATCGCCAGGCCGTGCATGTTGGAGGTCTTGCCCTGGTCGGTCGCCATGCCGTTGGTGGTGAAGCGCTTGACGTGCTCGATCGAGCGCATGCCTTCATGCACCGCCTGGCGGATGTCCTTGGCGGTGACGTCGTTCTGGAAATCGACGAAAGCCTTGACTGTCTTGTCCGGCCCGGCGCCAGGCGCAGCCCCCAGCATGCCGCGCGACCAGCTTTCCGACGCGTCGACCTTCGGCTTCGTGCCCTTCGCGGTTTTCGCACCGGCGTCCTTCGCCGCCTTGGCGCCGGCCGCATAGGCTTCGTCGATGCTTGCCGACAGCCCGTCCGTGCCGTTGCAGGCGCCGACCGAGATGCAATCCTGCGCATAAATTCCGGGCACGAAACGCTTGGTTTCGTCGTTGAAAGCGACCTTGCCGCGCGACTGCGAGAAGAGATGCACCGACGGCGTCCAGCCGGCCGACATCAGGATGGCATCGACCGGAATGGTGCGCTCGCCGCCGCCATTCTTTGGCTGCACGGTCATCGACGTCACACGCAATTTGCCGCCGGCGCGGATCACCGCGCGGCCGAAATTGACCTCGATGCCGAGCACCCTCGCCTCGTCGATCACCGGCCCGGTCGGATGGTCGCGTAAATCGACGATCGCCGCGATGTTGACGCCGGCCTTCTTCAGGTCGATCGCTGCCGAATAGGCTGAATCATTGGCGGTGTAGACGCCGACATTTTTGCCGACCGCGACACCGTAGTGGTTGAGATAGATGCGCGCCGCCGAGGCCAGCATGATGCCGGGGCGGTCATTGTCGGCAAACACCATGTGGCGTTCGATGGAGCCTGTCGCCAGCACCACGCGCTTGGCGCGGACCTGCCACAGCCGCTCGCGCGGCAGGTCATGGCCGGGACTTTGCAGATGGTCGCTGACGCGCTCGACCAGGCCGACGAAATTCTGCGCGTAATAGCCGAACGCCGTCGTGCGCGAGAGCACGCGGACATTGTCCATGCCCCTGAGCTTCGCGATCGCCGCTTGCGCCCAGGCATAGCCGTCCTGGCCATCGATCTTCGCGCCGGTCTCGAAGCGCAGGCTGCCGCCGAAATCCGCCTGCTCGTCGGCGAGGATGACGCGGGCGCCGGTTTCGGCAGCGGCAAGCGCCGCCGCGATGCCGGCCGCACCGCCGCCCAGCACCAGCACGTCGCAATGCGCATAGCGCGACGAATAATGGTCGGGATCGGGCTTGTCAGGCGAAACGCCGAGGCCGGCCGCGGCGCGGATCTTCGGCTCGTACAGGCTCTTCCAGGCGGCCTTCGGCCACATGAAGGTCTTGTAGTAGAAACCGGCCGAAAACAGCGGCGATGCAATGTCGTTGACCGCGCCGACGTCGAAGGCAAGCGAGGGCCAGCGGTTCTGCGAGCTCGCGACGAGCCCATCATAGAGCTCCTGCACCGTAGCGCGGATGTTGGGCGCCTTGCGTGCCGCGTCGCGCTCGATTTGAACCAGCGCATTCGGCTCTTCCGCCCCGGCCGACAGGAAGCCGCGCGGCCGGTGATATTTGAACGAGCGGCCGACCAGATGCACGCCATTGGCCAGCAGCGCCGAAGCCAGCGTGTCGCCCTCGATGCCGGTATAGGACTGGCCGTCGAAGCTGAAGCGCGCGGTCTTGGCCTGGCTGAGGCGGCCGGCGCTGGGGATACGGAACGCGCCGCTCATTTGGAGGCTCCCGGCAGCTTGGACGGTTTCGGCTCGCCGGCTTTGTAAGTCATGACGAACTTGTCGGTGACGGTGTCGCGCACCGCGTTGAAGAAGCGCGCGCAACCATGGATGTGGCGCCAGCGCTCGTAGATGATGCCTTTGGGGTTGGAGCGGATGAAGAAGAACTTTTCGAAGTCGTCATCGCTCTCGCCCGCCATGTTGGCCGAGCGCGCAATATGCGCCTCGCCGGCGTTGCGGAACTCGAGCTCCGGGCGCTCTTCCTCGCAATAGGGGCAGCGGATGAGAAGCATTGTTGTTCGTTCCTACAATTCGCCGTGGCCGACACGCGCGCCGGCAGGTTGGTTGCAAAGCCTTTGGCCCATCGCCGCAAATGGCGCGACGAGCCGAATGCGCTCCTCGACGCTTGCGGCGGGGCGAAACAACTCGCGATACGCCATGTTGCCGATGGTGAGCTGAAACGGATCGGTCGTCACGATGACGCTGCGTGGCTCGAATGTATCGTCCTCGCCGAGATCGGAAGGCCTGTTCTCCATGAAGATGACCACCTTCTGGCCACCGCTCCACACGCAGGCCAGAATGCCGTCCTCGATCGAAAACGGCCAACTCGCCTCGTTGCCGGCGCGGCTGATCGGCTGCGTGCGCACCTCTTCCGGTGACGGGAAGTGGAACAGGTCCTGTTCCCCCGCCAGCACCAGCGGCATGGCGACAGCCAGCTCCGCCATCATCAGTGCGCCACCGCCGCCGCCGCTGCCTCGTCGATGAGGCGGCCGGTGCGGAAGCGCTCGATGGTGAAGGGCGCGTTGATCGGGTGCGGATCGTCCTTGGCAATGGTGTGGGCAAAGACATGACCCGAACCGGGCGTCGCCTTGAAGCCACCCGTGCCCCAGCCGCAATTGACGTAAAGGCCGGGCACCGGCGTCTTGGCCAGGATCGGCGAACGGTCGGGCGTGACGTCGACGATGCCGCCCCACGAGCGCAGCATCTTCATGCGGGTGAAGATCGGGAACATCTCGCAGATGGCGTCCAGTGTATGCTGCAAGATGTGCAGGCCGCCGGTCTGCGAATAGGAGACATATTGATCGGTGCCGGCGCCGATCACCAGTTCGCCCTTGTCGGACTGCGAGATGTAGGCGTGCACCGTGTTCGACATCACCACGCAGGGCACCACCGGCTTGACCGGCTCCGACACCAGCGCCTGCAGCGGATAGCTCTCCAGCGGCATGCGCACGCCAGCCATGTTCATGATCACGGAGGAATGGCCGGCGGCAACCACGCCGACCTTTTTCGCGCCGATGAAGCCGCGCGTGGTGTCGACACCCATGACCGCGCCATTGGCGGCGCGCTTGACCCCGGTGACCTCGCAATTCTGGATGATGTGCACGCCGCGCGCCGAAGCACCGCGCGCATAGCCCCAGGCCACCGCGTCATGGCGCGCCGTGCCGCCGCGGCGCTGAAGGGCTGCACCGACGACGGGATAGCGTGCCTGCTTGGAAATGTTGAGCGGCGGGCAGAATTCCTTCGCCTGTTCCGGCGTCAGCCATTCATTGTCGATGCCGTTGAGGCGATTGGCGTGAACATGGCGCTTCAGCACCTGGATGTCGTGCACATTGTGCGCCAGCATCATCACGCCGCGCGCCGAATACATGACGTTGTAGTTGAGCTCCTGGGAGAGCCCGTCCCACAGCTTAAGCGCATGGTCGTAAATGCCCGCGCTCTCGTCATAGAGATAGTTGGAGCGGATAATGGTGGTGTTGCGCCCCGTGTTGCCGCCGCC
Source organism: Mesorhizobium sp. P3_A2 (assembly GCF_056403115.1). Classification (NCBI taxonomy): domain Bacteria; kingdom Pseudomonadati; phylum Pseudomonadota; class Alphaproteobacteria; order Hyphomicrobiales; family Phyllobacteriaceae; genus Mesorhizobium; species Mesorhizobium sp. P3_A2. Next base: position 268,875 of record NZ_JBFUGC010000004.1, read on the forward strand.
GAGCCAGCCCTTTTCCAGCACCGCGACATTGGTGATGCCGTGCACGGTGGCGAGATAATAGGCGGTGGCAAGGCCATGGCCGCCGGCGCCGACGATGATGACGTCGTATTCCTTGTTCGGCTCCGGCGAGGACCATTGTTCCTCCCAGCCCTTGTGGCCGCGCATGGCCTCGCGGGCGATGGCGAATACCGAATATTTTTTCAACGTTCCAGCCTCGCAAATGGCGGCAGGGCATTCACTCGGCCCTGGCGCGCGAGGTGTATCACTAGCGAAACAGCGCTTCCACCCTTGCGCTGTTTGCGACGGCGCTTGCCGTTTTGCGCCGTGGTGGAAAAGACCTGCCCGGACTGGCAGCCATGGTTGCGTTCGGCCACACTGGCGGTCGCGAGACTCTGGAGGACGGATATGGGCAATGCCTGGTGGAATCTGACGTTGCGCTTCCTGCTGGAACTTGCCGCTTTGCTTGGCCTTGGCATCGCCGGCTGGAGCCTCTCCGGTGGATGGTGGCGCTGGCTCCTCGCTCTGACCTTGCCGGCCATTGCAGCTGTGCTGTGGGGAATCTTCGCGGTGCGCGGCGACCCAAGCCGGTCGGGACGCGCGCCGGTGCCTGTGCCGGGAGCAGTGCGGTTGGTGTTAGAACTGGTGATCCTGTTTGGCGGTGCTGCCGGATTCTATGCCGCCGGTCACACGACCACGGGCATTGTCGTCACGCTGCTCATCGCCATCAGCTACGCATTTTCGCTCGATCGCCTCGGCTGGCTGCTGAAGCAATAGTCCGGGCGGTCTGTATCGCCATCATCCAATTCAGCAAACCGAACAGTGCGCACGTATCGGGTGGCTCGCGCTGCCCCAACCTGCGACTAACATCCCAATTGCCGGCGCTGCTGGCGAAAAAAAAGGATGCAGAAAATGTTCGCACTCGCCAATAAGATCGCCATTGTCACTGGCGCCAGTTCCGGCATCGGCCGCGCTACGGCAAAACTCTTTGCTGAGGAAGGCGCCAAGGTCGTTGTCGCCGCTCGCCGCCAGGCCGAGCTTGACGCGCTGGTCGCCGAAATCGAGGAAGCCGACGGCACGGCAATCGCGCTGGCCGGCGACGTCACCGACGAGGCCTATGCAAAGGCCCTTGTCGATCTGGCCATCGAAAGGTTTGGCGGGCTCAATATCGCCTTCAACAATGTCGGCGCCGTCGGCCCAATGGGTGCGATTTCGGACCTGTCGCTCAAGGGCTGGCGCGAAACGCTCGACACCAATTTGACCAGCGCCTTTCTCGGCGCCAAATACCAGGTGCCGGCGATGGTCGAGCTTGGCGGCGGATCGCTGATCTTCACCTCCACCTTTGTCGGTCACACCGTCGGCATGCCCGGTATGACCAGCTATGCCGCCAGCAAGGCCGGACTGATCGGGCTGACGCAGGTACTGGCCGCCGAATACGGTCCCAAGGGCGTGCGGGTCAACGCACTGGTGCCGGGCGGCACCGACACGCCGTCGGCGACGTTCAAGACTCCGGAAACGCGTGCTTTCGTCGAAAACCTGCACGCCTTGAAGCGCGTGGCGGAGCCCGAAGAGATCGCCCGCGCGGCGCTCTTTCTGGCCTCGGATGCTTCGAGTTTCACCACTGGATCGGCGCTGTTTGCCGATGGCGGCATCTCGATCACCCGGACGTGAAGCATTTCGCGGTCACAGCCTGCACCGATCAGCCATAGAGCCCGAAACCGGCCTTGCTTTTTCCACGCGATTTGGCGATTCGGTTTCGAGTGAGGAGACGGATATGCTGCTGATCAGAACCTATATCGCCCAGAGCGCAATCGAAGGCGTCGGCGTGTTCGCCGCCGAGCCGATCAAAAAGGGCGCCTCGATCTGGCGGCTCGATCCGGAGTTCGACCGGCTGATCCCGATGGACAGATACGAGGCGGCACCCCCGCATCTCAGGGAATTGCTCGACCGCTACGCCTATCCGAGCCCGGACCGACCCGGATTCATGGTCTATGAGGTCGACAATGGCCGCTTCATGAACCACGCCGAACGGCCGAACACCGACTTTTCGCAATATGGCGGCGCCACCGCGACCCGCGACATTGCAGCTGGCGAGGAAATCACCTGCGACTACGGCGAATTCTTCGAGGATTTCGCGCGACTGCACCTGGCCAGCGCCTAGTTGGCGCCCTATCTGGAGGTGACCGTGGCAAATTGGCGGTTGTCCTTCATTTCGAGTGTGGACAGCGCGGCCTGATTCTGCTATCAGCCGCCACAATTCGTGGTGTAAATCGCCGCGGAGGCATGTGGCTATGGCCGCTTGCCTGTTGATATCAAACCCGAAAGACAGGATTGCCCGTGCAGGTACTCGTCCGCGACAATAACGTTGATCAGGCGCTTCGCGCTCTCAAGAAGAAGATGCAGCGTGAAGGCATTTTCCGCGAAATGAAGATGCGCGGTCATTACGAGAAGCCCTCTGAGAAGCGCGCCCGTGAAAAGGCTGAAGCCGTTCGCCGCGCCCGCAAGCTGGCCCGCAAGCGCGCTCAGCGCGAAGGCCTGCTGCCGATGACGCCGCGCCCGGTTGCTGCCGGCGCCGCCGGTGGTCCTGGTGGTGCTCCGCGCCCGCCGCGGTTCTGACGCCAATTTTTCGTCCTTTTCGAAGGATAATTTGAGGTGGCGCGATGCGGAATCGCCGCCACCTTTTTGTTTAGAGCGCCGCCTTTTTGTTAGAATGAAGGGCGTTCCCTTGAACGCGCAAACGACGCTCTAGATTTTGTTACGACAATCTGTGAACCCGGCCCGGAGGGGGACCTGGACTGAGCGACGCGACTGAAGTGAGGACAGGGCAGACATGAATGCAATCAGCGTAGAGCGCAGAACCACAATGCGCGGTTTCGCCCTGACGGCAGCCCTGATGTCCGGCCTGGTGCTTGCCAGCTGCCAGAGCGTCCCGACCGGCGAATTCAACAACATCGACAAGGCGCAAGGCTCGACCGAGAACATCTCCTCGCTGTCGGCGGTCATCCAGCGCAATCCGCAGGATCCGGAAGGCTACAATGTGCGCGGCTCGGCCTATGGCCGTGGCGGCCAGTACCAGGCGGCGCTGAAGGACTTCGACACCGCCATCCAGCTCAATCCGAATTTCTACCAGGCCTATTCGAACCGGGCGCTGATCCAGCGCTTCCTCGGCAACCAGGCCGCCGCCCTTGCCGACTACAACCGCTCGATCCAGATCAACGGCAATTATGACGCCGCCTATATCGGCCGCGGCAATCTCTATCGCAAGGCTGGCCAGACCCAGCAGGCCTTCAACGATTTCCAGAAGGCGATCCAGCTCGACACCACCGATGCCCGCGCCTACCACAATCGCGGCCTGATCTATCAGAGCCAGGGCCAGCACAAATTTGCCATCGAGGATTTCTCGACCGCCATCTCGCTGGCGCCGGATGCCGCCGAACCCTATAACGGCCGCGGCCTGTCCTATCTCGCCATGAATGACGAGGACAACGCTTTCTCCGACTTCAACATGGCCATCAAGCTCGACGGCAAGAACGCCGAGGCATGGTCCAATCAGGCGCTGATCTACGAGCGCCGCGGCGACAAGGTCAAGGCGTCGAAGGCCTACCGCGAAGCGGTTCACCTCGACCCGACCTACCAGCCGGCCAAGGACGGCCTGTCGCGCACCGCCACCGCCACCGCCGGCTGATACCCAACCGGTTCGCCGCGCGGGACGTCGCCGGCAACGTTTTATCCGACAGTGTTCCCTTCCCTGTGCAGGTCGCCGCAAAGCGGCCCGCGCAGCAAAATCGCAATCTTTGCGTGCCAGAATGGAAGCCGGACCGCGACATCGGAACGGCACCGCTATGGATGAGAACGAACTCCAGATCCAGCGACAGATCGCCTGGCTTGAAACCGCCTCTCCCGACGAGTGGCACCGGGCCGTGCTCGACTTCAACTGGGATTGCGACATCGACCCGCTGTTCTGGATCGCGCGCCAGCCGCAATGCGACAAGGCCACCGCGTTGACCATGTTCTGGCTGGGGCAGCCGGCCTACTACCTCATCCTGGCCGCGGAGAATGACGGAACGGACAACAGCGACGCCCCGGTGTGGGAGATGCTGAAGTTCATCGCGCATCGCATCAACACCAATGACTATATCAGGTCGAAAATCGCCTTCGACGTGGATGATTTCATAGAGCAGGATTTTGAAGAGCTGGCTGAGAAGGCGGGGCAGCTGGCCCACTCGCCGCTCAAGCCGCATCCGGATATGCGCCGCGCCCTTCGCGGACGGCGGCCCGTCAACGACATCGACTTCTACCGGCGCTATCCTGAGGATTTCCACGGTACGGTGCTGGTCGATTTGCCGGACCCAGGTCCGCTGGACAAGGCCTGGTCGGCGCTCGGGCGCCTGTGGCGCCACTGAGCTCTGGCCGACACGCCATCACTCAATCTTAACCACCGAGGGGCAAAGCGTTAACCCTTGCCTTGATCGCGCCAAGTTTTCAGCGGAACGCTCCGGGCCGTTCAACCGTTGTTGAAGGCAATTTTTCGAAAGGACTGACCCATGATCAAGAAACTCGGCTGCGCCGCAGCGCTCGCCACGACGCTGCTTGCCGTTCCCGCCAGCGCCGGCAACCTTCAACTCGGCACGCTCGATTGCACCATCGACGGTGGCGTCGGTTACGTCGTCACGTCGAACAAGGGCGTCGACTGCACCTTCCGCCCCTACCACCATGGGCCGTCCGAGAAATACACGGGGATGATCTCCAAGCTCGGCGTCGATCTCGGCCAGACGCATCAGGGCCAGCTGGTGTGGGCTGTTCTGGCCGCCACCCGCAGCCATGACGGGGGCGACCTTGCCGGCCATTATTATGGCGTCAACGCCGAGGCGAGCGTCGTGACCGGCGGCGGCGCCAATCTGCTGGTCGGCGGGCTGGACGGCGCCTTTGTGCTGGAGCCGCTCAGCGTCCAGGCGCAGACCGGCGTCAATGTGGCGGTGGCGGTGACCTCGCTGGAGCTGATCCACTCGTTCAAGTAAGTATCGGCAAATAAGGATCGACTGATCCCTCTACGTACGGCGCGGAACAGGATACTGTTTCGCGCCGTATGCTTTTGGGGGAACCGCCGTGCTGAAGACCATCGCCGCCGCCATCATCGCCATTGCCTGGGCAGGACAGGCTCAAGCGCAGGACCAGGGCATAGAACTCGGCGTGCTCGATTGCGCCATCGGCGGCGGCACCGGCTTCATCTTCGGCTCCAGCAAGGATCTGAGCTGCACCTTCACGCCGGCCGACAAGAGCTTTTCGCCGGAAGCCTATTTCGGCGCCGTCAACAAATACGGGCTCGATATTGGCACCACCCAGCAGACGGTCATGCAGTGGCTGGTGCTGACGCCGCTGAAGAACATCTATGCCCCGGGCGCGCTGGCCGGCGACTATGTCGGCGCCAGCGCCGAAGTGACGGCGGCGGTCGGCGCCGGCGCCAATCTGCTGGTCGGCGGTTCCTCGCAGGCTTTCACCTTGCAGCCGCTCAGCCTGCAGACGCAGACCGGCATCAACATCGCCATCGGCGTCAGCCAGTTCCAGCTGCGCAGCACCGAGAACTGATCGGCGAGGTAAGGGCGATCCCTCCAACGCTTCGTCATCCACGGGCGGAGCAAGGAGCGAAGCGACGCGGCGCAGACCCGAGGATCCATGCCGGGACTCCCGAGCCCCGCCACAGTGCAGAATTCTGATCTGCTGTGCCCTTCACGGAGGTCGCGGCATGGATCCCCGGGTCTGCGCGCCGCTTCGCGACGCTCCGCCCAGGGATGACGAAGTCGAGGGTGAAAAAAGCCGCTTGAACTCAACCACGGTTGAGGTTTTAGAAGCCTGCCCTGACTGAAACAGCGCGCATGGCCCCGCCGGAAAGCCCCGCTGGCTTCTGGCGCCATGCGCCGGCACGCGCATATGTAAAGCAGGGTAAAAAGAATGACGGAAATCACCAGCAACAAAGTCGACTGGCGGGCCTTGTGGGCAAGCGGCGACCTCGCGCGCTTCTGCTTCATCAGCCTCGGCATCCTGCTGCACGCCACCAACGAGACGATGGTAGCGACCGTCATGCCGGCCATGGTCGGCGACCTCGCCGGCGTTCAGTTCGTCGGATGGTCGCTGGCGGTCTACGAACTGGGCGCCATTGTCGCCGGTGCTGCCGCGGGGCGCATGGTCAGCTATGTCGCGCTGCGTTCCAATGTGACAGTCGCCGCTCTGCTCTATGCCGCCGGCGCGCTGATCTGCGCCACCGCTCCGTCCATGCCCGTGTTTCTCGCCGGCCGCCTGGTCGAGGGTCTCGGCGGCGGCGCGCTGGTGTCGCTGGCCTTCGTCTCGGTCGAGCGGCTGTTTAACCGCAACATCTGGCCGCAGCTGTTCGGCATCATGTCGGCGATCTGGGGCGTCGCCGCCTTCAGCGGCCCGATGCTCGGCGCCATCATGGTCGAGCTGTTGTCCTGGCGCTGGGCCTTCGGCGTCTTCGTGCTGGGCGGCATCGCCATGGCGCTGGCGAGTTTCATCGTGCTGAACACGCCGGAAGCGACAAAGCCGCAAGCCGCCGCCGGCACCTCGCCACCCTTCCCCTATGCCGCACTTGGCTGTCTCGCCATCGCTGTCGTGCTGATCGCCACAGCTGGCGTCGACGTCGCCCTGCTGCGCTCCTCGCTGCTGCTTTTTCTCGGCCTCGCCGGACTGGCGCTGTTCGTATTCGTCGACGCCATGAAGCCGCGCTCGCGGCTGTTCCCCTCACAGCTGTTTTCGTGGCGCTCGCCGGTCGGCAGCGGCATGACCGTGGTCGCGGCCTTTTCGGTGGCGACGGTCTCCTTCTCGATCTACGGGCCACTGCTGCTGACCACGCTGCACGGCATCCCGATCCTGACCACCGGCTACATCATCGCCGCCGAATCGATCGCCTGGTCGATCCTGTCGATTGCCGTCGCCAATGCGCCGCTGGAGCGCGAACGGCAAATCATCGTCATCGGCGCGCTGATGATTGCATCCGGCCTCGCCGGTTTCGCTTACTCGATCCCGTCGGGGTCGATCCCGCTGATCCTGGTCTGCGCCCTGCTGCAAGGTGGTGGCTTCGGCGTCACCTGGCCGTTCCTGACGCGCATCATCGTCGCCTCGGCTCGCGATGGCGAGCAGACGATTGCCTCGGCCGCCGTGCCGACCATGCAGCGCATCGGCTACGCCGTCGGTGCTGCTGTCGCCGGCATCATCGCCAATGCCAGCGGCTTCTCCGCGGGGCTCAACCGCGACGCCGCGGCCAGCGTCGCCGGCTGGCTGTTCCTCGCCTTCGTGCCGCTCGGCATTATCGGCTGCCTGGCGGCGTTGAGGATGGCTTTGACGGCAAGCCGGCCGCAATTGGCGACAGGCTGAGGCCACGGCCGGAAAACTGGCCGGTCGCCTCCGGCCGGCCAGCGCTCAAAGAGACGGAAGAACGCTGCGGATGTGATTGGCAAACGCCTCCACCGCAGGCGACCGCTCGGTGTCGGCAAAGGCGATGAGAATGCCAAGGCGCGGCAGTGGAGGCAGCGGCAGAATATGCAGGTCAGATGGCACCGCCTCCTGCGCCATCACGCTGATCGCGAGACCCGACCGCGCCACCGCGATCAACCCCGCAAGGCTGTTGCTGGCATAGGCGATTTTGTAGCGCAGCCCGGCGCGGGCCATGGCCTCGCACGCCGCTCTGTGGTCGACAGCGTTCGACGCCGACAGCGCCAGCGGCACGGTGTCGCCGAATTCATAGAGATCCAAGGTCGGCTTGCTGCCGACCCAGACCAGCCGTTCCGTGCGCACGACGCCTTGTGCATCATGCGCATTCGAAACCAGCGCCAGGTCGATCTGGCGTGCGTTGAGCAGCGTCCGCAATTCGACGGTCGGCGCTGAGACCACCTTGATCTCGACATCGGGATACATCGTGCCGAAACTCTTCAAGAGGGCGGGAAAGAAGGCGCTCAGATAATCCTCGGGGCTGCCGAAAATGATCGAGCCGTGCAGGCCCTTGTCGGACAGCGCCGAGATCGCTTCATCATGGATTTTGAGAATGCGCTCGGCATAGGCGAGAAAGCGCTCGCCGCTGCCGGTGCTGCCGCTGCGATGAAACAGGTTTTGGCCCAGCGCCTCCTCGAGCCGTTGTATCTGCATGGTCACGGCCGACTGCGTGCGCCCAACCTGTATGGCCACCGCACTCAGCGTTCCCGAATGCGCCGCACGCACAAAGGTCGTCAGCAGCTTGAGATCGAGTGGAACCTGCATATCAATTCCATTGATATCGGAATCCGACTAATATCAATTTTACTGCACCCGCGCCATCGGCTATTTTTTCCTCCTCAACGGTTTTATGGAGCTGCGGCATGTCGAAAAATGCGGATCGGGAATTCTGGGCTGCGGCGCAGAAGCATTTGATACGCTATGGCGGCAGCTTCGAACCCGCCATCATCGAGCGAGCCGCCGGCTCCTTCGTCTACGATGCCGACGACAGGCCGATCCTCGACTTCACCTCCGGCCAGATGAGCGCGCTGCTCGGGCATTCTCATCCCAGGATCGTGTCGACGGTGACCCGCCAAATCGCGGAGGTCGCGCATCTCTTCAGCGGCATGCTGTCGCGACCGGTGGTCGAGCTTGCCGAACGCCTTGCGGCACTGGCGCCAGGACTCGACCGGGTCATGCTGCTTTCGACGGGTGCGGAATCGAATGAAGCCGCGATCCGCATGGCCAAGCTGGTGACAGGCAAGCACGAGGTCGTTGCCTTCTCCAAGAGCTGGCACGGCATGACCGGGGCCGCGGCATCGGCGACCTACAGCGCCGGCCGCAAGGGCTACGGTCCCGCCACGGTCGGATCACTCGCTATCCCCGCTCACAACAGTTTTCGGCCGCGCTTCAAGCACGCCGACGGCTCGCTCGACTGGCGCACCGAACTCGACGATGCCTTCGACCTTGTCGACAGCCAGTCGACGGGGAGCCTGGCGGCGTTCGTCGCCGAGCCGATTCTGTCGAGCGGCGGCATACTGGAACTGCCGCCGGGATATCTGGCGGCGCTGCAGCAGAAGTGTCGCGAGCGCGGCATGCTGCTGATTCTGGACGAGGCGCAGACCGGCATTGGCCGCACAGGCGACATGTTCGCCTTCCAGCGGGACGGCGTCACCCCTGACATCCTCACGCTGTCCAAGACCATCGGCGCCGGCCTGCCTCTGTCAGCCGTGATGACGACGGCCGAAATCGAAGACGCCGCGCACGAGAAAGGCTTCCTGTTCTACACCACGCACGTCTCCGACCCGCTGCCGGCGGCCGTCGGCCTCGCCGTGCTCGATGTGGTGGAGGAGGAGCGGCTGGTCGACAGGGCACGGAGTATGGGCGCGCGTTTGTTCGACGGGTTGTCGCGGCTCAAGCAGCGCTATGAATGCGTCGGCGACGTGCGCGGGCGCGGCCTCCTGCTTGGCGTCGAGATCGTCAAGGCAAGGAGCCGGACCACCAGCTCGGCGCCACGATCGCGACGGAGGCGTTCCGGCGCGGGCTCAGCATGAACATCGTCAAGCTCCCGGGCATGGGCGGCGTCTTCCGCATCGCCCCGCCGCTGACCATCTCCGAACAGGAACTGGATCTCGGCTTGCGCATCATCGCCGAGTCGATTGAAGCCGGGCTTGCCGCGAACACCAGCGTTGCGGGCATCGCCGCCGAGTGAGGTCCTGAGCGCGGCGAGCCGCGCCGCGACGGTTTTTCACCACTTTGATACTGCCGCTCGCCTGGCGGATTGGCTAGTGTGCGAAAAAACGCAGCGAGGATGCGCTATGTCCGCCGTACGTTACTTTGTCCATGATGTTCCGGAAGCGATTGCTTTTTACAGAGATACCCTGGAATTCGAGGTAATCGCACAATATGGGCCAGCAATGGCCATCGTCAGGCGCGGATCGCTGACGCTGTGGCTTGCCGGTCCTAGCTCATCGGCCGCGCAACCGACCGCCGACGGCGAGATCCCTTCGCCCGGAGGCTGGAACCGTATTGTCCTGCTCGTCGAGGATTTGAAATCCCGCTTGCCAGGGATCGAAGCTGCCGGCTGCAAAATACGGGTGCCGCTGCGGAGCGGCCCCGGCGGGTCGCAACTGGTTATCCATGATCCTTCCGGAAACTGCATAGAACTCTTCGAAGAAGGCTGACGATCAGACCACGATGGTCTTTAGCCGCTCGGCGATGAGCGCGGCGAGCCGCGCCGCCACCTCGTCCTTGCCCATTTCCGGCCATTCCTCGACGCCTGACTTCGAGACGATGCGCACCTTGTTGCGGTCGCCGCCCATGACGCCGGTGGGGCCGACGCCGCTTTCATGCGAGACGTCATTGGCGACGATAAGATCGGCGCCCTTCTTCTTTAGCTTGGCCTCGGCGTTGGCGATCAGGTCCTGCGTCTCGGCGGCGAAGCCGACGACCAGCCCCGGCCGCTTCTGGTGATGACCGACGCCGGCCAGAATATCGGGGTTTTCGACCATCTGCAGTGCCGGCGGCCCTTCGCCCGCCACTTTCTTGATCTTCTCGCCGGCGGAATTGGCGGTGCGCCAGTCGGCAACGGCAGCGACGAACACAGCGGCGTCCGCCGGCAGTAGGCTCTCGACGGCGGCCTTCATCTCGCTTGCGGTCTCGACATGCGTCGTCGCAACGCCGGCCGGATCGGCAATGCTCACAGGGCCGGAGACCAGTTGGACATCGGCGCCGAGCGTCGCCAGCGCTGCCGCGATCGCATGACCCTGCTTGCCCGACGAGCGGTTGGCGATGTAGCGCACCGGGTCGATCGGCTCATGCGTCGGGCCCGAGGTGACGATGATCCTGCGGCCGGCGAGCGGCTTCGGCCTGGTGTCGAGCATCGCTTCGATCGCGGCGACAATCTCCAACGGCTCGGCCATGCGGCCTTCGCCGGCCTCGTTGCTTTCGGCCATCTCGCCCTTGGCCGGACCGACAAAGGCGATGCCGTCCTTGGCCAACGTCCCCCGATTACGGCGCGTCGCGGTATGCGACCACATTTTCGGGTTCATCGCCGGCGCCAGCAAAACTTTCTTGTCGGTGGCGAGCAGCACGGTGGAGGCGAGGTCGTTGGCGTGGCCGTTGGCGAGCTTGGCCATCAGGTCGGCGGTGGCCGGCGCCACCACCAGAAGATCGGCCTCGCGCGACAGCCTGATATGGCCGACATCGTGTTCATCATTGCGGTCGAACAGGTCGGTAAAGACATGGTCGGCTGAAAGCGCACCGACCGACAGCGTGGTGACGAACTCCTGCGCTGCCGCCGTCATCACCACGCGCACCGCAGCACCGCGCTCGCGCAGCCGGCGGATCAGGTCGAGCGCCTTGTAGGCGGCAATGCCGCCGCCGATGATCAGCAGGATGCGCTTGCCGGAGAGGCTGCCACGCGACACGACCTTGCTGGCCGCAGCAGCGACCGGCGTCGCCGGGCTGCGTGCAACAGCCAGTTCGCGCAGCGTCTGTTCGATCCGATCGATGCGGCCAGAGGGGGCAAGTTGGCCCTCGACCGCGGCGCGGATCATCACCCGCGCCTGCTCTTCCATCGAGCGATCGTTCTCCGCCGCAAGCCGGCGCAGCAGATCCTTGACCTCATCGTCAAGGTTGCGAATGGTGATGCTGGCCATATGATTGCACTCTGCTCGAAATCCCCGGATGCAACGATAGCAATGCAATCATTTTGAGACAAGCCGTTCCCGGCAGACGGCTAGAGCAGCTTCCAGGCAATATAAACCAGCGTCAGCGCGATCACCCACAGCGCCAGCCGGCCTGAGCGTGTGTAGCGGGCTTCGGCCTTGCCGATGGCGCGCGATGTCGCCTCGTCGAAACGCAGCCCGTGCTCGGCCATCAAATCGATCTCGCGCGACAGCCGCTCGGTGCGGGCGGCAAGGTCGGGCGCCTGGCGGGCCAGCGCCAGCAGCGCCTTGGCGCTGTCGCGCGCATCCATCAAAAGTCCGCTCGGGCCAAGATTGCCGGCAATCCACTGGCCGACCACCGGCTCGGACGTCTTCCACATGTTGAAGGCCGGATCGAGCGTGCGGGCGACGCCTTCGACCACGACCATGGTCTTCTGCAGCAGGATCAATTCGGGTCGCGTCGCCATGTCGAACAGTTCCGTCACCTCGAAGAGCAGCGTCAAAAGCTTGGCCATCGAGATGGTCTCGGCCGGCTGGCCATGGATCGGCTCGCCAATGGCGCGGATCGCCTGAGCGAAGGCCGCGACATTGTGCTGGCGCGGCACATAGCCGGCCTCGAAATGGACTTCGGCCACGCGCAGATAGTCGCGGGTGATGAAGCCGTAGAGGATTTCGGCGAGGAAGCGGCGCTCCTTCTTGCCGAGCCGTCCGGCAATGCCGAGATCGACGGCGACGATATCGCCGTTCGCCTCGACGAACAGATTGCCCGGATGCATGTCGGCATGGAAGAAGCCGTCGCGCAGCGTGTGGCGCAGGAACGATTGGATCAGGTTGGTGGCGATCGCCTTGAGATCGTGACCGACCGCCACGAGACCAGCCACGTCGTTCATTTTGACGCCGTCGACCCACTCCATGGTCAGCACGTCGCGGCCGGTGCGCTCCCAATCGACCGACGGCACGCGAAACCCCGGATCGTCCTTGGTGTTTTCGCCGAGCTCCGAAAGCGCGGCCGCCTCGAGCCTCAGATCCATTTCGATCTTGGTGGTCTGCGCCAGCGTCTCGGTCACCTCGACCGGCCGCAGCCGGCGCGATGACGGGATGTATTTCTCCTGCAGACGGGCGGCGAGGAAATAGCTTTCGAGGTCTTGGAAGAAGCGGCGGCGCACGCCAGGCCGGATCACCTTCACCGCCACCTTGGTATCGACACCATCATGGATGGCTTGCGCAGGATGAACCTGGGCAATGGAGGCCGCCGCGACCGGATCGCCGAACTCGGTATAGAGCTCGCCGATCTTGCGCCCGAGCGAGCCCTCTATCGCCGCCACAGCTTCCGCTTGCGGGAAGGTGTGCATCTTGTCCTGCAGCATGGCGAGGTCGAGCGCCATGTCGTTGCCGACGACATCGGGCCGCGTCGCCAGGAACTGACCTAGCTTGACGTAGGAGGGCCCAAGCCGGACCACCGCCTTGGCCAGCCGGTCGCTGCGCTCATAGGCAAGCGCGCGGCGACGGGTGAACAGCCGCGCCATGCGCCAGCCGAATTTCGGCAGGCCGCTGAGCTCGTCGCCCGGAAGTGCTGCGATCACGCCCTCGCGGACCAGCACCCAGCCGGCCCGTGCGAGCCGAAAGGCGGCGCCGACGCTGCTCATGCCCAAACCTGCTGCAAATTGGCCTGCTGCAAACTGTCCTGCCTCAAAGCTTCCAGCCCGAATGCAGCGCGGCAATGCCGCCGGAATAGTTGCGGAACGATACCCGCTCGAAGCCGGCCCGGGCGATCATCGAAGCAAAGTTCTGCTGGTTGGGAAATTTGCGGATCGATTCGACCAGATAGGAATAGGGCTCGCCGTCGCCGGTCACCATCTTGCCGATCTGCGGAATGGCGTTGAACGACCACGCTTCGTAGACCTTGTCGAGCAGCGGCATCTCGACCTCGGAAAACTCCAGGCACAAGAACCGCCCGCCGGGCTTCAGCACGCGGAATGCCTCGCTGAGCGCGACATCGATGCGCGGCACGTTGCGGATGCCGAAAGCGATGGTGTAGGCGTTGAACGTGCTATCTGCAAAAGGCAGTTCTTCGGCATTGGCCTCGACGAAATCGGTGCTTCCGGAGAGCCCCTTCTTCTCAGCCCGGTCGCGGCCGACGCTGAGCATCGAGCCATTGATGTCGAGCACCGTGGCATGCGCATTGCCGTGGCTGGCGTCAACGATGCGGAAGGCGATGTCGCCGGTGCCGCCGGCCACGTCGAGTACTTTCCAGCCCGGACGTTTCGGCGGATTGAGCCATGTCACCATGGCGTCCTTCCACAGCCGGTGCAGTCCGGCCGACATCAGGTCGTTCATCAGGTCGTAGCGGTTCGCCACCTTGTGGAAAACCTCGTTGACCAGAGGCTGCTTGTCGCCTGGCCCTACGCTCTTGAAACCATAGGAGGTTTCCATGCCGCCCGCGGCCGTGGTTCTCTCAACTGACATTATTTTGATCCGCCATAAAACCGGCGGGACCATAGCCGATCGATGGTGCGGGCGCTATTGTTTAAGGCGCGGTGTTCAGCCGCGCTTCCAGGTGGCGGGTTTTCAAGACCTGGACTGACCGACGGGATATTTGAATGCCTTTGAAAGCAGAATTGCACTGCCATATTGAAGGGGCAGCGGCGCCCGAACTCGTCATTCGCCAGGCGCAGAAATACGGCAAGGACACCTCGCCCTATATCCAGAACGGTTCCTTCGTCTGGCACGATTTCACCTCCTTCCTCGCGGCTTACGATTTTTCCTCCGATCTGTTCCGCACCGAGGAGGATTATGCCCGCCTCGCCGACCATTATCTGACCAGCCTTGCCCGCGACGGCGCCATCTATTCCGAAGTCTTCACCTCGCCCGATCATGCCGTCAGGGCCGGCCTGTCACCCAAGGCCTACACCGACGCGCTCGGCGAAGGCATGCTGCGCGCCAAAGCCAAGACCGGCATAGAGGGCCGCATGATCGTCACCGGCGTGCGCCATGTCGGCGTCGAATCGATCGAGCAGGCTGCGCGCTTCGCCACGCGTTGCGGCAACCCGCTGGTCACCGGCTTCGGCGTCGCCGGCGACGAGCGTATCGGCGAGATGGAGGATTATGTCCGTGCCTTCGAGATCGCCCGCGAAGCCGGCCTCGGCATCACCATCCACGCCGGCGAACTGACCGGCTGGGAGACGGTGCAGGCAGCCCTCGACCACATCCGCCCGTCGCGCATCGGCCACGGCGTGCGCGCCATCGAAAACCCCGACCTTGTCAGGCGCATCGCCGACGAAGGCGTGGTGCTGGAATGCTGCCCTGGCTCCAACATCGCGCTCAAGGTCTACGACAGTTTCGCCGACCACCCCTTCCCC
The DNA here is from genome assembly GCF_056403115.1 of Mesorhizobium sp. P3_A2. NCBI lineage: Bacteria > Pseudomonadati > Pseudomonadota > Alphaproteobacteria > Hyphomicrobiales > Phyllobacteriaceae > Mesorhizobium > Mesorhizobium sp. P3_A2. The sequence goes on from NZ_JBFUGC010000004.1 coordinate 283,879, forward strand.
GCTTTGCAGGCAGCCGGCTGCAAGGTGACGCTCAACTCCGACGACCCGCCCTATTTCTGGACCTCGCTGAAGCGCGAATATGACATCGCCGCCGAGCATTTCGCCATGAACGAAAAGGCGCTGACTGCCGTCACCAAAACGGCGATCGAGGCTGCTTTCGTCGACAGGAAGACGAAGGCAGCACTTCTCGCCCGCCTCAACGGCGCCGCGCGCTGATTTGTCCGCGACAAAACTGTGGCCGGCGCCGCCAGGCGGTTCCTTGGCCGGCGCATTGTCGCTAGGGTTGTTGCAAGCAGCGAAATTTCAGGAGCAACCCATGCAGGGCGTCACCGTCGTCGACCACCCGCTTGTCCAGCACAAGCTGACCATCATGCGCAAGAAGGAGACGTCGACAGCCGGCTTCCGGCGGCTGCTGCGCGAGATCTCGCTGCTGCTCGGCTATGAGGTCACCCGCAACCTCGAACTGACGACGACCACCATCGAGACGCCGATCGAGACAATGGAGGCGCCGACGCTGGAGGGCAAGAAGCTGGTCTTCGCCTCGGTGCTGCGCGCCGGCAACGGCCTACTTGAAGGCCTGCTCGACCTGGTGCCGGCGGCGCGTGTCGCCCATATCGGGCTGTACCGCGACCACGAGACGCTGGAGGCGGTGGAGTATTTCTTCAAGGCGCCGAGCGATCTCGCCGACCGGCTGGTGATCGTCGTCGATCCGATGCTGGCCACCGCCAATTCGGCGATCGCGGCCATCGACAAGCTGAAGGGGCGCGGCGCCACCAACATCCGCTTCCTCTGCCTGCTGGCGGCACCAGAGGGCATCGAGCGCTTCACCAAGGCGCATCCGGATGTTCCGGTGTTCACCGCCTCAATCGACCGCCAGCTCAACGAGAAGGGCTACATCATGCCCGGCCTCGGCGATGCTGGCGACCGCATGTACGGGACCAAATGACGTCGGCTGACAAAGCCTGCTGACACTGCCTCGTTTACCACCCGTTTACGCAAAGCCTCGGTTTCGGGCCGGCATTAAAGCGGCAAACACCATATGCGGACAAGAATGGCCCTTCACGAAGGTCCATTCATGCTGCGCAAGCTTCTCATTCTGGGCGTTTTCGCCGGAACATCGGCGTCGATCCCGATCGTCTACCAGTCGAACCCGCAGATCCTCGACGGCCTGCTGAAGTCGACCGTCGCCAGCAAGCCGGTGACCGAACCGAAGCCCGAGTTGAACCTCGCCTCGGTTCCCGACAAGCCGGCCGCACCGCTGCCCACCGGCCGCAAGGTAGCTGTGGCGGCTGACGAGCGCGGCCATTTCACCTCCGCCTTCAAGCTCAACGGCCGCCAGATCGACGGCATGATCGACACCGGCGCCACTTTGGTCGCCATCAACACCTCGACGGCGCGCCGCATCGGCATCTCGCTCAACCCGTCGGATTTCAGCCATCAGGTCAACACCGCCAACGGCGCGATCAGGGCAGCCGTGGTCAACATCGACCGCCTGCAGATCGGCAAGATCAGCGTCGACAACATCCAGGCGGTGGTGCTCGACGACAGGGCGCTGCACACCAACCTGATCGGCATGAGCTTTTTACAGCGGCTGGCAAAATACCAGGTCGAAAACGGCACCTTGCTGCTCGTGCAGTAGCGCTTTCCACTAACCGCGCGCCAGCACCCGGCGGATGACGGTCTTGTCGGCGGCCGGCTTCGAAGCCCCGATCGTGTAGGCCGAAAGCACGGCGGCCGCGGCTGCCTCGGCTTCCGCTTCCGTGCGGGCATGGACCAGTGCCAACGCATCGCCGGATCGCACCTCGGCGCCGATCGGCAGCAGCCTGGTGATACCGACCGCATGATCGATCCTGTCGTCCGGCCGCGTCCGCCCGCCGCCGAGCCCGACCACGGCAAGGCCGATGTCGCGGGTGGCAATCCCCGTGACAAAGCCGTTTTCGGTTGCCTTGATCGTAAACTCCAACGCCGCTTTGGGCAGGTATTTCTCCGGCTTCTCGACGAAATCGGGGGGGCCGCCAAGGGCGGCCACCATGCGCGCGAAAATGGCCGCCGCGCGGCCGCCGGCCAGCGTTTCGGCGGCGCGCCTGAGACCATCTTGCTGGGATGACACCAGTCCCGTCGACTGCAGCATCTCGGCGGCCAGCGCCAGCGTTACATCCTCCAGCCGCTTGTCGCGGAACCGCCCGGTCAGGAAGTCGACGGCGTTGCGCACCTCGACCGCATTGCCGGCTGCCGACGCCAGCGGCTCGTTCATGCCGGTGACCAGCGCCGAGGCCTTCAGGCCGGCGCCGTTGGCGACCTCGACCAGACTGTTGGCCAGTGCTGTCGCATCGCGCGACTTCTCCATGAAGGCGCCGTTGCCGACCTTGACGTCGAGCACCAGCGATTGCAGGCCGGCCGCCAGCTTCTTCGAGAGGATCGAAGCGGTGATCAGCGGCACGGATTCCACCGTTCCGGTCACGTCGCGGATAGCATAGAGGCGGCGGTCGGCAGGCGCGAGGTCAGAGGTCTGGCCGATGATGGCACAGCCGGTCTCGAGCACCGTCTTGCGAAAGCGCGCGATGTCCGGCTGGCTGATATAGCCGGGGATGGCATCCATCTTGTCCAGCGTGCCGCCGGTATGGCCAAGCCCCCGACCCGAGATCATCGGCACATAGGCGCCGCAGGCGGCGACGATCGGCGCCAGCATCAGCGAGACATTGTCGCCGACGCCGCCGGTCGAATGCTTGTCGGTGACGGGTCCCGGCAGGTCCGACCAGTCGAGCACGTCGCCGGAATCGCGCATCGCCAGCGTCAGCGCCACCGCCTCGTCGCGGCTCATGCCGTTGAAGAACACCGCCATGGCGAAGGCGCCGACCTGGCCGTCCGAAACGCTGCCCGAGGTCACGCCGGCGACGAAGGCCGCTATCTCCTGCGCCGACAGTTTCTGGCCGTCGCGCTTGCGGCGGATGATTTCCTGCGGAAGCATCAGGCGTCGTCGCCCTTCGGCTCCGGCAACCCGTCCTGGAACACATGCGCAAGGATCGTCGCCAGCCGCGCGCCGCCGACCGGCGCCATGTCCTTGGTCTCCTGGTGCGACAGCTCCGCCCCGGTCATCCCGGCGGCAAGGTTGGTAATCACCGAACAGGCGGCAACGCGCAAGCCGAGGAAGCGGGCGAGGATGACCTCCGGCACGGTCGACATGCCCACCGCATTGGCGCCCATGATGCGCGCCATGCGGATTTCGGCCGGCGTCTCGAAGCACGGGCCGGAAAACCACATATAGACGCCCTGATGCAGCCTGGTCCCGGTGGCCTTCGCCGCCCGTTCGATCGCCGCACGCAGGCCGGCGTCATAGGCTTCGGTCAGGCCGACGAAGCGGCGGTCGCTCGGCTCGCCGATCAGCGGGTTGGAGCCGGAGAAATTGATATGGTCGGTGATCAGCATCACCGATCCCGGCGGCATGTCGGGATCGACGGAGCCGGCGGCATTGGTCAGGATCAGTTTGGTGATGCCGATGCCGGCGAGCACCTCCAGCGCCGGCCGCATCGCCGCGGCAACGCCGTGCTCGTAATAGTGGGCGCGGCCCGACAGCATCAGCACCGGCGAGCCGGCAAACAGCCCCGCCACCACCTCGCCGGCATGGCCGGTAACGCCGCTGCGGGGGAAACCTGGCAAATCGGCATAGGAAACGCGCACGGCATTTTCGACCTGGTCGACAAGCCCGCCGAGACCCGAGCCGAGCACCATCGCCGTCGTCGGCGCCAGCCCGTCCAGCCTTTCGACGAGGTGGTCCAGAGCTTCCTTCATGTCAGCACTCTCACTTCAAAATGTCGCCGCGGAACCCGTAGGGCAGCATGTCGCCCATGGTCACGGTCTCGACCACGCCGCCATTGTCGCAGAGGTAGAGTTTGGTGTCAGGCCGGCAGAACTCCGCCAGCCTCTGCCGGCAGCCGCCACAGGGCGTGCACTTCGCCATGCGCGAAGCGATGACGGCGATCTCCACGATCTTGCCGCCGCCGCCCATGATGTAGTGGCCGAGCGCGGTGGTCTCGGCGCACCAGCCTTCCGGATAGGACGCAACCTCGATGTTGGCGCCGGTGAAGACACGGCCATCCTCGGTGCGCAACGCCGCACCCACCGGAAATTTCGAATAGGGCGCGTAGGCCTTGGCCATGGCCTCCTGCGCGGCTTCGAACAGATCATGCGACATTCAGGTGTTCTCTCCGACGATCATGGTCAAAACCCGGCGCTTTGCGTTTTCCTCGCGCCTTTCGAGCACTGAGCCGTAGGTTCGGCTCAGCGGTCCCAGACTAGCCTGCCCGGATCAACGTTCCTTGACATAGGGCACGCCGCCGGCGCGTGGCGGGATCGCCTTGCCGATGAAGCCGGCAAGTAGGATGACGGTCAGCACATAGGGCAGCGCCTGCATGAACTGTACCGGCACTTTGCCGATGAGCGGCAGCGGCGAGCCCTGCAGACGGATCGCCGCCGCGTCGAGGAAGCCGAACAAAAGGCAGGCGAACATGGCGTTGACCGGCCTCCATTTGGCAAAGATCAGCGCCGCCAGCGCGATGTAGCCCTTGCCCGCGGTCATATCCTTCACGAAGCCGCCATTCTGCACCATCGACAGATAGGCGCCGGCAATGCCAGTGAGTATGCCGGTGCAGATCAGCGCCCGGTAGCGCAGCCAGGCGACCGAGATGCCGGCGGTGTCGACGGCGGCCGGGTTCTCGCCGACGGCGCGCAGCCTCAGGCCAAAGCGGGTGCGAAACAGCACCCACCAGGTGAACGGCACCATGGCGAAAGCGAGATAGACCAGGATCGAGTGCCCGGACAGAAGCTCGGAATAGATCGGTCCGATGATCGGCACATCGTGGATGGCGGCCGCGCCAGGCAGAGTGATGGCCTCAAAACGCTCGCCCGGCTGCAGCGCCGGCGTTCGCCCGCCCTGCTGGAACCAGGCCTGGCCCAGAATGATGGTCGAGCCGGCGGCGACGAAGTTGATTGCCACACCGGAGACGATCTGGTTGCCGCGGTGGGTGATCGAGGCGAAGCCGTGCACCAGGGCAAAGGCGACCGACATCACGATCGCCATGCCAAGACCGAGGAACGCCGAATGGAAGACCGAAGCTGCAGCCGCACCGGCGAAGGCGCCGACCAGCATCTTGCCTTCCAGCCCGATGTCAAAGACGCCAGCGCGTTCGGAATAGAGGCCGGCGAGGCAAGCAAGCAGCAGCGGCACCGACAGGCGTATGGTCGAGTCGAGGATCTGTACGATGGCGATGAACACATCCATCTCAGGCGCCCTTCCCTTTGACCGCTTCAATGCCGACCGACCTTGGACTGAACGAAGCGAACAGCGCCTGGACATAGGGCCGGAACATGTGCTCCAGCGCACCGGCAAACAGGATGACGAGGCCCTGGATGATGACGATCATGTCGCGGGAAATTGCCGGCATCTCGAAGGCAAGTTCGGCGCCGCCCTGGTAGAGCATGCCGAACAGGATCGCCGCCAGCACGATGCCGACCGGATGCAGACGACCCATCAGCGCCACGGCGATGCCGACGAAGCCGGCGCCGGAGACGAAATCGATCGCCACATTGTGCTGGTCGCCCATCACCGGGTTCAGCGTCATCATGCCGGCCAGCGCGCCCGAGATCATCATCGCGATGAGGATGATACGCGTCTCCGAAATGCCGGCATAACGCGCCGCTTTCGGGCTATGCCCATAGGTACGCATCTCATAACCGAGCTTGGTGCGCCAGATCAGCAGCCAGACCAGGAAGGCCATCACCAGCGCCAGCAGGAAGCAGATGTTGAAGGGCGCCGAGCGGATCTTGGCGCCGAACAATTCGATGATCCAGTTGAGCTTGGGCAGCTCGGCGCCAGCGAGGAAGTTGCGCGTCTGCGGCGCCTGCGAGGCAGCCGGCTTCAACGGTCCGACCAGGAGATAGACCATGATCGAGGCGGCGATGAAGTTGAACATGATGGTGGTGATGACGATGTGCGAACCGCGCTTGGCCTGCAGATAGGCCGGGATCAGCGCCCACAGCGCGCCGACGGCGGCCCCGGCGACGATCGCCAGCGGGAAGGTCAGCCACCACGGCAGCACGCTGTCAAAGGCGAGACAGACCACGCCCACCCCGAGGCCGGCAATATAGGCCTGGCCCTCGGTGCCGATGTTGAACAGGCCGCAATGCGCGGCCACCGCCACCGACAGGCCGGTGAAGATGAAGGTGGTGGCGTAGAACAGCGTGAAGGCGATGCCGGTTCCCTTACCGAAGGCGCCTTCGACCAGGATGACGGCGGCGCGGAACGGGTTCTCGCCCACAAGCATGACGACGAAACCGGCAACGATGAAGGCGACAGACAGGTTGATCAGCGGAATCAGCCCATAATCGGCCCAAGCCGGCAATTTGGCGTAAGGCGTGCTCATTCTGCAGCCTCCTGGCGCTCGACACCCGCCATCAGCAGGCCAAGCTCGCCTTCGGTCGCCTCGGGGCCGCGTTCGCCGACGATGCGGCCGGCAAACATCACCAGGATGCGGTCGGACAGCGAACGGATCTCGTCGAGTTCCACCGACACCACCAGCACTGCCTTGCCCTGGTCGCGCATGGCGATCAGCCGCTTGTGGATGAATTCGATGGCGCCGACATCGACCCCGCGCGTCGGCTGACCGACGATGAGAACACCAGGGTCTTGTTCCATTTCCCGCGCCAGCACGATCTTCTGCTGGTTGCCGCCGGAGAAATTCGCCGTCTTCAGGCGCGGATTGCCGGGACGAATGTCGTATTTCTCGATCTTGTCCTTGGCGTCGGCCATGATCGCATCGATGTTGAGGAACGGCCCTTTGAGATAGCGCGGGTCGTCATGATAGCCGAGGATCGAATTCTCGTTCTCCTCGAAGGCCAGCACCAGGCCGACGTGGTGGCGGTCCTCCGGCACATGGGCGAGCCCGCGGTCGCGCAGCTCGCCGGGGTCGGCCGCTCCGGTCAAATCGATCGGCTTGCCGTCGAGCATGACCGAGCCGGAAACCGCGCGCCTGATGCCGGAAATCGCCTCCAGCAGTTCGGACTGGCCGTTGCCGGCGACGCCGGCAATGCCGACGATTTCGCCGGCGCGGATATCGAAGGAGATGTCGTCGACCATGGTGACGCCACGGGAATCCTTCACCGTCAGGTTCTTGACCGCGAGCTTGACGGCGCCAGCTTCCGCCTCGCCCTTTTCGACCCGCAGCAGCACGCGCCGCCCGACCATCAGCTCGGCCAGTTCCCCCACCGTCGTCTTGGCTGTTTCGCGCGTCGCCACCATCGTGCCCTGGCGCATCACCGAGACATTGTCGGTGATGGCCATGATCTCGCGCAGCTTGTGGGTGATCAGCACCACCGTTTTTCCCTGCTCCTTCAATTGCTTGAGGATGCGGAAGAGGTGGTCGGCCTCGGCCGGCGTCAGCACCCCCGTCGGCTCGTCGAGGATCAGGATTTCGGCGCCGCGATAAAGCGCTTTCAGGATTTCGACGCGTTGCTGCAGGCCGACCGGCAATTCCTCGATGATGGCGTCGGGATCGACTTCCAGCCCGTATTCGCGTTCCAGGCGCTCCAGTTCGGAGCGCGCCTTGGCGATGCTCTTTTTCAGCAGTGCATCGCTTTCGGCGCCGAGGATGATGTTTTCCAGCACGGTGAAATTGTCGACCAGCATGAAGTGCTGGTGCACCATGCCGATGCCGAGCGCGATGGCGTCATTGGAGGTCTTGATCGACGCCGGCTTGCCGCCGACGCGGATCTCGCCGCTGTCGGCCTGGTAGAAGCCGTAGAGGATCGACATCAGCGTCGACTTGCCGGCGCCGTTCTCGCCGACAATGCCGTGGATGGTGCCGCGCGCGATCTCCAGGTTGATGTCGCGATTGGCGCGCACGGCGCCAAAACTCTTGTTGATGCCGATCAGTTCGATTGCGGCTTGCGCCATGCAGCCTGTCCCACTCTTATTTTTTTATCGCTTGGTCAAAACGCCTAGCATGATGCCCCGTCTGTGCCAATTGGCGGCGCAGCGACCACTCTCGACAAATCCCGGTGCGATTGTCAATTTCGAACGTGGCCGGAGACCTTCACATTCACTAATATACAAAGCTCAATAGTCGCATCACTTTGTAACTGCGTGCGCCGAGACCTGGGGAATTCGAATGATCATGCCTGCCGACCGGCTGACGACGCTGGAAATCCGCGCCACCGAGCAGGAAAAGACCATCGAGGAACTGTCGGGCCAGATCGCCGAGCAGTGGCAGGTGATCGAACGCATGCAGCGCAAGCTGGATGCCCTGACCGAGCGCTTCATGGCGCTGGAGGAACAGTCGGCGCCGGATGTGCCGGTGATCAAACCGCCGCACTGGTAGCAAGGAGAAGCCGATGGCCAGTGAAAGCGATCGCGTAGCCCGTGCCGGCGACTATGTGCTTGGCCTGATGAACGACCGCGAGCGGGAGCGCGCCGAGCGCGACCTCGAGATCGACCCCGTCTTCCGCGACACGGTGATGCGGCTGGCCGAGCGCATGCATGTCTTCGATCGTGCTGAGCCGTCGGGCGGCAGCGACCGCTGGCGGCTGATCTCGCAGCGCATCGCCGAAATGCCGCAAATGCGTGTGGTCGGCCACGACGAGGCAAAGCCCACGCCGGTGATCAGCAAGCTGGAGCGCCGCCCCTACGGCGTTGGTGTGCATTCGCTCGGCGGCCGGCGCGGCGCCGTCATCGCCATCGCGCTGATCGTGGTGTTTGCGCTGGGTTATCTCTTGGGCACTTTATAGCGCGCGCGACATCAGAGCCATCGGTTCGCCATCCTGCGCGAAGGTCTGCACCTCCACCCAACCGAGCGCTTCGTAGAAGCGGCGCGCATGCCAGGTGTAGAGGTAGAGCCTGCCAACGCCCGCCGATGCCGCATGGGCTTCGACCGCTCTGACCAGCGAGGTGCCGATACCCCGCCCCCGATGGTCTTGGTCGACAATCAGCCCGGCAAGCCATGGCGTCAAATCGTGCGCCGGATCGATCTCGTTGCGGACCAGCAGACAACTGCCGATTGGCAGGCCCTGGTCTCGCGCAACGAACGCGGCTTCGAACCCGTCGCTGGCCAGCAATTCGCGAAGACCGGTTGCGTCTTCCGCCAAAGTTCGTCCGCTACCTGCGAAGAACGCTGCAAGCCGCAGCCTTGCGACCGCCCCCACGTCGCGCTCAGCCATGGCTTCGATTGTGGTCGGCATCACAATTGCACCCCCCAAAACAAAACCGCCGGGCTTCACCCGGCGGTTCCAAACCTTAGTCCTTGCCTATCAATACGGGCAGGCGTTGTCGGCGGTGTAGTCATGCACCTCGATCTTGCCGGCGATGATGTCGGCCTTGGCCTTTTCGACCGCGGCCTTCATCTCTTCGGTGACCAGCGCCTTGTTGTTGTCGTCCATGGCGTAGTCGACGCCGCCTTCCTTGAGGCCGAGATTTTGCAGGCCGCCTTTGAAGGTGCCGTTCTTGCCGTCCATGAAGGCGGTGTAGACGGCCACGTCGACGCGCTTCAGCATCGAGGTCAGCACCTTGCCGGGCTGCAGGCCGTTCTGGTTGGAATCGACGCCGATGCCGAGCTTGCCGGCATCCGCCGCCGCTTGCAGCACGCCGACGCCGGTGCCGCCGGCCGCGGCATAGACCACGTCGGAGCCCTGGTCGATCTGCGTCTTGGCGATCTCGCCGCCCTTGGCCGGATCGTTCCACGCCGCCGGCGTGTCACCGGTCATGTTCTGGATGACGTCGGTAGCACCGGCAGACTTGGCGCCGCCGACATAGCCGCATTCGAACTTGCGGATCAGCGGAATGTCCATGCCGCCGATGAAGGAGACCTTCTTCGTCTTCGAAGCCATCGCCGCCATGATGCCGACGAGATAGGAGCCTTCATTTTCCTTGAAGACAAGCGAGCGGACATTGGGCAGGTCGACGGCATCGTCGATGATGGCGAAGTTGAGGTCCGGATATTCCTTCGCGACCACCTTCAGCGCATCCTCCCAGGCAAAGCCTGCCATGACGATCGGATTGCGGCCGTCCTCGGCGAAGCGGCGCAGCGCCTGCTCGCGCTGTGAGGCGTTGGACACTTCGAACTCGACATAGGCGGTGCCGGTTTCGGTCTTGAACTTTTCGGCGCCGTGATAGGCAGCCTCGTTGAAGGATTTGTCAAACTTGCCGCCGAGATCGTAGAGGATGGCCGGCTGGACATCCGCGGCGACAGCCGGGAGAACCATTGCGGTTGCGGCCAGGAGGCCGAGAACGATACGTTTCATGTGATCCACACCCTGTCGGTTATTTTTTTCCGTTACGCGCCGCCCGCCTGCCCGGTTCTCCGGCAGGCATACGACATCAGCCAGGAGCGTACTCCCCTCCCGCTCCAGGCAATCTGGCACGGCCCGAAACAAAATTCACGCGGAATTTTGACCTTTTGGAAAAGCATGCCCAAGGCGGTGACAACCGTGGGCGGTTGCCGCCTTGTCGTCGCAAGTCCGCCGGAACAATCCCGTCAGCTTGGGGCGAATTCTCCGCCTCGCCGCCGGCGCCGGTAGCCGATCGCATGGAGGAGGAAGGCAAGCACCGCGAACACGGCAAAGCCGGGCTGGGCAAGCACCCAGGCGATGCCGGCATCCCATATGATCGGGCTAGCCTTGGCGCGCACGAAGGTCTCGAAAGCCGCGCGGGTGTCGGGCGACACCGCCAGCCAGCTCGAATTGAGCGGCGTCATGACCAGCGCGGAGGCCGCCACCGAGCGTGTCGCGTCGAGCACCGCCATGATGACGGCAACCGAAAGTGCGACCATGGCCGCAAGGCGAAACAGAAAACGCAACATCGAAATCTTCCTCCGGTCCTCAAGCTCCTCCCGAGGACCATCCGGTCAAGACGAGGAATAGAATGCGTAGGCCCGGCGCGCAATCGGCCTACGCGAATTTGAAGCCCCCCGTCTGCCTATATCGCCGCCTTTCGGCTGCGCCGATGCACGAGCCAGACGCCGAGGATACCGCCGGCAATCGCGCCGACCACCAGCCCGGCAAGGCCGATGAACATCGCGAAGTAGCCGCAACCGCCTTCGAAACAGCTGATGTCGGTGACTTCGGCGATGGCAGCACCCAGCGCGAAGCCGGCGACGGCGCCGACGGCCGCCCCGAGGATGATGCCGAGCAAGGCTGCGGCAATCGAGGCGAAGGCCGACGGCGCTTGCGCTTGCCGCGCGGTATAGACGGCCGCAGGTCCGGCATCGCGGCGCAGCAGGTAGATGCAGAACAGGCCGATGCCGATTTCGGCGGCAGTGATCGCCATGCTCCCGGCGGAGAAGACGAATTCGGGCACAGCCAGCACATAGGCCTGCCTTGCCAGCAGAAAGGCGATGATGGCGATCTGCCAGAAGGTGAAATGGCGCGGGAAATTCGCCGAACGGCCGAAGGCTAGGCCGAGCAGATAGAGCCCCCACAGGATGGTGATGATGTCGAAGGCCAGCGCGCCAAGGACGAAATAGAAGACCGTGTCCGGCAGGCCGAAACTGCCCACCAGCCACCAGGCCGAGACCAGCCCATAGACCGACAACGCCATGACGAAGAGGAGCCAGACCACCGGGATGAAGGACAGGTCCGAACGCCCGGGCGGCAACCCGCCTGGGATGCCTCCGGCAGGCGTTCCGCTGCCGGAATTTTCGCCAATCGATGTCACGTCGGACAATGCCCCCCGCAAAGCCTCTGCTTCACTCGACAACTGGCCTGGGGCGAAGTCAAGCGCGGCCGTCCCCACGGCGTTGCCTGTGCACACCATTCGGCGCCCCAGCGCTTCTGGAACGGAGGCGCCGACGATCCCGCGAACGATGCATGGCCGGCAAAGCGAATAGACTGCCGTTATGGCTTGGCATTCGGCGCCGGATCGACTAGATGAGCCCCGCGCCTGTTTGATTGACGGGCGCCGGGAAGGGCATCCGCTGGTTGGCGGCGCCCGTGACGCGGGTCTCCCCCGCACTTCCCAAAGGGATGCATCTCCCCAACCCGCGCGGCACAACCGGCCGGCGCGAATGCACAAGACGGAGAGGTGGCCGAGTGGTTGAAGGCGCACGCCTGGAAAGTGTGTTTACGGGAGACCGTAACGCGGGTTCGAATCCCGCTCTCTCCGCCAGCCTATTCATCATCACCAAATACTTGATATAATTATATAAATTTCATTAACGTCGACCAGCCGGAGCCCCAAAGCGATCCGCGCCGGCGCAGCAACCTGAGACTTAGCGCCGTGTCTAGGCAGTTGCCGCGGTCGCCTGCGCAGGGACCCGCTTTCGAGAGGCCGGACGGCGTCGATCGCGGCGTTTCGAAACGACTTTGAGGGGAACGGCCGGCGCTGGAGACAGCGCGCCAATGACAGCGTTGACCATGCCGTTGGCCACGAAATCGGCGCTGATGTCGGCGGCCAGAGCTTGCCCTTCTTTCCAGGCATCGCCTTCCTCCGCGTCCGACCAGAACACAATTCCGATTCTCAAACCTGCTTTGGCGCGTTTCAGTCTGCGAACCAGAAAGCGAGCATGCTTGATAGAATCCCGGTTCAGGAAACCGACCACGACAGTGTCTATCGTCTCCAGTTCGAGAAGACGAATACCTGCCGGCTCCATATCGACGAAACTTGCCTTCGCCACTGTTGCACCTTGCACCTCAAGCACCTGAGCGAGCATGGCGGCCGCAGCGTCGTCGAGTTCCCCCCGCCCGCCGGCACAGAGCACCGACATGTCCTTGCCATCGGGCAGTTCGATCTCTTCCTCCTCGACGCCATCTGGTTCCTTGCTCACGCTCCCTTCCGCGGTGGCTGTCGGCTCATCTTCCTCGCTTGCTTCCTCGTGCGCATCGTCGGCAAGATTTGCCACAAGAATTTGGGCGCTCGCCGCCACCTGCCTTCGCTGCTGATCACCCATCACGCCACGCATGCGGTCCTGCTCGCCCAACAGGAGAGCAGGAATGGCGACCTTGTCGTAGAAGTCGATCAGATACTTCTCCTCGAGGATCTCCTCGGCATGGTCAGTGGCCTCGTCGGGATCGCCGGCCAGAAGCCGCTGATAGAGGCGGGCGTGAGGTTCGAGGACGGGCTCGTTGCCAAACAGGACGTCGAGAAATTCGAACTGCGGAACGTGTCGCCCGAGGACGACGAGACAAACCGTGAGCGGCGTCGAGAGGACCAGGCCGAGCGGCCCCCACAGCCATGTCCAGAAGATCGCCGCGACGATGATGGCCAAAGGGGAAAGTCCCGTGCGCGAACCGTAGAGCCACGGTTCGACGACATTGCCGGTTACCAGTTCCATCACGATGAACAATGCAGCGGTCCACAGCACGAGCGACCAGCCGGGTGCCACGGCCAAGGCGAGGAACAATGGCAGCAGCGCGCCTATCACCGGGCCGATATAGGGAACAAAGCGAAGCGCCAGTGCCATCAATCCCCACAGCAGCGCGTTGGGAATGCCGAGCACCCAAAGCCCGATCGCAATGGGTATTGCGTAGACAATGTTGACCACCAATTGCATGATCAGATAGCGGCCCACGCGCTTTCCGGCCTCCTGCAATGCCTGTGTCGTGCGATGGAGATCCCCGTAACCGACCAGGCGGATAAACCGGTCGCGCAGATCCTCGCGCTCGAGCAACATGAAGATGACCACGATGATGATCAGGCCAGCCGATGCCAACGGGCTGATCAACGGTCCGATGATGTTCTGCAGGACCTCGAGTGGTCGCTCGCGCGCGATGATCTCGACGGGAACAGGCTCGCGCCGGGGCTTGTCCGCCGCCGGCGGCGCCACGTCCTGTCTATCGATCTCCTGACCGACACGCTCGATCACGCGGCTTAGCCTGGCAATGATGCCGCCACCAACGCCCGTTTCCTTGAGAGAACGCACCTTGGTCAGAATGTTTGTCTGGTAGGTTGAAATGTTCTGGGCAAGCTCGCTGACCTGGGTCGCCATAATAAAGCTGAACAGGCCCAGGGCCGCGAATGCCCCAATCACGCTGAGAAGGACTGCGGGAAGCCGAGGCAATCCGAGGCGCTTCAGTGCGGAAACAACCGGCGCCAGCGCAAAGGTCAAAAGCAGCGCGATGGCAATCGGGAGAAAAACCTCGCGACCGAAATACAGCGCAGCAACCGTCGTGACGACAGTTGCGACGTTGGGCAGAGCCGTGCGCGGACGGGCAGTTCCGGCCGCCAGAATGCCTCCTAGCCCTCGCTCGGACGATGGGATCTCGTTTCTACGGTTGGCCGCCACCTGATTTCCTCCGTTGCCTCACCCATGATTAGACCCATTCGACCAGCGTGCAATGTTAGCGGAGTTGCATACATGCGTTTTGCGGTTTGCAGGCTCCAGATTTTCCGCCTCACGCTCTCTCAACCGTGAAACCGAGCTCGGGAACCTCCGACCTGACCGAGCGCAGATTCCTTTTGACCTCATACTTTCAAAACGGATGCACAACCCAACGACGCAGGCTATGTTGCCCCGCCGGGCCTACGTCATCGAAGGAGAGGGCATGACATGCAGGCAATGCCGATAGCGCATCAAGCCGGGCAATCCGAGGTCAGGCCCATATCCTCCTTGACCGGCTATCCGGCCGCCGTCCTGTGCTGGCTGCTTTCGGCTGGTGTGTATATCGCGGCCAAATGGGTGGCGCCTGAAATGCCGCCCTGGGGCCTCTGCTTCTGGCGGCTGACGCTTGCTTGCGCCATCCTGCTCCCGATTGTGCACCGTCATCACGACGCGATGATCGGGCTTTTGCGCACTCGCGCCGCGGAGGTCATCGCCGTGGGGGCGATCGGTCTCACGCTGTGCCAGGGTATGATTTACCATGGCCTCAATCACACCGATGCCACCACGGCCGGTATCATCATGGCGCTGTCGCCTGTCATGACGATGGTGCTCGCCCGTTTCGTGCTCGGCGAGCCGCTCGGGCTGTGGAAGTCGCTTGGCGCGCTGGTTGCGCTCGCCGGGATGATTTTCATCGTTGCCCACGGGAACCTGACGGCGCTGCTGCAACTCAAGTTCAACGCTGGTGAGCTGTGGATCGTCGGCAGTGCGTTCTGCTGGGGCCTGTACACCGTGCTTTTGCGCCGTGCCAAATTCGGCATCGAACTCCTGCCGATGGTCGTGCTGCTGCTCGGCGCCGGCGCGCTGGTCGCCTTGCCCTTCCATTTGTGGGAATTGTTCAACGACGAACGCTCCGCCATGGACGTCGACAGCATTCTCGCGCTCGCCTATCTGGCAGGTCCCGGCGGCGCCTTGATGTACTATCTCTACAACAAAAGCGTGGAAACGCTCGGCGCGAGCCGGGCGAGCATGCTGCTTTACCTGCAGACGGTGTTCGTCGCTATGCTCGCCTATCTTCTGCTCGGCGAGAAGTTGCACGATTACGACCTGGTCGGTGCGGCCTTCATCGTCGCCGGCATCGTACTTGCCACCGTGATCAAACCAAGGCCAGCTTAACCATCAGCCGGCAGCCTGGGCACCGCGCGTCGCTCTGAGCGGCACGCCACGCGGAACTACGCGCCCTACATCCAGGCATGGATGGTGGCTACCGCCATCTATGTCTGCCTTCCCGAATCGAGTTGCACCCCAAGTCGCTCTTTCCTTCTCCACCGCACCACGGCGCGGTAACTGGTTCGATCGACAGGCACATGAAGCACGAAACGGTCGGGAATTGCGATGTCGGCCTTCACCCGCAACTCCGCACCGTGAGCGTGCTGGTTACAAACCAGACAACTGATGCTGACGTCGCCGGAGTCGATTGTCGCTTCCTTCAGAACAAGGTCACGGATATGCGACCGTCGCTCTATTGGTGGGTCAGTCGGCACTGCCTTATTCCTCTGATTTGACGAACCGAAACCGTTCCGGAACGCGGGATGGAAGGAAACTACCGGCCCAGCGGCTGCCTCGAAAGACTGACGAGCTCGGCTTCGTCGACCACGCCGGCCATATAGTTCGCGATAATCCGGGATGCGAGAGCCTCGCGTGCTTCCGGCGATTGGCCGTCGAGCTTGAGCTGCTGGAATACACGCCCCAACAGTTCGAGTTCGGATGGCTGCAGAATGCCAGCCTCCGTGGCTTTGCGTCGAATGGTCACGTGTTATCCTCCACCGCGGTCAACGAACATACGACCGCGGCCAGGAAACTCAACTCCACTGTTGAGGGCGCCCAGGCGCGCAAATGCCGTTTCGGACGTGCGAAGCTCACCGCGGCCTGTGCCGCGCTCGCCATCTTCATGGCGGATTGCCGGCCTGCTCCCGCAGCCAGGCGCAGAAATGCCTCGGAGCCATGCGGCGGTCGTCGGCGCGCATCAGCGCAAAGTGCCAGGCGGGACCGCTCAGCACGTGACGGAAGGGGGCGACCAGAAGGCCTTGGGCCAACAAAGAACCGAACAGGGTGGGCGACAGCAGCGCCACACCACCACCTGCCAATGCGGCATTGGCGTTGAGTTCATGGGTCGGGAAATCGACTGCGGCGAACCGTATGGCCGACGGGATTTCGCCGTGCGCCACGATGAACCATTGTTCCCAGTCGGGATGCGGCAAGAGTTCGAAATCGACCAGTTCCGCCGGAACTGCAAGCGAATGCGTTCCGAGCAGGGACGGCGCCAGCATTGGCGTCACGTCCACCGGGATGAGCCGGTGTTCCTCAAGGCCGGTCCACCCACCGCGACCCGTTCTGATGATGACGTCAAATGCGTTGGGATCGCGTATATCCGTCGAGACATCCAGCTCGATGCCGGCCGGTCCTGAATCAGGATAGTGCGGTAGACGCTGCGCGAGCCAGCGTGATGCGAACGTGGGTGGTGCGGTGACCTTTAGAGGAGGCGTCGCCGCCTGAAATCGGTCGACCGCCTCCGCTATCCCGGCGAGTGATTCCCGAACCTGGCTTGCCAGCGCGGCGGCGGCAGGTGTCGGCACAACGCGGCCATGAACGCGTACAAAAAGCGGCTGCCCAAGCTCGGCCTCCAGTGAGCGGATACGCAGGCTAACGGCCGCAGGCGTCAGGAAAAGGCGTTCGGCGGCCCGCGCAAAGCTGGCGGTCGCAACGCATACTTCGAGAATGCGCAGGGATTCCAGGGAGGGCCGCATGATTAGTTTTCCTTGCGACAGCGACAAGAAGAGCGCGTTTTTTGAGTAACGCGCACTGGTGTAGATGCCGGCCTCGAAACTAGGAGGCATTTGATGTCGCTGCAATCAAGACACTTGTTTACCCTCTTCATGACGCTTCACCCCGTCATGGATCTTGGGCACACGCCGGCGGGCGGCCGACGTATTTTCGCGGTCTCGGGCGGAAACTTCGAGGGCGAGCGCATTAGCGGCACGGTGTCGCCGCTCATCGGGTCCGATCTGCTTCTCGGCCGGACGGACGGCACATTCCAACAGGATGTCAGGCTGCTCCTCGTCGCCGACGATGGCGGCTTGATCATCATGACCTATCGCGGCGTCAGGCGCGCGTCTCAGGCCGTCGACGAACGCCTGGCACGCGGAGAGTTGGTCGATGCATCTGAATACTATCTACGCACAACGCCGTATTTCGAGACCGCTGCGCCGGCCCATGCCTGGCTCAACAGCATTGTATCGGTCGCCAGCGGTGGCCGGACGGCAAGCGGTGTCGAATATGAGGTCTTTGAAATCCTCTGACGTGAAAGCGCGGCTACCCAATACGCCTCGCTTGGAGCGAGCATGGCAGATGATGCTTCGCTGGTTCTGGCTGCACATGCAGAGGCGCCAAAGCTCGCGCATGCTGCGCGAGCTGACAGACGAGCAACTCAGCGACATTGGCCAGCGCCGCAGCTCCAACGAGAACGTCTCGCCACGCCCAACAGACCGCCTTGATGAACGCTAGCCAGTCCATGTCACTCCGGTCGCTGAGCGGCGCAATCGGCAAGGCCGCCATCCCATCCTCGCCAGCCGTGCGGTACCTTCATCCCGCGGCCTGCGCCGACCTGCGCCGCGCGTCGCTCACCGTCAGCCAGACGGCGGAGACCAGGAAGTAGAAGGCGCCGAACGCTGCATAGGGCGCGACATTGGTGATGTCGATCGTCGCCGCGCTGCCCGCCATCTTCACAAAGAATATACCGGCCAGTGCCGACTGAGCGCCGCTCAGCACCATTGCCCACTGCGCGCCGGACTTCCAACGCCTGACCGCAGTCGCCAGCTGAAAGAGGCCCGAAAAGACTGCCCAGACGCCGAAGACGACGAGCACAGTGCTCATACCTTTGCCGAGAGCAATGGCGACTGCCACGGTGGTGACGATGCTGACGACGAAGTTAAGCAGCTGCGTCTTGTTGCGGTTCAAGCCGCCAGTGCGCTGTGCGTCGATGAAGTTGGCCAGAGCATCCCAAGCCGGATAGGCGACCAGCATGATGGCTGCCAGGGGAGGCATTGTTTTGGCGACCGTGAAGGCCAGGAGGACCCAGACGGTCGAAACGGCAAAGCGTGTGAAATAGTAGCTTTTAAGCCAGGCGGTTGAGGATTGAATCAGCTTGGTTTCATTTGTCCTAGCAAGCATTTCGATTTCTCCTTTGTGTTTGCTTAGGCTACCTACTAGAAGGTAGACAATGTGATGTCAACCCCTGTTCTTGCCGATCGGACCTAGCCATCCCGGCTACCATCATTGCCGGCCAAAAGGGGTCAGGGCGGACCAGAACTCCGGCCCAACCGGCATGATCACAGCCTTCGCTCGGGAAGCGCTTCGGCCGTCAACGACATGCCTGTCTCGGCCGCGGCAGCGGTTGCACGGCCGATCGCACCAACGAAATCGGTCCCTGGGGATCAGTCGAGTGCTGACCTCCGGCGCAGTGGATGACCGGCTCGCTATTTCCAGATCAATTCAACTGCTCCGGGGGCGAAATTGCTCTCGAACCAACAAAACATCAGCTCGCCTTGGAACCAAGACCCATCGCCATCTGAATGGCAAAGGAGCCGCTAACGGCCGAGGGAAGCGCAGATGCAACCAGATGAAAACCCTTGGCCACGCTTTGGCCGGTCGAGCGGGCTTCTCATCACGGGTCGGCGGAACGAGGCGATTGGCTTTCACCTTCTCAAACCCGGCGGTGATCGTCGACTGCCGCCGCGCGATCCAGGCATTGAAGGAATCCGACGTTATCGAGCTTGTCCGGCAAATTGCGACGGCGGACGACGCCGATGTCGGCCTGATGGCGGACACCTTCTGTACCTTACTTGTCGTCGATCGAATGGCCATGTTCCGGCGTCCTTAATCTGCATCAAGGTCAGAGATCATCCGGCTTTCACATCGGCGGGACGACGCCATCTTTGCCGACGACCACCTGCTGTCCGAGCACGCCACTTGCCGCTTTCTCAGCAATGATGAAGACGACCGCCCCCGGTGCGAGGTCGTCCTTTGTAGCCGCGGCTAGGGTGACAACAGGCGTGCTGTCAGGGATGGAGATCTTCTTTTCCTTGCCATGGTAGGACACGGTTACGGTCCGCCCCTGGATGCCCGTGACCGCATCGGCCACCGTGGCATTGGTCATGCTGCTGTCGGGCTTGAGATCCCAGCCGTAACTTCCCTCGCCGGCGCCCCGCAACGCCGGCGGGAAGATGAGGACCTCAAGCGCACCGTCGCCGCCCTCAGCTTTTGGCTGAGAGGCGATCCCGACAAAATCGCCAGGCTTGATGTCGGTGACCTGTGCCCGGGCCACGGCCGAGATTTTCCAACCATCGGCCAAAGTGACGTCAAGTGTTTCGCCCTCCCGAGTTTTTACTTTCAGCACCGATGCACTGAAGGTCTCAACCGTCCCTCTGATGTGGAGTTGGGGCGCCTTCTGGTCCTCCGCCTGCGCAGCGCTGGTTAGCAGCGGAAATGCAGCAAAGCCCAAGGCGACCAGCGCGGGTAAAATCTTTCGGATCATGGTGGTTTCCTTACCTACTGGTTGGTAGTTGTTGAACATAATATGAGAATTCGGAGGCGGGCTAGCCGCCTCTGCCGCGCAAACAACTTGTTAGTGAACCTTCGCCGATAGTCGCTGCACGGTCGGCGTCAGGATGGCGTCGAAGACGGCAGGGTTGCCATAGGCACGCGCGGACAGCATCGCGCCATGGACAGTTGCCATGAACATCTCAGCCTCCAGTTCCGCCGAGCCGGCGAATTTGAGTATCCCCTGTTCGGCGCCCCGCTGCATGACCTTGGTCAGCCAGGACGACAGAAACCTGAAGTAAGCCCGCACCTCGACGGCAATTTCAGGCGGCAGCGCCGGGAGTTCGCTGGCAAGCAGCGCGCAGACGCAAAACGGAACGCTCGCATCCTCAATGCATTTTGCCCAGTAGCCGGCATAGGTTCGAAGCAGCGCGAGCGGGTCGGGGAATTTGCTTTCCAGATCTGCCATGCCGGCCTCGGTACGCTCGCGATGGCGCACCACAAGCGTGCGAACGAGGTCGACCTTGCTGGGGAAATGGTGGTGGATGCTCGCCTTGCGGATTCCCACTTCGCCGGCGATATCGGCGTAGCTGAATCCGTTGTAGCCGCCCGCCACGATGAAGCTTCGCGCCGACGCCAGAATCTGATCGGAGGTCATCACAAGATTGCCCATGGCGGTTAACTACCTACTAGTAGGGTTGTTGTCAATCTCTAATTTTTACATACGCGGAGACAAATCCTCATGTGCGCCGGCTCGGTTGCGGGTCTTAAAGGAATTCCGCATGGTGGAGGGGTTTGATGAGTAATCCGGTTACAATGGCACTTTCCGATACAATCGATCGAATCCGATCCGGAGTCTTCCATATCGTCTGCCTTGACGATTTCGGTAACCGAATAGCCAGTGGAACGGCATTCTCTAGCTATGGCTACCTCATAACGAACGCTCATGTCGCTCAGGTGCCGGCGGGTTGCACAGTGTGGATCAGGAGAGAGGGTGATAGCCAGAATGATGGCTTCAAAATTAAGGGACAGAGATTTCGATTCCGGCAAAAGAGCGCATCAGATGAAAACAATCATGATTTTTCGATTCTTGAAATTCCAGAAGTAACCGAAAGGGATAATAGCCACTCTTTCACGATGCGAGACCCAGATGGTTATCGAGTTGGGCAATCCGTGGCTTTTCTAGGATACCCTTTTGAGCATCAGAACTTGTCTTGTCACTCAGGAATAATATCGTCATTTTACCGATCGGGACCGGCTAACGTCTTGCAATTGGACGCAAGCGTCAATGTAAGCAATTCAGGCGGCCCGCTCTTTGACATCGAAACTGGCGAGGCCATCGGAGTTATTACACGCAAAGCAACAGGTTTAACGAGAGCTTTTGGAGAACTACGAGAGGCAATAAAGAAAAATATAGCGTTGGTTGAGGCTGCCACCAAAATGGGAGGGGTAAGCCTCATGGGGATCGATCCGAATGCTGCTTTCATTGCTAGTCAAAATCAAATGTTACGCACGATCGCAGAAATCGAGAGGCAGGCCAATGTCGGGATTGGATATGCCTTTTCCATAAAACATCTCATGGACGACAATCTTATCCATTCCCGACTGTAGTGGCGGGCCACACCCACTAGAACCAGCGGCGGTCGCGTTCCAGGGTTTGCCCGAGCAGCATGCCGATCAGCAGCCCGGCAATGCCGCCAAGGACGAAAGCACTGCTGATCGTGCCGGGATTCTGCTGGACGGTTTCGGACACCGTCTGTGCCTGCGATCTCAACTGCTGCGCTGCCCGTGCCGCGCGCTCGGCCGCGCTGCCATACCAGCCGCCTGCCTCGTCGACGGCATCTTCGGCGCGGTCGGCAAGTGTCCTGTTGATCTTGGCTATCTCCCGCTTCAGCGATGCAACCTGCTTTTCCAGGGCCTCCTGGGCTTCGCGGGCGGAAATCTTCGGGGTTTCGTTGTCGGCCATGGGCTGTTCCTTTCGTTAAGGTACGGGGAACGGCTTACAGACAGGGATGGTTCCGAACGCTTGTCCGTACCGCCACACACGGCATTCTCATCCGGCTTCGGCTCGCCCCGCCAGCTTCTTCGCAACGCTGCGGAACCACGATGAGTCTGCCGTGTTGTAGGCTTCAGAGCCAAGCGAGAGGGATACCGCACGTGCTAAGCACCGTTCGAATGATGATCGGCCAGACCCGCGATGCGATCGGTTTGTCCAAGCGCGTCCCCACCATCCCGACCCATACCGATACGCCCGTCTCCAGGGAAATCGCCACGCTCACCGCCATCCGCCTGGCCGACATGGCCGGCCTCGGCCCATCGACGGCCGAGAGCTGACGGCCTTGCGGACCGGCGACCCGGTCTAGCTTTTGATGTTGAAAAACGCGTCGCGCGCGCCTTATAAAAATCGACGTTTCCCATTGCTCATTGAAGGAGATTGGCGATGGATAACGTCCAGAGCAACGAAGTCGACCGACCTGCCGTTGAGGTGGTCGAGGCCTGCGGAGAATGGTTTGTCCGCGTGGTCGAACACGGCAAGGCAACCACGACATCTTTCGAACGCGAAGCCTTCGCCCTGACCTTTGCCGAGGGTCAGCGAATACGCCTGCGGCTGGAGACGATCACGAGGGTCTAGCGTTGGCGCCAACGCACGGGGCAAGGCATGTTTTGTCCGGTGGCGAGCCGCATCCGCTATCGCCTTGGGCGCTGCAGCCTTCACCCTCTGACGGCAGGCGGCCAGTCCTTGAAGACGGTGGTCGAAATGTGCAGGGCAAACAGCTTGCGGCCCTCTCCATCGCTGACTTCCATACGCCATTCCCGATCGCGTTCGAAAGCGCCGTCCAGATCGCGCAGTATGTAGCCGGTGGTCTGCGTTGCCTGTTCCCAGGCGGTCTCGACATCGGGCAGGACAACGCCCTCGTCATCGCGCAGAAGCGGTCCGTAGCCGGTGTCGAAGAAATATCTGGGCATCGGGTCTGCCTCAAGGCTTAGCTTCGCAACCCGGGATGGGCTGGTCCTGCCATAAGACAGGAAATCGCCCCTCACGCATTCACATGCATTAAGGCCACATGAATTAGGGCCGTGCGCAAGGCTTCAGCCGCCGACCGCTGCTTGCGTCCGCAGATGCAGATAGCTTGGATTCCACCCGGCTTCCTGTTCGAGCCCCTTGGAATTCAGCACCGTCAACTGGTCGCCTTCGAGGCTGATCAGCGATTTGCGCCGAAGCGACTGCAGGACGCGGTTCATGTGCACCGGCGTCACGCCCATCGTGTCTGCCAGTTCGACCTGCGTGAGCGGCAGCGTGTATCTGTCGTCGGAGACCAGACCCACCGAGCGCAGCCGGGCCAGCAATTCGCACAACAGGTGCGCCACCCTCGGTTCGGCCTGTCGTTGTCCGATGTTGACCAGCCATTCGCGCAATGTCCCCTCGTCGACCATCGTGCTCATCAGCATAGCCCGGGCGATGGCCGGGCGGCCAAGCAACTGTTGGATGGAAGAACGGCTGACATCCACCACCTGGCATTCGGCAAGCGTGCCAACGGAGTGATCCATGTGATCGAGCAGATAGACATGCAGGTCACACAAGTCGCCGGGCACAAGGTAGGCCATGATCTGGCGCCGGCCGTCCTGCAATATCTTGTAGCGGCATGCAAAGCCGCGCAGCACCAGATGGACATCGCCCGGCTTGTCACCTTCCGCGATCAGGTCGACATAGGGCTGGACTGTGCGGGTCTTGCCCACCACCGCGTCGAGGAGAGCGAGATCGGCTTGGTCGAGAGGGCCGAAATTGAGAAGCTTTCGACTGAGAAAGTTGACGCTCATCATCCAACCTGCGGTGAATTCTCCTGCAGATTTAAGGCCAGTTCCGGGATCGGCCTTAACATATGATAAGACGCGGCTGGCCAAAAGCCGTCACGCGGCCTATCTCTCTAAAAGTGGTCGTCGAAGGCGGGATGACTTCCCCAGCAGCGAACGATGCCCTCCCCAGCGCGGGATCGGCCGGTGGATCGGTTTCTTCGCAAACCGAGGATTTGCGTGCCACGATTTTATTTCGACGTTCAGCGGGACGCGGTCTCCGAACCCGATCTGATCGGCACCGAACTCAGCGGCGATGACCTCGTTCCGCAACTGGCGTTGGGATTGGCGCTGGAGATTGCAAGGGAGGCCTTGCCGCAACTGATGACCATTGTCATCTCGGTGCGGGGCGGCGGAACCCTGCAGCTTTATCAGGCGACACTCAGCCTTGTCGGCAAATGGAACGCCTAGAGCAATTCCAGGAAAAGTGTAAGCGGTTTTCCGTCCGGAATTGCGTAAAAACAAAGAGATAGAGCGGTTCGCCGTTTCCGAAAAACGGTGAACCGCTCTAGCGTTAACATAGGTTGAGGCGGACAATCCGAAGAACGGCATAATCCTCCCACGCGATCAAATCCGGGCGAGCGCGTGCGCCTTCGCGGGAGGGCAGCCACTATGCTATTCGGCGTATTGAATAGAGACGAGCTTGCTCTTTGCAGGCAAGTTTTCCGACATTGGTCCGGGCTCAGTGGTCTAGTCGAAACGTTGTCGCGCGAGGATTTGGCGTGGGAAATTCTGCAGGCGCACAACGCCGGCGCAACCACCTACGCCAAGCTGGTCGCTGCGATTACCACGAGGACCGGCGAAGCCTGGTATTTCAACGCGATCGACAGCGGCCCGCCCATGGCGTCCGATAGCGAAGCACCCGTTGAATTCTAGAGGCTGCGCACCGCTTCTGGCGCTCTGTGCCCTTTGGGAGTGCTTGTGATGAAATCCGACAACGATGGTCTGGTCGACATGCCCTACGACACGGAGGGCTTCGCGGAAAAACACGGCCTGACGGTGCGCGCAGCCGAGGTCGTTCTGATTTCCAACGGGCCGTCGAAAGTTGCATGTGATGCCGCGGCCCGCGCTTTCAAGGAAGCGCTGTCGATGCGCAACAGGCAGTGGCAACGCGACTAATGGATACGCGCTGCGGGAGGCGGGCTATGGCTGAGCATTTTATATCGAAAAGCGGCGTAGCATATCCGGATGACCTGACGTTGTTGAAAAGGGTGTACGACCGCATCTGCGCCGAACGGACCCTGTCTCACGGTTGTCCCGAGGCTGCCGAATTGGCTGCAATGGCGATGGACCTTTTCAGCCGCGGGATTTTTGAGGAAGACGCGCTCTATGGCGAACTTCGCCGAAGCTGAGAAATTGGTCTGATCTTGCGGTGAATCCTTTGGAACGCTCTCTGCGCCCAAGGGTTGTCCTCCGAAGGGAGGACGCGATGCCGAATCCATTGAACCATGTCGAAACATTGCGGGCGGTGTCGGACCTGCTTCACCGCGCCCGCCTTATCATCCGCGATGGCGGGCATGCCGTGGCGATGTTCGAAATAGACACGTTGCTGCAGGTCGCCCAGACCGAGATTGCTCGCAACCTCGAACGCAGCGAGCGCTGAGCGCTGAAACCGGCCCATCGTCACGTGCGGGCCGCGAAGGCCTTCATCCCCTTCTTGATAGACTTGCGCGCTTCCGCGGCATCCTGCCAACCCTTGAACCTGATCTCCTTGCCCGTTTCCGACACTGACGAGCGAAAGAACTGTTCGATTTCGCGCCTGAGATGCTCGGGCACGTGATCCGCGACCGGCTCGTCTTCGGCGTCCTCCTTGCGCGGGCAGAGGATATAGCGGTCATTGCGCAGAGGCGCGCCGCCCCTCTCCTTCTGCTTGACCCGCAAGGCGCCCAGCAGGTCGCATTTGATGACGACGCCGGGGGCTGAGGCCGCCTGGTGGATGACCAGCCCGTCGAGGGGGTCTCCGTCCTCGCCGAGCGTCGACGGGATAAAGCCCCAATCGTAGGGATAGGTCATCCCGACCGGCAGCGGGCGGATATAGGAAGGCCTGGATGGCCGGGTCATAGGCCATTTTGGCGGCAGCGCCGCGCGGAGTTTCGATCACCACTCTGACCAGGCCTTTGGTCGTGGTCGGCAGTTTCAGATAGTCGGGCATCGTCTTGTCTTTCGCGGGTGACTCCGCATGGAACTTCAGCCGACGAAGAATGTTCCGAAGGCAGGTCCCTGATTCCGAAGGCGGGCCCCTGATTCCGAAGGCTGGACTTGATGGAGATAAGCTGATGACGAGAGCTGCTTTGCACCTGCTGAAGGGCGTCGGCTATCTGATTTCCACCGCAAGTGTCGTCCTGCTTGCGATCGTCAGTTGGTCGAGCGCCTCGCAAAGTCCGCTGCTGGTCGCCTGCCTGCTTGGCGGCGCTGCGGCATCGATCGTCGGAATGTTCTGCCGGTGGCTCACCTATGAGATCGAAAAGCGCCAGGAGCACAAATAGCGCCAGCCAGCCTGCCCTTCATTCGACGCCGATTAGGCCGTCGCAGCAGGCGTCTGTTTAATCGAAATCCATCGGAACCTGTCCCGGATGCAAGAGTTGAGAGGAACCCACCCTCAAGAAAGGACGAACAACAATGGCACCGACAAAGGCATCCTCCAAAGACCTGAGCAACCTCTTCCACGACACGCTGAAGGACATCTATTTCGCCGAGAAGAAGATCCTGGCGACACTTCCCAAAATGGCCAAGGCAGCGCAGAGCCGCGAGCTGAAGGCAGCCTTCGAAAAGCATCGTGGCCAGACCGAAGAGCATGTTGCCCGGCTGGAGAAAGTTTTCGCCGTCATCGGCAAGAAGCCGGTCGGCAAGACCTGCGCGGCGATCATGGGCATCACCGAGGAAGGCGCCGAGATCATGGACGAATACAAGGGCGCGGCAGCTCTCGATGCCGGCCTGTTGGCGGCAGCACAGTCCGTCGAGCATTACGAAATCTCGCGCTACGGCACCTTGCGCACCTGGGCCTCCGAACTCGGCTACAACGATGCGGTCAACCTGCTCGAGCTGACGCTCAGCGAGGAAAAGGAGACCGATACGGCGCTGACCCAACTCGCCGAGTCGGCCGTCAACGTCGCAGCCGAAGCCGCTTAAGCAAAGCAGCAGCGTCGACGGCACTTCACGGCATCTGCTCTGGAGCCTCGATGCCCACGCATCGGGGCTCTTCGCGCATCCAACCAGCGATCGGAATTCTCTCATGCAAATCATCCGGACTGAGGTCGACGACACGATCGGGCGCGGCGGCCAACCCGTTCGGCGCGTGGTTTTTTGCGGTGAAGGCGGCGAATGCGTCAGCGTCGACATGGCAAAGGCGCAAGCAGCCGAGAATGAGGGGGCGACTATCGAGCGGGCGAGAGCGGTGCTCGTGCAGACCGCCACCTTCGGTTTGGCGGCCAACGACTACGAGGCTGAAAGCAGCGGCAATTTCGACGAAGTCGCGGTGACCGCCGTCAACGACGAGAGCGGCGCGACCTACATTTTTGAGTATCGCGATGGCGACGGCGTCCGCCAGGTTCCCGCCTCGACGATGCCAAGTTTCGAAGCGGCCCGCCAGGAAGCCATCCGCTGTGCCGTCGACGTGCTGGCCGATCTGCAACCGGGCACCGACGATCTGTCCGGCTGGCTGGTGCGGGTGCTCGACGAGAATGGCGGCCTGCTCTGCTCGATCGACGTTTCCGAGGCGGAAGCAGCGCGCCAAGCCGAGGTTGCCGCGTTTTGAAAGCGGTGAGGATCCATGTAGTCGGGAGTTGAGGATGGCGGCGCGCGGCCTTGTTCATGGCCCTCTGGGAGAAACCTGCCTTCATCTGTGCGTCGACATGCAACGGCTGTTCGCGCCCGAAGGGCCTTGGGCAGTACCCTGGACGGAAAAGGTGCTCCCGGCGATTGAAGAGCTTGCCGGCAAACATCCCCATCAAACCGTGTTTACCCGCTTCATCCCTGCCGAGAAGCCCGGCGATGGAACCGGCATGTGGGCGCATTATTATCGACGCTGGGCGGACGTCACCCTTGCCAATATCGATCGCAGGCTCGTGGATATCATGCCGCGGCTGGCGCGTTTCGTGCCGCCCGCGACGGTGCTCGACAAGCGGGTGTATTCACCATGGACGGGAGGTCGCCTGGACGCTGCGCTGGCGGGGCGGGATATCGACACGCTCGTCATCACGGGCGCGGAGACGGACGTGTGTGTGCTTGCCACGCTGCTGGGTGCGATTGATCGAGGCTTCCGCGCGATCGTGGTGACTGATGCCGTCTGCAGCTCGGCCGACCAGACCCATAATGCGCTGATGGAACTCTACCGATCGCGTTTTAGCGAGCAGGTCGAGGCCGTTGCCATGCAGGACGTCTTGGAAAACTGGCACTAAGACAGGACCACGAGCATGAGAGCCTTCTTCCGAAACAACGGACTGACCGTTGCTTTGAGCGCGATGTTCCTGCTCAGCGTTCTGGGCATGATCTGGTCAGGTCAGGCGGCGCATAATGAAGATCTCCGGGAGCACGGCGCGCCATTGGTCGGCCTGGCAGCCTATGTGACGAGCGGCGACTTCGTGTCTGCCCTATTCGAAAATTGGGAAAGCGAATTTCTGCAGATGTCGGCCTATGTGATGCTGACCGCGATGCTCCATCAGCGCGGCTCGTCGGAGTCGCGCGATCCCGATGATCCCGACAGACCCAACGACCAGATCCGGTCGGCCATGCGCCGGCAGATGCCAATCCTGTCCTGGCTCTATTCCTACTCGCTGGGGATAGCCTTGGCCGTACTGTTCATAGCATCCTTCGTCCTGCACTGGTGGGGGAGTATGGCGGCCTCGAATGCCGAGGCGCTGCGCCATGGCGGCCAAACTCAATCGCTCGCAAGCTACCTCTTCGACGCAGAGCTCTGGTTCGAGTCTTTCCAGAACTGGCAGTCGGAATTTTTGTCGACAGCGGTGCTGGTGCTGCTCTCGATCGTCCTGCGGCACAAGGGCTCGCCGGAATCGAAGCCGGTGGGTGCAGCACATTCCGATACCGGTGACTAGGTAGGTCCGTGGCCTTCGCCCAATCATTGGCGGAACCGGCGGCTCGGATCTTTGTTTACGATCAACCCCAGGAGGATCGAAACATGACCGCGAATGAAAACCATCGTGAGACCGGTGCCACCAAATACCCGGCACGGACCGGTCCCGACCCGTCGGACAATTTCTCTCAGGATGCCGCGGCCAACAAGAAGCCGCCAAGTGGCATGGGCTTGACCCGGCCTGTCGGGGATGTCGACGACAAGACGCATCAATCCGACGGACGAAATCCTCCCAAGCCTGCCTCGCGCCCAGCCAGAAAATAAGTCCGGCTACCTGCATGAATAAAGCCCGCCTGCTAGGACATCTGACGGGCGGGTTCAACAAGTTCGGCATCTTTACTGATCGCCGTGCAACGCTGCCCGCGCCATCTTGTTCCGCTGACCTTGCGTCCCCGCCATAAACGTTCGCGCGGCGGAACAAAGCCCTCCAGTACTTGTTAGCCCCTCAGCACGATGTGTGCCTAACGAGGATCCTATTCATGAGAAACCGTATGCTTCTGGCTCTGGCCGCTGCCACTGCCATGACCTTCGCCCTGCCCGCTTTCGCTGCCGACAGCGCGCAGGATTTTGTCGACAAGGCCGCCGTCGGCGGCATGTTCGAAGTCGATTCCAGCAAGATCGCCGAGGGCAAGGCGCAGGACCAGGGCGTCAAGGATTTCGCCAAGAAGATGATCGACGACCATGGCGCGGCCAACGCTAAGCTCGAGACCATCGCCGGCGAGCAGAAGCTGACGGTGCCCAAGGAACTGGACGCCAAGCACAAGGCCGATCTCGACAGCCTGCAGACTGCCAAGGACGCTGTCGACAAGCCCTATGTCCAGTTGCAGCGCGATGCGCATTCGGAGGCGGTCACGCTGTTCGAGAGCTACGCCAAGGACGGCGACAACGCGCAGCTGAAGACCTTTGCCTCGGAGACCTTGCCTACGCTCAAGATGCATCAGGAGATGGTCGAGAAGATTGCCGCCACCGGCGCTTCCACCACCGGCGAGGCGGCCCCAGCCACGAGCTCGACCACCCCTGCCGTGACCACGACGGACACCGCCAATCCAGCCGCTCCCGTTCCCGGCGCCAACAGCTTCACCGAGGACCAGGCCAAGGATCGCATCCAGGATGCCGGCTACTCCGATGTGTCGAAGCTGACCAAGGACGACCAGGGCATCTGGCGCGGCCAGGCGACCAAGGACGGCAAGAACACCACCGTCGCGCTCGACTACCAGGGCAACATCGTTGCCGGCACCAACTGAACCGACTGAAACCAGATCGAGGAGATCAAGACCATGAAAACCGTAACCGGACTTTTCGACAATTACGATGACGCTTCCGATGCCGTCGGCGAGCTGGAGGCCAGCGGTATTCCGCATGCCGATATCAGCATCGTCGCCAACAATTCGGACGACTGGTACGAGGATGGCAACACCTCCAAGGCGGCTGAAGATGCAACCGGCGGTGCCGGCGTTGGCGCCGTCATCGGCGGCGCCGGTGGCCTGCTGACCGGTCTCGGCCTCATGGCCATCCCGGGTGTCGGTCCTGTCGTCGCAGCCGGCTGGCTGGCCGCCACCGCGGTCGGCGCCGTGGGCGGCGCGGTGGTCGGTGGTGCCGCCGGCGGCATCGTCGGCGCGCTGACCGATTCCGGCGTCTCGGAAAAGGATGCCCATGTCTATGCCGAGGGCGTTCGCCGCGGTGGCACGATGGTGACCGCCAGGGTCAGCGACGAGCTTGCCGGCGAAGCCGAGCGGATCCTAGGCCAGGCCAACTCGGTCAACCTGGAAGACCGCCGTGGCGCCTATGAAGCCGGTGGCTGGACCGGCTTCGATCCCAAGGCCGACCCTTACACCGACATCGAGGTGGAACGCGACAGGACGCGCAACGCCAGCCCGCTCTGATCATCGAAGCCCCGCCGCCGAAAGACGGCGGGGCTTCGTCATATCGACCACCCAGGATCCACTCGCTACCCAAGGAACCCGTCCATGTCCAAGTCTCCAAGCCGCGTCAGCAATCAGGCTGTCATCCACGATCAGAAGCTGGTTCGAGGCGAAGGGGGAGAATTGCATCAGATTGCCGAGGGCGACGTTCCCGCCCTCACCACCGCCCAGGGCGGACCGGTTTCGGACGACCAGAACTCCCTGAAGATCGGCGCGCGCGGGCCGACGGTGCTCGAAGACTTTCATTTCCGCGAGAAGATTTTCCATTTCGATCACGAACGCATCCCTGAGCGCGTCGTGCATGCGCGCGGCTACGGCGCGCACGGCTATTTCGAGACTTATGAATCGCTGGCCAAATACACCCGCGCCGACATCTTCCAGCGCGCCGGCGAGAAGACGCCGGCCTTCGTGCGCTTCTCCACCGTCGCCGGCAACAAGGGATCGTTCGACCTGGCGCGCGACGTGCGCGGCTTCGCTGTGAAGCTCTACACGCAGGAAGGCAATTGGGACATTGTCGGCAACAACATCCCGGTGTTCTTCATCCAGGATGCGATGAAGTTTCCCGACATGGTCCATGCCGTGAAGGAAGAGCCCGACCGCGCCTTTCCGCAGGCGCAATCGGCGCATGACAATTTCTGGGACTTCATCTCTCTGACGCCTGAGTCCATGCACATGATCATGTGGGTGATGTCGGACCGGGCGATCCCGCGCTCCTTCCGCTTCATGGAAGGCTTCGGCGTCCACACCTTCCGCATGCTCAACGCCAAGGACGAATCCACCTTCGTCAAGTTTCACTGGAAGCCGAAGCTCGGGCTGCAATCGGTGGCGTGGAACGAAGCGGTGAAGATCAATGGCGCCGATCCGGATTTCCATCGCCGTGATCTCTGGGACTCGATCAAGGCCGGCGCGTTTCCCGAGTGGGAATTGCAGCTGCAATTGTTCGACCAGGACTTTGCCGACGGTTTCGATTTCGACGTGCTCGACGCCACCAAACTGATCCCCGAAGAGATCCTGCCGCCGATCCCTGTCGGCCGCCTGGTTCTCGACCACATGCCGGACAATTTCTTCGCCGAGACGGAGCAGGTCGCCTTCATGACCCAGAACGTTCCGCCCGGTATCGACTTCTCCAACGACCCGCTGCTGCAGGGCCGGAACTTTTCCTATCTCGACACGCAGATAAAGCGGCTGGGCAGCACCAACTTCACCCACATCCCGATCAACGCGCCGAAATGCCCGTTCCACAATTTCCAGCAGGACGGCCATATGGCCATGCGCAATCCGGTCGGCCGGGTGAACTACCAGCCGAATTCGTTTGGCGAAGGTCCACGGGAATCGCCGCAGCATGGCTTCCGCTCGTTTGCCGAAGCCGAGCAGGGTCCCAAACAGCGCATCCGCGCCGAAAGCTTTGCCGACCACTACAGCCAGGCGCGGCAGTTCTACATCAGCCAGACACCGCCCGAGCAAGGCCATATCGCGGCCGCGCTGACCTTCGAACTCAGCAAGGTGCAAACCCCTGTCATTCGCGAACGCATGGTGTCCCACCTGCTCAACATCGATGAAGGGCTGGCCAACAAGGTCGGCGACGGGCTTGGTCTGAAGGCGATGCCGAAACCGGCCGATGCCGCCATTGCCACCAGGCAGGATTTGGCCGCTTCACCTTCGCTCAGCATCGTCGCCAACGGCCCCAACCGTTTCGAGGGCCGCAAGCTCGGCATATTGGTTACCGACGGCACCGATGCCGCGCTGCTCAAGGCGCTGACCGCTGCATTGACCAAGGCCGGTGCGGTGTTCGAAATCATCGCTCCCAAGGTCGGCGGCGCCAAGGCCAGCGACGGCAGCCTGATCGAGGCGCAGCAGATGATCGGCGGCGGCCCGTCCGTGCTCTACGACGCGGTCGCCTTGCTGCCGTCCAAGGCGGCGATGGCCGATCTGGTCAAGGAATCCACGGCGCGCGATTTCGTCGCCGATGCTTTCGCGCACTGCAAGTTCATCGGCTATGTCGAGGCGGCACTGCCGCTGCTTGACAAGGCGGGCATTGCCGACAGCCTCGACGATGGCTGCGTCGCGGTCTCCGGACCCAAGGATGTCGCCGGCTTTGTGTCGGCCCTCGGCGTGCTGCGCCTGTGGGCGCGCGAGCCGAAGGTGAAGATGGCATAGCCAAGCGTGGCCCTGGTTGGCACAAGCAAGGAGTTCGACATGAACGATGACAGCGACCGAACAAAGGTCACAGGCAAGGCGTTGCGGGTAAACGACAACAGCGCGAGCGAGCGCGACGAAACGTCCTCGCCGGCGCCGCCGAAGGCGCGCACCGATGCCGAACCGAACAAGGTGGAGGGCAACGCGCTGCGGGTGAACGACAACAGCGTCGAGGGGAAAGAGCCCGCCCCTTCGCCGGTCCCTGCTCGCAAGGAGTGAGCACGACGGGCGAGCCCGTAAGCTCGTCCGCCGCCAACGCTAGCGCATCAGCCCCGCTGCGCGCAGTGCATCTTCGATGACCTTGGTAATCCCGCCTGCCGTGCCGCGTGCGTTAGCAGGTTCCGGAGCGGGATCGACACGGACCGCGCGCGGCTTTTCCTTCGGCGCAAAGGGCTGCAACGCGGCGCCTGAAGCGGTCGCGGCTTTCGCCTTATGTCGAACGTCCGGCTTTGCCAGATCCCAGAAGCGGGCGATGTGGCGCGTCGAGGAAATCCCGACATCCAGCATGAACGGCCCTGCTTCGCCGAGGCCATCGTCGCCGCTCGTCTTCAGCGGTGTGCCGTGGCCCATGCCGGCAATGGTGAATGTCTCGACCACGTCGCGTCCATCGTTGTCGGACCAGACCTTCCGCGTCTGACCGTCGACCTTTTCCGTCCGTGCCGGCTTCTCGCCGACGCCGTGCACACTCTGCCATTGCGCCAGCACCGCGCCCGCGTTGGCCGGCACGACGGTGGTGTCGGCCGAGCCCTGCCACACCGAAATCCGCGGCCACGGCCCCTTGTGCGGCGAGGCCTGCCGCAACAGACGCTGCAGCTCGGTTTTGGACGGGCCGCCATGGCCGCGCATGCGGTCGAAGGCTTCGGGGATGGTCGAGGCGCTGCCGTAGGCAAGCCCGGCAATGATCGCGCCGCCGGCAAACACCTCCGGATAGGCAGCCAGCATCGCCGCCGCCATGGCGCCGCCAGCCGACAGTCCGGTGACGAAGATACGACTGCGGTCGAGGCCATGCGTGACGACAGCCGCCTCGATCATCTGGCGGATGGATAGCGCCTCGCCGCTGTCGCGGCGGATATCGCCGGGCACAAACCAGTTGAAGCAAAGATTGGCGTTGTTGGCGCGCTGCTGCTCCGGGAAGAGCACCGCAAAACCCTGCTCCGCTGCGAGCTCACTCCAGCCGGAACCGTGATCGTAGGCGGCGGCATTCTGGGTACAGCCATGCAGCACGACGACCAGCGCCGCCTGCCGCGGCAGATTGTCAGGAAGATAAAGCCGCGCCCGCAAGGCGCCGGGATTGGACCCGAACCCCGTCATGTCGGACAGATGGTCGTCCTTGCTCTGCATGGAGCCGACAGGCCGGCCGCGCATCGCGCTGAGGCGAGCGATCGTATCGGACATATTTCGCAAATCAGTATCCTTGCGCGCCGGAATGGCAGTCGTGCACAACGCACTCGCAGCAATATCGTTGCTGCACTGCACAATAACAAGCTGCACGGCGGATTAATGGCCGATCATACAATCCGTTGCGTGATGCCGGAACCAACACTCAAAACGACAGCTGCCTGAGCACCTTCAACCGGCGCTTGCGCAACCCACGCAACCCACCGGAAAACCACCGGTTGCAGGGCCTTTGGCGGCACCGAAGCGGCGATGCGAAAGCGCTTTTGCGCCAGTTCCGCGATCACACCATATGAACCGATCCAACCTCTGATACCTTGTTCAGCAGCGGGACTTGTCCCGCTTTGGCCGGTGCTTCAGGCAACCCCATCCCAACCCCCCGCCCCCTGTGGCGCCGGCCATCCCCTCCTTCTCCTTGTGAACCCAGTGATCGCCGACAGCGCTTAAGCCTGCGGCGGCTTCTTCTTTCTTGGCCGCGGCACGCCCTTTCTCGTCCGCGAAAGGGTCGGGATCGGCGGCAGCCAGATCACGAAACGGCTCGCCTGTCCGCATGGTCGGCTTGCCAAATCCCGCCATGCCGCCCATAGAACGGCTCGGACTATCATCCTGCTCCGAGAGGCTGCTGCCTGCAGCCATGTGCCAAGGATACCTCGATGTCTGTGACGCCTTGGTCAAAACCGTGACGACTTCCCTCGCAAGCCTGGGCTGGACCGAGTTCTTCGGCGATCAACTTGAGGCCGATGAGGCAGACCTCGTCCCGACGCGCATCGCCTCGGTGCACCGGGACCGCCTGACCGGCCTGTCCCAGGCAGGGCCGGCAGACCTGGCGCTGCCGGCGAATGCCAACACCGGCGACTACGCCGTCGGCGACTGGGTGCTCGTCGAGCCCCACACGCATCTGCTGCGCCGCCGCCTGACCCGCAAGACGGTGCTGGAGCGCCGCACGCAGGGCGGCAGGGTGCCGCAGCTGGCGGCGGCCAATGTCGATACGCTCTTCATCGTCACCTCCTGCAATGCCGATTTCAACATCGCCCGGCTCGAGCGCTATCTGGCGCTGGCCAACGAGGCCGGAACGACGCCGGTAATCCTGCTGACCAAGGCCGACACGGCTGACGATGCCGAGGCGTACCAAAGCCAGGCTGCGGCCCTGCAGCGGGGGCTGGCGGTGGTGACGCTGAACCCGCGCGTCGCCGATGCCGCAACCGCGCTCGCCGCCTGGTGCGGTGCGGGCCAGACTGTGGCGCTGGTCGGTTCCTCCGGCGTCGGCAAATCGACGCTGGTCAACACGCTGGCCGGATCGGCGCAGCAAGCGCCGCAACAGACCGCCGGCATCCGGGAGCACGATGCCAAGGGGCGCCACACCACCACGGCGCGGTCGCTGCACGCCATTGCCGGCGGCGGCTGGGTGATCGATACGCCGGGCATGCGCACGCTGCATGTCAGCGACGTCGCCTCCGGCATCGACACGCTGTTTGCCGAAATCACCGAGCTTGCCCCGCTGTGCAAATTCCGCGACTGCACCCATGTCCACGAACCGGGCTGCGCGGTGCAGGCTGCCTTGAAGGCCGGTACGCTCGATCCCGAGCGCCTGGCCCGCTGGCGCAAACTATCCGAGGAAAACCAGGGCAACACGCCGGTTCAGAGCGGCCCGCGCGGCAACAAGTCCCCCGGCAGTCGCCCAAAGCGGCGTTGAGCGGATAAGGCATTCCAGAAAGAGGATTCAGGAAGCCCGGCGATGTGCCTTCAAGCGCCCGGCTTGCGCCCGCAGATCAGAACGTAGCAATCATAGAAGCTTATATAGTCGGGCGTACCCTTGTCCGGCCATTTACCGCTGTCGAAATGGATTTTGAGAAGGCTTCTGCATTGCGCCACCTTCGCTGCATTGCCGTCTGGAAACAGGGTGACCAGCAGGCTTTGCGGCGCGCCAAAGGAAAACGCCGAGAGAACGAGGCAGCCAAGACTGGCGGCAAGGAACAGTTGGACGTTGCGCATTGTTACCGAATACGGAAGGGCCGGTGTCCTGACAATGAACAAGCCATATCATGATTAACACACGCGTAGCAGTGTTTTGTTTTATCCAGTAAAGCCGCCGAAGAGTACTTCGGCACCCAGATGCAGCCAGGTCAGATGAACCGCTGCAGCGCCTTCGGCAGGACAATCGCGTAGGGCAGCGCCGAGAACGCCTTCAGCGATTGCCTATGCCGCTAACCACAGCAGCTCGTCCTCTCACTTCACCCAAACCGCGCCGCGGTCCAGGCTCCGCCGGCCGCATTCGACTCCACCGCCGCCGCAACAAACTTCACACCCCGCGCCCCATCGACCACATCCGGCACCTGCGCCGCCCGCGCCGCATCCACCACCCCACCAGCGCGATGCGCGCGAATAATATCCGCGGCGTCGCGGTAGAAATTGGCGAAGGCCTCGATATAGCCTTCGGGGTGCGCCGCTGGCATGCGCGACACACGCTGGGCTTCCGCCGTCGAGCCATGACCGCCGCGCACAAGCGTGCGGGTTTCCTCGCCATAGACGGAGAAGCGCAATTCCTCCGGCCGGCCGCCCGACCATTCGAGCCCGGCTCTGTCGCCATAGATGCGCACGGAGAGGTCATTGTAGTGGCCGGGCGAGGTCTGGCTGGCGAGGATCGTGCCGCGCGCGCCGCCGGTCCAGCGCAGCAGCACATGCGCATTGTCGTCGAGCCGGCGCCCGGGCACGGCGGTGAACAGATCGGCCGAAACAGCCTCGGCCTCGCAGCCGGAGATGTAGCTTGCCAGGTTGAAGGCATGCACGCCGATATCGGCCAGCACCGCCGACTGCCCGGCGCGCGCCGGATCGGTGCGCCACTCCGCCTGCTTCTGGCCTTCGGCGTCGATCGGCTTCGTCAGCCAGTCCTGGATGTAGGCTCCGTGCACCGACACGATGCGGCCAAGTTCACCCGCCGCCACCATTTCGCGCGCCTGGCGCACCATGGCGTAGCCGGTGTTGTTGAGCGTGACGACGAAGCGGCGTTTTTTCGCTCGCGACAGCGCCACCAGCGCTTCGGCATCGCTGAGCGTCGTCGACAACGGCTTGTCGCAGATGACGTCGATGCCGGCTTCGAGAAAGACTGTCGCGATAGGCGCATGCAAGTGGTTGGGCGTGACGATGACCACCGCCTCGATGCCGTCCGGCCGCCCGGCTTCGGCTCGCGCCATCTCGCGATAATCGGCATAGCTGCGCTCCGGCGCGATGCCGATCTCGGCCGCCGAGGCAGCGGCATTCTCCGGGTCGGACGACAGCGCGCCGGCAACCAGAACGATCTGATCGTCGAGACGCATGGCGAGCCGATGCACGGCGCCGATAAAGGCATTGCGCCCACCGCCGACCATGCCGACCCTCAGCCGCTTGCCCGCCGATCCGTCCGATGTTGCGTAGACCATGTTTCCTCCCGGGAAGACTGTTTTGTTGCCGTCGTCGAGTTCTGTCCCGCCCGTAGAGCGCTGCTTTTGACCGCTCGCATCAATCACCGCTTTCGAACACGATTTCCAATTTTCATATTGTAAAACGATCGTATCGCGCTAGCCTGAAATCATGAGTGGGGCAAGCAAGGGACGATCGATCGCCGACGAGGCGGCGACGCGCAAGCGCGGGCGCTCGCTGGCGGCACTCGGCTACATCCAGCCACAGACTTACGAGGAGCTGCGCGCGGTGCTGTCGTCGGGCACGGTGCATTTCCCCAAGCGGCTTCGGCAGGTGGCGATTTTCCTGTGGCAGCATCCGAGCGATGTCGCGCTCGGCACCATCGCGCAGGTGGCGGCACAGGCCGGCGTGCAGCCCTCGACGCTGGTGCGCTTTGCGCAGATCTTCGGCTATTCCGGCTTTTCCGATTTCCAGGGCCTGTTCAAGGAGCACATCAAGGGATCATGGCCGGAAGGGCGCGGCGAGCCGCGCACCGAGACCGAACCCAATCTGCATTTCCTGCACGGCATGGTTGGGGCATCGCAGGCCTCGCTCGGCCGCATCGAGGCCGGCTTCGACGTCAAGAGTTTCGACAAGATGGTGGCGCTGCTGGCGGATGCCGAGCTGATCTATGTCATCGGCTCCAAGCGCGCCTTTCCCGTCACCGCCTACCTGTCGCTGACCCTCTCGCAGCAGGGCGTGCGCAACGTGCTGGTCGACAATGTCGGCTCCTCAGCGCTCGACCAGATCGGCTGCATCGGCACAAAGGATGCGGTGCTCGCCGTCTCCTTCAGTCCTTACAATTCAATCACTCCCGATCTGGTCGCGGTGGCGCATGAGCGCAAGGCGCGCATCGTCACCGTCACCGACAGCACCTTCAGCCCGCTGATCCCGCTGTCGGATGCCTGGCTGGAAGTGGTGGAATCCGACTTCGCCGGTTTCCGTTCGCTGGCGGCATCGCTCGCCGTAGGGATGGCGCTGGTCCATGGGGTGGCGGCGCGACGCGGAGAGTGAGGCGTCGCTGGCACAATTGACTATCGGGAATTACCGTTCCATATCTAGAAAAATAGAAACTTTGTTCCGGGAGGAGGAATGGAGATCCGGCTTGACGGCAAGGTGGCCTTGGTCACCGGGTCGACGCAAGGCATTGGCCGTGCCATTGCCGAAACGCTGGCGCGTTCCGGCGCCGCCGGCCTTCTCGTCACCGGGCGCGAGATAACGCGTGGCAAGGCCGTGGCGGCAGAGCTTTCGCAATTGGGCACGCCGACCATCTTCGTTGCCGCCGATCTTGCCGACCCGGAGGCCCCCGCCCTTCTGGCGCAAGCCTGCATCGAGCGCTTCGGCCGCATCGATGCGCTGGTCAACGCCGCAGGGCTGACCGACCGCGCCTCTTTCCTCGACGCCAGCCTCGACGACTGGGCGGCGCTGTTTGCCGTCAATGCGCGTGCGCCGTTCTTCCTGATGCAGGCGGCCATTGCCGACATGAAGACGCGCGGCCAGGGTGGCGCTATTCTCAACATCCTGTCGATCAACGCCCATTGCGGCTCACCGGAGCTTGCCGTCTATTCCGCCACCAAGGGTGCGCTGGCGACGCTGACCAAGAATGCCGCCAACGCCCATCGCTTCGACCGCATCCGCGTCAACGGCATCAATGTCGGCTGGACCGACACGCCGGCCGAACGCATCATGCAGGCTGAAACGCTGGGCAATGGTCCGGGCTGGCTCGACAAGGCCAACGCCGCGCAGCCTTTCGGCCGGCTGCTGACGCCGAACGACATCGCCAGCCTTGCCGTCTTCCTGCTCTCCGACGCCGCGGGGCCGATGACCGGTGCCGTGATCGACCAGGAGCAAGCGGTGATCGGGGCGAACCGATGAGCGCCATCGAAACGCTTGGGCCGGCGTTGCTCGACCGTTTGCCGGCATCGGTCCAGACACCGTCCTACGACCGCACGATGCTGGCGCCCGGCATGGCGCATCTTGGTGTCGGCGCTTTCCACCGCTGCCACCAGGCCGAATACACCGATGATCTTCTGTCGCTGCGCTTCGACCGCTGGGGCATCGTGGGCATCAACGTCCGCCCGCCCAGCCTCGCCGACACGCTGGGACGACAGAGCGGGCTCTATACAAGGCTGATCCGCGAAAACAGCCATATCGAGGCACGCGTCATCGGCAGCATCGTCCGGGTGGTCGACAGCGAGGAGAGTGCGGCACCGGCGCTCGGCGTGCTGGTGTCGCCTGACATCGAACTGGTGACGATGACGGTGACCGAAAAAGGCTATTGCCACATCCCGTCGAGCGGCGAGCTCGACCTTGGCCATCCCGACATCGTCCACGACCTCGCCAACCCCGAGACCCCGCGCAGCGTGCCCGGCCTGTTGGTGCGGGCGCTGGAGCTGCGCATGGCCACGCATGGAAGGCCGCTGACGCTGCTCTCCTGCGACAACATTCCGACCAATGGCGTCATCCTCGGCAATGTCGTGCGCAGCTTTGCCGAACGGCGCGGCAATGGCCTGGCGGATTGGATCGCGGCCAATGTCGCTTTCCCCTCAGCCATGGTCGACCGCATCGCGCCGGCGGTGACGCAGGCCGACCTCGACAGCGTCGAGCAGTGGTTCGGTTATCGCGACGGCGCTGTCGCCGTCGGCGAGCCGTTCCGGCAATGGGTGATCGAGGAAAAATTCGCCGGCCGCATGCCGCGCTGGGATCTGGTCGGCGCCACCTTCGTCGACGATGTCACGCCGTTCGAGCATCTCAAGATGCGGGTGCTGAACGGCGCCCAGACGACGCTTGCCACACTCGGCGTGCTGGCCGGGCTCGAACACACATCGGATGCCATGGCCGACCCGCTGCTGTCGGACTTCATCAGGCGCATGCTGGTCGAAGAAACGCTGCCAACGCTGATGCCGGTGCCCGGCATCCTGCCGCTCGCCTATGTCGAGCAGAGCCTTGCCCGGCTGAAGAACACAGCTATCCGCCACCGCAACCACCAGGTCGCCACCGACGGTTCGCAAAAGATCGTCCA
The DNA here is from genome assembly GCF_056403115.1 of Mesorhizobium sp. P3_A2. Lineage (NCBI taxonomy): Bacteria > Pseudomonadati > Pseudomonadota > Alphaproteobacteria > Hyphomicrobiales > Phyllobacteriaceae > Mesorhizobium > Mesorhizobium sp. P3_A2. The sequence continues at coordinate 324,685 of NZ_JBFUGC010000004.1, forward strand.
GCGCCTGCTCAACCCGATCCGCGATCGGCTGAGCCAGGGCGCCAGCATCGGGCTGCTGTCGGTGCCGGTCGCCGGCTGGATGGCCTATCTCATCCAGGCCTCTGACCGCTTCGGCAAACGCTGGCCGGTGTCGGATCCCTATGCCGATAAGGTCGCCGACATCGCCGACATGACCGGCCATGATGCGCAGGCGCTGGCGTCCGCCATCCTCGCCATCGACGGGATATTCGACCCCGGCCTCGCCGCTGACGAGACATTCCGCGCGGCCGTCACATCGGCGCTGGGCGACCTGCTATCGGACGATCCGATGGCGGCCGTTCGGCACAGTCTTGAACGAGATGAGGTCGCACGGTTGAAGCGATCCAAACAATCGGCATTATAGGTTCCGGTCGTGAAGCCACGACCAAGGGAGGCACTATGAAACTTGGACTGCTGACGGCACCGTTCGCGGAGACGCCGCTTGCCGAAGTCGCCGATTGGGCAAACGCGGCCGGCTTCGAGGCCCTGGAGATTGCCTGCTGGCCGAAAACTTCCGGCGCGACGCGACGCTATGCCGGCACCAGCCACATCGATGCTGCTTCGACCTCGCCTGCGCAGGCCAAGGAGATCGTCGCCTCGCTGACGGAGAAGAAGCTGACCGTCTCCGGCCTTGGCTACTATCCGAACCCGCTGCATCCGGACCCTGCGCACCGCGAAGCCGTCATCGGCCATCTGAAGAAGGTCATCGTGCTGGCCGCCAACATGGGCGTGCCGGTGGTCAACACCTTCTGCGGCGGCGATGCCTCGAAGACCGTCGACGTCAACTGGCAGGATGCGCTGAAGGTCTGGCCCGAAATCGTCGCCTATGCGCGCGATCACGAGATCAAACTCGCCTTCGAGAATTGCCCGATGATCTTCAGCTATGACGAGTGGCCGGGCGGGCACAACATCGCCTATTCGCCGCAGGTCTGGCGCCGCATCCTGGAGGCCTGGGGCGGCGAGGTCGGCATGAATTTCGACCCCTCGCATCTGATCTGGCAGATGATCGACCAGGGCCGCTTCATCAGGGAATTCGGTCCCTACATGCTGCATGTCCATGCCAAGGACCTGATGATTGGTCATGATGGACTTTATGAGCGCGGGATCCTCTCGGCCGGGATAGGCTGGCAGGTGCCGCGCATGCCGGGGTTGGGCGATGTCGACTGGAGCGGCTTCTTCTCCGGCCTCTACCGCGCCGGCTATGACGGCTCCGTCATCATCGAGCACGAGGACCGACGCTTTGAAGGCAGCGATGATCAGGTCAAGCGCGGTTTCCTGCTTGCCCGCGACGTGCTGCGTCCCTTCGTCAAATGACGAGGCAACAACTTGGTTTTGATCCTGTCGCAATCCGGCGGGAGCGAAACCCAGAAACTGAAAAACAATGTGGAGGAGTACTGACATGAAGAAAATACTGACCATGGTTCCGCTGCTTGCGGGTGCCGCGCTGCTCGCCTCGATGGGCGTCTCGTCGGCGGAGGGCAAATACACGATCGGCATTTCCAACACCGTGCAGGGCAATGGCTGGCGCGAGGAGATGGTCTGCGCCATGAAGGCGCAAGCGTTGGCGTCGGGCGAAGTGACGAAACTCAACATCGCCCACCGCAACACCGATGCCGCCGGCCAGCTCGAAGACATCCGCAACCTGATCAGCGCCAAGGTCGACGCCATCGTCGTCAACCCCGCTGACCCCGCCGGCATCAAGGCAGGCCTCGAAGAAGCCACCAAGGCCGGCATCGTCGTCGTCGCCGTCGACCAGGCGGTCACCGAGCCGTCGGCCTACATCATCTCCAACAACCAGGAACAGTATGCTTATCTCGGCGCCAAATGGCTGTTCCAGCAGATGGGCGGCAAGGGCGAGGTGTTTTACATGCGCGGCGCTGCAGGTGCCTCGGCCGACAGTGATCGCGACAAAGGCTTCAAGAAGGCGCTGGCCGAAAACCCTGACGTGAAGGTTGCGCAGGAAGTCTTCACCGGCTGGCAGCAGGACCAGGCCAAGCAGCAGATGCTGTCGTTCCTCGCCACCGGCACGCCGTTCAACGGCATCTGGACTTCCGGAATCGACAACGTCATCGTCGACGCGCTGGTCGAATCGCAGGCGCCGCTGGTGCCGATTGTCGGCGCCGACAATGCCGGCTTCGTCGGCCAGCTGAGCTCGGTCAAGGGTCTCGTCGGTGCTGCCGTAACAAACCCCGGCTCGATCGGCGGTGCGGGCGTAACGCTCGCTTTGCAGATCCTCGACGGCAAGAAGCCGGCACAGCAGACCGTGCTGGTCGACCCGCAGCTGTGGGACAACGCCACCGACGAAGGCAAGGCCAAGGTGAAGGCAGCAGCCGACCCGTCGCTCAGCCCGGAATGGCCGGTCTCGATCTCGATCCCGGAGTGGACGACGTACACCAAGGAGCAGATCATCGCGTGCAAGGGGCCGGGGGAGTAAGCAGGTTTTTGCTGACGACTATCCGTCGGCGCTGCCCCTCACCTGCCTGCCGGCATCCTCTCCCCGTATAGTGACGGGGAGAGGGACGCTCGTCGCCGATTTCGCCAACCTTCAACGTTGCAGGAAGGGCGCCGGCGCCGCGGCCAGCTTCTCTCTCCCCGTTTACGGTAGGGCTATCGCATATGGACTCTTTCGAGGAATCGAACGGCGAACAAATCGGAATCGCGTCGAGAACAAACGTCGCGAGATTCCATCTTTGTTCCGCATATGCGATTCCCCTGCCGTTTACGGGGAGAGATGTCCGGCAGGACAGTGAGGGGCGGCGCTGACATTCGCAGTTATTTGAGCACAGAAATCGAGACCCAAACCATTTGACCACCAGCCCCCTCCTCGACGCCACCGGCGTCGCCAAGAACTACGGCGCGGTTGCAGCGCTGCGCGACGCGTCGCTCTCCGTCCTGCCGGGCGAGGTGCACGCTCTGATGGGCGCCAATGGTGCTGGCAAGTCAACGCTGGTGAAGATTCTGACCGGCGCCATTCCGGCCAATGCCGGGCGCATCCTGATCCGCGGCGAGGCGCGCGACATTCGCTCGCCCGCCGCTGCGCGCCGTGCCGGGCTGCTGCCGGTCTACCAGGAGCCGTCGCTGATCCCCGATCTCGACGTCCTGTCCAATCTCAGGCTCACCGGCACGCCGGTCGAGCCGTTCCGCGCCTGGGTGCGCGAGCTCGGCATTACGGCCCTCGATTTGCGCGACACCGCACGCGACATTCCGCTGGCCGTGCTGCGCGTGCTCGACCTGGCACGCGCGCTGGCCGTCGAGCCCGACGTGCTGCTGCTCGACGAGATGACGGCCGCACTTCCCGCCAACCTCGCCGAAAAGGTGCTGGAAGTGGTGCGCCGCCAGGGCGATGCCGGCCGCGCCGTGATCTTCATCTCGCACCGCTTCGTCGAAATCTCGGCACTCTGCGACCGCGCGACCGTGCTGCGCGACGGCGAGACCGTCGGCGTCGTCGACATCGTGCCGGGCGTCGAGGAAAAGATCGTCGAGCTGATGCTCGGCACCCGCATCGTCAAAACCCATGTCGCAGCCCGCAGCGCCGCGCAGAAGGCCGCACCCGCCGCTGCCCGGCCGCGTCTTTCGGTGCACAATCTGCGCGTCGGCACCAAGCTCAGCGACGTCTCCTTCGATCTCGCCGATGGCGAGGTCGCCGGCGTCGTTGCGCTCGAAGGCCAGGGCCAGGACGAATTGTTCGCCGCCCTTGCCGGCTCGATCCGGCCCTCCGGCGGCACGATCGAGGTCGATGGCGCCCCGGTGAAATTCTCGCACCCGATCGACGCGATCCGCGCCGGCATTGCCTATGTGCCGGGCGACCGTTCCGAAGCGCTCGCCGTGCAGCGCTCGGTCCGTGAAAACATCGCCCTGCCCTTCTCTGCCGCGCTCCGCAACTGGGGCCCGATCAACATGCGCCGCGAGCGCGCCACGGTGCTCAGCGCCATCGAGCGGCTGCAGATCGACACCCGCGCGCAGGGCGAGGTGCAGCGCCTGTCCGGCGGCAACCAGCAGAAGGTGACCATCGCCCGCTGGATCGCGGCGGATGCCCGCACCATCTTGTGCTTCGACCCGACGCGCGGCATCGATGTCGGCACCAAGCAGGAGATCTACAAACTGCTGCGCGAGCTCGCCGGCAACGGCAAGTCGGTGCTGTTCTACACCTCGGAGCTGGAAGAGGTGCAACGTGTCTGCGACCGCGTCATCGTCATCTTCGGCGGCCGCCTGGTCGACATTTTTCCGGTCGAGGAGGCCGACGAGCCGGCGCTGATGCGCGCCGCCTACGGCCTGCCGCGCGGCGCCAAGGCCGATATCGGCATTCTGGCGGATCCCACCGCCCATGCCTCCGATGCGCCGGAGGCGACGCCATGAGCCATTTCCTGCGCCGCCAGGGTTGGGTCGTCGGCCTGTTCGCCCTGCTCATCGTCCTGTTTATCGCCACCAGGATCATCCAGCCGGCCTATGGCAGCAATGATTTCGGTTCGCTGGCGCGGGCCGTGCTGCCTTACGCCTTTGCTGTTGCAGCGCAGACGGTGGTGGTCATCGCCGGCGGCATCGACCTGTCGGTCGCCGCCATGATGGCGCTGACCAGCGTCACCGCGGCGTCGATGATGAACGGCGCGTCGGAGGAATACGCGCTGTTCGTCGTGCCCTTCGTGCTCGCCATGGGTTTTGTCCTCGGCGCGCTCAACGGCCTGCTCATCGTCGTCACCCGCGTGCCTGACATTGTCGTCACGCTCGCCATGCTGTTCGTGCTGCAGGGTGCCGCGCTTCTGGTGCTCGACGCGCCGGGCGGTGGCATCGCCGAATGGCTGAAGGCGCTGATCTCCGGCACCGCGCCGATCCCCGGTCTGCCCGACGCCATCGACGCCTGGCTGCCCAAGGCGCTGCTGGTGCTGATCGTCTGCCTCTGCATCATCTGGATACCGCTCCGGCGCTCGCGCCTCGGCCTCTCCCTCTACGCCATCGGCTCCAGCGAACTGGCGGCGTTCCGCTCAGGCGTGCCGGTCAAGCGCACCCGCATCATCGCCTATGCGCTGTCGGGCCTGTTTGCTGCCTTTGGCGGCCTGGCGCTGACCATGAGCACCGGCATCGGCGCCCCCATCCCCGGCCCCTATCTCTTGGCCAGCGTCGCTGCGGTGGTGCTGGGCGGCGTCGCGCTCGGCGGCGGCAAGGGCGGCCTGCTCGGCCCCATCGTCGCCGTCTTCGTGCTGCGCCTGGTGCGCACGGATCTCACGCTGCTCGCCATCGATCCGAACGTCACCGCCATCATCGAAGGCTTGATCATGGTGGCGGTGGTGATGTTCGGCGCGTTTATCACGATGCGGGGGCGGCAATGATGGGAGGGGTTATGCTGTTGCCGCGGAATGTCGGCGTTCCTGCGCGCCCCCCTCTGTCCTGCCGGACATCTCCCCCACGAGGGGGGAGATCAGCTGTCATTGCGGTCTTCGCCAATCTCCACCGTTGCAAAAAAGAGCGGGGCGCCAAAACCGCCAATCTCCCCACTCGTGGGGGAGATGTCCGGCAGGACAGAGGGGGGCGCCGTAGAGCGCCAGCCTCGCCCACTTACCGCACCTGGCAAACCTCTTCGCGAGCTAGGGCAGCGTCATGACCACCACCGCCATCACTCCCGTCCCCCTCGGCCGCCGCCTAAAACGCTTCATGGCCGACCGGCCGCTCATCCCGCTGGTCATCCTGCTCATCATCCTGGTGGTGATCCTGCAGATCCTGCGCCCCGGCATCGTCAACGAGCGCTGGATCGCCAACACCATCAAATTTGCCATTCCGCTGGCGATTCTGGCGGGCTGCCAGACCATGACCATGCTGACCGGCGGCATCGATCTGTCGGTCGGCACGGTGGCGACGATGAGCGCCTTCATCATGGCCACGCAAGTCGTCAACCAGGACCCGGCAGTGGCCTTCCTCTTGGCGATGATGCCGGCGGTGCTGATCGGCCTCGTCAACGGCATCGGTGTCGGCGTCTTTCGCGTCCATCCGCTGATCATGACGCTAGGCACCAGCCTGATCGGCACCGGCTGCCTGCAGGTCTACCAGCGCACGGTAATCGCGTCGGGCGCCAAGATCCCCGACTTCCTCGCCTGGCTCGGCACCGGCGTGACGTGGGGCTTCCCCAACGCGCTCTTGCTGTTCGCCCCGCTGGCCGCCCTCATCGTCTTCACGCTCGCCCGCACCGGCTTCGGCCGCCTGCTCTACGCCGTCGGCGACAATGAGCGCGCGACCCGCCTGTCGGGCGTGCAATACTGGCAGGTGATCACCGCGCTCTACGTCACCTCCAGCGTGCTCGCAGGCATCACCGGCCTGCTCTATATCGGCCTGATCAAGGCCCCCTCGCTGTCGCTCGCCGAACCGCTGGTGCTGCCCTCGGTCGCCGCTGCCGTGATCGGCGGCACCTCCATCTTCGGCGGCCGCGGCGGCTATACCGGCACCATCATCGGCGCGCTGATCCTGACCGTGCTGACGACGCTGCTGACGATCCTGCAGATGCCGGAGGGCGCAAGACGGATATTGTTCGGGCTGATCGTTCTGTTCGTGACGGCGGCGTATCTAAGGATTGTGGAGGAGAGGTAGGGCTGGCGTTGCAGTCGAGCGCGACGCTGCAAGCCAAGCGTACCCGCCCAGATGCAGGCCAACCGCCTATGGCAGCGCCGGCCCCCACTCCGTCTCGGCTTCGCCGAGCCACCTCTACCCCCACATAGTGGGGGAGAGGAAAGCCCAAGCTTTTTGACGGTGAGGAAACCCAAGCTTTTGAGGGAGGGGGAAACCCAAGCTTTTCGAAGCCGCGACCTCGGAGATTAGCATTTCCTCTCCCCCACGAATGTGGGGGTAGAGGTGGCTCGGCGAAGCCGAGACGGAGTGGGGGAGCACCCTATGCGATTGCCACGGTCCTGGACGGTCGTACCAACCCAGGACGCGACGAACTGGTGTCACCCCTACTTCAACGAAATCGCCATCCCACTCAAATCCGCATTCACCTGCAGCCCCACCTGCCGGCCCGTGAGCTCGAGCGTGGCGCCCTTGTCGTTGGTCATGACGATCACCTGCGCGCCCTTGCCGAGCGCGCCGCCACCGCCCGCCGCGCCGTAAACCCCGGTCGCATCGCGAACCCTTCTGATGTGCCGCACGGTGCCCCGGAAATAGGTCTTGGACACGCCGAAGGCGAAGCCGCCCGAAACGCCGCCGATCGAGATGGGATAGGAGCGGCCATGGAAGGTCAGCGTGCCCTCGCCGCCGGAGCCGCCGACGAAGAAGGCCGCCTTGTAGACGGCAAAGCGGATCGTGCCGCTGTCGGCATGCGCGGCACTGGCGGCGCTGACAGCAAGAGTGGCGATGGCCGCAACCGCGAGCGAACGAAAGCTGGATGAGATGGTCATGATGGAAGCTCCTCAAGTGCGCCGCTTACCCAACCGGCAGGCGGCGTCGAATCAAACTTGAACAGTTTAGGCTGGGATTTGGTTCCAGGCAGGCTACTGGAAGATGGATGCGGGAATGATCACCACGAAAAGAGGGCAAGTGAAGTCATACGCCGATTGGAACACCGAAGACGGCGGGAGCCGAAGCGCGGCCGAGGCACCGACACCACCATTGGTGTTCATCCTGTACCGGGCCGAAACGGAGTGAGGGGCAGGCGCTGCCATTTATGATTGAACCGGGGTAAATTAGGCCGCCGCCGCTACGGATACTTCGCCGGCTTTGGCGCGTAGATCTGTGGATCGAAGTCCAGACCCTTCGGCAGCGGCAGGCTCGAGCACTGCAGATGCACCTGGCGGGCAAGCAGCCTTCGCTGCTGCTGCTGATGTTCCTTGGCTGCCGCGACGAGGCCCATGCTGTAGGGCCCAAGCAGCACGCCAAAGCCCCATCCCGGCTGCCCCTTCTCGCGCTGGTCGTAATTCATGGCATCGGTGCGGGCCTGCTGGCATTCCGGCGTCGCCCATTTCGGGTCCTGCGGCGAAAGCGATGCGCCGTACTGGACCGGAGAACTGACACATCCCGCCACTGTCGCGGTCAATGCGACGACCATTGCAATCCTCATCCGCAAGCCCCTCCTAATTTAGGGCGGCGACTACAGGATGATTCGAGCCGCAAAAAGGCAGCTTCGGCGAGCGGATTTCGCACAGCCGCTCAGCCCAGCAGGTTGCGCGCGGTGCGCATGAAGATTTTCGAGCCGATCGGGATCAGGTCGTCGGGAAAATCATAGTCCGGATTGTGCAGCGAAGGGGTGCGCTCGCCGGCGCCGAGGAAGAACATCGCCGACTTGGCCTTGTGGCCGAAAATGCCGAAATCTTCCGAAGCGCGCATTGGCAGGGCTTCCTCGCTGCGCATGACACCTTCTTCGTCCAGTGCGCGGTTGAGATGCTCCACCGCATCCGGCGCATTGACGCTGGCGACGAAGATCTCGTGGTAATCGCAGCGGACGGACAGGCGGTTCTCGACCGCGATCCTGGCGGCCAGCACTTCGGCGGCAGCGACCAGCTCCGCCATGCGCTCGTCGCGCCTTGTGCGCAGCGTCGCCCACACCTCGGCGTGAGCAGGCGAGATGCCGAACACGGCCTCGCCCATCGTCGCATGGGTGACGGTCACCATGCTGAAATCGTCATCGGCAAAGGTGCCGCGCCCGAGCGCGGGCAGCGCCGGCATCAGCTGGCTGATCGCCGGCATCGGCGACAACCCGGTTTCGGGCATGGAGGAATGCGCGGTCTTGCCCTCCAGCACGATGCGCATGCCGCGCGAGGCGCAGTTGACCACGCCGGGCTTGAGCCGCACCTCGCCGAGCGGCACGCCGGGCAGATTGTGCAGCGAGAAGGCAAAATCCGGCGCGATCTCGGCAAAGCGCGGATCGGCGACGACGCCGGCCGCACCATTTCCGGTCTCTTCCGCCGGCTGGAACATCAAGACGACGCGGCCGCGCGCCGGCCTATCACGCCCGAGCTGGCGGCCGAGTGCGGCGAGGATCGCGGTATGCCCGTCATGGCCGCACATATGCGATTTTCCCGGCACCTGCGAGGCATGGTCGACGCCCGAAAGTTCCTCGATCGGCAGCGCATCGAGCTCCGAGCGGAACAGCACCGTCGGCCCTGCCTGGCCGCTGTCATAGACCGCGGCCACACCATGTCCGCCCAGACCGGTCAGCACCTTGTCCGGCCCGGTGTCGGCGAGGAAGGAGACGACTTCCTTGGCCGTGTTCTCTTCTTCGTTCGAAATCTCCGGCTTCTGGTGCAGCTTGCGCCGCCACGCCGTCAGCTCGATGATATCGCGATTGGTCAGGGTCATGTTTTCCGCTCCGGTGGCGCTACAGGTCACACAAACACGATAGGGTTTTTCTCGCGCCGCGCCGATCAATGCCTGAGGTGATTGGCACACAGCAAACTCAGCACACAATGACCCGCAGATAGTCCGTCGAAGCAAGCTCCAACATGATTGTGTCGCGGGTGATGATGGGAATTTTTCTTACTCGCGCCGTCGCTATCAGATAGCAATCGCCAGGGTCCTTATGCCCGGTATCGGTCGCAACAGCCGCTGCCTCGCAGGCGATCCGTAGCTTGATTGGGATGATCTTCGAACCCGTAGCGGCAACCGCTTCCGAGAACCACCTCGCGGGTGTCCCTGCACCCAGGTTTGGCGGATTCTTATGCACTGGCTTGCGGGAGGCGATCGTCAGTTCCCATGCAGTAATCGGAGATACATAAAGTTTTCCGGCGACTTGGCTTTCAGCGATTGCGATGAGGGCTTCTTCTGAAAGGGTGCGCGCAGCCGTTACCAGCCAATAGAACGTATGGGTGTCGAGCAGCGCCCCCGCCAAGGATCAGTTCTTTATGGAGGACTTGCGTTCCTTTGGGGAGACGCCTTTGAAGGCCTGCTCGGCGATTGGCTTCGTGAGGTCCACGCTCTTTTTCAGAGGCAGCTGTGAGGACTTCATCGAATCGGCGCCATGGACTTCAATGAAGCGACCGCTGCGCGAATCACGCACCACCCACTTGCCGGTCGGTTCCTGTTTGATCAGTGCTTTTGTCATACCCACAATATAACGACAAATTGTGGCCAATGCGAGCGGTCTCGGCCTGCTGAAGCCAAAGGCGATGCCGTGACGTCCACGGCGGATCAGAAAGTCGTCGATCTCATCTCCGACATTCGGCGGCCGCTCCTGAGAAGCACGGCGCGCATGCCTGTGCCAAACCTTCGGGTGATATCAGGCTCCATCAGCCGAGGGACGGTTCCGGAACAACAATGGCCAGGCGGTTTGCGTTTCTCTTGGTTCGCGACTTCACGCTGTCGCCGCTGTCGCTGTTCATCGACACGCTGCGGCTGGCCGGCGATGAGGGCGACCGCAGCCGCAGGATCGAGTTCGATTGGGAGATCGTCGGCGAACGCGGCCTGCCGATCCGGGCGAGCTGCGGTGTCGAACTGCTGCCAACCAAGGCGATGGGCAATCCGGAGGAGTTCGACAATGTCGTCGTGGTCGGCGGCCTGCTCGACACCAACCGCAGCCTGAGCTCCGAAAAGGAGGCCTTCCTGTTGCGCGCCGCCGAAAAGGGCGTGCCGCTGACGGCGCTCTGCACCGGCAGCTTCGTGCTCGCGCGCTACGGTTTGCTCGATGGCTACAGCGCCGCCGTCAGCTGGTTCCACATCAAGGATTTCCGCAGCCAGTTCCCTGACGTGAACGCCCATGCCGACAGCCTGTTTTCCGTCGACCGCGGCCGTTCGACCTGCGCCGGCGGCACGGGTGCGGCCGACCTTGCCGGCCATTTCGTCTCGCAGTTCATCGGCCGCAAGGCAGCGGAAAAAGCCGCCAAGATCCTCGTGCTCGACCGCATCCGCTCGAGCCGCGACGTGCAGCCCGTCGGCGACCTCTTTCCCGCGGCGTCGAGCCGCGCCGTGAAGCGGGCCTTGCTGCTGATGGAAAGCAACCTCCAGGAGACGCTGTCGGTCGCCGAGATCGCGAGCCGGCTGAATTTATCGCGGCGCCAGCTCGAGCGGCTGTTCGGCGCCGAGCTCGGCATAGGCCCGATGGCGGCCTATCTTGCGTTGCGCGTGCATCAAGCCAAGTCGCTGCTGGAAGGGAGCGACTTGGCAATCGGCGACATCGCCTACCGCTGCGGCTTTCCCAATGCCGGCCATTTCAGCCGCGTCTTCCGCCAGCAGACCGGCATCACGCCGACCCATCTCAGGCATCCGGGCCGAATGCCGGGTGGGGCACCCTCGCCTACCGCTCCGTGAACGCCCGCGCGAACGAATCCAGCATCGGCCGCGCAAGATACTCGAAGAAGGTCCTGTCGCCGGTGCTGATAAACGCCTCGACCGGCGTTCCCGGGTAAAGCTGCCCGGCCTTCACCCCCTGCGGCAGCGTGTCCGTAATCTTCAGCCTGGCGCGGAAATACGCCTCGTGCGTGGTTTCATCGATCAGCCGGTCGGCCGAAATCTCTGTCACCGTCGCCGGGACCTCAGGCGTGAGGCGCGCGTTGAGGGCCGACAATCTGAGTTTCGCCGGCTGGCCGACGCGAACCAGATCCACGTCCTTCGGCCGCAGCTTCGCGTCGACGATGAGACCTGACGCGGTGGGCAGGATCTCCATAATCTTCTGTCCAGGCGCAATCACGCTGCCCTTGGAATTGTAGGTCGACGACACCACGATGCCGGCTGCCGGCGCCTTGATCGTCGTGCGCTTCAGCACCGCTTCTGCCGCGGTGATCTGTTCACCGATGTCGGCCAGCTTGGTGCGGACCTCGTCGAGCTTGGTCAGCGCCTCCTCGACACGTTGCGTGGTCGCGCGCTCGACCTGCGCCTGGGCTTCGACGATCTGCGTCTTGGTCGCCGCAAGGTCCGCCTCCAGCGCACCGGCCTGGCCGACCAGATCGGCCTCGCTGCGCAGAAGCTGCGAATATTCGCTGCGGTTGGTGAGGCCCTTGTCGAGCAGGCTGGCCTTGATGCCGAGCTCCTTCTTCACGATGTCGGCCTGTTGCTGGATGGCCAGTTTCTGCGCGTCCAGGCCCAGCGCCGACTCGCCATGCATGGCGACGCGCTGCGCCAGGATCGACTGCTCGGACCGGAACCGGGCGAGCCTGGCGTCGAACTCCTTCTGCTGTTCGCGCACCAGATTGTCGAAGTCGCTCTGGAACGGCGCGGGTGCCGCATCGGTGATCGGCGCCAGCCTGTCCGATCCATCGCGCTCCGCTTCCAGCCGCGCAGCACTTGCCCTGAGCGCGATCGACTGTCTGGTCAGCCGGTTGAGGTCGGCCTCGGCCGCCGTGCGGTCGAGGAGGACCAGCGGCTCGCTTTGTTGCACGCGGTCGCCCTCATGCACCAGCAACTGCTCGATGATGCCGCCCTCGGGGTGCTGGATGAGGATGTTGCCGCCGGTCGCCGAGATCGTGCCGGACGTGATCACCGCGCCGGAGAGCGGCGCGCTCGCCGCCCAATAGCCGAAGCAGCCGGCGAAAAGCGCTATGGCCGCGTAGCCAACAACGGCCGTGCGGCGGAAGTCGGTGCGCGGTCGGCTTTCGAAGGCAAGGCTCTGCTGCATCATCGTCTATGATCCGAAGCGGACGCTGTGCGGGCGCACGGTCGGCACAAACGAGCCCGTCACCACCGCGCTCCCGGCAACGCCCTTGGCGGTTGTGGATTGCCGCAGCACTTCGCTCGCGGGGCCGAAGGCTTCGATCGCGCCGTTGCGCAGGACCATCACGCGGTCGCAGGCCGCCGCGATCGACGGGCGATGCGTGATCACCAGCACCGTGACGCCGGCGCCGCGCGCGGCCGACAGCATCGCCTCGAGCGCCGTTTCGCCACTGCCGTCTAGATGGGCGTTGGGCTCGTCCAATACCAGCATGCGTGGCTTGCCGTAGAGGGCGCGCGCCAGCCCGATCCGCTGACGCTCACCGCCCGACAGCACGGTGTGCAACGGGTCGATCACGGTCTGATAGCCATCGCGCAGCGTAAGCACCAGCTCATGCGCCTCGGCATGCCTGGCCGCTTCGACGATCGCTGCGTCATCGGCAGCGGAGTCGAAGCGGGCGACGTTTTGCGCGATCGATCCGGGGAAAAGTTCGACCTCCTGCGGGAGATAGCCGATATGCCTGCCAAGCTGGGTTTCGTCCCAGCTCCTCAGGTCGGCGCCGTCGATCCTGACCGCGCCGCCGGTCGGCTGCAGTGCCCCGACAAGCAGTTTCGCCAGCGTCGATTTGCCCGCGCCGCTCGGGCCGACGATCGCCACCGCTTCACCGGCGCCGATGGTAAAATTCAGCCGCTTCAGGATGGGCTCCGTGCCGAAGGACGCATTCGGCGCAATGAAGAAAAGATCCTGCACCGAAATCGCGCCGGACGGATCGGGCAGGACGAGCTTGCGCGCTTCCGAAGGTTGCGCCGCAAGCGCGGCGCCCAACCGCTTCCAGCATCGCCTGGCGTCGACGATCTGCCGCCACGATCCGATCAATTGGTCGAGCGGCTGCAGCGCGCGCGACGACACCAGCGAGGACGCGAAGATCATGCCGGCGGTCATCTGCCCTTGCAGCACCAGCCACGCGCCGGCGCCTAGGATCGCCAGCTGCAGCATCATGCGCAGCGACCGTGATGTCGCGCTGAAGATCGCGTTGGCGCTTCCGGAACGGTCGTGCAGGGTCAGCGCTTCGGCCACGTGCTGCCCCCAAACCGCGGCCGCATTTTGCACCATGCCCATGGCGCGCAGCGTGTCCTTGTTGCGGGCAAAGGCCTGCTCCGCCTGGCTGGCCACGGCAGAGCGTTCCGCCGACATGGCATCGTTCCTGCCGATGGCAGACTGGTTGGCCACGACGAGGAGAAACAGCAGCACGGCGCCGGCGAGCGTCAGCCAGAACAGGACGGGATGGATGAAATAGAGCAAGGCGAGGAAGACGGGCGCAAACGGCAGGTCGAACAGCACCGCCACGCCGCGTGACCTGATGAAGGCGCAGGCCGTGGCAAGGTCGTTCAGCGGCGACAGCGCGCTGCCGGCATATCTGGCGCCAAGCGAGGCAGCGAATGTCCGCGCGCCCAGTTTCTGGTCGACGGTGGCCGCAATACGCTGCGCGTAAATGGCGCGAACCGCATCCAGCAGGCCGAGGAAGGCGAGCGCGACGACCGCCATGGCCGAGAGATAAATCAGCGTCTCGACGCTGGAGGACGGCAGCACCCGATCATAGACCTGCAGCAGATAGAGCGGAATCACCAGAAGCAGGATGTTGATCAGCAACGAGAAGACGCCAATATCGGCGACGGCGCGCAGGAAGACCGGGCGCAGGCCGGGCCGGATGGCCGCATCCCTCAGCGGCGCGCGGTCCCGCGACATCTAGACCGCGTGCTCGCCTGTTGCGCTCAGATGGCTCTGCTGCAAATCGTTCAGCGTATAGGCGTGGATATAGTCGATCTTCATCTGCGCGGGCGTGGCGAGATGGTCGGGCGGCGCGCCGGCTTGACCGCCGATCGCAAGGTCGACCAGCATATACATGGGCTTGTTCATATCGGACGGCGTCGCCGCTTCCGCGACCTGGACGCCATCGTAGGTCCAGACCAGCTTGTCCGGCGCCCACAAAAGGCCATAGGTGTGGAAGCTGGCGGTGTCCGAGACATTCACCGTCGACCCGACCGTGGTGTGCTGCCCTGTCGCATTCGTGTGCGCGGTCATCAGAAGCTGGTTCGGGTTCTGGCCGTACATTTCCACGACGTCCAGCTCCGGCGGCCATGAGCCGTCTTCCGGCAACAGCCAGAAAGCCGGCCAGGCCCCGGTGTTTTCGGGCAGGTCGGCCCGCATTTCGAAATAGCCATAGGTCTGCGAGAAGGAGTCGTGTGTGGTCAGGAGCCCGGAGGTGTATTCGTAGTTGTTGATCAGCGGCTTGATGTCCGCCGGCGTCTGCGCCGCGGTGATGGTGAGAACGCCGCTTGCCACACTGAACGGATGGACCGAGCTCGTCGGCGCGTAATTGGCGTCGATATACCACTGCAGCTCGTTGTTCTGGGTCAACGTGCTGCCGTTCGGCGCGCCCCACCAGAAGTTGGTGTCCCACGTGCCGCCTTGGCTATTGTGAAGGCTCAGCGTGTTGAAGTCGTCGGAGAACGACAGCGTCATGCCGGACTTGTCGACCGGCAGCTCGAACTGGCCGGGCTGCAGCTTGTCGATGGTGGTGTTGTTGAACACCAGCACCTCGTCGGATCCGAGGGTCAGCGCAACGTTCGCTCCCGCCTGCGTCATATGCGCCTTGACGGCGTCGAACGACATGAAGTCGTAGCCATTGAGCCGAATGGTGTCGTCCGCGCCGAAATCGGTGATCAGGTCGCTGCCGTGGCCCTTGGTGATGATGAAAGTGTCAGTGCCGCCACCGCCGATCAGCACGTCGTTACCCAGGCCGCCGTCGAACGTCTGGCTGCTGGTGCCGCCCTTGATGATGTTGTCGAGCGAATTTCCGAACGCGTAGTGATTGGCGCCGGTGACGACGAGGTTCTCGAAATTGTCGGGGAGCTTGTAGCTCATCCAGGTGTCGATCGTGTCGATACCCTCGCCGGGCAGCTCGACCGCTTTGTTGATCGTCGAATAGAGGTGGTAATAATCATCGCCCGCGCCGCCATACATGGTGACCTTGACGCTGGTGTCGCCCCAGAAGGAATCGTTGCCCGAAGTGCCGTAGAGCTGCGGCCCGGCCCCGGTCGCCGAAAACCAGTGGGTGGAAGCCCCGGTGTAGGGAAGCGGAATGCCTTTGGCGTTGAGGACGGTGCTCATTCGGACACTCCTTGCGCGTGCTGCCTTGGCCGCTCGACAACCTTCGAGCGATCACCTCGGATCAACGTTTAGATTAATCCCTGGCTCCAGGGAATCATCCTATAGTACACGAAGAAGATCGTCACTCGTGAAAATATATCAAGCTGAGTATAATAAGCCAACCCTAATACAATTTAAGGGTGAGACTTGATAAATTTTAATAAATATTGTGAAATTTGTGCCGAAAGATTAGGCAAATTGTCGATGATGCATGCAATTCGTCGCGCCCCGGCTGCACGCCTGAAGCGGCACTTCGGAAGCGCAGGATGGATGGTCGCAGGCAAAGGGTCTAAAAATTTGACAAGCAATGTCGGATCGGTCGAAGCCCGACCGTCCTTGGGGCATCGACCAACGAACCACAAAGGATACCGAAGACATGCCAAGCACCGTACGTTTGCACCGCGTTCTGACGACCAGCCCGGAGAAGGTCTACCGCGCGTTCACTGAAGCCGATGCACTGGCGAAATGGCTTCCGCCGAACGGCTTCACCTGCTCGGTGCACAGCTTCGAGGCGAAAGTCGGCGGCACTTTCAAGATGTCGTTCCGCAACTTCACCACGGGCGGCAGCCACGCCTTCGGCGGTGAATATCTCGAGCTCGTTCCCGGCGAAAGCCTGCGCTACACCGACAGGTTCGACGATCCCAACCTGCCCGGCGAGATCGTGGTGACCGTGACCTTGAAGAAAGTGTCGGTCGGCACGGAACTCGATATCACGCAGGCGGGCATTCCGGACGCCATTCCGGCCGAGGCGTGCTATCTGGGCTGGCAGGAGTCGCTCAGGAACCTGGCAAAGCTCGTCGAACCCGAGATCAATCAGTAGAGCCACCACCCCATCGCAAATCGACGGCGGCGCGGCCCAGCCCGCGCCGCGACAATGCCGAGCCGAGCTCTCATCGCCTCACGGCCCGCTGCAGATCGGCAGCGGCTGCGGCGGCGGTGGCGGGTTGTCCTTCTTGTATTGCGCGATGATCGGCTCGAGGCGCTGGCGCGGCCAGAATTTCGGCTTGCCGATCTCCTTCAGGCAGGACGCGTTCCAGTAGGCGCCGGCTTTGCCGACGGCGGCGATGTCGCGCGATTCCGGGTAGATGTAGAGCGTCGTCGGATTGCCCTTCACCATCGAAATGATCTGGTCGGCATCGGCCGGCGACCAGCTAGTGCAGCCATTGCTGCGGCCGCCGGCATAGTCGACCAGCTTGCCGTAGGGCACAAAGCCGTCATGGTCGGCGTAGGAGCTGTTCGACTTCTTGCGCAGGCACATGCCGCGCAACAGCCGCGCCGCGTGGCCGCCGATCACACGCTGCCTGGCGTTCGCCGTCTCACCCTCGCCGTCGAACTGGATAAAGGTGCGTTGCAGAATCTGATCCTGCTTCGCGCCGACGCGATAGAAACCCTTGAATGACGTCTTTGCCTCGCTGGTCATATAGGCGCCGCCCATCGTCAAGGACGAGTCCAGGGCATTGCCGAAGTTTTTCGCACAGCGTTTCCCATTGGAGAAATCGACGACGCCCTTCAGATTGCGGCCGCCGCCATGCCCTGACGAAATCGCGCGAAACGACTGCTTGGCTTCGCAGATGACGTAGTAGCGCCGCCCCAACGCACCGCCGCCGAGATCGCCCGGACGCGTCGCATCCATGGCGAAATAGCAGCCATTGTGGACCGCGCCCTGCGACACCTTCTTCTGATAAAGCGCGCGCGCCCGTTCCAGCACCACTTGAGAGATTTCGCCGTCGCCATCGCCGACATGAGCCTGCAACCATGCCGGGATATCGGAGGACGCGGCAAACGACCGGGCCGACACCGTGATCGCAATGACGGCGACGGCAAGGATGCCGAGGACAAAGACAGCCAGAGATTTCAACCGCACCGGACAACCCTCCCGCCCGAACCGTTCTGCGATTCTCAGAAAGCGATCATAATTCGCCGCGCACCGATCGGCGAAACACATCTTGTTCAGAACCGCCTACATAAGCGATGTGCTACGCCCGCGAGCGACCGTCACGGCGTGCCTCACAGTGCCAAACTGCCCTGCTCCGCCTCCGCGGCATTGGGGTCGCCGGGCGCCGTTGCCCAGGCGAGTTCGACCAGCGTCACCGTGCGACGGCCGGTGCCGTCGAGCTGGCAGACGATGAGACCCTGCTCCTCGATATAGGTGAGCAGGCGCCTGGCGCGGCGCAGCGAGTGCGAACCGTAGGCGCGCGCGATCGCCGCGTCACTCGGGCACGGCCAGCCTTCCTTGGCGGCGCGCGCGATCATCATGAACACGCCCTGCATGTCCTCGGGCAGCAGCGACGCGCGGACGGAAACATCTTGCCAGGCGTCATCGCCTGCCATGTCGGCGCCGAGACCGGCGCGGGCTCGTGTCAGCATGCGGCGGAATTCGGAGAGGTCCGGCACAACCGAAGCAAGCCCTTCGATGCGGCAGCGGACCACGAACTCCTGATAGAGCACGCCGATGACGCGAAAGCCCGCATCGGGCTGCGCCAGGATGGCGCGCAGGACACGGTCCACCCGCTCTCGCCGCTCGGCCAGATCCTCGGCGCTTACCGCCGGCTCCGCCGGTTCGGGGCGGATTTCCAACGCCGCAGACTTGGCCGCCATCAGCTGGTCGAGCAGGTCGGGCGATGCCACCCGGCGCGGTGCGCGCATCGTCTCGGGCGGCGGCGCCGCCAGGATGATCGCACGGGCGTCCTCAAGTGCCGATTCCGGCATCGCCATCAGCCGCGGCGTCCCGTTGCGCGGGCTTGTCTCGGTCTGGCCGATGCGCACGCCGAGCGGACGGCGCGACAGCGCCGGCCCGAGCGCCATGAAGTGCCCCCGCTCCAGGTCACGGAACGCCTCGGCCTGGCGCCGCTCCATGCCGAGAAGGTCGGCGGCGCGCGCCATGTCGATGTCGAGAAAGGTGCGGCCCATGAGGAAATTTGAGGCTTCCGCCGCGACATTCTTGGCGAGCTTGGCCAGCCGCTGGGTGGCGATGATGCCGGCAAGGCCGCGTTTGCGGCCACGACACATCAGATTGGTCATGGCGCCGAGCGAGAGCTTGCGCGCTTCGTCGGACACCTCGCCGGCCACCGCCGGGGCGAACAGCTGCGCCTCGTCGACCACCACCAGCATCGGGTACCAGTGCTCGCGGGCGACTTCGAAGAGGCCGCCGAGGAAGGCGGCGGCGCGCCGCATCTGGTTCTCGGCGTCGAGCCCTTCGAGATTGAGCACGGTGGAGACGCGGTGGATGCGCGCCCGCTCGCCGGCCGCCTGCAGGCCGCGCTCGGTATGCTCCTCGGCATCGATCACCAGATGGCCGTAATGGTCGCCCAGCGAGACGAAATCGCCTTCGGGATCAATGATGGTCTGCTGTACCCAGGGCGCGCTCTGCTCCAAGAGCCGGCGCAAAAGATGCGATTTGCCGGAGCCGGAATTGCCCTGCACCAGAAGCCGGGTCGCGAGCAGCTCCTCAAGGTCGAGCGCCGCCGGCGCGCCCGCCGACGTCTGTCCCATCTCGATGGCTACGGTCATGTCGCGACTCTCCTTGAGGAGAGGGCTTATCAACCCGACCGCAAGCCGTCGAGCGCGCCGAGGCAACAGGCTCGGTGTTCCACACCTATGCTGCCAAAGCGCCACACTTGGCCGGTCTGGCCGGTTGAAAAGCTGGCTAGACCGGCTTCACCGGCGGCAAAAGCGGCGCATCCAGCCCGTCAAAGGGATCGCGCCAGGAGTCGATGGCCTCGAGCCGGCGATACCAACTGAGGACCGATGGATAATCATCCAACGGCAGGCCGGCGACATCGTTGAAGGGCAGGAACGTCGCCATGCGAAAATCGGCATAGGAAAGTGAGCTGCCGACCAGCCACTGCCGTTGGGACAGTTCGGCCTCGAGAATCCCTGCCGCTCTGCGAAACTCGCCCGTTCCTTCCTCGACCTTACCCTGGTCGATCGGGCCAATCCCGTAGCGCTGCTTGGTGCCGCGCTCGAAATGCACGGTGTCGCAGGCCCTGACGAAATTCTCCTTGCCCCAGCTCAACCAGCGGATCATGTCGGGTTGGTCGTCGCCATTGCGCCAGAAATCCGAACCCGCCTCGCGCGACAGCAGGCAGGCTATGGCGTCGGCCTCCCAGAGGCTGCCGCCGGGCCATGCCAATGTCGGCAGGGTAAGATTGGGATTGAGCGGTCGGAACCGCTCGGCCTGCCCCGGCGCCATGGGTGCCGCGAACTCAAACTCGACCTTGACCCTGAGATGACGCGCCGTTGCAACCGCGAGGCGCGGATTGGGATTGCGGCTGAAGTACAGTTTCATGTTCGGGCCGGTTCCTGGACACTGTTGGCTCGACCTTATCAAACACGCAAACGTGCCCGCTCGGCAATCTGGTCGGACCACGATTCCGCTGGCGGAAATCGCCGTTCGGCGTATCATTCCTGCGGGTGAGGGTTCTTGGCAGGAGGAAGCCAATGAACGCAGTATCGAGCGTACCTGTCATCGATCTGACAGCTCAAAATCTTGTTTCCTCTGCGCTTTCCAAATTCCGCGCCGGCGATACCGTCTCGACCAGGGCGGCGCTCGACGCCATCCGCCGCATGGCTCCGACTTGCATCGACAGCGACGACGATCTGGTCGAACTGATCGTGATGGCGGCAATTGGTAAGACCATGGCGGTCGTATTCGACCACCGCAAGCAGTGACGCTGGAACGAAACGAGCATTACGCCGTTTCTGACGTCTTCAAGTTCGAGCAATTCCAGGAAAAGTGTGAGCGGCTTTCCCGGAAAAAGCGCGTAGCGCTTTCCCTTGGGAATTGCGTCAAAACAAAGGGTTGAGTTCCAGGAGTAGCGTCAATGCGTGATGAACAATTCGACGTTCCCGTGACCATCGAAAGCGAAGGCAGCGGCCTGACCGTGACCGGAACAGTGCAGGCAGCCTCGCTGCTGGTCGACCGATGGCCGGACGAGGATCGCGGCCCGAAATACCGGTCCGCGCTGAAAGCGATGATGGATGCGATGGAGCAGCGCCGAGCGGTTGGCACGGCGCGCGGCGCCTTCACCGCCGCAGCCCGGGAAGCAAACATGTTCGTGCGCGAAGGCCGGCATTAGCCTACTGACGTTGCGGAGCGCGCCTCAGCTCCCCAGGGGGTGCGGCATGTAGCCGACGAAGCCGGCAATCTTCCAGCGCCCCGACACCTTCCTGCAGAAATACAGGGTCTGCCATTTCAGCCGGTCGACGGTGCCGTCGGCCTTGGCCACCGAACCGTTGAACTTCTTGTGCAGCACCGCGCGATCGCCGTCGACATCGATGTCGCGCATATTGGTGACGCGAAACAGGGCTTCGCGCAGCGGCTCGGCGAATTTGGTCGCCGCCGTCTCCTTGGCCTGGCGCAACCACTCGTCGCGATAGACGGCAAGGCTCGGGAATTGCAGGCGCCAGGCGTCGGCGTCATTGAGGAAATGCGCGTGCATGCCGAAGAAACTTTCGGCGACGAAATCATCCTCGACCATCGACCAGTCCTGACCGATGAAAGCGTCGATGTCGCGCCGCACCAGCATTTCCCAGAGCGCGTGACGATCGGCATCGCCTTCCGGAAACGGGTTCTTGTCGAAGGTCATTTAAAAAAACTCCTGTCGGGAAAATGCGACGCGCAAGATGCTGGCCGGGCCCTGATAAAGCAACACGCATCTGGAAAAATCTTGCTTTCCCAAAAGCCCCCTATGAGGATCATGGGGAGAGGCGTAGAGCGGTCGACTGAAACGCAACCGCAGGCGTGATCCGCCCAAGTCTGAACAGGAGTTTTCCCTTGCCCAAACAGTGTTTTGGAACATCGCATGTGCCGCTGTCGCCGGCGGTGCGCGCCGGCGATTTTGTCTACATCTCCGGGCAGGTACCGGTCGACGCTGACCGCATCGTGGTCAAGGGCGGCATTACGGAGCAGACCGAGCAGGTGCTGCAGAATGTGAAGGCGGCACTCGCACTGGCCGGCTGCACCATGGACGATGTCGTCAAGACCACCGTCTGGCTCGAGGACGCGCGCGATTTCGGCGCCTTCAACACCGTCTACGCCAAACATTTTCCCAGCAACCCGCCGGCTCGCACCACGGTCGAGTCGCGGCTGATGATTGACATCAAGATCGAGGTCGAAGCCGTCGCCTACCGGCCGGTTTGATCAGTAGATAAATACCAGCGGAGGCGCCGATGCAGTTCGATCTCCTGATCAAGGGCGGCCGCCTGATCGATCCGGCCTCCGGCCTGGACGCCGTGCGCGATGTCGCCATCGCCGATGGCCGCATTGCGGCGATCGAAGCCGCCATCGATGCCGAGCACGCCACGCAGGTCGTCGACGCCAGGGATTGCATCGTCACGCCCGGCCTTATCGACCTGCACAGCCATGTCTACTGGGGCGGCACCTCGCTCGGCGTCGACGCCGACCGGCTGGCGGCCAAGAGCGGCACCACCACCTTCATCGACGCCGGCAGCGCGGGTGCGGGCAATTTCCTCGGTTTCCGCCGCCACGTCATCGAGCGCTCGAAGGTGCGCATCCTCGCCTATGTCAACATCTCCTTTGCCGGCATATTCGGCTTTTCCCAGACGGTCTCGGTCGGCGAATGCAGCGATCTGAGGCTCTGCGAACCGCGCGAGACGGTGGCGGCGGTGCGCGAGCACACCGATGTCGTCGTCGGCGTCAAGGTGCGCTCCGGCAAGCATGCCGGCGGCACCAGCGGCATTGCGCCGGTGGACCTCGCGCTCGAAGCCGCCGACCGGGCCGGGCTGCCGCTGATGGCGCATATAGACGAGCCGCCGCCCGGCCGCTCCGAAGTGCTGCCGCGGCTGCGCAAGGGCGATATCCTCACCCACTGCTTCCGGCCGTTCCCCAACGCGCCGGTCTTCGCCTCCGGCGCCGTACGGCCGGACATGTATCTGGCGCGCGAACGCGGCGTCATCTTCGACATCGGCCACGGCATGGGCTCGTTCGACTTTGCGGTGGCCAAAGCCATGCTGGCCGAAGGCCTGGCGCCCGACGTCATCTCGAGCGACGTCCATCTCTACTGCGTCGACGGCCCGGCCTTCGACATCCTCGTCTGCATGTCGAAGCTGATGGCGCTCGGCATGCCGCTGGTCGAAGTCCTGCGCGCCGCCACGCAGCGCCCTGCCGAAGCGATCGCCAGGCCGGAGCTCGGCACGCTGAAGGTCGGCGGTGTCGGCGATGTCGCGGTGCTACGCCTGACCTCCGGCCGCTTCACTTTCGTCGACGCCGTCGGTGCAGCACTGATCGCCGATCAGCGGCTCACCTCGGACGGCATCGCCATCGGCGGTGTCTGGTGGCCGAACGAGGCCGGCGATTACAATGAGACCGAGAGATTCGAGGCGCATGCGTCGCATACGCATGCCGAGGTCGCGGCGCGGCATTTCGGTCGTGGGTAATCTCCCCCCTTGAGGGGGAGATGGCCGGTAGGCCAGAGGGGGTCGGTTCGACCGGACGCGACCTGCTTGCGGCGGATGAAGGTCAGCGCTCCACGCGCGGCGACCCCCTCTGTCGCCTTCGGCGACATCTCCCCCTCAAGGGGGGAGATCAGTAGCGCCCCGCATTACTCACCGCCCCATAAACCGGCGTCGCAATCCCCTCCATCCGCGCCTTGATCTGCAGCGCCACATATTTCGAATAAAACCGCGACAGCGCCAGGTTGCCGCCGTGGAACCATAGCGCCTCCTGCGCCGTCGGCTTCCACATGTTGCGCAATTCGCCTTGCCACGGTCCGGGATCGCCCTTGACGCCGGAGCCGAGGCCCCAGCATGGCCCGACCTTGTCGGCGACCTCGCGCGAGACGATGGAAGCCACCGTTTCGTTCATCGACTGATAGCCGGTGCACGAGATGATCGCATCGACCGCCAGCTCGCTGCCGTCGTCGAAGGCGATGCCGGTCGGCGTCAGCGACTTGAGGCCGACGCCGCTCCTCACCTTGATCTCGCCATTGATGATCAGTTCGCAGGCGCCGACATCGATGTAGAAGCCGGAGCCGGTGCGGTAAGCTTTCATCAAAAGCCCGGTTTCGTCGTCGCCGAAATCGATGGCGAAGCCTGAAGCGCGCAGCCGGTCGTAGAACACCGCGTCGCGTTCCTTGATCACCTCGTAGAGGTCGCGCTGGCCTTTGGGCACCAGCGCGAATGGCGTCGAGGCGACGATCATGTCGGCCTTGTCGGTGGTGATGCCGCGCGCCAGCGCGTTTTCCGAAAAGATCTCGAAGCCGACTTCCATCAGCGTGTCGGATTTCACCACCGTCGTCGGCGAACGCTGGATCATGGTGACGTCGGCGCCGCTCTCCCAGAGGTCGACGCTGACGTCATGGCCGGAACTTGCCGCGCCGATGACCGCGACCTTTTTGCCGCGAAATTTCTCGCCACTCGCATACTGGCTGGAATGCAGCAACTCGCCCCTGAAGGCCTCTGAACCCGGCAGCGCGATCTTCCGTGGCGGACCATAGGCGCCGGTGGCAAAGACGATGTGCTTCGGCTTCAGCGTGATGTGTCGGCCGACACGGTCGACCACCACCGTCCATACCTTCTCGGCCTCGTCATAACTGGCGCTGACGCATTTGGTGGCGACCCAGTAATTGAGCTCCATCACCCTGGTATACATCTCCAGCCAGTCGCCCATCTTATCCTTGGGCGTGAACACCGGCCAGTTCTCGGGGAACGGAATGTAGGGCAGATGGTCATACCAGACCGGATCGTGCAGCACGAGCGAGCGGTAGCGGTTGCGCCAGGAATCGCCGGGACGCGCATTCTTCTCGATGATGATCGTGGGCACGCCGAGCTGCCTCAGCCGCGCGCCGAGCATGATGCCGCCCTGGCCGCCGCCGATGACCAGGCAATAGGGCTGCTCGGTGGCGCCGAGGTCGCGCGTCTCGCGCGCCCGCGCCTCCGCCCAGGTCTCGCGCTCAGGATCGGCCTTGTGGCGGATCCCCAGCGGCCGCGCCGGACCCTTTTGTTCCTCGAACCCCTTGAGCTCGCGCATCGCCGTGAACAAGGTCCGGCAGCGGCCATCCCGAAGCCGCAAGATCCCTTCGCCACGCGCGACAGAGGTTTCGAAGGTGAACCAGGCCTCGACAGTGCCCTCGTCCGAGGTCGCCTCGCTGGAGAGGGTCCAGCGTGAGGGCCTCGCTGCCGCCAGCGCCGCTTGCAGCATGTCGCGGATGGCGTCGCGGCCTTCCATGGTCGTGATGTTCCAGGTGAAGGTCAGAAGATCGCGCCAGTAGCAGTCGTCGACGAACAGGTTGGCGGCCGCCTCGATGTCGTCCGCTTCCAGCGCCCGCGCAAGAGCGGAAAGCCATGTCGCCGCCTGTTTCGATGGGGCCATGTCGAGCATCTTTTCTTCCCTTGTTTTGCGCTCTCATTGTTTCGAAAGACGGCGCCGCCGCAAGGGGGGCCGCAATATCAAGGCATCGATTTTTGAGCGACCCGGAATCGAGCCTGCTGGCGCGAAATCTTTATAGGAATTTTATATCTTTCCTCCGCGGCCCGTCTCGAACCTTTATGGCGATCGGGTCCATATTCCATCTCGAGCAAAACGCTCCGGCCGTCGTGACCGATCGAGGTACGGCGGGTCGTTCTCATGGAATTTCTGGCTCGCCAGCAGCCGGCGCCAAATACAAGCAGAAGCAAGGACCAACACAATGGACATTGTCGTCATCGGGATCGACGTTTTGTTTTTCGCTCTTTCCCTCGCCTACATCAAAGCTTGCGACGCTCTTTAGGCGGAAGGATCACATCATGCTTGTCGATTACATCCTCGGTGGCGGCGTGACCTTGTTCCTGCTCGTCTACCTGACATACGCTCTCGTTCGTCCAGAACGCTTCTGACGCAAGGCACGGAAAGCTATGACTCTCAACGGATGGATACAGATCCTCGTCTATTGCGGGATCGTCGTTTTGCTGGTGAAGCCGCTCGGCGGCTACATGTATCGCGTCTTCAACGGCGATCGCACCTTTCTCTCGCCCATACTTGGCCCGGTTGAACGCGGCCTTTATCGCATCTCGGGAACCAGTGAACGCGAAGAGCAGCACTGGACGACCTATTCGGCAGGCATCATCTTCTTCAGCCTCGCCAGCTTTCTGGTGCTTTATGTCCTGCAGCGCCTGCAAGGCGTGCTGCCTTACAATCCGGCGGGCATGACCGCTGTCGAGCCCAACCTCGCCTTCAACACCGCCGTCAGCTTCGTCACCAACACCAACTGGCAGAATTACGGCGGCGAAAGCACGATGTCCTATCTCGTGCAGATGGCCGGCCTCACCGTGCAGAACTTCATGTCCGCCGCCGTCGGCGTCGCCATCGCGGTGGCGCTGATCCGCGGCTTCGCCCGGCACTCGGTCAGGTCGATCGGCAATTTCTGGGTCGATATGACCCGCTGCACGCTCTACATCCTGCTGCCGCTCTGCATCGTGCTCTCCCTCGTCTATGTCTGGCTGGGCATACCGCAGACGCTGGGGCCGTATGTCGACGCCACCACGCTGGAAGGCGCCAAGCAGACGCTGGCGCTCGGCCCCGTTGCCTCGCAGGTCGCCATCAAGATGCTCGGCACCAATGGCGGCGGCTTCTTCAACGCCAATGCCGCGCATCCCTTCGAGAACCCGGATGCTGTCTCCAACCTGATCCAGATGGTGACGATCTTCGCGTTGGGCGCGGCGCTGACCAACGTCTTCGGCCGAATGGTCGGCAACCAGCGCCAGGGCTGGGCGATCCTGGCCACGATGGGCGTGCTGTTCATCGCCGGCGTCGCCATCTGCTACTGGGCCGAAGCCGCAGGCAATCCGCTGGTTCACGCGCTTGGCATCGACGGCGGCAACATGGAAGGCAAGGAGAGCCGCTTCGGCATTGCCGCTTCGGCACTGTTCGCGGTCATCACCACGGCCGCAAGCTGCGGCGCCGTCAACGCCATGCATGACTCGTTCACCGCGCTTGGCGGCCTGATCCCGATGGTCAACATGCAGCTCGGCGAGGTCATCGTCGGCGGCGTCGGCGCCGGCTTCTACGGCATCATGATGTTCATCATCGTCGCCGTCTTCGTTGCCGGCCTGATGGTCGGCCGCACGCCGGAATATCTCGGCAAGAAGATCGAGGCCAAGGAGGTCAAGATGGCGATGCTCGCCATCCTCTGCCTGCCGCTGGCGATGCTGACCTTCACGGCCATCGCCGTGGTGCTGCCAAGCGCCGTGGCCTCGATGGCCAATGGCGGGCCGCATGGCTTCTCCGAGGTTCTCTACGCCTATACCTCGGCCGCGGCCAACAACGGCTCGGCCTTCGGCGGCCTTTCCGGCAACACGCCCTGGTACAACATCACGCTTGGCATCACCATGCTGATGGGCCGCTTCCTGGTCATCATCCCGGCGCTGGCCATTGCCGGCTCGCTGGTGGCGAAGAAGACGGTGCCTGCCTCGGCCGGCACCTTCCCGACCGATGGTCCGCTGTTCGTCGGCCTGCTCGTCGGCGTCATCCTGATCGTCGTTGGCCTGACCTTCTTCCCGGCACTGGCGATCGGACCGATCGTCGAGCACCTGGCTGCCATCAACGGGCAGACCTTCTGAGGCTTGTCATGTCCTGGTTCAACCCAAAACGCACGAAGGGCCGGCCGCGCGCCGGCACCGAGGGGGAAGAAACTCCCCCTCCCTTCCCCGGCGTGTCCACCTTCCTCGGCCTCGCGGCAGTCATGATCGTGATCTGGCTGCTGGCCTACGGGCCGCCGCATCTTTTCTCGGCATCCGATCGATCGGTGCCTGCCAACAGTTCAGATACTGGAGCCACCAAATGAGCCAGTCCAAATCCGCTGTCATCATGGATGCCAGCATCCTGTGGCCCGCCATCGGCGGCGCCTTCAGGAAGCTCGACCCGCGCACCCTGGTCAAGAACCCGGTGATGTTCGTCGTCGCCATCGTCTCGCTGCTGACCACGGTCCTCTTCGTCAGGGATCGCTTCACTGGTGGCGGCGATTTCGGCTTCACCCTGCAGATCATCATCTGGCTGTGGTTCACCGTGCTGTTCGCCAACTTCGCCGAAGCCGTTGCCGAAGGCCGTGGCAAGGCGCAGGCCGACTCGCTGCGCAAGGCGCGCACCGAGACGCAGGCCAAGCTGCTTGCCGGCGAGGACCGCTCCAAATTCAAGCTGGTGCCCGGCACCAGCCTGAAGGTCGGCGACATCGTGCTGGTCGAAGCCGGCGACATCATCCCGTCCGACGGCGAAGTGATCGAAGGCGTGGCTTCTGTCAACGAAGCGGCGATCACCGGCGAGTCCGCGCCCGTCATCCGCGAATCCGGCGGCGACCGTTCGGCCGTCACCGGCGGCACGCAGGTTTTGTCCGACTGGATCCGCGTGCGCATATCGGCCGCTTCCGGCCACACCTTCCTCGACCGCATGATCTCGCTGGTCGAAGGTGCCGCGCGCCAGAAGACACCGAACGAGATCGCGCTCAACATCCTGCTCGTCGGCATGACGCTGATCTTCGTGCTCGCCACCGCGACGATCCCGAGCTTTGCCTCCTATTCCGGTGGCTACATCTCGGTGACCGTGCTGGTCGCGCTGTTCGTCACCTTGATCCCGACCACCATCGGCGCGCTGCTGTCGGCCATCGGCATTGCCGGCATGGACCGCCTGGTGCGCTTCAACGTGCTGGCCATGTCGGGTCGTGCCGTGGAAGCCGCCGGCGACGTCGACACGCTGCTGCTCGACAAGACCGGCACCATCACGCTCGGCAACCGCCAGGCCACCGAGTTCCGCCCGGTCAAAGGTGTCACCGAGCAGGAACTGGCCGATGCGGCGCAGCTGGCCTCGCTCGCCGACGAAACGCCGGAGGGACGCTCGATCGTCGTCCTGGCCAAGGAGAAATACGCCATCCGCGCCCGCGACATGGCAACGCTGCACGCCACTTTCGTGCCCTTCACCGCGCAGACCCGCATGAGCGGCGTCGACGTCGATGGCTCGTCGGTGCGCAAGGGCGCGGTCGATTCGGTTCTCGCCTATGTCAACCAGTCGACATCGGCCACCCATGGCGCGCGCCCCGGCAGCGACACCGTCAAGGATCTCCAGGCGATCGCCGACGAGATTGGCAAGTCTGGCGGCACGCCGCTGGCGGTCGAGCGCGACGGGCGACTGCTCGGCGTCGTCCACCTCAAGGACATCGTCAAGGGCGGCATCAGGGAGCGCTTCGCCGAGCTGCGCAAGATGGGCATCCGCACTGTGATGATCACCGGCGACAATCCGATGACGGCGGCGGCGATCGCGGCGGAAGCCGGCGTCGACGACTTCCTTGCCCAGGCAACGCCGGAGGACAAGCTGAAGCTGATCCGCGACGAACAGGCCAAGGGCAAGCTGGTCGCCATGTGCGGCGACGGCACCAACGACGCACCCGCCCTTGCCCAGGCCGATGTCGGCGTTGCCATGAACACCGGCACAGTCGCCGCCCGCGAGGCCGGCAACATGGTCGACCTCGACAGCGATCCGACCAAGCTGATCGAGATCGTCGAGATCGGCAAGGCGCTGCTGATGACGCGCGGCTCGCTGACGACCTTCTCGATCGCCAACGACGTTGCCAAGTATTTTGCCATCATCCCGGCGATGTTCGCCGTCTTCTACGTCGCGCCGGGGCAGACCACCGGTCCGTTGCAGGCGCTCAACATCATGCACCTGGCGACACCGCAAAGCGCCATCCTGTCGGCCATCATCTTCAATGCGCTGATCATCATCGCGCTGATCCCGCTGTCGCTGAAAGGCGTCAAATACCGCGCCATCGGCGCCGGCGCCCTGCTCAGCCGCAACCTGCTGGTTTACGGCCTCGGCGGCATCATCGTTCCCTTCGTCGGCATCAAGGCGATCGACATGATCGTCACCGGCCTCGGCCTCGCTTAAGGAAACACGTCCATGCTCACCCAGATACGACCCGCGATCATCATGATCGTCTTCTTCACTGTCCTGACCGGCCTGGTCTATCCCCTGGGGATGACCGGCATCGCCCAGGCGCTGTTTCCGCACCAGGCCAATGGCAGCCTGATCGAAAAGGACGGCAAGGTCGTCGGCTCCGAACTGATCGGCCAGGGCTTTGCCGGCGACAAATATTTCCATGGCCGCCCTTCGGCTGCCGGCGACGGCTACAACGCCACAGCCTCCAGCGGCTCCAACCTCGGCCCGACCAATCCCAAGCTGATTGACCGCATCAAGGGCGACGCCGACAAGCTGAAGGCGGAGAATCCGAACCAGCCGGTGCCGATGGACCTGGTCACCACCTCCGGCAGCGGCCTCGATCCCGATATCAGCCCTGAGGCCGCCTATTTCCAGGTCGCCAGGGTGGCCAAGGCCAGGGGCTTTGACGAAGCCAAGGTCAAGGCGCTTGTCGACAGCCATGTCGAAGGCCGCGAACTTGGCTTCCTCGGCGAACCGGTCGTCAATGTTCTGGCGCTCAACCTGGCGCTGGACGATACCAAGTGAGAGACAGTCTTTGAAGCCTAGTGCCGGGGATCGACAGCATCCCCGGCGCCGTTCATGATCGAGCCTGATGCCGGACGACAGAAGCAACGACAACAGACCCTCTCCGGACGCACTGCTCGAGCATGCGGAGCGGGAAGAGCGTGGCCGTCTGCGGATATTCCTGGGCGCGGCACCCGGCGTCGGCAAGACCTATGAGATGCTGATGGCCGGCCGCGCCAGGCTGGCCGACGGCGTCGACGTGGTGATCGGCATCGTCGAAACCCACGGCCGCAAGGAAACCCTGGCGCTGGTCGAAGGCTACGAGGTCATCCCACGCCAGAAGGTCAGCTACAAGGACCGCGTGCTGGACGAGATGGACATCGACGCTATCCTCACCCGCCGTCCGGCGCTGGTGCTTGTCGACGAGCTTGCCCACACCAATGCGCCAGGCAGCCGCCACCCCAAGCGCTATCTCGACGTCCAGGAACTCCTGGCACGCGGCATCGACGTCTACACCACGCTCAACATCCAGCATGTCGAGAGCCTGAACGACGTCGTGGCGCAGATCACTCGCGTACGAGTGCGCGAAACCGTTCCCGACTCCATCATCGACCAGGCTGACGACATCGAGATCATCGATCTCACCCCCGACGACCTGATCAAGCGGTTGAAGGAAGGCAAGGTCTATTTCCCCAACACTGCCCAGCGCGCGATCGAGAACTATTTTTCGCCCGGCAATCTGACGGCGCTTCGCGAACTGGCGCTGCGCCGCACCGCCCAGCGCGTCGACGAGCAGTTGCTCAACCACATGCAGTCGCACGCGATTCCTGGCCCATGGGCGGCCGGCGAAAGGGTGCTTGTCTGCGTCGACTCGCGTCCGGGCGGAGCCTCCCGCATCCGCTATGCGCGCCGGCTGGCCGACCGGCTGCGCGCGCCCTGGACGGCACTCCACGTCGAGACGCCGCGTTCCGCCACCATGTCCGAGGAGGACAAGGACCGGCTGGCGACGCTGCTGCGCCTGGCTGAGCAGCTCGGCGCCGAGGTGACGACCATTCCGGGCCAGAACGTTGCCCAGGACATCGTCCGCCACGCGACGGCCAACAATTTTACCCACATCGTCATCGGCAGGCCAACCCGGTCGCGCTGGCGCGAGCTGATCGAAGGCTCGCTCACCTACGATCTCATCCGCAATGCCGGCGACATCAGCGTCCATGTCATTTCGGGAACCGAGCGCGGCAACGAGGAGGCCTCGCGGAACGTCAAGGCAGCGGACGAACAATGGCAGTTCGATGTCTGGCCCTATCTCAAGGCGACGGCCTTCGTTGCCGGCTCGCTCGGTTTCGCCGCCCTGCTCGACCAGTTTCTCGACGTCCGCAATCTTGCGATCATCTTTCTCATCGGCGTGCTGACATCGGCGGTGGCCGGTGGTCTGTGGCCGGCTCTATATGCCTGTGTGGCCAGCGCCCTTGCCTTCAACTTTTTTTTCCTCGAGCCGCGCTACACGCTCACCATCCGGGATCCGGAGAGCATTGTCGCGCTCGCCGTCTTCCTTGTCGTTGCCGTCATCGCCAGCAATCTGACGGCGCGCGTGCAGCGCCAGGCGGTCGCTGCCCGTTCACGCGCTCGGGCGACGGAGGATATCTACCTATTCTCCAAGAAGCTCGCCGGCGCCGGCACGCTCGACGACGTGCTGTGGGCCACCGCCTTCCAGATCGCCTCGATGCTGAAACTGCGCGTGGTGCTGCTGCTGCCGGAGGACGGAACGATCACCGTCAAGGCCGGCTATCCACCCGACGACACACTGGCCGAGGCCGACATCGCCGCCGCCCGCTGGGCCTGGGAGCACAACCGTGCCGCCGGCCGTGGCGCCGACACGCTGCCCGGCGCTAAGCGCCTCTATCTGCCCTTGCGGACAGGCCGCACCGCCATCGGCGTCGTCGGCCTCGACAACGACAAGCAAGGGCCGCTGCTGACGCCTGAGCAGCAGCGCTTGCTCGACGCGCTGGCCGACCAGGCGGCGGTCGCCATCGAGCGCATTCAGTTGGTCGCCGATGTCGACCGCGCCAATCTGGCGGCCGAGGCCGACCGGCTGCGCTCGGCGCTGCTGACCTCAATCTCCCATGATCTGAAGACGCCGCTTGCGGCCATCATGGGTGCTGCCGGCACACTGCGGGAATACGCGCCCTCATTGCCCGAGAGTGATCGGGCGGAGCTGCTGACCACCGTGCTCGACGAATCGGAGCGGCTGAACCGCTTCATCGCCAACCTGCTCGACATGACCAAGATCGAGTCCGGCGCCATGGAGCCGAATTTCGCTCTTCACTATGTCGGCGACGTCGTCGGCTCGGCCTTGCAGCGGGCGCGCAAGATCACTGCCGGGCACAAGACCGAGGTCGATATTCCGGCCGATCTGCCAATGCTGAAGCTCGATCCCGTCCTGTTCGAGCAGGCGCTGTTCAACCTTCTCGACAATGCCGCAAAATACGCGCCGCAGGGATCGACGATCCGGCTGCAGGGCTGGGTCGACAATGGCTCCGTCGTGCTGCAGGTCATGGATGAAGGACCGGGCATTCCATCCGCCGACCTGGAGCGGATCTTCGACAGCTTCTACCGGGTGCGCAAGCGCGATCAGGTCCAGGCCGGCACCGGGCTCGGCCTGTCGATCTGCCGCGGCTTCATCGAGGCGATGGGGGGCACGATCACGGCGGCAAATCGCAGCGACGGGCCGGGCGCGGTCTTCACCATCCGCATGCCGAGACCGTCACAATCGCCCGGCATGGACGAACAAAGCGCGGACGGGCAAACATCCGGTGATCTGGCATGACAAATTCCAACGTCAGCATATTGGTGGTCGATGACGAGCCGCCGATTCGCAAACTGCTGCGCGTCGGCCTCGGCAGCCAGGGCTATGCGGTCAGCGAGGCGCCCAACGCCAGGGCGGCGATCGAGATCGCCGATACGCAAAAGCCGGATCTGATCCTGCTCGATCTCGGCCTGCCCGGCATGGGCGGCCTCGATCTTTTGCGCAAATGGCGCGACGACGGGCTCGACGTCCCCGTGGTCATCCTGTCCAGCCGCACCGACGAGGCCGGCATCGTCGCCGCACTGGAACTGGGCGCCGACGATTACATCACCAAACCATTCGGCATGAACGAGCTGGTCGCCCGCATTCGCGTGGCGCTGCGCCACAAATTCCAGCAACAGGGCGAAAAGCCGGTCTTCAACACCGGCGATCTCAGCGTCGACCTGGTCAAGCGTATCGTCAAAGTCGAGGGCAAGGAGGTAAAACTCTCGCCGAAGGAATACGACATATTGCGTATTCTGGTGCAGCACGCCGGCAAGGTTCTCACCCACCATTTCCTGCTGAAGCAGGTGTGGGGCGATTCCACCGACGTGCAGTATCTCAGGGTCTATGTTCGCCAGCTCAGGCAGAAGATCGAAAAATCGCCCGACCAGCCGCGCTACATCACCACCGAGACCGGCGTGGGGTATCGGCTGCGCGAGGTTGAATGACCGGGCGCTCAGTCAGCTGACAATTCCGCGGTCCGGGTCAGTGCGCCGCCGAAGCCGTTGAGCGGGATGGTAAAGCTCACCGCTTGCCCGGTGTCGGCCGCGAAGGCGCCGATCTTCAGCGTGGTGGCTCCCTTGAGCAGCGGCGTGACGCTGGCGTCGAACGCCACCGGCACCAAACAACCGACGGCCTGGCAGGTGTTGAACGGCAGGCTGCCATCCAGCTTCTGCTCGTCGATGGTCAGGCTGACGCCCTTGGCCAGCGCCAGGCCGAATGGCAGCGCCAGCGTTCCGGCCGCATCCTCGCCGCTCTTGCTCGACAGCTCAATTGCCAGCAGGCGCTGGTTGGTTTGCTTGTTGAACTGCTGATGCGACAGGCTGCAGGCCTTATTGGTCCCCGTTATCTGGCAATTGACCGTCCAGTCGCCATGGGTTTCGGACAGCGCCGACGCGCCGCCAGGCAGTGTCGGGCCAGCGGCAGCGGCGGCAGGTGCTGCCTTGTCGGTCTTGGTCTGCGCGACGACCGCCGCCGGGCCAAGAATACAGACGCTTCCCAGTAGCGCTGCGAAATATACTTGCCTGCTTTTCATCAATATCTCCCGATTGTGCCTCGAGCCAGCCGCCATTGCGCTCAAGGACCGCGCCCGATAGAGCGTTCAATCGATCTTTTCTGTCAAGTGCGGGCAGGTCCCATCCGCCACTGGCTCCGCCGATTTCGCAACCATGGCAGATCGGGACGAACGCCCTATATAGAAGGGAGGCTATGTCTGTGCGGGAATGAACGAATGTCGACGCTTCGTCTATCGACAATTCTGATGTCGGCGATGCTGGCGGCGGTGACGCTGCCGGGCATCGTGCAATCTGCCGCGGCGCAGGCCGTCAATCCCGGCACAAACGGGCTGATCCAGCAGAACGAGCTGCAGCAGTTGCGCAACAGCCTGCAGCGGCAGCAGTTCCAGCAACAGCAGCAGCAATATCGCGAGCAGGACCGCCGGATCGTGCCGCAGCCGCGCCCTGAAGTACCGGTCGTCAGGCAAGCTTGCCCGATTCACATCGTCGGCAACCAGATTGTGCGTGTTTGCCGTTGATATCGGTCGCTTGCGATTTACTTAGTCGACTTATCTAATAAAAATGCTTCATTGCCTCGCGGGCATTTTTGGGGTTTGCAGGCGGCGTGCGGCGGTACGCCCGACCGGGTTTTCAGCTTATGGCAACGACGAAGAAAAAGGCGGTGCGCAAGGCAAGGCGAGGTGAGCGGATTCGCCAGGTCGCCGCCATACCCTTTCGCCTGGACGTTGACGGTAATTTCGAAGTGATGCTGGTGACGTCGCGCACAACGAAGCGCTTCATCGTGCCCAAGGGCTGGCCGATGAAAGGCAAGAGCGGGCGCAAGGCCGCCACCATCGAAGCACGCGAAGAGGCGGGCGTGCTCGGTAAGACCCGCAAGGCGCCGGCCGGCAGCTATTCCTACTGGAAACGATTGGAAAACAATTTCGTCCGTGTCGACGTCGTCGTCTATTTGCTCGAAGTGTCCGAAGAACTGGCCAACTGGCAAGAGGCCAAGAGCCGCCAGCGCGCCTGGCTCAAGCCGCAAGACGCGGCGTTGCTCATCGATGAGCCCGATCTTTCGACATTGATGGCAAACCTGGCGACCACGCAGCCAGCGGTGCCAGACCCGGCCTGAGCCTCACTTGCCCTCGTCGCCTTCAGCGGGAAACGGCCGCACGGGCGTGCCTGTATAGGCCCACAGCCATTCGCGCGGCAGCGGCCCCTTGTTGCGGTCGCTCTGCTGCGACTGCTCCCAGGCGTGCGCGAGGATGCCGACCGAG
The DNA here is from genome assembly GCF_056403115.1 of Mesorhizobium sp. P3_A2. Taxonomy (NCBI): domain Bacteria; kingdom Pseudomonadati; phylum Pseudomonadota; class Alphaproteobacteria; order Hyphomicrobiales; family Phyllobacteriaceae; genus Mesorhizobium; species Mesorhizobium sp. P3_A2. The sequence goes on from NZ_JBFUGC010000004.1 coordinate 360,230, forward strand.
CGCGACAACACGAACAAGCCGCGCGTCAGCGGCGGCGGAAAGCCGAGTTCGCCATAGATGACGGCGGTGGCGCCGTCGATGTTGAGCGGTATCTTCTTGCGCTTGCGCCGCGCCACCTCCGCCTCGACCGCCTCGGCGATGTCGGCGAAGCGTCCGCTGACGACGCCGCGCGCGGCAAAATCGCGGGTCACCTCGATCAGCCGCGGCGCGCGCGGATCGATCGGATGGAAGCGGTGGCCAAACCCCGGCACATAGCCCTTCTCCTCGGAGAAGAAGCGATCGAGCCGGGCCGATACGGCTTCGCTGAGCCTCGCGCCCTGGTCGAGCGCCACGGCAATGTCGCCGTAGAAGGACAGCGCCTGTTCGCCGGCGCCGCCATGCACGTCGCCCAGCACGTTGACTGCCGAGGCCATGGCGCTGTTGATGCCGACGCCACAGGTGATGGCCATGCGGGCAATGGCGATCGACGGCGCCTGCGGCCCGTGGTCAACGGCTGCACCCAGCGCAATGCCGAGCAGCGCCGCCTGGTCCTCGCTTGGCAGTTCGCCGCGCAACATCAGCCAGATGACAGCCGGAAAGCTGACGCGGCCGATCAAATCCTGGATTTCATAGCCGCGTAGCCGGATGATGCCGGGGCTCATCTCGATGATGCCGGTCTGCCACCATTCCTCACCGCGCTCGCGGCCGGTTTTTTTCTCAAGCTCGCTCACGCGCTTCTCCTGGTGCGCGGCGGCAGGGCGGAAAAAACCTCGTCCATGTGTTCGCCGAGCACAGGCGGCGGCAGGACCGGCAAAGGTGCCTGGCCATCGACCATGAAGCCGCCGCGCACGACGGTCAGCGGCTGCTCCATGCCGGGCAGGCCCTGGAAGCGAGTGGTCATGTCGCGCTCAGTCACCTGCCGTTCGCCAAGCACCTGCGGGATGGTCAGCACCCGGCCTGCCGGCACGCCGGCGCGGTTGAGCTTTTCTTCCCAGGCGGCGGCCGAGCCACTCGCCAGAGCCGTCTCGATCAGCGCCTTCAGCGCCGCACGGTTCTGCTTGCGCGTCTCGCGTTCGGCAAAGCGCGGATCCGACGCCAGCTCCGGCTGGCCGATCAACCGGCACAGCGTGACGAACTGTTCCTGCTTGTTGGCAGCGATGTTGAGCAGGCCGTCGCCGGTGCGAAACGCACCGGAGGGCGCCGCCGTCATGTTCTCGTTGCCCATTGGCTTTGGCTCGACCCCGGCCGTCAGGTAGTTGGACACCGGCCAGCCGAGCGCCGACAGCGTGCATTCGAGCATCGAGACATCGAGAAACGCGCCCTCGCCTGAGGTCTTCTGCCTCACAAGTGCTGCGGCAATGGCAAAGGCCCCGACCAGTCCGCCCAGCGTGTCGGCGACGGGATAACCGACCCGCAAGGGTGCGGTCTCCGGCGTGCCGGTGATGCTCATAATGCCGGAAAGCCCCTGGATGATCTGGTCATAGGCCGGGTTGTCGCGCATCGGCCCGGTCTGGCCGAACCCCGATATCGCGCAATAGACGAGACCGGGGCGAACCTCTTTCAGCTTCTCATAGCCGAGCCCAAGGCGCTCCATCACGCCGGGGCGAAAATTCTCGACCAGCGCGTCGGCCGAGGCGACCAGGTCGAGGAAGCGTTCGCGGTCGGCCTCTTTCTTCAGATCGAGCACCACCGATCGTTTGCCCGCGTTCTGCGCCAGGAACGATGCGCCCATGCTGGCTTTGTTGAGCGTCGGCGAGGCGCCGAGTTGGCGCGCCAGATCGCCGCCTTGCGGCGCCTCGACCTTGATGACGTCGGCGCCGAGCAGCGCCAGCTGGTAGGCGCAGTAAGGCCCGGCCAGAACATTGGTCAGGTCGAGAACGCGGATGCCGGCAAGCAGATCGGTCATGACGCTCCAGATCGCTCAGGCATCGCCCGGCACATGCTCCGGTCCACGCCGGCGCCTATGCTCAATGAAGGCCCAGATATGCGGACCGGCCAGCCCGATGAAGGCGAGGATCAGCAGCACCAGCGACAGCTTGTGGGTGTAGAACACCGACCAGTCACCATTCGAGATCGTCATCGCCCGGCGGAACTGGGTTTCGGCGAGCGGCCCCAGAATCATGCCGATGATGACAGGCGCGGTCGGGAAATCGAAGCGCCGCATCAGGAAGCCGGCGGCCCCCAGCAGGTAGAGGATGACGAGGTCGATCGGCGACTGCGAGATGCCGTAGGTGCCGACGGTGGCGAACACCAGGATGCCGGCATAGAGTTGCGGCGCCGGGATCTTGAGCAGCCGCACCCACAGCCCGATCAGCGGCAGATTGAGGATGACCAGGATGACGTTGGCGATGAACAGGCTGGCGATCAGGCCCCAGACCAGATCGGCCTGCGTCGTCAACAGCAGCGGTCCCGGGTTGATGCCGTAGCTCTGGAAGGCCGACAGCATGATCGCGGCGGTCGCCGAGGTCGGCAGGCCAAGCGTCAGCATCGGCACCAGCACGCCGGCGGCCGAGGCATTGTTGGCGGCTTCCGGACCGGCCACGCCCTCGATGGCGCCGACCGTGCCGAACTCCTCCTTGTGCTTCGACAGCTTCTTTTCGATCGCATAGGACAGGAAGGTCGGGATTTCGGCGCCGCCGGCCGGCATGGCGCCGATCGGGAAGCCGATGAAAGCGCCGCGCAGCCATGGCTTCCACGAGCGCCCCCATTCGGCAGCCGTCATGTAGAGCGAACCCTTGAGCGGCACGATCTCGTCCTTGCCGGCATAGCGGCGCGAGGCCATGTAGAGCGTCTCGCCGACCGCAAACAGGCCGACCGCGGCAATGATGACATCGACACCGTCAAGCAGTTCGTTCATGCCGAAGGTGAAGCGCGGCTGTCCGGTCTGCAGGTCGACGCCGATCATGCCAATGACAAAGCCGATGAACAGGCTGGTGAGGCCGCGCACCGACGACGAGCCGAGCACTGCCGAGACGGTGATGAAGGCGAGCACCATCAGCGAGAAATATTCGGCCGGCCCGAAAGCCAGCGCGAACTTCACCACCACCGGTGCCAGGAAGGCGACGCCCAGCGTGCCGATGGTGCCGGCGACGAAGGAGCCGATCGCCGACGTCGCCAGTGCCGCGCCGCCGCGGCCGGAGCGGGCCATCCTGTTGCCTTCCAGCGCGGTGACGATGGTGGCGCTTTCGCCGGGTGTGTTGAGCAGGATCGACGTCGTCGAGCCGCCATACATGGCGCCGTAATAGATGCCGGCGAACAGGATGAAGGAGGCCTCCGGCGCCACCTGGTAGGTGATCGGCAACAAAAGCGCGATGGTGAGTGCCGGCCCGAGGCCGGGCAGCACGCCGATGGCGGTGCCGAGCGTGGTGCCGACCAGGCACCACAGCAGGTTCATCGGTGAGAAAGCGACGGAAAATCCGTGTCCGAGATGACTGAGCGTCTCCATGGCGTCAGCCCCTCAACGTCGTGATGATCGCGTCGATCACCGTGTTCAGCTGGTTTTCGATGAAGCCGGCGCCGATGTTGACGCCGAGCGCCCTGGCAAAGCCGAAATAGGCTGCCAGCGCCAGGATCAGACCAGTCAGCGCATCGCGCAGCGTGTGCCTGCTGCCGAAGCCGTAGCAGACGAGCACGAACATGATGACGGAGGCGGCGGTGAAACCGAGCGGCTGGATCAGCACCAGATTTGCGACCAGACCGGCAATGACGATGCCCATCGCCTTCCAGTCGGTCGGCGTTTCCTTTTCCTCCGGCGGCTGCCAGCCGCCGCGCACCGCGGCGAGGATGAGCAGCAGCGAAAGCACGATCATGCCGGTCATGGTGATGTAGGGAAAGACGGTCGGCCCTACCTTGGAATAGAGCGGCGACACCGGGATCGCCAGGGTCTGCCACGCCACGGCCGCGGCGCAGGCGAGAAGCCCAACGCCGATCAACAATTCGGGCATGGGAAGGCGCGGGGGCGCCGGCTGCTGGTCGCTGCTGCTCATCAATGTCCTCCCAATATGGCCGGCATCCTCCCGCCGGCCGCATCCGCAGTTTCACTCCCACCGCATGATATGTCCATGCCGCAGGCGAAGTCGGAAGGGGGCGGTGTTGGCCGCCCCCTTGGAGGTTTAGGCGAGGCCGAGATCCTTGAGGATCGCGGTGATGCGTGCGGTGTCGTCGGCGAGGAATTTTGCATAGTCGTCGCCGGTCAACAGGATGGGCGTCCAGTTGCGGTTCTTGCACTCGGTTGCCCAGGCGTCGCTCTTGGCCATGGTTTCGATCATCGTGACCATCGCCGCCTTGTCGGCATCGGACACGCCGGGCGGTGCAAAGACGCCGCGCCAGTTGAACAATTCGACATCGATGCCGGCTTCCTTCATCGTCGGTGCGTCGATGCCGTCCTGGCGCTTGTCGGCGGAGATCGCCAACAGCCGAAGCGCGCCCGCCTTGATCTGTTCGGAGAACTCGCCGAAGCCGGAAATGCCGGCCGCCACCTGGTTGCCGAGCAGCGCCGACAGCGCCTCGCCGCCACCGGCGAACGGCACATAGGAGAGGTTGGTTGCCGGAACGCCGACCGTCTTGGCGATCAGGCCGAAGAGTATGTGGTCGGAGCCGCCGGCCGAGCCGCCGGCAACCGGCACCTTGGTCGGATCCGCCTTGAGCGCGGCAACGAAATCGCCGGCCGTCTTGAACGGCGAATCCGCCGGCACCACCAGCGCCTCGAACTCGCCGGTAAGGCGGGCGATCGGCGTGACTTCGGAGAGGTTGTTGGCCGATTTGTTGGCGATGATGGCGCCGACCATGACCATGCCGGCAACCATCAGCGAATTGCCCTTGCCCTTCCACTGGCTGATGAACTGCGGCAGGCCGACCGTACCGCCGGCGCCGCCGACATTGGTGATCTGCGAGCCGGAGATCAGTTTTTCACTGCGCAGCACCTGGTCGATGGTGCGCCCTGTCTGGTCCCAGCCGCCGCCGGGCGCGGCCGGCACGAAGATCTGGATCTGCGGTGCATCCTGAGCGAAGGCGGGCGTCAAATGCGTTGCGACGAAACCGGCAGCGCCTGCGGCTGCGGTGCTCATCAAAAATCTGCGTCTGTTCAGCATGGGATTCCTCCAAATCACGACACCTCCTCCGGTGCCTGCCAGAAACGTAGCCTGAAAACAGACCCGCTCGGTAAAAATTCATGCCGATTTCGGTACGTTCTGTCAACAGGAACGACGTTCTACTAGACAGAACATGGGATGTGCGGCACAATCGCGCCGATCGGCCTAGAGCAATTCCAGGAAAAGTGTGATCGGTTTTCCGTCCGGAATTGCGCAAAAACAAAGAGATAGAGCGGTTCGCCGTTTSCGTGAAACGGCGAACCGCGCGGGTCCGAACGAGTAAACCGGAATGAAACCGTCCGTGAGATGACCGAAGCGCGATCCCAGCCGTTACAGGCAGGTGGCGTCGCCGCGCTTGACCGCGCGATCGCCATTCTCGACGCTTTCGCCACCGCCGACCGCTCGCTCAGCCTGGCCGAGATCGCAGCGCGCACCGGGCTCTACAAGAGCACAATATTGAGGCTGGCGAACTCGTTGCTGCGTGGCCAGTTGCTGGAGCGGCTCGACGATGGCCGCTACCGCATCGGGCCGGCCACCTTCCGGCTCGGCGCGCTCTACCAGCGCTCGGTGGTGGCGGTCGACATCCTGCTGCCGATCATGCGCGATCTCGCCGAGCGCAGCTGGGAAAGCGTGGCCTTCTATGTCCGCTCAGGTGACGCCCGAACCTGCCTCTACCGCGTCGAATCCAAGCATCCAATCCGCTACACGATCCGGGAAGGCGACCTGCTGCCCCTGCTCGCCGGTTCCGGCGGCCGCGTGTTGGCAGCGTTTTCAGGCCAGCCGGGCGAGCCTTACGAGACAATTCGCCAGGCCTGCCACTATCTGTCGATCGGCGACCGCGACCCGGAGACGGCCGGCGTGTCGGCCCCGGTGTTCGGACCGGGCCGTGTTCTGCTCGGCGCCTTGACGCTCGCCGGCCCGTCGACGCGCGTCGATATGGCCTTTCTGCGCCGCATGACGCCGGCCCTGCTGGAGGCTGCCGCCCGTGCCACGCGTGCCTTCGGCGAGGACGCGTCAGCCCTTGAACGCGCAGGCGAGAAAGCAGGCAACCTCACCTAGCGCAATCAAGCCCCGCAACGCAATCAAGCAAGCGGTCACACAGTGTTTCCACCCGCTCTTGCGGCCCCCCGACCGCGAATGTATTCTAGTAGTTTACTCGAATACAATGCAGCTTTTGCGAAAGATTGCACCCCTGACGCCGCGTAAGCAAATTTTACAGAAATCGGGCCAATCCGGTAGCAAATAGCCGAAGAATTTATTGGCTGTTAATGCCGGTAGGCTAGTCAAACAAGCGTCGCCGGATATGGGCGACATGGGGAGAGGGCGTCGGCCGGCCGGCATCTGGTCGGCAGGCAATTCGTGAGGAGCCATGGCTATTCCCATGGAAGCTTGATGAGGCTGTCACCAACAGACACCAGCCCCCGTCTTCTCGGGCTGGTCTGGCCATTCATCCTCGTTGTTCTTGTCCAGGCTCTGGTTGCCAGCGGCAGCCTTTACACACTCTCGGCGGTACGCGCCTATGTCGGCGGCGAGAGCCACTGGTCCAAGGGACAGAAGCAGGCCATCTATTTTCTCAGTCTCTATGCCGAAACCGGCAAGGAAGAATTCTTCAACGAGTATCGCGAGGCCATCGCCATTCCACTCGCCGATCGTTCGGCCCGACTTGCCCTCGAGCAGCCCGAACCCGACATCAGCGCCGCCCGCGCCGGCTTCCTGCAAGGCGGCAACCACCCTGACGATCTGGCGGGATTGATCTGGCTGTTCCAGAACTTCCGCAAGGTGAGCTATCTCGACATTGCCATCCAGCATTGGACGGCCGCCGACAGCATGATTCTTGAAATCGATCGGCTCGGCACCACGATCCACCAAGGATTTGTTGAAGGGGCAGTTTCGGCCGCGCAGATCAACACCTGGAAAGCCCAAATCCATCAGCTCAACCATCTGATCGGTCCCCTTTCCAAAGCCTTCTCCGACAGCCTCGGCGAGGGATCCCGTTTCATCAAGATGGTGCTGACGCTCGCCAATCTGGTTACAGCCGCCTTGCTCATCCTGCTCGCCGTGTGGCGCACCCGCAAACTGCTGGCGCAGCGCCGGGCTTTCCAATCCGCCCTCAACGCCGAACGCGAGCGCGCCCAGATCACCCTCGCCTCGATCGGCCAGGCTGTCATCAGCACGCAAGCGGACGGACTGGTGGACTACATGAACCCCGTCGCCGAGCGGCTGCTGGCACACTCGCTCCACGCGGCCAGGGGCAAGCCGATCGCCTCGCTGTTCCGCTTGCTGGACAAGGACACTGGTGTCGAGGAACTCGGGTTGGCGGAACGCCTGCTGGCTGGCGAGCCACGTCGCCCCAACGTCCGCCCGCAACTGCTGCAGCGCGACGACGGCTCGGTCATTCCCGTGGCGCTGACCGGGGCGCCACTGCTCATTTCCGGCCATGTGGTTGGCGCAGTGCTGGCCTTCCACGACATGACGCGCGAGCAGGACTACATCGAGCGGCTCTCCTGGCAGGCCTCGCATGACGCGCTGACCGGACTTGCCAACCGCCACGACTTCGAAAGCCGGCTGGAGTCGGAAATCGCCGAATTGCGTCACAAGTCCCGCCAGCACGCGCTGATGTACCTGGATCTCGATCAGTTCAAGCTTGTCAACGATACGTGTGGCCATGCGGCCGGCGATCAGTTGCTACGGCAGATTTCCGTGCTCCTCGGCAATGCGCTGCGGCCGGGCGACATGCTGGCGCGGCTGGGTGGCGACGAGTTCGGCGTTCTGCTGTTCGATTGCAGCCTGGATCTCGCTGTCGATATCGCCGAACGCCTGCGTGCAACGGTGCAGGACCTGCACTTCACCTGGGAAGCCAGGCCTTTCAACAGCAGTGTCAGCATCGGCATGGTTCAGATCACCAATGCCGAAATTACACTTGAAGAGACCCTGCGGGCTGCGGATGTCGCCTGTTACATGGCCAAGGAAAAAGGCCGCAACCGGGTTCAACTGCACAGCGACAGCGACGTCGCCTTGCGCGAACGCTTCGGCGAGATGGCCTGGGTTCAGCGCCTCCATGCCGCGCTGGAAGAAAATCGCTTTGCGCTTCATGCCCAGGAGATCTGGCCGCTGAACGAGGCGGCCGCCGAAGCCGGCGCGCATATCGAGATCCTGCTGCGGCTGACCGACGAGGACGGTCTCGTCGTCTCGCCCGCCAGCTTCATTCCGGCGGCCGAGCGCTATGGGTTGATGCCGTCGATCGACCGTTGGGTCGTGCGCAACACCTTCGGCGTCCTGGCGGCGCGCCTCGCCGATCGAACGGCCTCCCCCATCACCACTTGTGCCATCAATCTTTCCGGCGCCAGCTTCGGCGACGAGACCTTCCTCGGCTTCCTGCGCGAGCAGTTTCTTGCCTATGGCATTCCGCCGAAAATGATTTGTTTGGAGATCACGGAGACCAGCGCCATCGCCGATCTCGCCAATGCCATGCGCTTCATTGCCGATCTGCGCGGCTTGGGTTGCCGCTTCGCCCTCGACGACTTCGGCTCCGGCATGTCGTCCTTCGCCTACCTGAAACACCTCCCCGTCGACTATCTGAAAATCGACGGCAGCTTCGTCAAGGACATGCTGGAGGATCGGATCGACCGTGCCATGGTCGAGATGATCCATCATATCGGCAAGGTGATGGGCAAGCGCACCATTGCCGAATTCGTCGAAAGCGACGGCATCATCGCGGCGCTGAAGACCATCGGTGTCGACTATGCGCAAGGCTATGCGATAGCCAGGCCGCAACCTTTCAACGCCTCCATGACGCTGCTGAATCCAGCGCGGCCGGCAAAGGGGACGGACAAAGCTCGTTGGAACGGCCTTGCGCGAAAATTGCGCAAGGCCGGATGACAAGAAAAGCCGTCGCCGGACTTCGTCAGTTCGCCTTGACCAGCACCACGCGCCGGTTCTTGGCGCGGCCGGTTTCATCGTCATTGCTGGCGACGGGCGCCATCATGCCGGCGCCGGCGGCAGTCAGCCGCCCGCCGTCAATGCCGTATTTCGAGACAAGCGCCGCCTTCACCGACTGCGCCCGCCGCGACGACAGGTCGATATTGTAGTCGAAAGCGCCCTGATTGTCGGTGTGGCCGACGACGATCACCGCCATGCCGGGTTCGTTGGTCAAAAGTGTCGAGATCTCCTTCAGCGTCGGCTCCGATTCCGGCTTGATGTCAGACTTGTCGGTGTCGAAGAAGATGCCGTAGAGCGAGATCGAGCCGGTGGTGGAGAGCGAATCCGCCATCTTGGCGGCCTCGATGACCACCATCTTCTTGTCGCGCGCCTTCGGCTCCAGCACCTGGACGACGGCGATGGTGCGGCCGTTGAGTTCCTTGCAGTAGAGGTCATCGATCAGGGAATAGGCCTGCACAGTGACAAAGGCGTCGCCACCGTCCTGCGGCACCTTGGCTGAGAAGAAGCGCTGGTCGTTGATGCCCGTGGTTACTGCACAGGCGCCATTGGAAAACGCCGCGTCCTTGATGTCGCTTTCATGGAAGAAATACATCATCAGGCTCATGTCGCCGCCACCGCCGCTCGACGACCGGTCGGCAGCGCCGCCGCACTCTTCCTTCTTGCATTCGAACAGGACTTCGCCGCCGGCCGCCTCGATCACATCCTGATAGTTGCGCAGCACTTCCAGCGGCGAGCGCTCGGCCGGCAGCACATAGGCGATGCGGGTCAGCGCACCCTCGACCTCGGCCTTCTTGTCCGGTGCATAGATGCGATTGTTCATCGTATCGCGCGCGTCCGCATCGGCGCTCGGCTTCAGCGGCGACAGCGGCACGGTGAAATCGGTATAGGCGAATTTTTCGTAGGAGACGATGAAGGACCCCTCATAACGCTTGGCCAGATGATTGTCGGCCGCGCCTTCGATGTCGGCGGTCGGCACCGTCGCATCGGCGCCAGCCAGCCGCACGGTCGCAAAGATGAGCAGCCCGGCCCAGAAAAGCTTTGCAAGTATCGCATTGATCGTACGCATGGTCAGCCTCCCCCAAAGAGCAATTCCAGGAAAAGTGCGAGCGGTTTTCCCCACAGGAACTGCGTAGCTAGATCAGGATGGCAATTTTTGCAGAACGAGGCAATTGCGTCGATGAAGTGCTTCACACCCGCCGTTCGAGCAGGATGGTCGGCCCATCGTGATAGGTGGTTTCCAGCACTTTGGTGTAGCCGCATTTTGCCGCGACGTTCAGCGAGCCGGTGTTTTCCGGATCGATGATGCAGACGGTCCTGGTGCCGGCAAAGGTTTCGTCGCCCCAGGCCAGAGCCCGCCTGACGACTTCGCTGGCAAAACCCTTGCCGTGCGCTTGCGGCGCCAGGGCCCAGCCAGCTTCGGGGATGCCTTCGAGCGACGGCTCGATATCGCGCTTCAGATCGTGAAACCCGGCCTCGCCGATGAAGCGGCCGCTGGCCTTGTCCTCGACCGCCCAGAAGCCGTAACCGAGCAGCGACCACAGGCCGGCGTGCCGCAGAAACCGCATCCAGCTTTCCTCGCGCGTCCGCGGCTTACCGCTGATGAAGCGGGTGGTGACGGGACTGGCCCACATGACGGCATAGTCGTCGAAGTCATCGATCCGATGCGCCCGCATGATGGTCCGCTCCGTTTCGAGAACCGGAACGCCGGCTGTTTTTGGACTGCCCATGAAACTCTGCCTCCGTTGACGTGGCAGCGCTTAGCAAACCAGCGCGCCCGGACAAGGGCCAGGCCGCATCATCGTACGGCCAGGCAAGCTATCTCGATCAATCACAGCTAGTTGTCAGGATGTGGCGTCAATGACACTGATGACTGGGCCAGAAGCAGCCCGCCTCTGGGAAATCCGCCGAACGATGCTACCTTCCGCAACCGGCCCGGCGAGGGCCGGTCTCGATACCGCCAATGGGAGGAGAACGCCATGGACACCACCGATCTTGTGCTTGCCATTTTCCATCACCTGCTGGTGTTCTCGCTGGCCGGCATCATCGGCGCCGAATTTGTCCTGATCCGCGGCGACCTCTCCGCCGCCACGCTCAAACGGCTTGCCGGCATTGACCGCCACTATGGCATCATCGCCAGCCTGATCATCATCATCGGCATTGGCCGTGTCATCTATGGCCTGAAGGGCTGGGAGTTCTACGTCTACAACTGGGTGTTCTGGGCCAAGATGGCGGCATTCGCTGTCGTCGGTCTGCTGTCCATCGTGCCCACCATCCGTTTCCTGTCCTGGAACCGGCAGGCCAGCGCCAGTCCCGGCTTCCAGGTGCCGTCGGCCGAGCTCGCTTCGGTGAAGACTTATGTGCGCGCCGAAGCCTTCATCTTCCTGCTGATCCCGGTCTTTGCAGCGGCAATGGCGCGCGGCTACGGTTATTGAAGCAACGCCAACACGAAACCCCATCTCCGCCGGGCATAATCCCCACTGATCGCCACGGTTGCGCACGGCTGTATTTAACAGTTTGCGTCAGGTGACAATCTGTTAGCTTGCCTTTGTTGCCCCATCGCTGCCGGACCTGCACAGCGATTGGAAATTGATATCCTGGGAGGAGAATTAAGATGAGGAAATTTGTTGCCGCCCTGGCCGCCGCCGCGGCCGTCACGCTCTATTCGTTCACCGCCTCAGCACAGACCTATCCCGAGCGCACCATCACCGTCGTCGTGCCGTTTGCGGCCGGCGGTCCGACCGATACGGTTACGCGCCTTGTCGCCGAAGCCATGTCGAAGGATCTCGGCCAGCAGATCATCGTCGAGAATGTCGGCGGCGCCGGCGGCACGCTGGGCGCGGGCCGCGTCGCCAACGCCGACCCGGACGGCTACACGCTGCTCCTCCACCACATCGGCATGGCGACAAGCGCCACACTCTACAGGAAGCTCGCCTACGACACGCTGAACGCTTTCGAGTATGTCGGCCTCGTCACCGAGGTGCCGATGGCCATTGTCGCCCGCAAGGACCTGGAGCCGACAGACCTGAAAGGGCTGGTCGAATACGCCAAGGCCAACAAGGACTCCATCACCGTCGCCAATGCCGGCATCGGCGCCGCCTCGCATCTGTGCGGCATGCTGTTCATGAGCGCCATCGGCACGCCGCTGGTCACGGTGCCCTACAAGGGCACCGGCCCGGCCATGACCGACCTTCTCGGCGGCCAGGTCGATATCATGTGCGACCAGACCACCAACACCACCAAGCAGATCCAGGGCGGCACGATAAAGGCCTATGCCGTCACCACGCCGGAACGCCTCGACGTCATGAAGGACGTCCCGACGACTATCGAAGGCGGCCTTCCCGCTGTGCAGGTCGGCATCTGGCACGGCCTCTATGCGCCGAAGGGCACGCCGGCCGCGATCACCGACAGGCTCTCGAAATCGCTCCAGGTCGCGCTGAAGGACCCCAACGTCATCGCCCGCTTCGCCGAACTCGGCACCAAGCCGTCATCCGAAGCCGATGCGACGCCGGCGGCGCTGAAGGCCAAGCTGGAAAGCGAGATCACGCGCTGGAAACCGATCATCGAAGCCGCCGGCCAGTACGCCGACTGAGGGACTTGAACGGGGCACGACCAGCGCCCCGTCTTCGCTTCGACACCCGTTTCACATTTGCAACGGCAGGCCGCTGCAAGGTCTGGGGAGGACCGTCATGAAACCTTTCGCTATCGACAGGACAAACGGCCTGTGCGCCGCGCTGTTCATCCTTTTCGGCGCCTTTTTCGCCATACAATCGCTCGGACTTGAGATCGGCACCGCCTTCCGCATGGGGCCGGGCTATTTCCCGCTGGTGCTGGCGATCGTGCTGATCGTGCTCGGCGCCATCATCCTTGTCCAGGCGGTGCGCGTCGAGGGCGAGCCGATCGGCCCCATTGCCTGGCGCGGCATGCTGTTCATCCTGCCGGCGCCGATCTTCTTCGGCCTGACGGTGCGCGGCCTCGGCTTCGTCCCGTCGATCTTCCTGACCGCGCTGATCGCCTCCTTTGCCAGCAGCCGCATGAAGCCGGTGACCGCGCTTGTGCTGTCAGCCGCACTGACGCTGTTTTCGGTCCTGGTCTTCAGCTACGCGCTCGGGCTGCCGTTCCAGCGCTTCGGCCCCTGGCTCCCGCTTTGAGGTGATGAGATGGACCTGCTCAAAAACCTCGAACTCGGCTTCTCGACGGCGACAACGCCGGCCAATCTCGGGTTCTGCCTGATCGGCGTTCTGCTCGGCACGCTGATCGGCGTCCTGCCCGGCATCGGCGCCACGGCAACCATCGCCATGCTGTTGCCGATCACCTTCCAGATCGGCGATCCGGTCTCCTCCCTCATCATGCTTGCCGGCATTTACTATGGCGCCCAGTATGGCGGCTCGACCACCGCCATTCTCATCAACATGCCCGGCGAATCCTCCTCGGCCGTCACCGCCATCGACGGCTACCAGATGGCCAGGAACGGCCGCGCCGGGGCAGCACTCGCCATCGCCGCGATCGGCTCGTTCTTCGCCGGCACGGTGTCGACCTTCCTCGTCGCCGTCTTTGCCCCGCCGTTGACGGCAATCGCCCTGCAGTTCGGCGCGGCGGAGTATTTTTCGCTGATGATCGTCGGCCTCGTCTCGTCCATCGCGCTCGCCCATGGCTCGATCGTCAAGGCGCTCGCCATGGTCGTGCTCGGCCTGCTGCTCGGCATTGTCGGCACCGACATCTACACCGGCACGCCGCGCTTCACGCTGGGCATCCGCGAATATGCCGACGGGCTGAACTTTGTCGCGGTGGCGGTCGGTGTGTTCGGCGTCGCCGAGATCCTGCGTAACCTCGAAAACGAGCACGAGCGCTCGGTGCTGATCAAAAAGGTCTCCGGCCTGATGCCGACCCGCGACGACTTCAAGGCCATGGCAGCACCCATCGTGCGCGGCACCATTATCGGTTCGGCGCTCGGCATCCTGCCCGGCGGCGGCGCGGTGCTTGCGGCCTTTGCCTCCTACACGGTCGAAAAGCGCGTCTCGAAACACCCGGAGGAATTCGGCAAGGGCGCGATCGCCGGCGTCGCCGGGCCGGAATCGGCCAACAATGCCGGCGCCCAGACCTCCTTCATCCCGATGCTGACGCTGGGCATTCCGGCCAACCCGGTCATGGCGCTGATGATCGGCGCCATGATCATCCAGGGCATCGTGCCCGGTCCCAATGTCGCGACCGAGCAGCCGGCGCTGTTCTGGGGCATCATCGCCTCGATGTGGATCGGCAATCTGATGCTGATCGTGCTGAACCTGCCGCTGATCGGGCTGTGGGTCAAGCTGCTGACCATCCCCTACTACGTGCTGTTCCCGATCATCATGGCGTTCTGCTCGATCGGCGTTTACAGCGTCAACACCAACGCCTTCGATCTCCATGCCGTCGCCTTCTTCGGCCTGCTCGGCTACGTCCTGACCAAGCTGCGCTGCGAACCCGCACCGCTGCTGCTCGGCTTCGTGCTCGGCCCGTTGCTGGAGGAGAACCTGCGCCGCGCCATGATCCTGTCGCGCGGCGACCCCTCGACCTTCGTAACGCGGCCGATCAGCGCCGGCCTGCTGCTCGTGGCACTCGCCGTGCTCGTCGTCGTCTTCCTGCCGTCGGTCAAGAAGAAGCGCGAAGAGGTGTTCGTGGAGGAGAACTAGTTATCCGGGACGTCCGAAGGGCCGAGCGCAGCGATTTCCACCAGCGGCGCCGGCACATCGGTGGTCTTCTCCGCCGCCTTGCAGATATCGGCAATGACGCAGGCCGGGCAATCCGGCTTGCGCGCCTTGCAGACATAGCGGCCATGCAGAATCAGCCAGTGATGCGCATGGCGCATATACTCGTCCGGTATGATCCGCAGCAGTCCTTGCTCGACCTGTTCCGGCGTCTTGCCGGGCGCCAGGCCGAGCCGGTTGCCGATGCGAAAAATGTGCGTGTCGACCGCCATCGTGTGCTGGCCGAACGCCATGTTGAGCACGACATTGGCGGTCTTGCGCCCGACCCCCGGCAGTTTGACCAGTTCATCCCTGTCGCCGGGCACCTCGCCGCCATAGTCGCGGATCAGCGCCTCCGACAGCGCAATCACGTTCTTGGCCTTGTTGCGCCAGAGCCCGATGGTTTTGACGTACTCGCCGACCCTGGCCTCGCCCAGCGCCAG
The DNA here is from genome assembly GCF_056403115.1 of Mesorhizobium sp. P3_A2. Lineage (NCBI taxonomy): Bacteria > Pseudomonadati > Pseudomonadota > Alphaproteobacteria > Hyphomicrobiales > Phyllobacteriaceae > Mesorhizobium > Mesorhizobium sp. P3_A2. The sequence goes on from NZ_JBFUGC010000004.1 coordinate 375,401, forward strand.
CATCTTTTCAGGCGTGTCGGCGATCTTGAACAGCGCCCGCGTCGCCTTGTTGACGCCGGCATCGGTCGCCTGCGCCGACAGCACAACCGCCACCAGCAGCGTGAAGGCGTTGACGTGCTCGAGTTCACCCTTGGGCTCCGGCCGCTGCACCGCAAACCGCCGGAAAATCTCATGCACTTCGGCGGCGCTGTAGAGCGAACGAACCCTTGCCGGCCGTGGCCGCGGCTTCGCGTTCGAGCCGTCGCGCCGCCCGGGCGGCAGTTCGATTTTGGGCATGGAAGAATCTTTGGACTTGGGGCTCGCCATTTCCCTCCTATAATATCCCGCCATGAGCGACACAAACGCCTCGTTTCAGGCTGACGAGCCCTTCTTTCACGCATTGCTGACCCCACACCGGTCGCTGGGCAGGACGGGCTTCCTGATCCTGATGGGCGCGCTGCTGTTCGGTTGGGTGGTGACCGGTGCGTTTTTCCTGTCGCGCGGCGCCTGGCCGGTGTTCGGCTTCTTCGGGCTCGACGTGATCGCCGTCTACATCGCCTTCCGCGCCAACTACCGCGCGGCCCGCGCTCGTGAAGAAGTGTCGGTGTCGCGCACCAGCCTCGACATCCGCAAGACCGCGCCTTCGGGCAAATCGGAGGCGCATCGCTTCAATCCGTTCTGGGCGCGCTTTTCCGTCGCCCGCCACGCCGAGATCGGCATCACCAGGATGACAGTGGAAGCACAGGGGCAGAATGTACCGATCGGCTCATTCCTGGACCCAGATTCCCGTGAGAGTTTTGCCACCGCGTTCTCACGCGCGCTGGCGACCGCTAAAACGCGCTGACCCAGCGCCTCAGAACCGGTAGCGCAAGATTCTGCCGACCTTGCGCAACGCGGGAATGTGTCTCCACAGCCCGATGAACAGTTTCGCCGACCAGCCCATGTGAGCTGTGCGTTCGGCGCTATAGGCCGAGATATCATCGACAAAGCGCAGCTTCGGAACGGCGCGCTCCAGCTCGTGCGGGTCGTCGATCGCCCAGTGGACTTCGGCGCCTGTCGCCCTGATGGTCGGATTGAGGCGAAGCATCTTCAGGCCGAAGCGGCTGTAGGCGTCGAACATCAGCTCGCCACCGGCAAGATGCGAGACGAGACGCGACAACAGCCGCAGCCCTTCCTCGGCCGGCAGATAGGGCGTCAGCCCCTCCATCACCACGACGGCCGGGCGATTGCGTGGCACTTGCGTCAGCCAGTCCGGTTCGGTCACCGACGACCCGACGAGGTGATAATTGTCCCGGGACGGGTAGAGCTTGCGCCTGAGCGCGATGACGTCAGGAAAATCCACATCGAACCACTCCACGCCATCGAGCGGATCGACGCGGAAGATGCGCGTATCGAGCCCGCAGCCGAGATGCAGCACGATGGCCCCGGGATTCCTGGCGATGAAGTCCTGAACGCGAACATCAAACGTCCTGGCCCGGATCGCCAGGCCGATGCCGAGATTGCTGTCGACCTTCAGCCGCGAGAAATCATAGTCGATGGCGCGCACAGCCTCGTCGGCGAAACGGTCCTTGAGCAGCGAATGCGCCAACCGGCTCTCCAGCGCCTTGCCGTAGAGCGTCATCAGCAAGGTCTCCCTCGCGCCGGTCAGACTTACCTTTTCGCCGGCCATCGGCATCTCCTGCTTGGCGATCCAGCTTCTATCTGGGTTTGCGCCGCAACAAGGCAAGTTTCGGGTGGTTGCAAAGGGCAGAAAGACCGATATTCGCGGTCAAGGAGATATTGCCATGAACGCCCAGATGACCATGAATACGCAGATGAAACCGACAGCGATCCTGCAGAACGACATCACGCCTGAAGGCAGCGACTACGAGGTCGTGCGCCGCGCCATCGAGAAGATCAGCCTCGATTACCGCGACCAGCCCTCGCTGGAAGCTCTGGCCGCCGATGTCGGCGAGACGCCGACCGGCCTGCAGAAACTGTTCACCCGCTGGGCCGGCCTGTCGCCAAAAGCCTTCCTGCAGGCTGTCACCCTCGACCACGCGCGCAAGCTGCTCGATTCCGGCATGCCGCTGCTCGAAACCTCATTCGAACTCGGCATGTCCGGCCCCGGCCGGCTGCATGACCTGTTCGTCACCCATGAGGCGATGTCGCCAGGCGACTACAAGACGCGCGGCGCGGGGCTCACCATCCGCTACGGCTATCACATCTCGCCCTTCGGCATTGCGCTGATCATGGTCACCGACCGTGGCCTTGCCGGGCTCGCCTTCAACGATCCGGGCGGCGAGCGGGCAGCCTTCGCCGACATGTCGGGCCGTTGGCCGAACGCGACCTATGTTGAGGACATGAGCGCCACCCAGCCCTATGCCGCGCGCATCTTCGATCCGACGCTGTGGCGCGCCGACCAGCCGCTGCGGGTGGTGATGATCGGCACCGACTTCCAGCTGCGCGTCTGGGACGCGCTGCTCCGGATCCCGATGGGCAGGGCCTGCACCTACTCCTCGATCGCCGCCGGCATCGGCGCGCCGAAGGCCAGCCGGGCGGTGGGCGCGGCAGTCGGCGCCAACCCGTTGTCCTTCGTCGTCCCATGCCACCGGGCTATCGGCAAGTCCGGCGCGCTGACCGGCTACCATTGGGGTCTGACGCGCAAACGCGCCATCCTCGGTTGGGAAGCAGGCCAGACCGCATCCTGAAGACACCCCGCATCAAACAACGCCGGCGAAAACCCTTCGCCGGCGTTTTTCTTTTTGCGAGCCCTCGGAAATCGCGCAAAATATACGCACGCTCTGGCAAGCCGCCGGCTTACAGGTTAGCTTCCCGCGCATCCCGCAGGAGGCCTTTTCTTGATCATCGTTGTCGGCTCGATCAACCTCGACCTTATTGCCAATGTCGACCGCTTGCCCTCGCCGGGCGAGACGGTCCGCGGCTCCGGTTTCACCACCGCGCCCGGTGGCAAGGGTGCCAACCAGGCGCTGGCCGCGGCCCGGGCCGGCGCCAAGGTGCGCATGGTCGGCGCCGTCGGCAAGGACAACTTTGCCACCGAGGCGCAGGCGCTGCTTGTCGCGGGCAAGGTCGATCTTTCCGGCGTTGGCCAGAGCTTCGCCTCCACCGGCACGGCGCTGATCCTGGTCGGCGCCGACGGCGAGAACGTCATTGCCGTGGTGCCGGGCGCCAATGATTCGGTGCTGCCGGGCGATCTCGCCAAGGCTTTCCTTGGGAAAGGCGACGTCGTCCTGCTGCAGCACGAAATCCCGCTGCAGACGGTCGATGCCGCCCTTGACGCCGCCCGTGCCGCCGGCGCCATCACCGTGCTCAACACCGCCCCCTTCCGCGGCGACGCGGCGGCGTTTCTCGGCAAGGCCGATTACGCCGTCGCCAACGAAACCGAATTCGACCTTTACGGCGAGGCGCTGTCGTTGAAGGGCCGCGACCGCCCGGCGCGCATGCGTGACTTCGCCGGCAAGACCGGCCGAACCATTGTCGTCACGCTCGGCGGCGACGGCGTGCTGGCGGCGACGCCGGACGATTTCCTGACCGTGCCGGCACTCAAGATCACCCCGGTCGATACGGTCGGGGCCGGCGACACGTTTTGCGGCTATCTTGCTGCCGGGCTGGCGGCGGGCCTGCCACTCGAGCAGGCTCTCATCCGCGCCGCCGCTGCCGGTTCGCTGGCCTGCCTGAAGCCTGGCGCCCAGCCGGCGATCCCGCTGGCGGCGGATGTCGATGCCGCCCTGAGCAACACCGCCGAGTAACAGCCATGCGCCCCGCCACGAAGCATGCCGTGCCGCCGGCCGGCGACATCTGCCGCCTCTCCGGCATCGACCTTGCCGAGGCGATCCGGCTTCGCCGCCTGTCGGTGCGCGAGGTGGTTACAGCCTTCCTCGACCGCATCGACGCTGTGAACCCGCTGGTCAACGCTATCGTGTCGTTGCGCGAGCGCGCAGACATTTTGCGCGAGGCCGACGAGGCTGACGCGCATCTGGCGCAGGGCAAGCCGACCGGCACCCTGTTCGGCCTGCCGATGGCGATAAAAGACCTCGCAATGACGCGCGGCTTGAGGACCAGTTCCGGCTCGCCGATCTTCGCCGATTTCGTGCCGCAGGAAGACGATTTCTTCGTCGAGCGTATCCGCAACGCCGGCGCCATCATCATCGGCAAGACCAACGTTCCCGAGTTCGGCCTGGGCTCCAACACCTACAACAACGTGTTCGGCCCGACGCTGAATGCCTTCGATCCGGCCCTCACTGCCGGCGGTTCGAGTGGCGGCGCCGCGGTCGCCCTTGCGCTGGACATGGTGCCAGTTGCCGACGGCAGCGATTTCGGCGGCTCGCTGCGCAATCCGGCCGCCTGGAACAATATCTATGGCTTCCGCCCGTCGCAGGGCCTTGTCCCCGGCGGACCGGACGTCGAGGTCTTTCATGCCCAGATGGGCGTCGACGGGCCGATGGGCCGCAATGTGCGCGACATGGCTCTGCTGCTTGATGTGCAGGCGGGCTATCACCCGCAGGCGCCACTGTCGTGGGACAAGCCTGGCTCCTTCCTCGAAGGCCTGGCAACGACGGCAAGCGGCGGCCGCATCGGCTGGCTCGGCGATCTCGGTGGTCATCTGCCGCTCGAACCCGGCATCCTCGACCTGTGCGAGGCCGGGCTCGGCCGCTTCGCCCAGGCATCCTTCGTGGGCGAGCCCTTGCTGCCGGATGTCGATGTCGAGGCGCTGTGGCAAGCCTTCGTGACGCTGCGCCAGGCAACCAGCGGATCTGCGCTCAAAATCCACTATGACGACCCGCACAAGCGCGCCCTGCTGAAGCCGGAAGCCGTCTGGGAGGTGGAGAACGCCATGCGGCTGACGGCGCCGCAGATCCGCGCGGCCTCGGTTGTCCGGACCTCCTGGCACCGGACGCTGCTGTCGCTGTTCGAGCGCTTCGACCTGATCGCGCTGCCGACGGCGCAGGTATTTCCTTTCGAAATCGGCATTCATTGGCCGCGCGAAGTCGCCGGACGCGCCATGGACAGCTACCACCGCTGGATGCAGGTTTCGGCCTTCGCCACACTGGGTGGCTGTCCGGCGCTCAACGTGCCGGTCGGCTTCGACGCCAGGGGCAGGCCGATGGGCATGCAGCTGATCGGACGGCCGCGCGGCGATCTCGCCGTGCTCAGGGCCGGCGCGGCCTATGAGGCGACGCTGCCGTGGCAGACCGGAGCCTCCTGATGTCAACCCGCGGCTGCCGGCGACCTCTCCTGCCGGCTTGCACCAGCGTCGCCGGCGTGCATGATCAGGCTCCGACGCGTCCGTGCGAGGCGCTTTCTGCCGAGGAAATCCCTGAGGAACCCCATGTCGCTGGAACTCTACGCCGCCTATGTCCTTGCCTGCATCGTCATCATCCTGGTGCCCGGCCCGACCGTGACGCTAATCATCGCCAACAGCATCCGCCATGGCGCACGCGCCGGGCTTGCCAATGTCGCCGGCACGCAGGCCGGCCTTGCCGTGATGATCGCCATTGTCGGCATCGGCCTCAACACGCTGATATCGGGCATGGGCCATTGGTTCGAATGGGTGCGCCTGATCGGCGCCGCCTACCTGATCTGGATGGGCGTGCAGATGTTCCGCGCCAGGGGCACGCTGAACGCTGACGGCACCGCCAGGAAGCCGCGCGGCGGCTTCTTCCTGCAGGGCTTGGCTGTGGCGCTGAGCAACCCCAAGACGCTGGTCTTCTTCGGCGCCTTCTTCCCGCAGTTCATCGCCCCGCAGGGCAATTACACCCTGCAGATCATCGTCATGGGCCTCACCGCCATGATCTTCGCCGCCGTCTCGGATTCGACCTATGCACTCGCCGCCAGCCGCGCCGGCCGCCTGCTCTCGGCCAGCCGCATCAAGCTGATGTCGAGGATCAGCGGCAGTTTTTTGGTCGGCGGCGGCCTGTGGCTGGCGTTCTCTAAGGCGAAGTAACGGCGGCCAGAAGCCAAGACGCGAACCACAATCTCCTGGAACAGGGAGGCCGATTGAAAGTCGGCCTCCGGTCCATCACATGAATTGACAGTTGGAGATTCATGCCGTGTCGTGGACTATTGCCGATATAAAAAGAAATGCGCCTGGCGTGATCCTGATCGTTGCCTTGTTTGCGGCGCTTTTTGCCATGGATCCGCACAAATGGGCGAATGACGCCAGCCCGATCCGCTCGGCTGAGCCAATCGATGCAACAGTCAAAAGTGTCCAGTTGGATCACGGCCGCGGCATCCATCTGGTGTCCGTCGAGGACGGCTCGTCTTTTCTTGTAGAAGACGAACGCCCACATCTGATCGGCGCTCACGCAAACATTGAGCTCGTCACGCGCGAGAATGGCTCGACCTTCTACCGGTTCGCGAATTGAACCACCGCCGATCACGATACCGATGAAACACAGCGTCCTTGCTGTCAGGTGATACGCATGGCCAAGGCTCGGCATTCCCTTGCCTGGATGACCCTGCAGGAGAACCTCAGGGGCATCCTCATCACCATTCTTGTTGTGGGCGTTTGCGCGCTGGCGATCGGCATCCCGATTGCAAGGCAAAGCAGTCCGATCGTCAATGTCGAGCGCCTGACCGGTACAGTGGTCAACGTTCTCAACGCTCCTGCAAGTCCCGAAGTCGCGATCGGCAGCGGATTCCGCTACTTGTATGGAATTCGCCTCGATGAAAATGACCGCCTGGTGTTTGCCTATGACAACACGACGTCGCCGCGAGCCATCGGCTCGAAGGTTTCGATCGAGCGACAGCATCGCCGCAACGACACCGAAACATACCGCCTGCTGCGTGAATAGGCACACAGGTATCGCCCAGAGGCGCTAGACCCCTGGGCGAACGATCTGCATCAAGGCAGGCTTAAAGCCGCGCCAACCGCTCCACCAGCAGCGCGAAAAAGGCGTCATGGTCGATGTCGCGCATCACCATGGCGTTCTTCGGCCGCTTGGTCACGCCCCACCAGTCGATCACGGTCATGCCCATGGTGAGTTCGGAGGCCGTTTCCACGGTGACGTTGCAGTTGCGGCCCTTGAACAGATCCGGCTTCAACAGATAGGCGATGACGCAGGGGTCATGCAGCGGGCCGCCATCGGTGCCGTATTTCTCCTCGTCGAAGCGCTCGAAGAATTCCAGCATCTCGGCCGTCGCCGTGCCGACCCTGGTACCGAGCTTGCGGATGGCCTGCGTGCGCTTGGCCGTGGTCAGCGCCTTGTGGGTAACGTCGAGCGGCATCATGACGATCGGAATGCCGGATTTGAACACGAGGTCGGCGGCCTGCGGGTCGACATAGATGTTGAACTCAGCGGTCGGTGTGACATTACCGCCCTCGAAGAAACCGCCGCCCATCAGCACGATTTCCTTGATGCGCGGCGCGATCTTCGGCTCGCGGATCAGCGCCAGCGCGACATTGGTTAGCGGGCCGAGTGCGCATAGCGTGATCGTGCCGGCCTCTTCCTTCATAAGCGTCTCGACCATGAAATCGACCGCATACTGGTGCTGCAGCTTCATCTTCGGGTCGGGCAGTTGCGGGCCGTTGAGGCCGGTCTTGCCATGCACTTCCTCGGCGGTGACGAGTTCGCGCACCAGCGGGCGGATGGCGCCGGCATAGACCTTGATGTCGGGCCGACCGGCCAGTTCGCAGATTTTTCTGGCGTTCTTCTCGGTCAATTTCAGCGGCACGTTGCCGGCAACAGCGGAGATGCCGACGATCTCCAGCTCGGCGCTGCCGAGCGCCAGCAATATGGCGACGGCATCATCCTGGCCGGGATCCGTGTCGATGATGATCTTGCGGGTTTGGGGCATTTCATTTCCTTATGCGGGGGAGTCTTTTTGGCGGGGGTTTTAGACGGCTTGAACTTCGCCGCGGCGCGGACCATATCAAGACCATCGGGAAAAATGCCATCCGGGTTTTTCCAGTTTATGTCGCTCCAAAGAGGACAGTGTAACATGAGCCGAATGACGCCCTTCTCCAGCCCGCTTCTCCTGGGTTTCGATGCCATGGAAAAGACCCTGGAACGATTGGCGAAATCCGGTGACAGCTATCCTCCCTACAACATCGAGCGCCTCAGCGGTGCCGACGGCAAGGCCGAAAGGCTGCGCATTACGCTCGCTGTAGCGGGATTCGCCGAAAGCGATCTCGATGTCACAACGGAGGAAAACCAGCTGGTCGTGCGCGGCCGTCAGACCGACGACACCGAGCGCGAATTCCTCCACCGCGGCATTGCCGCGCGCCAGTTCCAGCGCTGTTTCGTGCTGGCCGACGGCATGCGGGTGATCGCAGCGGAACTGAAGAACGGCCTTTTGTCGATCGATCTCGATCGGCCGGAGTCCGAACGGCTGGTACGGAAAATAAATATATCGGTGAAAGACTGATCTTTACCGATGGCTCTCATGCGGGATGGCCTTGAGCGGCGTCCACGCACCAAGGAGGCTTGAAATGACCAGAACTGACGAAACCATCACCATGACCAGCGGCGAATTCGCCCATCTCGGCGAAGGCTCGGTCGCTTACCTCCGCAAGGTCTCGAGCGAAGAATTGCTCGGCCGCTTCCCCAATCTCGGCGAAATCGCGCCCGGCATGGTCTTGTGGGCTCTGTTTGCCGCCAACGGCCAGCCGATCCTGCTTTCCGATGCGAAAGACCGGGCTCTGGCCGGCGCCATGGAAAACGACCTGACCACTGTCGCCATTCACTAAACCATGATCCCGAAAAGTGGGAACCGGTTTTCGGGAAAGATCATAGTTACCGATAGAAATCGGCGATTGTCAGGATCGGAAATGCAAAGGGCCGCCTTTGGCGGCCCCTGGAAGACTTAATCCCCAAAAGACTTCAGGCCGCGTGCGAGGCCTGCGTGTCCGACAGCAGCGCGTGGATGGCGACCGCATCGCGCGTGCCCCTGATCTTGGCCACCGTGTCGGCGTCACGCAACACCCTTGCGATGCGCGACAGCGCCTTGAGGTGATCGGCGCCGGCGCCTTCCGGGGCCAGCAGCAAGAACACCAGATCGACCGGCTGGTCGTCCAGCGCCTCGAAATCGACCGGCGTCTCCAGCCGGGCAAAGACGCCGGCGATGCGTTTGACCCCCGCGAGCTTGCCATGCGGAATGGCGATGCCGTTGCCGACGCCGGTGGAGCCCAGCCGTTCGCGCTGCAGGATGGTGTCGAACACTTCGCGCTCCGGAATGCCCGAAATCGCCGCCGCTCTCTCGGACAGCAATTGCAGAAGCTGTTTTTTGGAGTTCGCCTTCAACGCCGGCAAGATCGCCGGAACGTTGATAAGATCGCTCAGATCCATGCTTGAAAATCCCTTATTCGCCTGCCGTCGCCAGTCCTCGCCCCTCGCGCGGCTGGTTCTTTATCCCTGTGCGACTATTGTCGTCATCCTTGTGCGACTTTGGTCGTGGACGGGTCGATCCAGCCGATATTTCCGTCCGGCCGCCGATAGACGATGTTGAGGTGGTCGTTTCCAGCGTTGCGGAAGACGAAGACCGGGCTCTCCTTGGTGTCGAGCTCGATGACTGCCGACGCCACCGACATGGTCTGCAGCGTCATGGTTGATTCGGCGACGATGGCCGGCGCGAAATCCTCCGGGATCTCCTCGTCGTCGTCGGCTAGCGGCGCCATCACCGTGTAGGCGATGTCGGTGATTTCGCCATTTCCGTTGCCTGAATTGTGCGACTTCAGCCGGCGCTTGTAGCGCCGAAGCCGCGTTTCGAGGCGATCCGCCGCCGCCTCGAAGGCAAGCGTTGGATCCTGGGCGTCCCCGGTCGCCTGCAGCGAAGCGCCGGAATCCAGCCTGATCATACAGTCGGCGGAGTAACGCGACCCCGATTTGATGACCGTGACATGCCCTGAAAAACCGCGGTCGAAATATTTTCCGATCGCCTCTCCGACACGGTCGGTGATGCGCGTACGAAACGCATCGCCGATATCCATGTGCTTTCCCGATATGCGCAGCTTCATCTGAAAACTGACCTTCCTTGCTCAGGCTTCAAACTGGCCAGAGTTTATACTCGTGGTCCGTGCGCACAAGCTTTGCGGCGTCAACTCGCGCCGATTTTAGATCCGAACTTTCCGGTTGATCACAATCCGCCTTCTTGGCCGTCCCGTGGCCTTCATCGTGACGGACCATCCGCATGCGGGCAATTCAGCCCGTCTCATGCGGGCGGGCTTCTAGACACTTCATTGCGGCTTGTCAATGAAGGTCTAGAGTTGTGGAAATCCAGCCATAGCAAACGCCGTGTCGGGCAAGCAGAACTAGCGCCCGGCGCTGGCTAGAGCGCGCTTCTCGCGCCGCCTCTGCACCGATGACGGAATGTTCATGCCCTCGCGGTATTTGGCCACGGTGCGCCTGGCAATATCGACGCCGCTTTCTTTCAACATGTCGACGATGGCGTCATCGGACAGCACGTCTGCGGGCTTTTCCTCATCGATCAGCTGCTTGATGCGGTCGCGCACCGCTTCCGAGGAATGCGCGTCGCCGCCACCCGATGCCGCGATCGAGGCGGTGAAGAAATAGCGCAGCTCGAATACGCCGCGCGGCGTCAGCATGTATTTGTTGGCCGTCACGCGGCTGACGGTCGATTCGTGCATGCCGATGGCATCGGCCACCGTGCGCAGGTTGAGCGGCCTGAGATGACGCACGCCATGGACCAGAAAAGCGTCCTGCTGGCGCACGATTTCCGACGCCACTTTCAGGATCGTCTTTGCCCGCTGGTCGAGGCTGCGCGTCAGCCAATTGGCGTTCTGCAGGCATTCGGCCAAAAAATCCTTCTCCGCCTGGTTCTTGGCCTGCGGCGAGACCTGGGCGAAATAGATGTGGTCGACCAGCACGCGCGGCAGCGTCTCGGCGTTGAGCTCGACCGTCCAGCTGCCGTCATTGGCGGCGCGGACTTCGACATCGGCGACGATGGCGTCGCTGGTGCCGCCCGAGAACGCCATGCCCGGGCGCGGGTCGAGCGCGCGGATTTCGGCCAACATGTCGAGGAGATCCTCCTCGTCGACCCCGCAAAGCCGCTTCAGCGTCTGGAAATCACGCCGCGCCAGGAGTTCGAGGTTGCCGATCAGCGTCTTCATCGCCGGATCGAGGCGATCGCGCACGGCAAGCTGCAGCGACAGGCACTCGGCAAGGTCGCGCGCAAACAGGCCGACCGGCTCGAATGTCTGGCAAACGGCCAGCACCTTGGCCACCATCGCCTGATCGGCGCCCAGCCGTTTCGCGATGTCTGCCAGGTCGGCGCGCAGATAGCCGGCCTCGTCCAGGCCGTCGGCCAGTTCGCCGGCGATCAGCCTTGCGGCCGGATCGGCAAAGGCAAGCGCGATTTGCTCACCGACATGCTGGCGCAGCGTGATGGCGGCGGCAGCCATGTCGCCGACATCGAAGCCTTCGGACGAGCCGGACGAACCATTGCCGGTGGCCGACTTCCACTGCGCCGTCAGGTCGGGACCGAGTCGCTCGCTGGTGCCGGGATCGTCGGGAAACAGGTTCTCCAGCGAGCTGTCGAGCTTGTCGGAGATCGCCTCGGCGCTCCACGCCGTCTCGCTCTCGAACCAGTCGCCATCGGCGGCAGGCTCAGGCGCGGCGTCGCCCTTCTGCACCTGGTCACTTGCGGCGTCATCCTGCGGCTCGGCGCGCTCCAGCAGCGGATTGCGCTCGATCTCGTCGTCGATGAAGTGGTCTAGCTCGATATGGGTGAGCTGCAGCAGCCTGATCGACTGCATCAGCTGCGGCGTCATCACCAGCGACTGGGATTGTCGTAGCTGTAATTTCGCCGCCAGCGCCATGGTTCGGTTTCAAACGCCCTTCTGCACCCGGAAGCCTACACATCAGAAGCTGCCGGAAAATGAATTTTTCCGACCCTCCATAGAAACTGGCCCGGCTTTTGCTTGTCAAGGCAAATGCTGGCAAAAGGCCCCTACCGGAGCATTATCTCACGCAAAATCGGAGAAAAAGGCCCTACGGGGCGGCAAAATTCGCCTCAGGAAACAAATTTCACGCTCAGAGCGTGAAACCCTCGCCGAGATAAAGCCGCCGCACATCCGGGTTTGCCACCACCTCGTCGGCGCGGCCATGCGTCAGCACCTGGCCGGCATGGATAATGTAGGCGCGGTCGATGAGGCCGAGCGTTTCGCGCACATTGTGGTCGGTGATGAGCACGCCGATACCGCGCGCCGTCAGATGGCGCACAAGTTGCTGGATGTCGGCGACGGCAATCGGGTCAATGCCGGCGAAAGGCTCGTCGAGCAGCATGTAGGCCGGCCGCGTCGCCAGGGCGCGCGCGATTTCCAGGCGCCGCCGCTCGCCGCCGGACAGCGACATGGACGGCGACTTGCGCAGATGGCTGATGTGAAATTCCTCGAGCAGTTCGTCGAGATTGCGCTCGCGCACCTTGCGGTCCTTCTCGACCACTTCGAGCACGGCGCGAATGTTCTGCTCGACATTGAGGCCGCGGAAGATCGACGCTTCCTGCGGCAGATAGCCGATGCCGAGGCGGGCGCGGCGGTACATCGGCATCGAGGTGACGTCGAAACCGTCGATCTCGATCGTACCTTCGTCGACCGGCACCAGGCCGGTGACCATGTAGAAACAGGTGGTCTTGCCGGCGCCGTTGGGGCCGAGCAACCCGACAGCCTCGCCGGCGCGCACACCGATGGTGACGCCGCTGACCACCTTGCGACCCTTGTAGCTCTTGGTCAGACCCTTGGCGATCAGGGTGCCCTTGAACTTCGCGGAATCGACGGTGACCGCGGCCGGTGCAGCAAGTTTGCTGGCCGCCCGTCCCGGAAGGCGGGTCAGCAGCGAAGATACGCCAGTCATTCGGGCTTCGGCGCCTCAGATTTCGGCGGCGGTGTCATCGACATGATGACTCGCCCGCCGCAGCCATCGACCTGAGCCAGGCCGCTTTTCATCTGCACGGTGAGCTTGCAGCCCTTGAGCACATTGGGGCCTTGGGACAGCACGACTTCATTGCCCGACAGGACGAGAACCTGCGTCTTCATGTCGAACGTGGCGTTGTCGCCGGTGGCGATCTGGTCATTCGACTTCATGTAGACTTTGTTTTTGACCACCAGGTGATCGATGTTGGCCGAACCTGTCATCGCCGAAGCGCCGGCGGCGGCACCCTTGGCGGCGTTGGGGTCCTTGACGTAGTAGACCTCCATACTGCCAGCCTTGAGCAGCGTCGGCCCTTGCGTCACGGTGACGTTGCCGCTGAACAGCGCCATGTTGTCGGCCTGGCGGACCTCGAGCTTGTCGCTCTCGATCTGGATCGGCTGGTCGCCCGACAGTTTGAGCCCGGATTGGCTGCTGGCGCTGGACTGAGCCCAGGACGGCGCCACACCCAGCAACAGCAAGGCCGAAGCTGCGGCGACAAGCCGTGCCGAATTACTGGGACGCATTCGATTCTCCGCTCTTTGCCTCTGCCGCCTTCATAGTGGCCGGATCGATGTGAACGCTTACCTTGTTTTCGAAAACGACAACCTTGCCATTTTCCTCGACCGACATCGAACCCGCCGTGATCCGCGAGCCGTTGCGGCTGACATCGACCGGATCACCTGTCTTCATAGAGCCTTTGCCCATGTCGAGGAAGACCGATTTGAACATGGCAGCGACGCCGTCGGTGGTGGTGACGGTGACGTCGCTGGTCATGTCCATCGTGTTGGCGTTTCTGTTATAGATGCCGCGCTTGGCGTCGACGATCGCCACATTGTCGGCCGTCAGCGGCAGTTTGGCATGGATGCCTTCGAGTTCGATGATGTCCTGCTTGCCGACGTCCTGGATGGCGCGCAGCGCCGTCAGCGAATAGGGCAGCTTCTGCTTGGTGAAGCCATTGAGCTTGGGATTGGCCATCACCAGCTTGCCATTGGCAAAGGCGGTGCCGTCTGCCTGTATCGAGATCGAGACCGGCGCCGCGAAATAGGAATAGACCGGAAAGGCAACCGCGATCCCGGCGGCAAGCACCGGCACTGCAAACTTCAGCACGCGCACGCGGCGCGAATGGCGCTGGGCGCGGTCGAAGGCGTCCCCGCGCGTGCCCGCTGGCGCCGTGGGCGCCAAGGCCGCATCGGCGTTGGTCGTTTCGTTCGATCGAGCTAGCATGACTGTCTTCTAATAAACCCTTGCCCGCCAAAACACCTGCTATAGGTGGGTTGCCGGCCCCCGCAAGCAAGCACAAGCGGAGGAAAACCACAAAAATGTGACAGCCGTTGTTTTTGCAAACGGAAATCAGGCGACACAATTTCGGCACTTCATAGCAGAAACGAAGGCGCCGCGTCACTTTTTCCTGAAATGCCGCCGGGCGTGACGGTCGCTTCGTCGCGGGCCCGTGAGGAAGAGGTAGCCGGGCGCGGATGCTTGCTTTAAAAGCATCGCTTCCCACAGACTATGAGGCAGACCATGGCACTGAGAGCCGACGACCTGATCGACCGCCGCCGCTTGCGACGCAAGTTGACGTTCTGGCGCGGCGCGGCCATTGCCATCGTGGCGCTCGGGGTGGTTGCGCTTGCAAGCTGGTTCTATGGCGAAGATCTCGGCGGCTCCTCGGTCAACCATATCGCCAAGGTCAGGATCGAAGGCACCATCACCGAGGACGAGGAGCTGATCAAGCGGCTGGAAACCATCCGCGCGTCCTCGCAGGTCAAGGGCGTCATCCTGGCCATCGATTCGCCCGGCGGCACCACGGTCGGCGGTGAATCGATCTATGAGGAGGTGCGCAAGCTCGCCGCCGACAAGCCGGTCGTGGCCGAGGTCGGCACGCTGGCCGCATCAGCCGGCTACATGATCGCCAGCGCCAGCGACCACATCGTCGCCCGCAAGACCTCGATCGTCGGCTCGATCGGCGTGCTCATCCAGTATCCCGATGTCAGCGGCCTGATGGACAAGGTCGGCATCAAGCTCGAGGAAGTGAAATCCTCGCCGCTGAAGGCCGCGCCCTCGCCCTTCAAGCCGACCAATGAAGACGAGCGCGCCATGGTCCGCAAGCTCATCCTCGACAGCTATGACTGGTTCGTCGGCATCGTCGCCGAGCGCCGCAAGATGACCCGCGACCAGGCATTGGCGCTCGCCGACGGGTCGATCTTCACCGGCCGCCAGGGTCTCGCCAACGGTCTGATCGACGCCGTCGGCGGCGAAAGCGTGGCCATCGACTGGCTGGCGACCAAGGGTGTCGACGCCAAGCTCAAGGTGGTGGAATGGAAGGACACCGAACGGCGCGGCAGCTTCCTGTTCTCGAAAGCAATAGCGCGCAGCGTCGGCAGCGCGCTCGGGCTGTCGGAGACCGGAAGCGACGTTCTTCACGAAATCGGCGCCGATCGCTTGTTTCTTGACGGTCTCGTTTCCGTCTGGCACCCTTGATCTGCCGTTTGGGGCGAGTAAAAAAACAAATAAAATCATCCTGATAATTTGACCGCAGCGCTTTCACGGGGACCTTTCTGATGATCAAATCCGAGCTTGTGCAGATCATTGCCACGCGCAACCCGCATCTTTTCCTGCGCGACGTCGAAAACATCGTGGGGGCGATATTCGACGAGATCACTGATGCCCTTGCGGAAGGCAACCGGGTGGAGTTGCGCGGCTTTGGCGCTTTTTCGGTGAAAAACCGCCCTGCCCGCACCGGCCGCAACCCGCGCACCGGCGAATCCGTCGAGGTCGAGGAGAAGTGGGTGCCGTTCTTCAAGACCGGCAAGGAATTGCGTGAACGGCTGAACGGCGGCAAATAAGCGCGGACTTGACGCGTCGGCCTTCTCAAGGCCTGCCTTTCCCAAGGAATCTCTATGTTCAACCGCTTCATACTTATCGTGGTCTTCGTGCCGCTGGCCGTCATTCTTATTGCACTGGCCGTCGCTAACCGCGAGCTCGTCGCCTTCACGCTCGATCCGTTCAACCCGGGCAATCCGAAGCTGACGCTGAACTTGCCGCTGTTCATCTTCCTGTTCGTGGCGCTCGCCATCGGCATGGTCGTCGGCAGCCTGGCGACCTGGGTCAAGCAGGGCCGCTACCGCAAGCTGGCGCGCCAGCGCGGCGTCGAGGCCGAGAATTTGCGCCAGGCGGTCAGCCGCGTGCCGGCCGCGCCGCAAGGTTCTGCCCCGGGGACGGCGCTGCCGAAGCCAACGGCCTGAAGCCGGCGCTTTTACCTTCGCGGAGTTTTGCATGCTGACCATTTCGGCCGACGCTGTCGACCAGGCGCTGAGCTTTCCCGGACTGGTCGAGACATTGCGCACGGCCTTCCGCGAGGGTGCTGTGCAGCCCGTCCGCCATCACCACGGGGTCGAGCGGCCCGACGGTGCCACGTCGACGCTGCTTTTGATGCCGGCCTGGACCGACTTCCATGCCGCCGGCACCTCGGCGGGCGGTCATATCGGCGTCAAGATCGTCACCGTATCGCCCGACAACAACGCCATCGGCAAACCGGCTGTCATGGGGCTCTACCTCCTGCTCAACGGCGCCACCGGCGAGCCCGAGGCGCTGATCGACGGCCAGCGGCTGACGCAGTGGCGCACCGCTTGCGCCTCGGCGCTGGCCGCCTCCTATCTCGCCCGCGAGGACGCCTCGCGGCTCTTGGTGGTAGGCGCCGGCGCGCTGTCGCCATTCCTGGCCAAGGCGCATTCGGCGGTTCGGCCGATCAAGACCATCCGCATCTGGAACCGCACGCCGGCCAATGCCGAAAAGGTTGCGGCCGATTTGCGCGAGCAAGGTTTCAACGCTGAAGCCGCCAGCGATCTCGACGCCGAGCTTGCTCAGGCCGACATCGTCTCGTCGGCGACCATCACGACGACGCCGCTCGTCAAGGGTGCTCTCTTGAAACCGGGCGCGCATGTCGATCTGGTCGGCGGCTTCACGCCGACCATGCGCGAAAGCGATGACGATGCGATCGCGCGCGCCCGCATCTATGTCGACACCCGCGCCGGCGCCACCAAGGAAGCCGGCGACATCGTCCAGCCGCTCGCCTCCGGCGTGCTGAAGCCGGAAGCCATCGTCGCCGATCTGCATGAACTGGCGCGCGGCGAAAAACAGGGCCGGCAAAGCCCCGGTGAGATCACGCTGTTCAAGTCGGTCGGCGCGGCGCTCGAGGACCTCGCCGCCGGCATCGCCGTCTACAACGCGCTCAAGCCGTAGCGTCGGCCGGCGCTACGGCGCCAGCCTTGCGATCGAACTTCCGGATTGCTTCCGCGCTGACCGGGGTGAAGAAGTTCACCAAATTGCCATCGGGATCGCGCAGCATCAGCGATCGGTTGCCCCACGGCATCGTTGTCGGCGTCTGCACGAACTCGCCGATGGTTTCCCTCAGCCTGCCGTACTCCGCATCGACATCGCCGACGCGAAATTCGATGATCACTGAGCGATTGGCGGCCGGCTGCGCCACATCCGCCCCGAACAGGGCCAGAGTGCGTGTGCTGCCGATCGCCAGCGTGCAGGAGGGCGTTGCCAGCTCGGCGAAATCGTCGGTGAACCAGGTTGCGCTAAGCCCGGTGATCGTCTCGTAGAATGCCACCAGAGGTTTGATCTGGTCGGTGATGATGCGGATCGAGACGAAGTCCATACTATTCTCCTTGGGGAGGCGCGGCGGATCAGGTGACGATGCGCTTGTCGCACAAGGCTGCTGACAGCTTGGCGTCAGCAGCCTTGTCACCATGGCCGTGCCAATCCGGGGAGCTGAAGACCTAGGCTGCCTTCGTGGTTTCGGCGCCCATCGCCTCGGCGATCAGCGAGAAATCATGCGCGGTGATTTCGAACAGGCCAAAGCGCAGCTGATAGCCCCAGTTCGACTTGCCCTTGGTGAAATCGAGCTGTTCGAGCAGCGGCTTGATCGACACTTCCTCCGCCTTGACCCATGCGACATCCCTACGAAACGGCGTGAAGCCAGCGCCCATGTCGCCCTGATAGGGTTCGCCTTCGCGCACCGTGCCGATGGCGGTGAAGGCCTGCAGCCCGTCCTTCTCGCGCAGAATGGTGGTCGGCGAATAATAGACCACACCGTCGCCCGGCTTGATGCGGCGCAGCGGTGCCGCCTTGCCGTGATTGACCTGCATGAAGCCGGCCGCGCGGCCGCGCCGCACATGCTGCGCCGAGGCCACCGCGATCCAATGGGCGCTCATCCCTGTTCTCCGTTGTTCATCCAATAGACGCGCAGCCGGTGGTTGTCGGGATCGAGCGCAACGAAGGTGCGGCCGAAATCCATGTCGGTCGGCGTTTGCAGGATGGCCAGGCCGCGTCCTGCCCAGTCCTTGTGGGCGGCGTCCACCGCATCGGGCCGGTCCAGTGCGAAGACCAACTCCGCACCGCCGCCCGCGGCCGCGGCCGACGGCTCCACGGTGTGGCGCGACCACAGGCCAAGCTTGAAGCCGTTGTCCAGCACGAACAGCACGAAGGTCGGCGACGTCTCCACCGGCTGGCGTCCGAGCAGCGCGCTGTAAAAAGCGCCGCTCTGCTCCGGGCTGTCGACATAAAGGATGACGAAATTGGGGGTGTTCATGCCTGCTCTCCAAGGTTTCGATTGGAGGAGCATAGGCGGCCCTACTGTCAGATTCTGGCAGCAGCGATCGACAAGCAGGCGAAAAGAAGCATCAGGCGCCGGGCTGACGCTTCTGCGCATCCAATGTCACCCGCCATTCCTTCAGCAGCACCTGCCGGCGGCGTGGATAGCGGATATCGGTGGTGTTGAGATCGGACATGCGGTCGGCGCGAAAGTGGCGGAAATCCTGACGCGTCTCGCACCAGGCCGCCACCACCCGCACCTTGTCGAAGAAGCCGATCGCAAACGGCCAGACCATGCGCTCGGACGCGGCGCCACCGGCATCGCGGTAGACAAAGCCGAGTTTTCGCTCATTGCGGATCGCCTGCCGCACCACGCCGAGGTCGATTCTTTCGACCAATTCACCGCGCGGCCCGACCAGCAGCGCGTTTGCATCGAGGTCCTCGCGCAGATCGTCCGGCAATACCGCAGCGACCTTGGCAAGCGCGTCGGTCGCGGCGGCCGACAGACGCTTGTCCGGTTGTCTGGCAACCCAACGCGATCCCAGCACAATGGCCTCGATCTCCTCATCGGTGAACATCAGCGGCGGCAGCATGAAGCCGGGCTTCAGCACATAGCCCAGCCCCGCCTCACCCTCGATCGGCGCGCCTTGCCCCTGCAGCGTGGCGATGTCGCGGTAGAGCGTGCGGATCGAAACGCCGATCTCGCCGGCAAGCGTGCGGCCGCTGACCGGCCGGCGATGCCGGCGCAGGATCTGGATCAGGTCAAGCAGGCGTTCGGAACGGGACATCGCCCAGATTTGCCTGTTTCCTCAGGCGAGGTCCACCACCTCGGACATTCGTGTGCTGGACCATTTTGTTTGCGCAGCCGGTGACCCTATGTCAAAAGCGGCCTGCCGCCTCCGGAGACGCTCCTGCTTGAAGTCTTTTCGCGACAAACGCCGCGACAACCGTCCGCCCGCAAAGGGCAGGACCGAACACGTGCGGCCGCAGCCAGCCGCTGCGCCAGTCCGACCGGAAGCCAAGCGTCACGAAACAAAACCGGACGACCGGTCTGATCCGAAGCCGGCGCCGCGCATCCTTGCGCGCCGCGACGGCGCCCTGCCCGCCGAGCGCCTGCCGGTGATCCTCGAAGTGGCGCCCAATCAGGATTATGCGCTGCTCGACAGCGGTGCCGGCGAAAAACTCGAACAATACGGCCCCTACCGTATCGTGCGGCCCGAAGGCCAGGCGATCTGGCAAAAGGCCTTGCCGGCCCGGGACTGGGACCGCGCCGACGCCGTCTTCACCGGCGACACCGACGAGGAGGGCATCGGCCGCTGGCGTTTTCCAAAAATGCCGCTTGGCGAGACCTGGCCGATGAAGCATGACGGCATCGATTATCTCGGCCGCTTCACCTCGTTTCGCCACGTCGGCGTCTTCCCCGAGCAGGCCTCGCACTGGGACCATATGGCCAGCCTGATCGCGGCGGCGAAGCGCCCGGTCAAGGTGCTGAACCTGTTCGGCTACACCGGGCTCGCTTCTCTCGTAGCAGCCCGAGCCGGCGCCGAAGTCACCCATGTCGATGCCTCGAAGAAGGCGATCGGCTGGGCCCGCGAAAACCAGGAAATGGCCGGCCTCGGCAGCAAGCCGATCCGCTGGATCGTCGACGATGCGGTAAAATTTGCCGAGCGCGAGGAGCGCCGCGGCAGCCGCTACGACATCATCCTGTTCGACCCGCCCGCCTATGGCCGCGGCCCCAAGGGCGAGGTCTGGCAATTGTTCGAGGACCTGCCCGGCCTGACCGACCTTTGCCGCGCGATCCTGACGCCGAAGCCGCTGGCGGTGGTGCTGACCGCCTATTCGATCCGCGCCTCTTTCTTCGCCATCCACGCCCTGATGCGTGACACCTTCGCGGGCATGGGCGGCACGGTTGAATCAGGCGAATTGATCATCCGCGAGCAATCCGCTGGACGGGCGCTGTCGACGTCGCTTTTTTCGCGCTGGGTGGCCTGAATGCCCGGGAGTCATGAATGAATGAGCGGCATGCCGGCGCGCCGGGGCAGGTGAAGGAAGTCACCAGCCTTGCCAACCCGCTGATCAAGGACATCAAGGCGCTGGCGCAGAAGAAATTCCGCGACCAGCAGAACGCCTTCATGGCCGAAGGGCTGAAGCTGGTCATCGACGCGCTCGACCTCGGCTGGTCGATCAGGACGCTGGTGTTCGCCAAGGCCGGACGCGGCAATGCCGTGGTCGAGAAGGTGGCGGCGCGCACGGTTGCCGCCGGCGGCACCGTGCTCGAAGTGTCGGAAAAGGTGCTCGTCGCCATCACCCGCCGCGACAATCCGCAAATGGTGGTCGGCGTTTTCCAGCAGAAACTTCTGCCGCTGAAGGACATCCGCGCCCACGACGGCGATGTCTGGGTGGCGCTCGACCGGGTGCGCGATCCCGGCAATCTAGGCACCGTCATCCGCACTGTCGACGCCGTCGGCGCCAAGGGCGTCATCCTGGTCGGCGAGACCACCGACCCTTTTTCCGTCGAAACCGTGCGCGCCACCATGGGCTCGATCTTCGCTGTGCCGGTGACCAAGGCCACGCCGGAAGCGTTCCTGGCCTGGCGCAACAGTTTTTCAGGCCTGGTTGTCGGCACCCATCTTAAGGGTGCCGTCGATTACCGCTCGGTCGATTTCTCCAGGGGTCCGGTGCTGCTGATGATGGGCAACGAGCAGCAGGGCCTGCCCGACAATCTGGCCGAAAGCTGCGACCGGCTGCTCCGGATTCCGCAGGCCGGCCGCGCCGATTCACTCAACCTAGCGGTCGCCACCGGCATCATGCTGTTCGAGATCCGGCGCGGCGCCCTGAAGCTTGCTCCCGAGGACGCCAAATCGTGAAATCATGGTCCCCCTATGCGCTGCTGGTGGTGGTGGCAATCGCGCTTGACCAGTGGATAAAGCATCTGGTCGAGACCGGCCTCGCTTTCCAGGAAAAGCTCGATCTGGTGCCGTTCCTGGCGCTGTTTCGCACCTACAACACCGGCATCGCTTTCTCGATGTTCTCCTCCTTCGGCGACACCGGACTGGTCGTCATCGCCGTCGTGGTCGTTGCCTTCGTGCTCTATTTGGCGACGCGCACCCCCGCAGGCCATGTGCTGTCCCGCATCGGCTTTGCGCTGATCATCGGCGGCGCCATCGGCAATCTGATCGACCGCGCCGTCTACGGCCACGTCATCGACTACATACTGTTCCACACGCCGGTCTGGTCCTTCGCCGTCTTCAACCTCGCCGACGCCTTCATTTCGGTGGGTGCAGCACTGGTCGTCTTCGA
The DNA here is from genome assembly GCF_056403115.1 of Mesorhizobium sp. P3_A2. Classification (NCBI taxonomy): domain Bacteria; kingdom Pseudomonadati; phylum Pseudomonadota; class Alphaproteobacteria; order Hyphomicrobiales; family Phyllobacteriaceae; genus Mesorhizobium; species Mesorhizobium sp. P3_A2. The sequence continues at coordinate 397,144 of NZ_JBFUGC010000004.1, forward strand.
CGAGTTCATCGGCTGGTGGCGCGAGGCCAAGCCGCAAAGCCCCGACGCTTGAACGGCCGCCTCTTTTGACCAATTGACCGCGCCGGACGGTCGCCGCACAGTCCGGCGAGACTTTGCCTGACCGAGGAGAAAAAAGTGTCCGAAACCTTCAAAGCCATCCTCGTTTCGCGCGACGCCGAAAAGAAGCAGTCGGTCGAGATCGTCGACCTCGGCGAAGCCGATCTGATGGAAGGCGATGTCACCGTCGCGGTCGAGGCGACGACGGTCAACTACAAGGACGGGCTGGCCATCACGGGCAAGGCGCCGGTGATCCGCAGCTGGCCGCTGGTGCCGGGCATCGACTTCGCCGGCACCGTGATCTCCTCATCGCACGCCGACTGGCGCAAGGGCGACAAGGTAATCCTCAACGGCTGGGGTGTCGGCGAAACGCATTTCGGCGCCTATGCCGGGCGCGCGCGCGTCAAGGGCGACTGGCTGGTGCCGTTGCCCGACGGCATCAGCGCGCATGATGCGATGGCGGTCGGCACCGCCGGCTATACGGCGATGCTGTGCGTCATGGCGCTGGAGCGGCACGGCATCCTGCCGGATCGCGGTCCGGTGGTGGTGACGGGTGCCGCCGGCGGCGTCGGCTCGGTCGCGGTCTCGATCCTGTCCAGCCTCGGCTACCATGTCATCGCTTCGACGGGCCGCAACGCCGAGAGCCCCTATCTGATCGACCTCGGTGCCGCCGAAGTGATTTCGCGCGACGAACTCTCCCAGCCGGCCAAGCCGCTGGCCAAGGAGCGCTGGGCCGGCGGCATCGATGCCGTCGGCAGCCACACTCTGGCCAATGTGCTGTCGATGACCGCCTATGGCGGCGCGGTTGCCGCCTGCGGCCTGGCCGGTGGCATGGACCTGCCGTCGAGCGTCGCACCCTTCATCCTGCGCGGCGTCTCGCTGCTCGGCATCGATTCGGTAATGGCGCCCAAGGCGGTGCGCCTCGAAGCCTGGCGCCGCATCGGCAGCGATCTCGATCTGGAAAAGCTCGCCGGCCTGTCGACGACCATCGGCTTCGACGGCATCATCGCCGCCGCTCACGACATCGTCGAGGGTAAGATCAGGGGGCGCGTGGTCGTGGATATGTGAGGCTCCGAAGCATGATCCCGAAAAGTGGAATCCGGTTTTCGGAAAAGATCCTGCGATGCGGAAAACCGCCAAAAATGCACGACCGCTAAAATTCGAACGATCCGCCGCGCTTTTCCATAATCTCTATCTGGTAAGGATTTTCGCATGATCGCGGAGTCCGCCAGGAAAGAGAAGAACCGTGCCGAGAGCGTCGACGGGCCGAGCCCGGCGACGCCGAAGCGGCAGCATGTTGTCCCGCCGCCGCTGGCGCCGGATTTTCCGCGCGCCACGCACGAGGGCCTGCTGTTCCTGACCGTCGTCGCCAGTATCGTGCTGGCGGGCCTGTCCCACCTCACCGGCGCGCCGATCTTCATCACGCTCTGCCTGCTGGCGACCGGCCTTGGCGGCGTCGCCATGCACCTGCGCAGCCGCCACACCGTCCACCGCGCGACGGCCTTGCTCGACGAAACCGCCGCCCGCAGCCGCGCCGAGATCGAGACGCTGGCCGACCGCATGTGGGAGATGCAGGAGAGCGAGGAGCGTTTTCGCGGCTTGATCGATGCGCTCGGCGATCTCGTCGTCCATCGCGACCGCGACGGCCACGTCGTCTATGCCAACAAGGTTTTCGCCAGCCTCGTCGGAATCGATCAGCGCGATCTTGCCGGCAGGACGCTGGCTGACCTCGGCATCGATGTCGGGATCGTTCCCGACGCCGCCTTTTCGGATCACGAATGCCTGAGTTCCACCGACGTCTCCATCCGCACGCCGAACGGTCCGCGCTGGTTTTCGTGGATCGAACTGTCGGTGCGCGACAAGGACAGCGGCGCCGTTTCGCACCGGGCGATTGCCCGCGACATCACCGCCCGCAAGCGCGCCGAATCCTCGCTCATCACCGCGCGCGAGCGCGCCGAATATGCCAGCCAGGCAAAGTCGCGCTTCCTCGCCACCGTCAGCCATGAGATACGCACGCCGATGAACGGCATCATGGGGATGGCCAAGCTACTGGCCGACACCAATCTGTCGCCGGAGCAGCGCACCTATGTCAGCGCCGTCTCGACCTCGGCCAGCGCGCTTTTGGCGCTCATCGAGGACCTGCTCGACTATTCCAAGATCGAGGCCGGCCGCTTCGACCCGGAGCCGCAGCCGACATCTTTGCGCGAGATCGCCGACAACATCATCGAACTGATGGCGGCGAAAGCCTTCGCCAAGAACATCGGCCTGGGCTGTCATGTCGAGCCCGACGTGCCGCAGATGATCATGGCCGATCCGGGAAGAGTGAGGCAAGTGCTGCTCAACCTCATCGGAAACGCGATCAAGTTCACCGACGCCGGCGGCGTGCTGGTTTCCGTTGCACGGGCCCGCACCGAGACCAGCGACCGCATCTGCTTCACCGTCGCCGACACCGGCCCTGGCCTGCGCGAAGAAGACATGGAGCGCATCTTCGAGGAATTCGAACAGTCCGACGGCACCTCGACCCGCACCCATGGCGGCGCCGGCCTCGGCCTTGCCATATCGAGGCGCCTGGTGACCGCCATGGGCGGCGCCATTTCAGTGTCGAGCCGGCTTGGCGAGGGATCGGAATTCGTCTTCGAACTCCCGGCCACAGGAGCCACCGAAGCGCCGCAGAACCGGCAGAATATCCTCGCCGGCCGGCGCGCCGTCATCGTGTCGAAGAACGCTGTAGAGGCCGATGCTATCGCCCGTGCCATCCGCGCCCATGGCGGCGCCGTCGATGTTGCCGCGACCGCGTCCCAGGCGACGCCTTTCGCCGAACATTGCGACGCGCTGTTGATCGACGCCGCCATGGAAGATAGCGACGGCAGGCTGCTCAAGCGCCTGCGCCAGAGCGGCTTTGCCGATTGCGAGGCGATCACGCTGATCGCGCCGACCGACCGCGGCATGCTTGGCGAATTCCGCGCCAGCGGCTACGCCACCTTCCTGGCAAGGCCGGTGCGCGGCGAAACGCTGCTGCGCGTGTTGTTGACCAGCCATGCTCCTGCTTTACCCCTGCCCAAGAACCCGGAAAAAAGCGGCGCGTCGTCGCTTCGCGCCGCTGGCGCGCGCCATCAAGGCCTGTCGGTGCTGATTGCCGAAGACAACGACATCAACGCCATGCTGGCCCGCGCCACCCTCTTGAAGGCAGGGCATCGGGTCAAAGTCGTCGGCAACGGCAAGGCCGCGGTCGAGGCAATCACCGAAGCCGGGCTGAAACACCGTTTCGACGTGGTGCTGATGGATCTGCACATGCCGGTCATGGACGGGCTGGACGCAATCGCGGCCATCCGCCGCCACGAGGAAGAAATGGCCGTGCCGCCGGTTCCGATCATGGTGCTTTCGGCCGACAGCCAGGAAAAGACCCGCCACACAGTGCTTGCCCATGGCGCCAGCGGCTTCGTCACCAAGCCGCTGGACCCCGACGCGCTGGTCCATGCCGTCGAAGGCCAGGTGGCCGCCTGAGGCCGCTCCAACGTGCTCTATGCTGTCACGTAAGGTAGCCGGTTGAGGGTTTTCGCCAGCCGACGAAGTATTGCCCGCTGCGCCGTATCACGGTACTGTCACAATCCTGTTGCACCTACACCGTATCCCCGTGCCAAGAGGGATGGCTCGAAGGAGAATCACTCGTGCATACAGTTATGCCGGAATGTGACACTCGGCCCAACGCAGGCGGTGCTTTGCTCGCCGCGCGTAACGCCGGTGCCGTCGCAACAGGCGCACCGCTGGGCCGGATCGGCAATCTCGAAGTGCGGCTTGCCCGCAACGAAGCCGAGATCGCTGCCGCGCAGGAAGTGCGCTACCGGGTATTTTATGACGAGCTTGGCGCCAGGAAGGACCTGTTCCAGGCACAGGATCGGCGCGACGCCGACCGTTTCGACCCGCTCTGCGACCATCTGCTGGTGCTGGACACCTCGATTTCCGGACCCGAGCATCGCCGCATCGTCGGCACTTATCGGCTGCTGCGGCAAGAAATCGCGGCGACCGCCGGCGGCTTCTATTCCGAAGGCGAGTTCGAGCTGACAAAGCTGATTGCCCGTCATCCCGGACAGCGCTTCCTTGAGCTCGGCCGCTCCTGCGTTCTTAAGGAATACCGCTCCAAGCGCACCATCGAGGCGCTGTGGCAAGGCATCTGGGCCTATATCAAGCACTATGAGATCGGTGTGATGACCGGCTGTGCGTCGTTCCACGGCACGGTGCCGGCGGCGCATGCCGAGGCGCTTACCTATCTTGCCCATCACTGCCGCACCAACTCAGCCTGGGATGTGCGGGCTGTGTCCGGGCGCTATTGCTCGATGGACCTGATGCCGATCGAGGCGGTAAACGCCAAGGCGGCGATCGCGGCCATGCCGCCGCTGGTCAAGGGCTATCTGCGCGTCGGCGCCCGCATCGGCGACGGCTGCGTCATCGACCGCGAATTCTCCACCGTCGATGTGTTCGTGGTGATGCCGGTCAAGGAAATCGGCGCCCGCTACGTCAACTATTATGGCGGCGAAGCGCAACGGTTTGCCGCTTGACGCTGAGCGAATAGCGAGAGCTGTGCCGCCAACCTGCGGACTGCCACCCTATTCGCTACTCCCTATTCGCTACTCCCTATTCGCTATTCCCTCTTTTCACGGAATATCCTCCGGCCGCCGTCCCGGCCGGCTCTTGTAGGACGGAAACGTCCAGCCGAATTTGAGCGCGCCGCCACGCACCAGGAAAGCCGCGACAAAGCCGGCAAGGTCCGAGGCGAGCGGCGGCAGTCCGGCAAGATCGCCCAGCGTATAAAGGCCTGCACCCGCCAGCGCCGCGCTGACGTAGATTTCGGGCCTCAGCAGCACCGACGGCTCGCCGGCCAGCAGATCGCGCAGAATGCCGCCGAATGTGGCGGTCAGCACGCCCATAATGACGGCGACGACCGGGGAACCGGTGATAGCCAGCCCCTTGGCCGCGCCCATCACGGAAAAGGCCGCCAATCCGATGGCGTCGAGCCAGAGCAGCCATTTCCAGCGCGAGTCGACGCGATGGGCGAAGAAGAAGACCAGCACCGCAACCGCCGCGCAGATCAGCACATAGCCTGAGTTGCTGACCCAAAAGACGGGCAGGTTGAGGATGACGTCGCGCAGTGTGCCGCCGCCGATGCCGGTGACGCTGGCAAGGAACAGGAAGCCGATAATGTCGAGCTGCTTGCGCGAAGCCGCCAGCGCCCCGGTCGCCGCAAAGACGGCGACGCCAGCATAGTCGAGCAGGTCGATGGCGTTCATGGCAGGCCAGGGAGTAAGGGAATAGGGCAGTAGGGCAGTATGTTTAGCACGAAGCCGCACCGTTGGTACGGCTGCCTTTCCCTACTGCCCTACTGCCCTATTGCCTTAGCTACGCATCCTTCTCGGCCTGCTCGTTCACCGGGCCTGGCTCGACAGGGGCCTCGGCTGCCGCGATCTTGGGGCCGCCCTTGGCGACGCCGACCATGGCGGGCCGCAGCACGCGCTCGCCGATCGAATAGCCCGGCTGCACGACCTGGACCACGGTGTTGGCTGGCACGTCGGGATTGGGCACCTCGAACATCGCCTGATGGAAATTCGGGTCGAACTTCTCGCCTTCCGGCTCGAGCTTCTTAACCCCGTGCCGTTCCAGCGCCGACAGCATGGCGCGCTCGGTGATCTCGACGCCGTCGATCAGCGCCTTGAAGCCGGCATCTCCGGCTGCCTTGGCCTCGGCCGGGATGGCATCGAGCGCGCGGCGCAGATTGTCCGACACCGACAGCATGTCGCGGGCAAAATTGGCCACCGCATAGGCGCGCGCGTCATGCACGTCGCGGGCGGTGCGGCGGCGCAGATTCTCCATCTCGGCCGCCACGCGCAGCGCGCGGTCCTTCAGCTCTTCATTTTCCTTCAGCAGCCGCACCAGCGCTTCATAGTCGCCGTCGATGCCGCCTTGCGTCCGCTCGGCCTCGGCCGTTTCGATATCCTCGGGCGCGCGTTCGTCTTTTGCCTGGTCGCTCATCGCCGTTTCCCGTCATTCGAATGGTTTGGATTTGCGCCCGATATCGAGGTTTGGCGGTCAAAAATCAAGGGGCAAGCGATGCTCGGGGCCGTTCGGAGGACCTTGGCACGGATCGCGAAGGTCTTTCGAAATTAATTCAAATTTTACCGTGATTGCCGGCTTTGCTTGCCAATACCCCGCTATGGGGGAACCATTCCGTGGCTGGAAGAGTTTCGAAGCCAACACAGGATTTTGGGACAATGACAGGCAACAATGGCAACAGGAGCGAAGAGCTCGCCGGCGATATCAAGCGCCAGTTCGGCACCGAGGCAACGAAGCGCTTCCTGCGCAGCTTGCCGGCATTCCGCACCGAGGCCGACATTCCGGAGCATTTTCGGGACCTGCTCGACCGTCTGGACGGCATAGAAGCCAGCGTGGCAGGCGGGCAACGCCGGCAATAGCGACGCTATCGCGCGACAATTACGCGCAGTAATTTTGCGTGAGCTGTACCTTGCGGCAACGGCAAGCCACGCCTATGCTTCCTGATGAACATGATTTCCCCCGAGACGGCCGCCAACAGCAAGCGCGCCTGGTTGAAGATTCTGGCGCGCTACAAGAAGCCTGACCGGCGGCGCAGTACCCTAGAACTGGCCATCACCCTCATCCCTTTCGCCACGCTGTGGGCGCTCTCTTCGGCCGCCTATTCCTACGGCCACTGGTGGGGCCTGATCCTCATCCTTCCTGCCGCCGGCTTTCTGGTGCGGATCTTCATGATCCAGCACGATTGCGGCCACGGCTCCTTCTTCGCCAACCGCACCGCCGACGACTGGATCGGCCGTGCGCTCGGCGTGCTGACGCTGACGCCTTATGATTGCTGGCGGCGCGCCCACGCGGTGCATCATGCCAGCGCCGGTAATCTCGACGAGCGCGGCATGGGCGACATCCGCACGCTGACCCTGGCCGAGTACCGGCGCCTGTCATGGCGCGGGCGCCTTGCCTATCGTCTTTACCGCCATCCGCTGGTGATGTTCGGCCTCGGGCCGATCTGGCTGTTCATTTTCGAACAAAGGCTGCCGATCGGCATGATGCGCGGCGGGCTGACGCCCTGGGTGTCGTCGATGACGACAAACCTCGCCATTGCGATTGCCGCAGCCCTCCTCATCTGGTGGATCGGCCCCGGCGCTTTCCTGGTCGTCCATCTGCCCATCGTTGTCCTCGCCGGTTCCGCCGGTATCTGGCTATTCTACGTCCAGCACCAGTTCGAGGAGACGGAATGGGCGAAAGACGAAGAGTGGGAGTTCCAGCATGCCGCGCTGCACGGCTCGTCCTATTACGACTTGCCGCCGGTGCTGAACTGGTTCACCGGCAATATCGGCGTCCACCACGTCCACCATCTCTCGGCCAAGGTGCCGGGCTACCGGCTGCAGGAAGTGCTGCGCGATTATCCGGAACTGCGCGGCATCGGCCGCGTCACGCTTCTCGACAGCCTGCGCTGCGTCAAGCTGGCGCTTTGGGACGAGAAGCGCCGCAAGCTGATCTCGTTTCGCGAGGCGCGGGCTATGGCCTGAAATAAACCGCCGCGCCAAGGCGCGGCGGATTTCCAGAACCGGCTATTTCCAAAAGCTGCTCAGGCGGCCTTGCGCTCGTCGCGCATCAGAGCCTTGCCATCGCGGATCTCGGTGCCGAGCACCTTCAGGCATTCGCGCATGAAGGCGGCGAGGCCGGGCCAGCCCTTGGCCGACACCAGATTGCCGTCGACATGGGCGCCGGTCGGCGCGACATCGATGTAGATGCCGCCGGCAAGCGTCACCTCCGGCTCGCAATATTGCAGCGCCGCGACTTCCCGGCCGCGCACCACGCCGTCGACCGCGATCAGGATCTGCACGCCATGGCAGATGGTGAAGATCGGCTTGCCGGTCTCGTGGAAATGCCTGACCAGCGCCTGCACCCTTTTGTCGATGCGGATATATTCGGGACCACGCCCGCCGGCGGCATAGACGGCATCATATTGCGCCGGATCGACCTCGGAAAACGTCTTGTTGAGGATGTAATCGTGGCCGAGCTTTTCCGTGTAGGTCTGGTGGCCCTCGAAATCATGCAGCGAGGTCTTCAATATGTCGCCGGCCTTCTTGTCGGGACAGACGACGTGGACGGTGTGGCCAACCGCATGCATGGCCTGTTCAAAGACGAAAATCTCATACTCCTCGCTGAACTCGCCAACGAGCATCAATATCTTCTTGCCTGCCATGCCGGTCTCCTCCCTTGCTGGCCATTATTTCGGATCACGAAATAATGGCCCTATCCTAAGGGCAGGCTCGCGAAAGGAAAAGCCCAAATCGCACAATTGGTCTGACCAGATTGAGTTTGCTAGACGTGAGTTGGGCGGCTCATCAGCGCATTCAGGGGGAAACGGCAAAGTTGGTCCGACCACGAGGCGAGAAATCAGGCAGCAGCCCTGATCATATCAGCCGCCTTCTCGGCGATCATGATGGTCGGCGCATTGGTATTGCCGCCGATCAGTGTCGGCATCACCGAGGCGTCGACGACACGCAGCCCCTGTAGTCCGCGCACCTTAAGCTGTGGATCAACGACGGCCATCGCATCGACACCCATCTTGCAGGTGCCGAGGGGATGATAGATCGTGTCGGCGCGAGCGCGGATATGGGCCATCAGCTCGGCATCGCTGGAAACGCCGGCGGTATAGATCTCCCTGTCGCGGTACTTTGCCAGCGCCGGCGCCTCCAATATGGCGCGCATCATCCTGGCACCCTTGAGCAGCAAGGCGCCGTCCCGTTCGTCGGATAGAAAGCGCGGATCGATGCGCGGCGGCGCCAGCGGGTCCGGGCTCGACAGTCCGACCTCGCCGCGCGAATGCGGCCGAAGCACGCAGACGTGGCAGGAAAAGCCGTAGCCCAGATGCAGCTTGCGGCCATGATCGTCGACGATGGCGATGCAGAAATGCAATTGCAGATCGGGCCTGTCGATCGCCGGATCGGATTTGAGGAAAGCGCCGCCTTCCGCATAGGGCGTGGCGATCATGCCGGTGCCGTTTCTGCGCCAGCGCACTATGTGCCTGAGAAGGCCGGGCAGACCGCGCAGGCCGATGCCCATCATGTCGGCATCCTTCGATGTCCAGGCCAGGATGAAATCGAGATGGTCCTGCAGGTTCTTGCCGACGCCGGGCAGCTCATGGGCAACGACAATGCCGTGCGCGGCAAGCTCGTGGGCCGGACCAATGCCGGATAGGAGCAGGAGCTGCGGCGAACCGAAGGCGCCGCCGCAGACGATGACCTCGCGCCTGGCCTTGGCCACGGCCTCGCTATTGCCCTTGCAGTACCGAACCCCGGTGGCGCGCTTGCCGTCGAGCACAATGCCGGTGGCATGCGCGCCGGTGATCACGGTGAGGTTCGGCCGGCTCATTGCCGGATGCAGATAGGCGGCGGCTGCCGAGCAGCGTTCGCCATTTCGGTCTCCACCCCAGAATTGCGTGACCTGATAAAGCCCCGCCCCTTCCTGTTCCGGCCCGTTGAAATCGTCATTGCGGCGGATCTGGTTTTCACCGCAGGCCTCGACAAAGGCGCGCGCGATCGGGCGCGGCTCCTGCTGTTCGCCGACCCTGAGCGGCCCATCGCCGCCATGCAGCGCGTCGGCGCCGCGTTGATTGCCTTCGGCGCGCTTGAAATAGGGCAGCACCTCGTCCCACGACCAGCCCTGGCAGCCGAGACCGGCCCATTCGTCGTAATCGCCGCGATGCCCTCGCGTGTAAAGCATGGCATTGATGGCGCTGGAGCCGCCAAGCGCCTTGCCGCGCGGCTGGTAGCCCTTGCGGCCGCCGAGCCCTTGCTGCGGCACCGTCTGCAATCCCCAATTGTTGATCTTCGGCCGGCCGGGCAGCAGCGCAATGATGCCTGCCGGCGCCCGGATGAGCAGATTCCTGCCCTCGCCGCCGGCTTCGATCAGGCAGACGGTAACGGATGGATCTTCCGACAACCGTGCGGCAAGCGTGCAGCCGGCGGAGCCACCGCCTGCTATGACATAGTCGAAATCCATGGTGACCCTCCGGGTTCACCCGGCGGATATTTCCGTCCGGACAACCAAGAGAAGGCCCGATCAAGTCTGATGTAAAGACGTAGGGAATTACCGCTGCGTCAGCTGCCCCGCAGCCGTCGCCAGGAGTATTTCGGCCCCTTCGGCTCAGACGCTTCGGTCGGCTGGTAATACAGCCCCAGCCCGCCGATGCGACCTTCTTCGAGCCGTTTCAACAGCACCGGGTTGGAAATCTCGAATTCGTCGAAGCCGAGCCGCAGCATATGCGGCAGCTGGTCAACGAGAACCTGCCCGGTGGCCCGGACGGCGCCCTCGAACTGGTAACGGCTGCGCAGCAGCTCACCCTTGGAGAAGGAGCGGCCGTCATTGAAGGCCGGGAAGGCCAGCGCCACCAGCGACAGCTGGTCAAGCAGATCGGCGATCTTCTCCAGCTGGTCGCCTGGCTGCAGCATCACGCCAAGCCGCTCCTTGGCCGAACGGCGCACCTCGGGATCGAGATCGAGAAACGCCTGCAGCGGCAGGATGAAGCGGCCATTGCCCGCCAGCGCGTCAGCACTTTCGGCATGGCTCCACTCGTCCTCGCGAAAACCCTCCGGGGTCCAGAGCCGGGTCTCCGGTGTCGTCGGTTCAGTCATCAGAAATTCCTAAAGCCCAAAAAATCAAAAGTCCGCTGAAGGCCAGCCCACAAGAAACCGGCGGCGTCCGAGTGGAAGCCGCCGTGTGCAGGCCGGTCTCACCTGAATATCAACATATCCTATAGCGATGCGTCGGTCAGCGACTTCTCCAGCCCCGACAGATGGATGCCGCACTCGGTCTTGGCATGACCGGCCCAGCGGCCGCTGCGCGCATCCTCGCCCGGCTGCACCGGCTGCGTGCACGGGAAGCAACCGATCGACAGATAGCCGTAGGCGACCAGCGGATTTTCGCGCAGCGCATGCGCGCGCATGTAGTCGGCCTGGTCGGACGTCGTCCAGTGCGCCAGCGGATTGATGCGCACGCGCGGACCGACCGCCTCGAACACCGGCAGCGCTGCCCGCGTCGAGGCCTGGAAGCGCTTGCGGCCGGTGAACCAGGCGCGGAAGGGCGCCACGCCGCGCGCCAGCGGCTCGACTTTGCGCACATCGCAGCAGGCGTCGGTGTTGCTCTGGTGCAGATTGCCGGTCGGGTCGATCCGTTCGAGCGCAGCCTCTTCCGGCTTGATCACCCTGATGTTGGTCAGCCCGAAATCGGCGGCGAGTGCGTCGCGATAGCCGAGCGTTTCCTCGAAATGCTTGCCGGTGTCGAGGAAGATCACCGGCAGCGTGCGGTCGACCTCGGCGATCATGTGCAGCAGCACCGCCGAATCCGCGCCGAAGGACGAGACGGCGGCGATTTCGTCGTGAAACAGCTCGCGGGCCGCGCGTTCGATGATCTCAAGCGGCTTCAGATGTCCGTACAGCGCATCGAAGCCCGCCGCCTTGGCGGCGATGCTGTCATCGACGTCGACTATACGGTCAAGCGGCCTTGGTTTCGCCAGCATAGAGCGCCTCCTTGAACGGCGCGGGACCGACACGGCGGTAGGCGTCGATGAATCTTTCACTGGGACTGAGCCGAAGGCCGAGATAGGTGTCGACGATCTGCTCGATGGCGTCGGTGATCTCTTCCGAGGAAAAGCCGCGGCCGATGATCTCGCCGACCGAGGTGTTCTCGTCGGCCGAGCCGCCAAGCGTCACCTGATACAGCTCGGAGCCTTTCTTCTCGACACCGAGAATGCCGATATGGCCGACATGGTGGTGGCCGCAGGCATTGATGCAGCCGGAAATCTTGAGCTTCAGCTCGCCGATTTCGCGCTGCCGCTCCAGCGAAGCGAAGCGAAGCGAGATTTCCTGCGCGATCGGGATCGAGCGCGCCGTCGCCAGCGCACAATAGTCGAGGCCGGGGCAGGAAATGATGTCGCTGATCAGGTTGGAATTGGCCGTCGCCAGACCAATATCGACCAGCGCGTCATAGACCGCCTTCAGATCGGCGCGCGCCACATGCGGCAGGATGAGGTTCTGCTCATGACTGACGCGCAGCTCTTCGAAAGCGTATTTCTCGGCGATGTCGGCAACCGCTTCCATCTGGCTGTCGGTGGCGTCGCCCGGCACCTCGCCAATGCCTTTCAGCGAAATCGTCACCGCCGCATAGTCGGGATGGCGATGCGTCACGACATTCTGGTCGAGCCAGTCCGAGAAGCTCTTGGAATCGAGCCGTGCAAGCTTGACCGCCGCGTCGCCTTCCGGCCGATCCACCAGCTGAGGCGGCGCGAAATAGGCGTCGATGGCGCGGATGTCGGCATCCGGCAGCTTCAGCTCGGCGTCCTTCAACTCCTGCCATTCGGCCTCGACCTGGCGGGTGATTTCCTCGACGCCGGTCTCATGCACCAGGATCTTGATGCGCGCCTTGTACTTGTTGTCGCGGCGGCCATAGAGGTTGTAAACGCGCAGGATCGCTGTGCAGTAGGACAGAAGATCGGCTTCCGGCAGGAAGTCGCGGATCTTTTTCGCCACCATCGGCGTGCGGCCCTGGCCGCCACCGACATAGACGGCAAAGCCAAGCTCGCCGGCAGCGTTCTTCTTCAGGTGCAAGCCGATGTCATGCGTCTGGATAGCGGCGCGATCGCGCTCGGCCCCGGTCACCGCGATCTTGAACTTGCGCGGCAGGAACGAGAATTCCGGGTGCACCGACGACCATTGCCGCAGGATCTCGGCATAGGGGCGCGGATCGGCGACCTCGTCAGCGGCAGCGCCGGCAAAATGGTCGGCGGTGACATTGCGGATGCAATTGCCGCTGGTCTGGATGGCGTGCATCTCGACACTGGCGAGATCGGCCAGGATCGCCGGAATGTCCGACAGCGCCGGCCAGTTGAACTGGATGTTCTGGCGCGTGGTGAAGTGGCCGTAGCCCTTGTCGTATTTGCGCGCGATGTGACCGAGCATGCGCAACTGCTTGCCGTTCAGCGTGCCATAGGGCACCGCGATGCGTAGCATGTAGGCGTGCAGCTGCAGGTAGACGCCGTTCATCAGCCTGAGCGGCCGGAACTGGTCCTCGGTGATCTCGCCGGACAGCCGGCGCTCGACCTGGTCGCTGAACTCGGCGACGCGGGCCTGGACAAAATCGTGGTCGAACTCATCGTAACGGTACATGCTTCGTCTTTCAGGGCGCGTCCGCCCGTTTCACTCAATTCCTGGCTATGCCGCCCGCGCAGCCTGCTTGCCCAGGTCTTCGCGGATGGTGGGGCCGGCGGCGCGGATCTTTTCGCGCAGCCGCACCGGCTCGACGACGCCATTGACGACCTCAGCGTCGATCAGATTGACGTCGACCACTTCATTGTCGGCATAGGCCTTTGCGCCGATCGCCTCGAGGCGATCCTCGGCCGCCTTGTCATGGGCGAGATCGGCGTGGTCCACCGTCTCGGCCCAGCCACCATCGGCGTACCAGACGGCGATGCCGTCGGTGAGGCGGTTTGCGGTCAGTATCTTCATGGTTCGACCTCTGCGGCGGCCGCGCTGGCGGCGCTCTTATGACTATGTGCCGCGAGCGGCTCGGAACGTTCAAAGTTGGCGCCGGCAACCGCGTCACCAATGATGGTCATCACCGGGCCGGTCAGATCGGCGCGCGCCTCCAGCGACGGCAGGTCGGCCAGCGTGCCGTGGAAACGGCGGCGGTTCTGCAGGCTGGCATTCTCGACCACGGCGACCGCCGTATCCGGCGACAGGCCGGCCTCGATCAGCCGCCCCGCAACCTCGGCCGCAACCGAGCGCCCCATATAGACGGCTACGGTGGCGCCGGAGATGGCGAGCTTGGCCCAATCCGGCAGCGAATTGCCCTTCAGATCATGGCCGGTGGTGAACACCATCGACGAAGACACGCCACGCAGCGTCAGCGGCAGTTCGAAATCGGCGGCAGCAGCGAAAGCGGCGGTGACGCCCGGGACCACGTCATAGGCGATACCGGCATCGCGAAGCGCAGCCATCTCTTCGCCGGCGCGGCCGAACACCAGCGGGTCGCCCGACTTCAGCCGCACGACGCGCTTGCCCTGCCCGCCAAGCTCGACCAGCAACGCATTGATCTCGGCCTGGCTCTTGGTGTGGCAGCCCTTGCGTTTTCCAACAGGCAGCCGCTCGGCGTCGCGGCGGCCCATGGCGACGATCGCTTCAGGCACCAGCGCGTCATAGACGATGACGTCGGCTTCCATCAGCAAGCGATGCGCGCGCAGCGTCAGAAGATCCTCGGCGCCGGGGCCGGCGCCAACCAGGGCGATGTGCCCCGAAGCCGGAGCCTTCGACAGCAACAGATCGACGGCGGCATCATGCGCCTGCGACAGTTCGCCGGCTTCGACGGCGCGCGCCGGCGCGCCTTGGAAAAAACTGCCCCAGAACTGGCGGCGGGCATTGCCTTTCGGCAGCAGCTTTTCGGCAGCGCCACGGAACGAGGCGGCAAGCGTTGCCAGCGGCCCGAGCGACGGCGACAGCATGCGGTCGATGCGGCTGCGCAGCATCTGCGCCAGCACCGGGCCGGCGCCCTCGGTGCCGATGGCGATGGCGATGGGCGCGCGGTTGACCAGCGCCGGGGTAAAGAAATCGCAGAGCTCCGGCCGGTCGACAGCATTGACCGGGATGCCAAGCCGACGCGCATCTTCGGCGACGGGGCGATCGAGCGTCTCGTCGCCGCTGGCGGCAAACACCATGACCGTGCCTTCGAGATGTGCGGCATCGTAAGGCGCTGAGATGTGGGTGGCGCCGGTCGCGGCGATGAAGCTCAGCAGTTCGGCGTCGGCGATCTCAGCGATAATGCGCAGTATCGCGCTCGACTGATCGAGCAGCCGCGCCTTGGCCAAAGCCTCGGCGCCGCCGCCGACGATGGCCACTGCTTCGCCTTCGACCCGCAGGAAGACGGGGAAAGCGTTGAGCTTGGGATTGGCCTGAGGCATGACGAACAGATTCCGGAACAAGGTGGCAGTTTTACGCGCGGGCGCGAAAAAGCTGAAGGAACCCACTCGCGCATCCCCTGACGGGAGGCAATCGGTTTTCCGCAAGCCAGAAGACCAAGAGAAAAATATTCCATATCCGCACATCGAGCGGATTGAAGCTGCTGCCGCAGGCCTTGTTATGCGGCTCTTTTATCCCTGACCCGGGCGGGCCGCAAAATTGTTTTTTCTAAATTCTACCAATTTAGTAGATTAAAGCCGTCGGTGGTACAGCCCTTCGCTGAGGCCGTTGAGTTGCCGCAGACAGGGGCAGCTGCTGGCCTCCCGTCGAACAGTGGAACGTTCCCGCTCCGCCGTGCGTTCTGACCCTGCCGAAGCAGACAATCGTCGGCTGGATTTGAAACCCTTCAAGCAGGAGCGCGCAATGAACAAGATCAACCTGAAACACGGCCTTCTGGTCATGGTGGCCGATGGCGAGAAAGCGCTGTTCCTCAAGAATGAGGGCGACAACCTCTACCCGAACCTGCAGCTCTTCCAGGAGATGAAACAGGATAATCCGGCGACGCGCGAGCAAGGCAGCGACAGCCCCGGCCGCTACAATAACGGCGTATCCGGCAACCGCAGCACCGGCGAGGATACCGACTGGCACCGGCAGGGCAAGGAACGCTTCGCCGAGGAGATCGCCGACCGCCTCTACAAGTTCGCCCATAACGGCATCTTCGACGACATCGTGCTGATTGCGCCGCCCCTGGTGCTCGGCACGATGCGCAAGAAATTGCACAAGGAAGTCACCGACAAGGTGCAGGCCGAAATTCCAAAAACACTGACCAACCATGCCGTGATCGACATCGAGGCCATGCTGCAAGCGGCCTGACACCCAACCGGGTTCCCCTCCGACATCCGCCGCTATCAGGCGCGCGCAGCGATTCTGCTGCGTGCGCCTTTGGTTTTTCAGTCCCTCGCGCCAGCAATTTCCGGCTTGCGGGTTGCATCGCCGGCGCACCCTCCACCATATTAGAAAGGCGGCGGCTTCGGGCGGCGCACACCCGACATCACGGTTCTTGAAAGGCGCTCCATAGACAATGCCGCATGACACGCCCCTTATCGCCACCATCGTCGCCGGTCTGGGGCTGGCATTCATCTTCGGGGCACTTGCCAACCGCTTCCGCATCCCGCCGCTGGTCGGCTATCTCGTCGCCGGCGTGCTGGTCGGGCCGAACACGCCCGGCTTCGTCGCCGATGCTGGCCTTGCAAATGAGCTGGCCGAAATCGGCGTCATCCTGCTCATGTTCGGCGTCGGCCTGCATTTCTCGCTGAAGGATCTTCTCTCCGTCCGCGCCATCGCCGTGCCCGGCGCCATCGTCCAGATCGGCTTTGCCACCGCGCTCGGCGCCGGTCTTGCCTGGATGCTCGGCTGGTCGATGGGCGCCGGCCTGGTCTTCGGCCTGGCGCTTTCGGTGGCGTCCACCGTGGTGCTGCTGCGCGCGCTGCAGGAGCGGCGGCTGATCGAGACCGAGCGCGGCCGCATCGCCGTCGGCTGGCTGATCGTCGAGGATCTGGCCATGGTGCTGGCGCTGGTGCTGCTGCCTGCGCTTGCCGGCGTGCTCGGCGGCCAGCCGCAGATCGATGACCATGCGAGCCTGTTGTCGCTGCCTGCCAGCTACGGCATCTGGGGTGTCGTCGGCCTCACCCTGGCCAAGGTCGTTGCCTTCGTCGTCGTCATGCTGGTTGTCGGCCGCCGGGTCATTCCGTGGATCCTGCACTATGTCGCCCATGCCGGCTCGCGCGAACTGTTCCGGCTGGCCGTGCTGGCGATCGCGCTCGGTGTCGCTTTCGGAGCGGCCAAGCTGTTCGGCGTCTCGCTGGCGCTGGGCGCTTTCTTCGCCGGCATGATCATGAGCGAATCCGAACTCAGCCACCGCGCTGCGGAGGAATCGCTGCCGTTGCGCGACGCCTTCTCGGTGCTGTTCTTCGTCTCGGTCGGCATGCTGTTCGACCCGTTCAGCCTGATGAGCAATGGCTGGCCGATCCTGGCGACGCTGGCCATCATCGTCATCGGCAAGTCGCTGGCCGCCTTCGTCATCGTCATCGCCTTCCGCTATCCGCTGGCGACCGCCTTGATGATCTCGGCCAGTCTTGCCCAGATCGGCGAATTTTCCTTCATCCTAGCCGAGCTCGGCGTCGGGCTGAAACTGTTGCCCGAACAGGGCCGCGACCTGATCCTGGCCGGCGCCATCCTGTCGATCCTCGTCAATCCGCTGATGTTCCTCGCCCTCGACTGGATGAAACCTTGGCTGGACGCACGGAGCGCCAAGACTACGCCGCCGGAAGAGGTCAAGCCGATCGGGCCGGCGATGCAACCCGGGCAAGTGGCCTCTGTAGCCACCGCAGCCAAAGAGGATGGCCCGCCGCCATGCACGACGCTTTCAGGCCACACCATCCTGATCGGCTACGGCCGCGTCGGCAGCCTGGTGGGTGCCGCGCTGAAACAGGCATCCCTGCCCTTCCTGGTGATCGAGGACGCCGACAAGACACTGGCCAGGTTGAGAGACGACGGCGTCGAAACCGTCTCCGGCAATGCGGCCAATGCAGGCGTGTTTGCCGCCGCCAATCCGCAGGAGGCCAAACGACTGATCCTTGCCATTCCCAACGCCTTCGAGGCCGGGCAGATCGTGCTCAGGGCACGCGCCGCCAATCCCGCCATCAACGTCATCGCCCGCGCCCATTCCGATGCCGAGGTCGAGCATCTCAAGGGGCTCGGCGCCGACACCGTCATCATGGGCGAACGCGAAATCGCCCGCGGGATTGTGGAAGAGGTGCTGGGGCAAAAGCCAATGCCACGACCCGAAGCCCTTGAACCCTCTCCGGCCTGAGGTTTGCCCATAGGCGTGTTAATTACGCCACGAAAGCAGAGCCGCCATTTTGCGCGACGCTGCTGAGGTACTTTGCCGGGGGCTTGCCAAGGGCCTTCTTGAACATGGTGATGAAGGCGGTGACGGAGCCATAGCCGAGATCGCCCGCAACCTGCTGCACGCTGGCACCCGAGGCCAGCTCCCTTATGGCGACGATCAGGTGCAATTGCTGGCGCCAGCGACCGAAGCTCAGGCCGGTCTCCTTTACCACGAGACGGGCGAGGCTGCTCTCTGAGAGCGCGACGCGGCTGGCCCATTCCGCCAGCGTGCTGCGGTCGGCAGGGTCCTGCGCCAACGCTTCGGCGATCCGCTGCAAACGCGGCTCGGCGGAGATCGGCAGATGCAGCTGCTGAACCGGCATATCAGGCAGTTCGGCAAGCAGGACGCTTCCTAGGAAGGCGCACCTTGCATCGTCCGGCGCGCAGTCCGACAGTTCGATGATCAACTCGCGCAGCAGCGGCGAGATCGACAGCGTGCAGCAGCGATCCGGCAGATCGGCAGCGCCCGGCTCGATGTAGACGAAGAAAATCCGCGCATTGGCGGTGGCGAGGTTGCTGTGTTCCATGCCGCCGGGAATCCACACCCCGCAATGCGGCGGCACCATCCACAGGCCGCTCGGGACGCGGCAGGTGACGCCACCGCCGAGCGCGAAAACGAGCTGGCCCTTGCGGTGCCAATGGGCGCCCGCTTCAGCTTTGGTTTCGGTGACATCGACGCGCACGGCAATGGCTGGCGTCAGCACATCATCGACATCGAAGTCGACCCAAGGGTAGTGGAGAGGCTGTCTCATGATTGACGGCTTTTAGCGACTATTCGCCATGATAGCTAAATTCTTTAGTGAGGGAAGTCGCTAGGCTCCGGCCCACAACCAACAGGAAGGTACGACCCATGCGCGCCCTTGTCATATCTCCCGACAGCACCACCGGGCTCAAATTCGCCGAGGTCGATGAACCCCAGCCGTTCGCGAACGAGGCACTTGTCTCGGTCCACGCAAACTCGTTGAACCGTGGCGAGTTGCGCCTGCTCACCATACGTCCGGTGGGCTGGATACCCGGTCAGGACGTGGTTGGAATTGTCGCGCGGGCAGCTGCTGATGGCTCCGGGCCAGCGGTCGGCGCCCGGGTTGTGGCTTTGGTCGACGAGGCCGGCTGGGCCGAACGGGTCGCAGTTCCAACCGACCGCCTCGCCGTCATCCCGGATGAGGTCAGCTTCGTCTCCGCCGCCACGCTTCCGGTTGCGGGCACGACGGCGCTGAGGGTCTTGCGCCATGGCGGTGACCTTGCCGGCCAGCAAGTCCTGATCACCGGCGCCAGCGGTGCGGTCGGCCGTTTCCAGATCCAGATCGCCCGCGAGCAAGGTGCCACCGTGACCGCGATTGCCGCCGCAAGGCATGCCGAGGATCTCCGCGGCCTTGGTGCCCAGCAGGTCGTCGACTCGATCGAGCTGTCCAGTGGGCCGTTCTCGCTGGTCACAGAGTCGGTCGGTGGCCAAAGCCTCGCCCACGCCATCGAACGCGTCGCACCGGGGGGCACCATCGTCATGTTTGGTTCGAGCAGCGGCGAGCTGACGCCAATTGGCTTCAGGCAGTTCGTTCCCGGCCACGAGGGCGCGCGGCTTCAGACCTTCGCCTACTACACATCAGGTCCAGCCATTGGCGCCGATATCGCCTCGCTGCTCGCTCTGGTCGCGGCTGGCCGGCTGGAAACCCGCGTGTCCCTGACCCTGCCGTGGACAGACATCGCTCAGGCCCTGGACGCCCTGCGACAGCGCAGCTTCAGCGGCAAGGCTGTCCTCACCATAGCCTGAAATCAGCGCTCAGACGTGCTGGCCGCCATTGATGTGGATTTCCGAGCCCGTCACATAGGACGCCTGCTGCGAGCACAGGAAGAAGATGATGTCGGCGACTTCCGCCGTGGTGCCGAGGCGCCTGAGCG
This sequence comes from Mesorhizobium sp. P3_A2, assembly GCF_056403115.1. NCBI lineage: Bacteria > Pseudomonadati > Pseudomonadota > Alphaproteobacteria > Hyphomicrobiales > Phyllobacteriaceae > Mesorhizobium > Mesorhizobium sp. P3_A2. The sequence goes on from NZ_JBFUGC010000004.1 coordinate 417,045, forward strand.
GGATCGTCTCGACGATCTTGTCGGTGCCCGGTGACAGGATCGCCGTGTCGATCTCGCCCGGCGCAATGGCGTTGACCCGAATGCCATGCGGGCCGAAATCATGCGCCATCTCGCGCGTCAGCGAGCCAAGTGCCGCCTTCGAGGTCGCATAGGCGGTGCCGGCGAAGGGATGCACGCGCGTGCCGGCGATCGAGGTGACGTTGACGATCGAGCCCTTGGCCGCAGCCAGCTCCTTGAACAAGCCCCGCGCCAGTATGATCGGTGCGAAAAAATTGACCTGGAACACATCGCGCCAGACATGCATCGGCGTATCGATCGAGTTCATGCGGCTATTGCCGTCCTTGAGCTTCGGCGAGATGCCGGCATTGTTGACCAGCGCGTGCAGCTGACCGCCATGCGCTTCGAGCCGATGGCGGATCTCCGACACGGCGATGCCGACATCTTGCTGGTCGGCCAGATCGACCTTGATGTGATCTTCCGGGCCGGCCGGCCACGGGCAGTCCTCGGCAAAGGCCTGGCGCGAACAAGTGATGACCCGCCAGCCCTCGCGCGAAAAGCGCTTGACCGTCGCATGGCCGATGCCGCGGCTGGCGCCGGTGAGCACGATGGTTTTTCTGGTGTCGGTCTCGGCCATGTCGCTGTCTCCAGCCGGACATGTAGCGGAACGCGGTTGGCGTGGCGAGTGGCGAGTTGACGCTCAGCCGCCGCCGAGAATGTCGAGGATCGACGTCTTCCGCTTCTTGGTCGGGCCGCCGACGCTGCCTGGCGGCACCGGGTGCTTGATCGAAGCTGTAGTGCCGCCGTCGCCGGGCATGTCGAAACCATCAGCATCGACGGTCTCGGCCGGACGGCGGACCGGCGCCTGTGCCGGGGCAGCAGCTGGCGCCGGGGCAGGCTCCGAACGGCCGACGGCCACGGCAGGCAACGGCGCCGCCTGGTTGTTGTCGACTGACGGGATATCGTCGGGGACGATGGTATCGGGCGGCGTCGACTTCCAGGTGCCGGGCAGCGGCCTGACCGGCACGCCTTCATGCGCGGCAACCATGAACTCGTGCCAGGCCTGTGCCGGCAGCGCGCCGCCGGTGACCTTCTTCATCGGGCTGCCGTCATCATTGCCGAACCACACGCCAGTGGTGAGGTTTGCGGTGTAGCCGACGAACCAGGCGTCGCGCGAGTTCTGGCTGGTTCCGGTCTTGCCGGCCGACGGCCAGGCGAAGGCCGCTTTCTTTGCCGTACCGATCTCGACCGTACCGGTCATCATCGAGTTCATCATCCCGACAATGTCCTGCTTGACGACGCGCGGCGCACCGCCACCACTGTCGTCATAGAGCACCTTGCCTTCGGTGGTGGTGATGCGGCGGATGAAATGGATGTCAGGCTTGTAGCCGCCATTGGCGAACGGCACGTAGGCCGATGTCAGCTCGAGCGGCGTCACTTCCGACGTGCCGAGCGCGATCGAGGTGTTGGCCGTCAGTTCCGACTGGATGCCCATGCGGTGCGCCGCCTCGACCACCGCGTCGGGGCCGACCTCCATGGTCAGCTGTGCCGCGACCGAATTCAGCGACTTCGCCAAAGCAGTCGCCAGCGTCACCTTGCCGAAATACTTGCCGCCGTAATTGTCCGGCGTCCACTTGCCGATCTTGATCGGCGCGTCGTTGCGCACGCTGTCGGGCGTGCGGCCGGCCTCGAGCGCGGCCATATAGACGAACGGCTTGAACGCCGAGCCGGGCTGGCGGCGCGCTTCCGAGGCGCGGTCGAACTGGCTGGTCGAATAATCGTAGCCGCCGACCATGGCGCGCACCGCGCCGGAATTGTCGATCGACACCAGCGCGCCCTGGCTGACATTGAGTTTTTTACCGCTGTCGTCGATCAGCCGGCGGATCGACTGTTCGGCGAGCTTCTGCAGGTTGAGGTCGACAGTGGTGTCGACGACGATATCGCTGCGCACATCACCGATCAGATCGGGCAGTTCTTCCATGATGGTGTCGGCGACATAGTTTTCCGAGCCGGTCCAGTAAGACGGCGCGCGCGTTGCCGGCGCGCTCATCGCCGAGGTCAGTTCCTTGGCGCTGATCTTGCCTTCGTCGCGCATGGCGGCGAGCACCAGCTGCGAGCGCTGTTCCGCCGCCTTCGGGTCGCGCGCCGGCGACAGCCGCGACGGCGCCTTCAACAGGCCGGCGAGAAGGGCCGCCTCCGAAAGCGTGACATCGCGCGCGCTCTTGCCGAAATAGCGGCGCGAGGCCGCCTCGACGCCATAGGCGCCAGAGCCGAAATAGACCCGGTTGAGGTACATTTCGAGGATCTGGTCCTTGGTATGCTTATGCTCCAGCCACAGCGACAGCAACACCTCCTGCACCTTGCGCTCCAGCGTGCGGTCGGGCTTCAGGAACAGGTTCTTGGCCAGCTGCTGGGTCAGCGTCGAGCCGCCTTGCGAGAAATGGCCGCCGAGCACATTGGTCACCATGGCGCGCGACAGGCCGATCGGATCGATGCCGAAATGCGAATAGAAGCGGCGGTCCTCGATGGCGATGACGGCCTCGGGAATGTAGGGCGACATTTCGTGCAGGCCGACCGCCTCGCCGCCGCTCATACCTCTGTTGGCGAGCAGCTGGCCGTCGACCGAGACGATCTTGATGTTGGGGGCGCGGTCGGGGATCGACCAGGTAGTGGCCGCCGGCATCTTGGCGCCGTAATAGACGACAATGCCGGCCACCGCGATGCCGCCCCAGATGCAGAGCACGAAGCACCAGTAGAGCATCCGGGCCATAATGCCGAACAGGCCGCGCCGGGGTTTGCCGCGCCTGCCGCGCGACGACTTCGCCTTCGACGATTTGCGTTTGGCGGAGGCTTTGCGGTTGCTCGGCACGACGCGATCCTCCTCGCTCACCGAAAGACCCGGCCGGGATCGCGCCTGCGGCGGTCCCTCGAAACTGGGCTCGATGCGGCTGTCTCTGCGGTTCGCCATGCCTGCGCTTGCTGTCCCCGGTGCCTATGGCGCTCCGGTTGCAGAGTAGATGCGGCGATTTAAGGGCGGGTTAAAACAGGGCTCGTGCAGGCCGTTGAAATTCCTTACGAAATTCTTAATCCGTTACCGCGCGTTACCGCTGCCGTTACCGCTCTGTTCACTGCCCTTGACGCGCGCGTCAGCAAAGCGGTCGGCGGCCTGATGTCGATGATCTCGACCTCATCGGCGTCAAGCGCGAGGCCGGCAAGCAGACCGAGGGCCTGTTCGCCCGGGACGGCAAATATGTCGGCAAGGCCGTTATCGCCACCGGGCGCGCAATCAAGGAACGGCTTTGGCACCGGATAGAGCGCGATCGCACCGCTCAGCCGGCCGGCATCCCGACCGCGGTGGCCGATGGCGACGTCGAATGGGTGAAGCCCGGCATCATCGCTAGGGTCCGTCACCTGCGAGGTGAGGCGAAACTGCGTCATGCTCGGTGCAGGACATCAGGGAGGAATAGATTTCTTGATCAGTCGCGTTGCCATTGCTTATGCCGCAGCGCCACCGCTTCATTGAACGCGCGCGTTCTAACCTACGCCATGGCGCGCAGGCTTGCTCGCGCAGACCTATGGACGTCCTGGGGGCTGCTCCTGCGGAAACTTGTCATTATGGACGATTGCCACGGCCTGCTCAAGGTTGCCTCTCACCTCGAAACCGATCCAGTGTCCGTCCATCATGTGCGTTTGTCTTGGACAGGCCAGGAAATAGTTCCCCGCCTGCTGCGCAACAAAGTTGAGTTGTCTCCTCTCATTAACTTTGATCCCCTCCAGCGGAGTGGTGTACGCTCCCCAGATCGCATCCTCAGCCTTCAACTTCACCGGCATCTCTGACTGAGCATAGACCCTGGTCAGCATCAGGCCGTGCCAGAAATTCGAGGAGCCATTGATGAACTCGATCTGTACCGACCATTTTTCTGGCACGACGATCGTGAGATTGCCGCCCCAGTAGCCGTTGAAGTCGATAATGTCGGTCCGGATGTTGTCCCTGCGGTACCGCTCGAGTTGGTTCCAATCGGCAACAATCTCTATAGCCACCATCTTGGCTGCGGGATCGTTTTTGATCCAGCTCGGGACGAAAGGCTCCCCAGCCAGTGCAAATCCAGGCAACAATCCCAAGGCGAAGGCAAGGTGGGCAAAGCGCGCCATCGCAAGGCTCCTCCCAAGCGGGGGTGCCCGAGTGTAATCGACCGCAATCGAGGTCGACTGGGCCTACCCTTTGAAGAAAAGAATACTATCACAATAACCACACCAGCAAACCCACCGGAAGCGCGGGAGCGCCTGCATATTAGCGATCGGGAACATACGGCTCCTGCGGGCGTTTATCGGGTGATCGGCCCTCTGGGAGGTTGCTATGAGAAAACTGTTACTTGCTTCGGTGATTGCCATCGCCTCCGCCGCCACGGTCGTGCCTGCGGATGCACGATTCTTCGGTCCTGGCATCGGCTTTTTTGGTCCGTTCGGCGGCTTCGGCCCGTTCGGCGGTGGCCCCTTCTACGGCGGCGGCCCCTTTTACGACTATGGCGGCCGCTATTACGGCCCCCGGTATCACGATTATTATCCCGGCTACGTGGCCCGCTACCCACATCGCTACTATTACCGGCATCATCGTCATTGCCACGTGAAGTGGGTGAGGCACTGGCACCATCACCACCGGGTGCTGGAACGCGTTCGGGTTTGCCGGTACTGACAAGCCGGACATTGGCTGCGGTTGCGCGGTAGGCGTGGAAGGTGCTGCGGCCGTTCATAGGAACACCTTCCAAGCGACAAAGGCGGTGAAGGCGACGCCGACGACGAAGCCGTCGGCCGCCCACAAGCCCCCATCTGGCGCCGAGCCTGATCTATCCGATCATCATCCGTGAAGAGCTGTCCCTACGACTCCGGATAATTTCATCCCGCTCTAGGGTATGACTCGGACGCTCCAGACCCGCGTCCGGGCAGGATCTTGAATGACCGCAACACGGACAGAGCTGCTGCCGTTGCGCAAAATCGTTTTTCCGTTAACGTAGGGAGGCATCATCTGACATAAATAGATATTTCAACGCGTCGCCGGTTGCGCTGCCACGTGTTCTCTTTTGACCATACAGCCCGCCGGTCTGGCGCATTATACGCCGGCCGGAATGCTGGCGCCCCCCGCTAGCGCTCCTTTCCGGCCAAGGACAGGCCCGCTGCCGTAGGAGAGCAGCGGGCCGTTTTGCCAAAAAGCTAGGTCGGCCTTTTCTCTGGCCGGCTCAACGGTTCCCCGCTATTGGCCGGCCAGCTTCATAGGGGTATGGTGTGATCGCGGAAGGGGAAATTTCGAAACGGTCCATCGGCCATGTGCAGGTTGACCCTCGCTCTCGCCTTAGTGCTGACCTGTGGCCCCGTGTCCGCAGTAGAGCATTGGTTTGCTCATGACGGCGACACGCTGTGGCATGACAAGAAACGAGTTCAGTTACTCGGTATCGATGCCCCCGAACTTTCCCAGCCGTGTTTTGATGCCGCTGACAAGATCTGGCCCTGCGGCAGGTATGCGCGTGACCACATTCGCCATCTCATTGCCTCTGGGGATGTATCCTGCACCATCGAAGGCAAGGACCGCAATGACGACGATGTCGGCGTCTGCTTCGTTGGGAGCATCGATCTCGCGCGCGACCTGGTAAAACACGGATTGGCGGTCGCCGACAAACAAGCGCCTCGATACCTTGCCGAAGAGCGCGAAGCCCGCAGTGCCAAACGCAACTTGTGGGCAGGGGAATTTATCGACCCCGGCGAATATAGACGGGGTGGACGCCCATAGTTTCGAGATGGCCTTCCATTTTGGCTAACCGCCGCTGTCCATCTGGCGCCGGAAGATTACATGCGGTGGCTTGGGCCGGAGCCGGATCCGCGTGACCTGATGAAGCCGTTCCCGTCCGACCTGATGACGATGTGGCCGATCGACAGCAAGGTCGGCAGCCCGCGCAACAACACGCCCGACATCATTGATAGGATCGGCCTAGGCCGTGAACCCATAAACGGCCAGAAATGACCGGCGCACGGATAGCTTAGTTCGTCGGCAAAGAGGTGCCAATCGCGGTCACGCAGTGATCGCTATTTCGACGGCCCTATTCCGGCAGTGATCGCGCTGTTCGAGCCCCTGATTTTGGCGCTGGCAAGCAGTCGCGCCCGCCGCGAAGGAACAATCCTCGCGTGGCATTTTGTCCGGGCGCCAAGGCCTGAGCCATTCTCAGCCGCGACCAGGCAGTCGCGGACATGATCCGCGTTGGGGCGCGATCGCAAATGGTCGCAGCCTCGCGTTCGACCGCGCCCCAAAATCATCCGTCACCAGGTAATCACCTGGTGGACATGCGTCAGCCGATCGCCGCACGAACCGAGAGCGCTGCCCTGGACGATTGCATAACCTCGCCGACATGGCAGTAGCAGACGATCTCGTGCAGTTGGTGGTCGGTCAGCTCGAAGAAGCGCTTGGCTTCGCCATAGCTGTCGTCTTTCAGACCTTCGTCGTGCAATATGGGGTCCGTGAAGGCAACCGCTATCGGCGAGCCATCGCCTCGCATGACATCGCGCTCCGGCGGGGCACGGTATTCAGTCCCGGCGAGCGCGGTCAGGAGCCGGCTGGGCTCACGTTCAAGAAGCTCGGCCCAACGTACGAGACGTTGGGTTCGGCTCATTACCGGCTGTGTGTTGACCTCGGCCACTGCATGCAGTTGGTCCAGTGTTTGGTGTTTCATGGCAACCTCCTAGTAATAGGTTGGTTGACCCCAAACGCCCTATATCGACATCATAGCGCCGAAGCGTCGATCCGTCATTCGAATTCCATGTCGGGGCAATCGCGGGAGACCTCGCCAATGCCTTTTTACATGCAGCCAGCCGGCGCCCCGCCGCCGTCGACGGCAGGCTCAATTCTGCTGGATCGAAATGCCCTTGTCGTCGATCTTCAGTTCGACGCCCTTTGGCTTGGTCTGTTCGTGATAGACATACCCACCGAGCGCGATGACCACGACAACGAGCGCGCCGACGAGAAGGTAGAGTGTATTCTGCTTCACGGCGCGCTCCTTTGGGAAAATCCCATGGGAAAGCGCGCAGCGCTTTCCCATGGGATTGCGTTAGATAAAAATCCGAGCCTCATGCCCGCTTAAGGACCTTGACCAGCACCAGCAGGATAACGGCGCCGATCGTGGCGTTGATGATGGCAGCGAGAATGCCGCCGCCGATGGCAAAGCCGAGCCTTGGGAACAGCCAGCCGGCGATCAAGGCGCCGATAATGCCGACGACGATGTTGCCGATCAGGCCGAAGCCGAAGCCCGAGACGATGAGGCCGGCGAGCCAGCCGGCAATGGCGCCGATGATCAGGAAGATGAGAAGGCTTTCGATGCCCATGGCGAGTCCCTCCAGGATGAGAGGCGGCTGCGGAGCGGACGGCCCCGAATCGGCCTCATTTTCAACGGCTTCACGCTATGCGAAAGCACATCAACCCGCTAGCGGGGTCACTGATCGTCGTCATCGTCACTGGCGGCAGGCCGCCAGCTGGTCGGGTCGACCTTCTTCTGGGTGTCGCTGTCGGTGTAGACCCACCAGGCGCCGTCGCGGTACTGCCCGACGGATTCGCTGACGACACCGGCGGCGTCCTTCCACAGGACAGTGACCTTGGACCCGTCCGTCGGGGCGGTTGCTATCGGCTTTCGGTCTGCCATGTCATCCCCTCTCGTCGCACTTCCGTCCGGAATGCGCAGAACAACGCCGCCATCCCCATCCGGTTCCAGCGGAACGAAGGGCCGAACCATCAGCTGTGCGCAAAAATATCCTCTTCGTCCCAGCCCATCAGATCGAGCTTGGCACGCGTCGGCAGGAAGCGGAAGCAGGCGTCGGCTTCCTTGGCGCGCCCGTCCCGCGCCAGCCGTCCGGCCAGCACATCGCGAAGACGGTGCAGATAGAGCACATCGGACGCAGCATATTCGAGCTGTTCAGGCGACAAGGTCTCTGCCGCCCAATCCGACGATTGCTGCACCTTGGAAAGTCCGACGCCGAGCAGTTCGAAGCAGATGTCCTTCAGCCCGTGCCGGTCGGTATAGGTGCGGGTCAGCCGCGAGGCGATCTTGGTGCAGAACACCGGCTCCGGCATGACGCCGAAGGCATTGTAGAGCACGGCGAGGTCGAAACGGCCATAGTGGAACAGTTTGGTGATGCCGCGGTTCCTGAGCAGGCTGACAAGGTTCGGCGCCTTCTTCTGGCCGGGCGCGATCTGAACCACGTCGGCGGAGCCATCGCCCGGCGAGATCTGCACCACGCACAGCCGGTCGCGGTGCGGGTTCAGCCCCAGCGTCTCGGTGTCGATGGCCACCGCGTCGACATTGTAGTGGGACAGGTCGGGCAGATCGTTCTTGTGGAAGCGGATGTCGCTCATTGTCTTCTCCGGATCGCGGCCTGCAGCGCCGCGCATCTCTTGAGATGCGCAAAGGACGCTGCAGCATATTGAAGTCGTCGGTCGTCCTCGCCGCGATCCGCTGAAAAATCAACCAGAAACTGGTTTCCCGCTGCTTCAGCGCGTCAGCGCACCGAGAATGCGCGCCCAGGAGCGCTGGCCCTTGTGGAAGGAGGTCAGCTCGTATTTCTCGTTGGGCGAGTGGATGCGGTCGTCGTCGAGGCCGAACCCGACAAGCAGCGATTCCATGCCGAGATAGGTCTGGAAATCACCGACGACGGGAATGGAGCCGCCGCCGCCCGTGGTTACCGCGGGCTTGGGCCATTCATCCGACAGCGCGTTCTTGGCCTTGACCAGGAACGGCGAGTCATAGGAGAGCTGGATCGCCGGCGAACCGCCATGGGGATGGAACTCGACCGAACAGTCCCCAGGAATCCGCTCCCTGACGAATTTCTGGAAAGCCGCGCGGATCTTCTCGGGGTTTTGCTTGTGGACAAGGCGGAACGAGATCTTCGACGACGCCTCCGCCGCGATCACCGTCTTGAACCCTTTGCCGGTATAGCCGCCGATAATGCCGTTGAACTCGGCCGTCGGCCGCGCCCAGGTCAGTTCCAGCACCGAGCGGCCCTTTTCGCCCGACGGGATCGAAAGGCCGACAGGCCCGAGAAAGGTCTCGGCGGTCTCGCCGAGCGTCTCCCACGATTTCAGGATCTGCGACGGCGTCTCCTCGACCCCGTCATAGAAGCCGGGAATGGTGATATGGCCATTCTCGTCATGGATGTCGGCCAGGATTTTCGCCAAGATGCGGATCGGATTGGCGGCGGCGCCGCCATAGAGGCCCGAATGCAGGTCGCGATCGGCGGCCTTCACGGTGATCTCTTCACCAACCATTCCGCGCAAGCCAACGCAGATCGATGGCGTCTCGCGGTCCCACATGCCGGTATCGCAAACCAATGCGAAATCGGCCTTGAGTTCTTCGGCATTGGCCTCGAGGAACGGCTTCAGCGACGGCGAGCCGGACTCTTCCTCGCCCTCGAACAGGATGGTGATGCGGCACGGCAGATTGCCATGCACCTGCTTCCAGGCGCGGCAGGCCTCGACGAACGTCATCAGCTGCCCCTTGTCGTCGGCCGAACCACGCCCGGTGATTACCTTGTGGCCGGGCTCGATCTCCTTGACCGCCGGCGCGAACGGATCGCTCTCCCAAAGCTCGATCGGATCGACCGGCTGCACGTCGTAATGGCCATAAAACAGCACATGCGGCGAACCGGCGGGGCCTTCATGATGCGCAACCACCATAGGGTGTCCGGGGGTGTCGCGCACCGAAGCGTCGAAGCCGATCAGCTTGAGCTCCGACACCAGCCATTCGGCGGCTTTGCGGCAGTCGGCGGCATAGTCGGAATCGGTGGAGATCGACTTGATGCGGAGCAGGCCGAACAGGCGCTCCAGACTCTGGTCGAGATTTTTATCGAGACGGTCGAGGACGGGGGAAATGGTGGACATTATTGCGAGGCCTTTCTTTTCGGTGCCGGGACCGTAAAGGCAGCGCATCAAAACGAAAAGCCCGCGATCGTTGGACCATGGCTGGAATTTTCTTGTTGAAAGGCAAAAAAGAGCCGCCGTGGTGGAGGGGGAACCACGGCGGCCTTTACTCGAAACGTTGCGGCAGCCCGGAGAGGGGGGATAGGCTGCCGCAGTTGTCCGGGATAGGCGGGGGACGGGCCTTGCTCCGGACTCGGCGAAAACTGCCGATGACATGTATTTGTGTCTTCGAACGTGGCGTTTCAAGGGCACGAAAATTACACTTTTGTAACATGGTTGTGAGCGGCCGAGGTCCATACCGAGGCATTCACAGGCAGCCTCTGTCAGGATGGCGCCGCAACGCCTGTTGGAAGCGTGCCTTTGCCATGGACCGCGCCGCCCTGCCGCGCTATCCCTGCCCGCATGAAAAAAGGCGATCATCTCTTCCTTATCGACGGCTCCGGCTACATTTTTCGTGCCTACCATGCGCTGCCGCCGCTGACCCGCAAATCCGATGGCCTGCCGGTCGGCGCCGTCTCGGGCTTCTGCAACATGCTGTGGAAGCTGATGCAGGATGCCCGCAACACCGATGTAGGCATTGTGCCGACGCATTTCGCGGTCATTTTCGATTATTCGTCGAAAACCTTCCGCAACGAGCTCTACCCCGAATACAAGGCCAACCGCTCGGCCCCGCCCGAAGACCTGATCCCGCAATTCGGCCTGATCCGCCAGGCGACCATCGCCTTCAACCTGCCCTGCATCGAGATGGAAGGGTTCGAGGCCGACGACCTCATCGCCACCTATTGCAAGCTTGCGTGCGAGGCCGGCGGCGACACCACCATCATCTCCTCGGACAAGGATCTGATGCAGCTGGTCGGCCCCACGGTCGGCATGTACGACCCGATGAAGGATCGCCAGATCGGCGTCCCCGAGGTCATCGAGAAATGGGGCGTGCCGCCGGAAAAGATGATCGACCTGCAGGCGCTCACCGGCGACTCCGTCGACAATGTCCCTGGCGTGCCCGGCATCGGGCCGAAGACGGCAGCGCAATTGCTGGAACAGTTCGGCGACCTCGACGGGCTGCTTGCGCGCGCCAGCGAGATCAAGCAGGACAAGAGGCGTGAATCCATCATCGCCAATGCCGACAAGGCGCGCATATCGCGCCAGTTGGTGACGCTGAAGAACGATGTACCGGTCACCGACGGGCTCGACGATTTCGTGCTGCACGCGCCAGATGGGCCGAAGCTGATCGGCTTCCTCAAGACCATGGAATTCACCTCGCTGACCCGCCGTGTGGCCGAAGCGACCAGCACCGAAGCCGGCGATGTCCAGGCCGTTGCCGTCACGGTCGAGCGCGCCGACACCGCGCACGGCCCCGATGTCGGGTCCGGCGCACCGCCTGTTGCTCGCGGCGGCGGAACCAACGAAGCAGCACAAGCTGAAGCCAAGGCCGATACCGCCAAGGCCGGCGATACCCCGTCCTTGCTTTCAGCACTCCGTCTCGAAGCGGCATCCGCCGCCAGGATCGACCCGGCCGCCTATGTCGCGATCCGCGACACGGCAACGCTCAAGACATGGCTGGCCCAGGCCAAGGAGACCGGCATCGTCGCTTTCGACACCGAGACGACGTCTTCCGACCCGATGCTGGCCGACCTCATCGGTTTCTCCCTGGCGACCGGACCCGGCCGCGCCGCCTATGTGCCGCTCGCCCACAGAACCGGCGCAGGCGACCTGCTCGGCGGCGGGGCGCTGGAGAACCAGATTCCGGTCCGCGAGGCGCTGGCGCTGCTGAAGCCGCTGCTCGAGGACAGATCGGTGCTCAAGATCGCCCAGGACGCCAAATACGACATCGTCGTGATGAGCCGCCACGGCATCGACATCGCGCCCTTCGACGACACCATGCTGATCTCCTATGTGCTCGACGCCGGCACCGGCCACCACACTTTGTCGTCGCTTGCCGACAAATGGCTTGGCCATGCGACGACCCCGCTCAAGGATCTCGCCGGTTCCGGCAGAAGCTCCGTCGGTTTCGAGCAGGTCGATATCGACAGGGCGACCGCCTACGCCGCCGGCCATGCCGATGTCGCATTGCGGCTATGGCAGGTGTTGAAGCCGCGGCTGGCCGCCAAGGGGCTGGTATCGGTCTATGAGCGGCTGGAGCGGCCGCTGGTGCCGGTTTTGGCCCGCATGGAACAACGCGGCATCTCGGTCGACCGCCAGATCCTGTCGCGGCTCTCCGGCGAGCTGGCGCAAGGTGCGGCGCGGCTGGAAGAGGAAATCTACGGCCTCATCGGCGAGCGCATCAACATCGGTTCGCCAAAGCAGCTCGGCGACATCCTGTTCGGCCGCATGGGCCTGCCCGGTGGTTCCAAGACCAAGACCGGGCAATGGTCGACCTCGGCGCAGCTTCTAGAAGACCTTGCCGCCGAAGGCCACGAACTGCCGCGCAAAATCGTCGACTGGCGCCAGCTGACCAAGCTGAAATCGACCTACACCGACGCCCTGCCCGGCTTCATCCATCCCGACACCAAGCGCGTGCACACCTCCTATGCGCTGGCGGCGACGACGACGGGCCGGCTGTCCTCGTCCGATCCCAATCTGCAGAACATCCCGGTGCGCACCGCCGAAGGACGAAAGATCCGGACGGCCTTCATCGCCGACAAGGGTCAGAAGCTGGTCTCGGCCGACTACAGCCAGATCGAACTCCGCGTGCTTGCCCATGTCGCCGAGATCCCGCAGCTGACGCAAGCTTTTGCCGACGGCGTCGACATCCATGCCGTCACCGCCTCGGAAATGTTTTCCGTGCCGGTCGAAGGCATGCCTTCAGAGGTGCGCCGCCGCGCCAAGGCGATCAATTTCGGCATCATCTACGGCATTTCGGCGTTTGGTCTCGCCAACCAGCTGTCGATCCCGCGCGAGGAGGCCGGCGCCTACATCAAGAAGTATTTCGAACGCTTCCCCGGCATTCGCGACTATATCGAGGCGACCAAGGCCTATGCCCGCGAACATGGCTTCGTCGAAACCATCTTCGGCCGCCGCATTCACTATCCGGAGATCCGGTCGTCAAACCCGTCGATCCGCGCCTTCAACGAGCGCGCCTCGATCAACGCCAGGCTGCAAGGCACCGCCGCCGACATCATCCGCCGCGCCATGGTGCATATGGACGAGGCGCTGGAAAAGGCCGGCCTGTCCGCCCGCATGCTCTTGCAGGTGCATGACGAACTGATCTTCGAGACGGTGGAGGCCGAAGTCGAGGCGACGATCCCGGTGGTGCGCCGCGTCATGGAAAACGCCCCGATGCCGGCAATCTCGATGTCCGTGCCACTGCATGTCGATGCACGGGCGGCCAACAACTGGGACGAGGCGCATTAGCACTCCGCCGCTTCGTCATCCTAGGGCGAAGCAAGGAGCGAAGCGACGCGGCGCAGACCCTAGGATCCATGCCGTGACGCTTGAGCGTCGAGGCTGTGGAGATTTGTTCTGCACCGCTGCAATCGTCGGAAATGTAACGGAATGGATCCTAGGGTCGCCGTTCCGCTTCGCGTTCACTCCGCCCTAGGATGACGAAGCGAAGGGTTTAAGCAGCCTCAGCCCGGCACTTCGCACACGTCCCGCGAAATTCGATCACCGCCTTCTTGGCGGCAAACCCCGTCGAGCGCACCCACTCATCCAGCCGATGGTCGACATCGTGATCCGACATCTCCGTCACCTGCCCGCAGGTATCGCAGATGGCAAAGGCGGTCATCGAGTGGCTGTGATCGTGCGGCTCGGCGCAGGCGACGAAGGAATTGAGGCTCTCCAGCCTGTGCACGAAACCTGACTTCACCAGGCTGTCGAGCGCCCGGTAGACCTGCAGCGGTGCACGGAAACCGCGCTCGCGCAGCTGGTCGAGCAGCGTATAGGCGCTGAGCGGTCCGCTGGCGGCCTCGAGCTTCTCGAGCACGCTCAACTGATTCTTCGTCAGCACATCCCTTGCCGCCATGATCCTGTTTCCGATCTTTCCGCACCGCCTGCACGGCATTTCTGTCATGCGCAGTCTCTATCCCCTTGAGATAGCGATGAACCGGGCTTTTTGCCACTGTTTCCGTTATCGCCATCGACACCATGACCGCCACCCCCGGTTGACGGCACAGACCACATTCAAAATACTGACAAAATTCCCAACGAGGGGTAGCGCAGTTGGAAATTCGATCGGGCTTGGGGAAGCAATCATGATCAAATTGACACGACGGACGCTGCTCGTCGGCACGTCGGCGCTTGTGGCCGCCGGTACGGTCTCGTTCCGCGCCCTCGCCGCCTCGCGCACCTACCATGCGCTGCTGGTTGCCTGCACCGACTATCCCAACCTGCCGCAGAAGAACTGGCTGATCGGTCCGAAGAACGATGCCGGCCTGGTCCGCGACTATCTCCTGAAGAACACGCCCGATCCGGTGAAATTCTCGGCCGAGAACGTCACCTTGCTCGCCAAGGATGTCGAAGGCGCCAACGGTCCGCCGACCCATGCGGCGATCAAGGCCGCCCTTGCCGATCTCGCCGGCAAGGTGCAACGCGACGACTTCGTCTACCTGCACCTCTCCGGCCACGGCGCCCAGCAGCCGCAGGCCAAGGCCGGCGACGAGACCGACGGCCTCGACGAGATTTTCCTGCCCTCCGACATCGACAAATGGATCAACCGAGCACAGGGCGTGCCGAACGCGCTGGTCGACAATGAGGTCGGCGCGGCACTCGACGCCATCCGCGACAAGGGCGCCTTTGTCTGGGTCGTGTTCGACTGCTGCCATTCCGGCACCGCAACGCGCGCCGCGGAAGTCGACGACGAACTGGAGCGCAAGGTCGAATTCGCCGATCTCGTCGGTGGCGATGACGCGGCCAAGGCTGCAGCCGTGAAGGTCTATGACGACATCTCGGCCACCGCATCGCGCGGTTTCGACGAGAACGGCGCCCGCAAGCCGGCCTTCAACCTGACACCGACCGGCGCCGAGCCGATCGCCCGGGGCGAGCTGGTTGCCTTCTATGCCGCGCAGACGGTGGAGACGACGCCGGAAATGCCGCTGCCCAAAGGTACCCCCGACGCGCCGCGTTTCGGCCTGTTCACCTTCACCATCCTGTCGAAACTGGCCGAGAACCCCAACGTCACTTATCGCCAGCTCGGCCAGGCCGTTCTGCAGCAATATTCTGCCGACGGCCGCACAAGGCCGACGCCTTTGTTCGAGGGCGAACTCGATGCCCGCGTGTTCGGCACCGACAAGACCGATGCCGTCATGCAATGGCCAATTGCCGTCAAGGATGGCGATGTCGCGATCGGCGCAGGGCTGCTGCAGGGGCTTACCCCCGGCAGCAAGCTCGCCATCCTGCCTTCGGCGCTGTCGAGACTGTCCGACGCGGTCGGCTATCTCGAAGTGCAATCGGCCAGGAACCTGGAAAGCAACCTCAAGTCAGTCGAGTTCGACGGCAAGCCGGCACTCGCGGCAACGACGGTACCTGCCGGCGCCTATGCGCGCGTCGCCGAACTCGCCGTCGACTACAAGCTCCTGGTGGCGAAGCCGGCGCCGACCGCAGGGCTCGAAAAGGAAACCGAACTCGTCAATTCGGTTCTGGATGAACTGGCGGCAAAGCCCAATTCCGGCTTCCACATCGCGCTGGTTGAGCCCGGCAAGAGCGCCGATCTGCGTCTGGCGGTGCTGCGCGAAAAGTCCATTGCCGGCGCCGCCGCAGATGCGACCGACGAGCCGGCGCTATGGTTCCTGCCGGCGTCAGGCGACATCAGCTTGAAGGACGGCAGCAAGCCGCCGCGCATCGTCATCCATCAGGATGGCCGCGATAAGCTCACTGAGGCCACCGCCAAGAACCTGACCACCATCTTCCGCGCCACCGGCCTGTCGCGGCTCGCCGCTGCCTCCGACTACCGGCCGGACGAGGTCAGCGTCCAGTTCCTGATCAAGCGCCAGGACAGCGGCGCGATGGAGCCGATCGAATCGTCGACTGTGCCGCGCGCTTCGCCGGGCGACCAGGTGCACATTGCGGCCAGGAACGAGTCCGA
This sequence comes from Mesorhizobium sp. P3_A2, assembly GCF_056403115.1. NCBI lineage: Bacteria > Pseudomonadati > Pseudomonadota > Alphaproteobacteria > Hyphomicrobiales > Phyllobacteriaceae > Mesorhizobium > Mesorhizobium sp. P3_A2. Next base: position 433,010 of record NZ_JBFUGC010000004.1, read on the forward strand.
CGAATTCGTCGACATCAACGTGCTCTATATCGGCAGCGACTATTCGATCACTCACATCGTCTCCGAGCGGCTGGCGCCGATCAACCAGCAGGCTGACCAAGGCCTTAAGGAAGGGCTGCTCGCCTTCACCGACACCAGCTTCGGCATGGAGCGCATGATTGCCGTGCTGACCGAGGCGCCGCCGCAAAGCGAAAGGGAGGATCTGAGCTTCCTTGCCCAGGAGGGCGTGCGCGCTGTGACGCGAGCCGCCTCGGGAACACCGGGCTTCTCCGACATGCTGGCCGACATCGGCATGGCGCCGGCGACGCGCTCGGTGATGCGACTTGCCGACAAGAGCGGTCCGAAGGGCGCGGTGATGATCTTCCCGATGGAGACGGTGCCGCGCGCCTGAGCTGCAACGGACCGACATCCGTTGTCGGCTCTTGCGCCAAGGCCATGATATATGAACATTTCCCGGCTCGCTGCGCCTCGATGTGCCGCGGCGGGATGCAAAAGATGAGGACATCAGTGACTATCCCCGTGCTTTCCTGGCGTGCAGCGACTGCCGGCCTTGCCGCCGGCCTGTTGCTGGCCGCCAATGCCTCGGCGGACGAAACCTGCGGCTTGTGCGTCAAGCAGGTCGTCACCAATTCCGAGCTCGCCACCTGCTTTCTCGACCAGTACGACCAGATCGCCAAGACCGGCAGCACGGCCGTCGTCGTCGATCTCTCCAACTGCGCCTCGCGCGGCGTGGTCGAGCCCTTGCCGTCACCCAACAAGGCGGCTGCCGAACCGGACGTGCAGTTCATGATTTCGCGCACGCAGCTCGATTGCCTGAAAAAGAAACTGGAGGCGCCCGGCATCGTGCTCGATCCGTCCGCCACCATCCAACTGGACAGCTGCGGATGAAAAAACCGGGGGGCACTGCAACACAAAAACGGCCGGCCCTGCCGGTGCCGGCATCGAACAAGAAGCCGGAGACCTTGCCGGAAACCACCGAAGGTTTTCCGTGGCCGAGCAGCCACGAGATCAAGAAGGAATCCAACCCGTTCACCGACCGCGACTGGCGCATGCTGGCCTATGCCTGGTCGGGCCTCGCCGTGCGGCTGGCGATCATCTTCACCCTCGCCTTCTCGGTCTTCCAGTTTCTGGCAAACCAGGAACAGAAGCGCGTCGAGCAGACGATGTCGCTGGTCGAACTCTGGGAAAGCAAGGATTTTCAGCAGGCACAACGCGCGCTCAAGGAGCGGCTGGCGGCGCTCAACGCCAAATATGACAATCTGCTCAGCGCCACGCCGTCGCCAACCGAGGAACAGGTGTTCCGGCAACGCGTCGGCATAGAGGCAATGACGGCCGGGGGCGGCACGATGCCGATCGCCGATTTCAACGACAGTTTCGACCGCATCGTCTATTTCCTCAACCGTCTCTCCATCTGTGTAGAGGGCAAGCTCTGCTCGCGCGACGTCGCCGACGCCTATTTCCGCGACTATGCCGTGTCGTTCTGGAGCTACTTTGCCGGCTACATAGAAAAGGAACGCAAGACCGGTTCCGCGAACTATGCCCAGGCGATCGAAAACTATGTGCGCCTCGGCTCGCCTCCCGCCGAATCCAAATAGCGGCGCAACGAACGTGCCGGGCCGCTCCCATCCCTTGCGTGCTTTCCGGTTGCTGATCGTGGTCGGTCTTCTGGCGCTGGCGTCAGCAGCCCGTGCCGAAGACCTCGATTTCCATCTCGATCTCAACACCGGCGGTCACAGCGCGAGGGTCACCGACCTTGCCTTCACGCCGGACGGCCAGGAACTGGCCTCCGCCTCCGACGACAAGACCATCCGCATCTGGGACTGGCAGAGTGGGGTGACGCTGCGCACCATTCGCGGCTATCTCGGTAACGGCAATGACGGCAAGATCTTTGCGATCGCAGTGTCGCCGGATGGCAAGACCATCGCCGCCGGCGGCTATTTCGGCGCCGGCATCGGCGACAAGCCGCCCTATGGCGATGTCAGGCTGTTCGATTTCGCCACCGGCAAGATCAAGGCCGTGCTCAAGGGCGCCGACTACGCGATCTATGATGTCGCCTTCTCGCCGGACGGAAGCATGCTGGCCGCCGGCGGTGGCGATGGCTTCGTCTATCTCTGGCGCGTTGATGACAAATCCGCAACGGGCTGGATGCTGGCTGGAAAGCTCGATGCCGATTCCTGGCGTGTCGAAAAGCTCGCCTTCGCCGCAGCGGGAACCCGGCTGGCAGCGACGACCACCGACAATGGCATAAGGCTCTGGGACGTCGCCAAGTCAGAGGAAATCCCGCTGCCCGCCGAGGCCGAACCGCTTCGCGACGTCAGCGTCGCCGCCCTCGCCGTCTCGCTTGATGGCCAGTTGTTCGCCACCGGCAGCAAGGATGGCGATGTCCAGCTTTGGCAGGCCAGCGACGGCAAGTTCGTTCGCGCCATGCCGAAGCAGGATTTCCAGATCGGCGCGCTGAGCTTCGCTACAGGTTCGCGGCTTGTGGCGTCGTGCAGCTATCGCTGCGCCGACAAGCACCGCACGGTGATCTGGAATACGGACAGCGGCGAGCAGGTGCTCGACTATAGCGGCCATGACGGCACGGTCTTTGCCGGCGCCGGCAATGCCGACGGTTCGCTGGTGGCGACCGCCGGCGGCACCCGCAATGCCATCCAGGTCTGGGACCCCGCGACCGGCGAGCGCAAGGCGCTGTTGCAAGGGGTCGGCGAACCGGTGACGGCGGTCGGCATCGATGCGGTGAGCAACTCCATCGCCTGGGGCAATGCCAACCCCTGCCCCGAGCGCGTGTCCTGTCCCGAGCTTCAGGGCACGCTGGATAAGACGCTGGCGCTGCCGACGGCCGAGCGGTTCTTCGAGGACCCCGAAGCGTCGTCGGAACAGGGCGCCTTTGCCCGCGCCGCATTGGCCGACGGTCAGTGGTCGCTTCGCGCCGTCCCCGGCGGCAAGGACGGCCCGGAAAATGCCGTGCTGGAAATCGCGAACGGCGGCAAGGTGGTGCACAGCATCGAGAACGCCGCCACCAATGGTTTCGTCCATTCGGCCTACACCCTGATTAGCAACGGTCTTGGCCTGGTCACCGGCGGCAGCGACGGCACGCTGCTGGAGTACAAGACCGCGACCGCCGCGGTGTCAGGCGAATTCACCGGCCACACCGGCGAAATCAACGCTATTGCCGCCTCCGAGAAGGAAGGGCTGCTGATCACCGGCAGCGCCGACCAGACCGTGCGGCTGTGGAACTTGAAGACGCACAAACTGATCGTCTCGATGTTCTTTGCCGGCTCCGAATGGATCGTCTGGATGCCGCAGGGTTACTATTATTCCTCCGCCGACGGCGACAAATTGATCGGCTGGCAGGTCAATCAGAGCCGCGATCATGAGGGACGTTTCATCAGCGCCGGCCAGTTGAAGAAATACCTCTGGAGCCCGGAAATGGTGCGCCGGGCCATTGTCCTGCGCAGCGCCGAACAGGCGGTCCAGGAAATGCGGCCCGGCGTCGACCGCGAGTTGGAAAGGCTGCTTTCGCGCAAGCCGCCGGAATTCGGCATCAAGCTAGCTGACGACCAGAGCAATGTCCGCGAGGGCTACGTCGCCGTCGAGATCACAGGCGCGCAGGAAGCCGGCGCTGATGTCGCAGGCTTTTCGATCCTGTCGAACAGCCGCAATGTCGGCGATGTCACGGCGCGCTCGGCCGATGGCGGCAAAAGCACCATCGTTGAGGTGCCGGTCGAGAATGGCGAAAACACCATCCGCATCACCGGGACCAATGAATTCGGCTACCTGACCGAGCGCAGCGTCACAGCACTGGCCCGGAAAACAGAGAAGCCCGCAAACAAGGGCAAGCTCTACGTCGCCGTGATCGGCGTCGACAAATATCCCTTCCTGACCGACGCCTGCACCGGCCGCGCCTGCGATCTGCGCTACCCCGTCGACGACGCCACCGAATTCCTCAAGGTGATCTCGCAGAAATCCGCACCTCTGTTCTCGTCGATGGAGACGCTGGTGCTGGTCAACCGCGAAGCGCTGGATGAGGCGCCCGACTCCGGCAAGGACGTGTTCAAGGTGGCCAGCGCCGACAGCATCCTGGAGCCGGATTCCGACACCATTGATGACCAGCTTGCCGATTTCCTCGACAAGCCCGGCGAGAACGACACCACAATCATTTTCGTCGCCGGTCACGGCATCAACATCGACGAGGACTACTATTTCATCCCGACCGACGGCCGCAAACAGGACGCCGACCGCTGGAAGCGCTCCTCGCTGGTCGATTGGGGCGACATCCAGAAATCGGTCGAGCGCGCCAAGGGCATGCGCTTCATGCTGCTCGACACCTGCCATGCCGCCAATGCCTTCAATCCGCGCCTGGAAAAGGATGCGCAGGACGCGCGCATCGTCGTCTTCTCGGCCACCGCCGCCAACAGCACTGCCGCGGAACTGCCCGAGCTCGGCCATGGCGTCTTCACCTATTCGATCCTCGAAGGCCTGCGCGGCCGGGCAAAGACATCGGATGGCGGCGTGACGCTGTTCGGCCTCGCCGACTACATTTCGCGCGAAGTGGTGCGGCTGACCGCAGCGAAGCAGAAGCCGTTCTATTATGTCGGCGGCGTCGAAAACATCGTGCTGGCGGAGCCGTGAGAGGTTTGCGCCACGACACCCCCCTCTGCCCTGCCGGGCATCTCCCCCGCAAGGGGGGAGATCAGCTATCGCCTCGGGTTTCGCCAATCATCGACGTCTCAAAGGAAGCGCCGGCGACGAGGCGAGTAATCTCCCCCCTTGCGGGGGAGATGTCCGGCAGTACAGAAGGGAGTGTCTGGGCGCAGACCGTTGTTTTGCTGATCTTCGCTGTCGCCTTCCTATTTCCGCTCCAAGCCTTCGCAGCCCCCGTCGCCTGCCCGCCAGGCGACGCCAATTTCCCATCCTTCTATGACGACGCCGCGCTCTTCAACGACGCCATCTCTGCGGTCGCCAAAATCGACCCGTCCAACCAACGTCTCACCGGCATCACCGTGCCGCACCATCTGCTCGCCACCGATCTCGTCGCGCTCGGTTTCCACGCCGCATCCGGCTTTCGCTACAAGCGCATCGTCATCCTGTCGCCCGACCATTTCCACAAGACGCAGAAACTCTTCGCCACCGCCACGCACGGCTTCGACACGGTGCTTGGTCCGGTCTCGGCCGACACGGCGGCCGCTCGCCTTCTCGAAATAAACAGCGACATGGTCGAGGAGTCCTGCCTGTTTGCCAAGGAGCATGGCGTGCAGGCCATGCTGCCCTTCCTGCACCATTATTTTCCCGAGGCCGAAATCGTGCCCGTTGCGATGTCGGTCAAAGCCAAGCGCGGTGATTGGGACCGGCTGGCGGAGGCGCTGAAGGCGATCGTCGACAAGGACACGCTGATCGTCGAATCCACCGATTTCTCGCACTATCTGCCGCAGCATGAGGCCAGGCGTTTCGACCAGCAGACGCTGAACATGCTGGCCGCCGGATCGCTCGACGGCATCGCGGCGCTGCAGCAGCCGGCGCACGCCGATTCCGTCGGCGCGCTCTACATCCAGACCAGGCTGCAGCGCGAACTGTTCGGCGCCGCGCCGCTGGTCGTCGCCAACGAGAATTCGCAGGCGCATTCGAGCGACTATGTCGAGCGCACCACCAGCTATGTCGTGGCATTATTCGGCGCCTTCGGCCCCGGTTTCAACAACCCTGCCCGGCCCGACGACAAGCTCTATTATTTCGCCGGTGACGTGAATTTCGGCCGCGCCATGAAAAAGGTCCTGGTCCGCGACGGCGTTGCTGAGAAAATCGTCGACAGCGTGCTGGCTTTGACCCGATCCAGGCCGCTGATCGTCAACCTCGAAGGCGTCATCCTGCCCAACGTTCCCGAAGCGATCGACGACATGACACTGGCAATGCCAACGGACCTCGCCATCGGCATGCTGAAGAAATTGCAGGTCGCCGCCGTTAGCCTTGCCAACAATCACGCCTACGACCTCGGCCCTTCCGGCTATGCCGAGACTCTGGCCGCACTCGATGCGGCCGGTATCGCCCATTTCGGCCAGGGCGAGACCGAGGCGCTTGCCGATCTCGACATTGTTGGACTGACCGACATCGATACCAATGGCTCCAGCAACACCGACCTTTTGACGCCTGCATTGCTCGACCGGCTGCTACACGACAATGCCGAGCGGCCGGTGGTCGCCTTTGTCCATTGGGGCCGTGAGTACAAGACCGAGCCGTCACCACGCGAGGAGATGCTTGCCGACCAGATGCGGCTGCGCGGTGTCACCGCCATCGTCGGCGGCCATCCGCATGTGTCGAGCGAAGCGATCCTGCCGCTCGCCGGCGGCGATGTGGCCGAGATTTATTCGCTCGGGAATTTCCTGTTCGACCAGAAGGCCGAGCGATCGTCCGGGTCAATGCTGGAACTCAGGGTGTTCAGCCAGGGCACGATCTTTGCCCGGCTGATCCCGCTGCCCAACTATTTCGAGATGGGCTCGAAGTAATCAGCAGCCCTGCAGGTCTTCCGGCAAATAGCACACGGCCGGCTTGGTCTTGGTCTCGAACAAGGACTCCTTCGGCTTGAAATAGAAGAATGTGGCGGGCATGCTCTCGCGGGTGCTGCCGTCGGCGAAATGGGCGGCGATGCTGAAGCGATGGATCGACGACATCGACGACCACATCTTCAGCCGCGCCGTGTACGCGCTGAGATTCTTGTTGCCACGTACCGGCATGGGGATGCTGTAATCGGTCTTGCCGATCGGAAATTCGATGTTCTGGTAGCGCAGCGCTTCAGGCGAAGCGCCGCCGCCATCGCCGCACTCGGCGAGCGATTCCGGGACCTCGATGCTGACCAGCGAGACGACGACGCGAAACGGCTCGCTCTGCTGAGAGACATTGCCCTGATCGTCGGCCCAGGAATAATCGAGCTTGCCGATCCCGGTGACGCTCATCTTGTCGACGCTGCCGCTGATATAATCGGCAACATCGCCGAACTTGACCTTGTTGGCCACCTGGGCGCGGCAGACGTCAAGCGCGTCCCTCGACGGGCAAGTGAAGCGCTGGGTCTCGAGCGTGGTCGTATCGACGCCGGCCTCGGCCAGCACATTCTTGACTGAGACGTCCACGCCGTCGCCGAAGTTGCCGATGTCCTTCGTGAACATGCGGCTCGGCTCGCCGGTCACGATGTCTTCCTCGTCGGTCCTGGTGAACTGGATCGACATCTTCATGTCCTTGACGTCGCCCCAGCCATTGTTGACGATCGAAAAATCGGGGCGGAATCCGACACAGCCATAGTGCTCGCTGATCGACAGCATTGGTTTGCGATAGGCTTCGCTGGAAGCAACTTTCATTTCCAGGCTGTCAAGCTTGACCCGCGACTGATTGGTGGTCTTGAGGTCGACTTCGGCGAAGGCCGGCGCCTGCTCCCAATCCATGCCGTCATAGACATTGCCGGCACGAACCTGCCCGGTGCCGTTCCAGGCATCGTTGTATTCGTCCGACACTGGATAGATCGCGATGTCTTCGTCGCGCACCAGATGCTGGTACTGCATGTCGGCCTGCTGCGTCATGCGCTGGTCGACGGCAATGCCGATCTCGACCTTGTCTGCGGCGCCGCCGCCGGTTTGCGCCTTCAGCAGCCCGCCCACTCGGGCATCGGCCAGCACGTCGGGACGCGCGCCGCCGATCTCCTTGCCCATCGCCCATTGCGACCAGTAGACGGTGCCGCCCGGCAGCCGGGTGCGGCCCTTCCCGTTCTTCAGCCCATCGGTAAATGAGCCGACGAATATTTCGCCCGTTTTCGTCTCCAGCCGGCCGCTACCATTCGGCACACCGGCCCTGAATTGCCCTTCATAGCGATTGCCGTCGGCGTCGATATGGATGCCATGGCCGTCGAGCTGGCCGGCGACCCAATGGCCGTCGAGTATCTCGCCTGAGCGCAGTTCCAGTCGGCCCTGCCCATCGGGCCGGCCATTCCTGATCTCGCCGAAATAGCTGGAATAGATGGTCTTGGGGTCATAGCTGGCGGAGCCGCGCACGCGCCAGACCAGCCTGCCCTTGCCGTTGACGGTGCCGTCGGCCGCGACCGTCCGGTCCGGTGACTGGCCGGCTGCCGGCTCCCAGACGAAATCCAGGCCCAACTCGGGATGGAAATTCCAGACCCGGAGGGTCTTGCGCAGCACCGAACGCGTCTGGCTCTGGTAGAGAATTTGCACCCGCTCGGCCCAGGCGCCATCAGGCGATGCACCAGCTTGATCGACCATGGCGGAAAAGCACGTCAGCGCGGCCAGCATGGATGCAGCCGCCATCGCCCTGACCCCGCAGATCATTCTTGCCCGCACCATGGTTCCCAACCCCTTGGATCGCCTAGCGTAAGCGCCGCCGCAAAACTGTGCAAGGGAGCGATTCGATGCAAAAAAACCGGCGACGGGGAGGTCCCGTCGCCGGTTTGGTATTGCCGGTTCTCGCCGCTGTTTGCCGGCGAAAGATCGGGCCTTATTTGTACAGGCTGTTGATCCACTGCACGTTGGCGGCGTTCAGGCGCACGGCGGTGTTGGCATTCGGGCTTTCAGCCACGTTTACGCCGGTGACGACGCGCTGCTTGGCGCCATTGTCATAGGCGTAGACCGAGCTGCCGCTCGACCCCGGATAGGTGTCGCAGTCGTATTGGAAATACTCCACGCCGATGTTTTCGGCGTGCACTTCGCAGGTCGCCTTCCACATCGTCCCCATCGGCTTGTCGCCGGGATACCCGATAATATTGGCGGTGAAATCGCCCAGGTTCTCGTAGTTGGCATAACCCAGCCAGCCGAGATTGGTGCCGATATCCTGCTTCAGCGTGATGATGCCGAGGTCCCACGGAATGACCGAGCCGTAGTAGCCCTGATAATTGTCGATGAAGCCCTGCAGGATATAGACGCTCTCATAGCTGAAAGCGCCGAACGGTGCATCGTCTGCGGTATTGCCGTTGAGCGACGGCACGAAGATGACGTCGTCGAGCCAGGCCTTGTCTTCATTGCTGTAGAGGCAATGCGCGGCGGTGAGCACCGTGCGCGGGCCGATCAGCGTCGCCGAGCAACTGCCATAGCCGCTCTTGGCTTTGCCTTCGAGATAGCCGATCGCGGTGAACGGATAGGTCTTTGTGTTCTTGATCTGCTCGCGGTCGTCTTCGCCGAACACCTGACGGCCGGCTTCGTCGCCACCCGTCAGCCCGGTCTTGTCGGCGGCCGGTGCGTTGGCAGGCGCATTCAGTTCCTTGATGACAAGGTCCTTCAGCGTCTCGCCGGCATCGATCTTGATGTCCTTGCCATCGGCGGAACGGCCGACGATGCCATAGGATTTGACCGCCGTCGCCTCGTCGGTCAGCGGCGCTGCCCGGCTGGCTTCATCTTCGGTCAGTTTCGGCGGGGCGATCGGCTTTGCCCGGCCAGGCTGGTAGTCGCCAGCCCCGACATCGCGCATGCTTTCGCCGTTGCCGGCATTCGCGGAGCCGGGATCGGCGGCGAAGGCGGGCATCGTCCACATTGCGGTGGATAGCAATGCGGACACAATGATAGTGCTTGTCAGTTTTGTCATGGTGAGACTCTCCCAAAAGTCAGCAAGGAGTGGATCAAAATACAGAAATATTGTCGAGATCGTGGTGGCGTTAAAGAATCAGTTTGGTTACCCGCCCGTGTCAGATCATCGTTCCGGACGGCCTCGTTAAAGCCCTCCGCCAAACGCATCCGCGTCGATATACTGCCTAAAATAATCCAACATTGGCAATGACAAATCGCTTCCACGTAGCCCGTGGGGGGCTATAGGGTTTGGGTGGGTTCTGCCCGACGGGGCACGATTAGCAAAAGTGGTGTTTCGGTTTTATGACCGCTCGCGCGCCGTTCGATATGGCGCAAGGTGCGAGCGGCGTACCGGTTCGCTCAGGCTGATTTTGCGCTAGCTTGGCATCGCCCGCCAATTTTCATCTCAGGAGGTTTCAAGGTGAACATGTTCCATCGGTTCAGGCCGCTCGCCGCTGCATCGCTGTTGGGCATCGCGGCTGCTTTTCCCGCCTTCAACGCGCTGCATGCGGCAGACGCCGCCGTCAGGCCGGAAGCGGCGGTCTCGCCGATGCAACGCGTCGCGGAAGCCCGGGACAAGGCCAAGGCCGAGAACCCCGACGGTGCCGACCGCGTCTATGGCGGCAAGGAAGCCGACAAGGGCGCCTATCCGTTCCAGGTGGCGCTGCTGACCACCGCGCGGCTGGATCCCAGCCCGGCCTCGCAGCCGAACGCGCAGTTCTGCGGCGGCAGCCTGATCGCGCCGCAATGGGTGCTGACGGCCGCGCATTGCCTCAACGACAAGGGTCGGCCGATTTCGCCCGAGACGGTCACCGTGCTGACCGGCGCCACCGATCTCACCGAAGGCAAGCGCTACAAGGTGGTCGAGGTCATCGTCAACGAGAACTACAGCGAACAGACGCTGGACAACGACCTCGGCCTGCTCCGGCTGGCCGAGCCGGCTGACGCACCGGCCATCAAGATCACGCGTGAGCCGACGCCCGACAGCGGCAAGACCACGGTTATCGGCTGGGGCAAGATGCAGGACGGGACTTTCCCGACCGCACTGATGATCGCCGATCTCGATCTCGAGCCGAGCGCTGCCTGCAACAGCGGCATCAAGTCGATCTATGCGCATGACCTCAAGGCGGCGCTTAGCGACCTCTCGCACCGCATGCGTTATTCGGAAAAAGGCATCGATGCCGCCGCCAATGCGATTGCCGCCGACATGTCGGATCCGCTGACCGACAATATGATCTGCGCCGGCACCGACAGCGGCGAACGCGACGCGTGCAACGGCGACAGCGGCGGTCCGCTGTTCATGACCGGCGCCGACGGTCCGGTCCAGGTCGGCGTCGTCAGCTGGGGCGAAGGTCCGTCCGACGGCACCGCCGCCTGCGGCCACAAGAACGCCTATGGCATCTACACGCGGCTGGCCAACTACACCGGCTGGATCGAAGCCAAGATGAAGACCCCGGCTCCGGCCGCCGCGGCAGCGCCTAAGGCTGGTCTCGGCACCGCCAAGAAGCCCTGAGGCAAGAACGGTTCATCGTTTCATGAAAACGCAAAACGGCGGGATCCTCCCGCCGTTTTGACTCGTATCGTTTGCCGGCTGTGTTTTTAGCTCACTTGCGCGGCGGTCCCTTGCGTTCCGCCGAAGCCGCCCACAGATTGATGTCGGACTCGCGGGCATAAGTGTCGATCTCGGCGAGCTCGGCATCTCTGAACTCGAGCACCTTGAGCGCACCCACGCAGTCCTCGACCTGCTCCGGCCTGCTGGCGCCGATCAGAGCCGAGGTCACCCGGCCCTTGCGCAGCACCCAGGCCAAAGCCATCTGCGCCAGCGTCTGGCCGCGGCGGCCGGCGATCGCGTTCAGCGCCTTGATGTTGGCGATGGTCTTGTCGTTGATGAAGGCGGGCCGCAGCGACTTGCCTTGGGCAGCGCGGCTGCCCTCGGGAATGCCGCCAAGATATTTGTCGGTCAGCATGCCTTGCGCCAGCGGCGAGAACACGATCGAGCCGACGCCCAGCCCTTCCAGCGTATCGAGCAGCCCATCCTCTTCGACCCAGCGGTTGAGCATTGAATAGCTCGGCTGATGGATGATGCAGGGCGTGCCGAGCTGCTTCAAGATGTCGGCCGCCTCGCGCGTGCGCTGCGAATTGTAGGACGAGATGCCGGCATAGAGCGCCTTGCCCGAACGGACCGCATGGTCAAGCGCGCCCATCGTTTCTTCCAGCGGCGTATCCGGATCGAAGCGGTGCGAGTAGAAGATGTCGACATAGTCGAGCCCCATCCGCTTGAGGCTCTGGTCGAGGCTGGCCAGCACATATTTGCGGCTGCCCCATTCACCGTAGGGACCGGCCCACATCTCGTAGCCGGCCTTGGTCGAGATGATCAGCTCGTCGCGATAGCCGGCGAAATCGGTGCGCAATATGTCGCCGAAGGCGATCTCGGCCGAGCCGGGCGGTGGACCGTAATTGTTGGCGAGATCGAAATGGGTGATGCCGAGATCGAAGGCCTTGCGCGCAATTGCCTGCTTGGTCTTGTGCGGCGTGTCGTTGCCGAAATTGTGCCACAGACCGAGCGAGATCGCCGGCAGCTTCAGGCCGGATCGCCCGCACCTGTTGTAGACCATTTTCTCATAGCGGTTTTCAGCCGGCTGCCAGCGCATGGGTACATATCCTGGATTGAATGGATGTCGGCGCGAGCGCGCCGACACCCTTCTAACCTCATTTCTGCTTCGCCAACAGCCCTTTTGCGTCCTTGACGCCGAGTGCAGCCGGCCGCTCGCAGGTGGTCTGCATGGCGACGAACTTGCCGGTCTCGCCCGACCGCAACAGGCCGGTCATGACATCGACGGCATGCAGCGCGAGCTCCATCGAGCAGCGATGTGGGCGGCCCTCGGCGATCGCCAGCGCCATGTCGGCAAGGCCTGCGGTGCGGTAATTGGCCATCATGCCCTGACCGTGCATTTCGTTCGGCACGCCGAACGGATGCTTCCATTTCGGCAGTTTCTTCACCGGCTTGGCCGCCTCGGTGATGCGCACGTCGCCGCCGAAGAAATTCGGATCCGGCACATAGACCGTGCCGGCCTCGCCATAGAGTTCCATCGGCGCATGGCCATGGCTCCAGACATCCCAGCTGGTGTTGAGTGTAATCACCGCGCCATTCTCGAACTCGAGCAGACCGTGGATGGTCGTCGGCGTGTTGACCGGGATCCTTTCTCCCGCACGCGGCTTTGAGCTGATGGTGCGTTCCTTGGCAGGGGTCGTCGCAACGGCCGCCACCTGTTTCACCGGGCCGATCAACTGGATCAGGTTGGTGATGTAATACGGTCCGATGTCGAGCACCGGACCCGCACCCGGCTGGAAGAAGAAATCCGGATTGGGGTGCCAGTGCTCCATGCCGTGACCCATCACGTGGCAGGTGCCGCTGGTGATCTTGCCCAGCGCGCCATTGTCGATGAGGTTGCGCACCAGCTGGTGCGCGCCACCGAGGAAAGTGTCCGGAGCCGAGCCGATGCGGAGACCCTTCTTCTCGGCGCGGCTCTTCAGGTCGAGCCCTTCCTTGATCGACAGCACGAACGGCTTTTCCGAATAGACATGCTTGCCGGCGTCGAGTATCTGCTTCGACACCTCGTAATGCACCGCCGGGATGGTCAGGTTGACGATGATGTCGATCTCGTCGTCCTTGAGCAGTTCGTCGACAGTCTCGGCGCGCAGCTTGAACTCTTTCGCCCGTGCCTTCGCCGCGTCCATGTTGATGTCGGCGCAGGCGCCCATCTCGATGCCGCGAAACAGCGGCGCCAGCGAGAAATACGCCTTCGAGATGTTGCCGCAGCCGATGACGCCGATACCCAGTTTCTTTGCCATGATGATTGTCCTAGTAAGCCTTGACGGAAGCGAGCGAGCGGCTGGCGAAGCGCTCGATGTCGTTGGGGTTGTCCTGTTCCATGACGTAATATTTGGCCGCGCTTTTGGCGCGCAGTGTCTTGATCAGGCCGGCCCAGTCAATCGTGCCGTGGCCGACATCGGCCCAGCCATCCTCGTCAAGCCCTTCGCCTGCTTTGGCCATGTCCTTGACATGGACGGCGCTGATGCGCTTGCCGTGCTTTTCGATCCACGGCAACGGATCGACGCCGCCGCGGACCACCCAGGCGACGTCCATCTCCCAGCCGATATCGGGTGCGGCCGACAGGATATGGTCCTGCGGCACTGAGCTGTCGGCGAGTTTCTTGAACTCGAAATCATGGTTGTGCCAGGCAAAGCCGTAGCCGGCTTTTTTTGCGGTTTCGCCGACCTTGGCAAGGCGCTCGCCAAAGCCGCGCCAGCCGGCGGCATCGGCCGGCCGCTGTTCGGCCATGAGATAGGGACAGATGACCAGCGTGATGCCGAGCGCGTCGGCTGTTTTACGCACGCCGTCGAAGTCGTTCTCCAGCGCATCGATCGAGAAATGCCCGGTCGGCATAGCAAGCCCGTTCTTGTCGAGTTCGGCACGGAACGCCTTGGGGTCCTCATAGACGCCGCCGAAGCCTTCGACTTCCTTGTAGCCGACCTTGCCCAGCATTTTGAGGATGCCGTCCCAGGGCAGAAAATTGCGGGCGCTGTAGAGTTGGAATGACCAGTTCATCGTCTTTGTCCGTTTCTTGGGTGGTGGGTCTTGGGGGATCGTTCTCGAGGTGTGATTGGAATGATTTTCAAAAATTACAGGCGGTTGCCGGTGGCGGCATCGAACAACGAGGCGCGCGCCGGATCGAAACCGAACTGGACCGGGTCGCCGCTGCGCAGCGTCCGTTCCGCCTCGACGCGGAATGAAAGGTTATGGCCGCCGAGCTTGGTCCATACCAGCGTGTCGGACCCCATCGGCTCGACGATCTCGACGGAACCGCTGGCGGAAAACGGCATCGACTTCGCCGCGTCACCGAACGCGATATGTTCGGGCCGGATGCCGAGCACGCAGGCGCCGGTGGGACGCTCCGTGCCGTCAAAGGCGTAGCGCTCAAGCGGCACCGAAACACCGTCCGTCTTGAACGTCGGACCGGCCTCCAGTTCCCCTTCAAGGAAATTCATCGCCGGGGAGCCGAGGAAGCCGGCGACGAAGCGGTTGACCGGCCGGTTGTAGATCGTCTGCGGCGCGTCGAGCTGCTGGATGACGCCGCCTTTCATCACCGCAATGCGATCGGCCAGCGTCATTGCCTCGATCTGGTCGTGGGTGACGTAGATCATGGTGTTCTGCAGATTGCGGTGCAGAAGCTTGATCTCGACCCGCAGCTCGGCGCGCAGCTTGGCATCGAGATTGGACAGCGGCTCGTCGAACAGGAAGACGTCGACGTCGCGCACCAGCGCCCGCCCGATCGCCACGCGCTGGCGCTGACCGCCGGACAAGGCGGCCGGCTTGCGCTGCAAGAGCGGCTCGATCTGCAGGATCTCGGCCGCGCGCGCGATGCGCTTGGCGATCTCGTCCTTTGGCACGCCGGCAACGCGCAGGCCGAAGGACAGGTTCTTCTCCACCGTCATTTGCGGGTAGAGCGCGTAGGACTGGAACACCATGCCGATGCCGCGGTCCTTTGGCTCCTCCCAGGTGACGTTCTTGCCCTTGATGAAGATGCGGCCATCGGAAATGTCGAGCAGGCCGGCGATGCAGTTGAGCAAGGTCGACTTGCCGCAGCCCGAGGGACCGAGCAGCACGATGAACTCGCCCTCGGCGACATCGAGGTTGAGCGTCTGCAGCACCGACACAGAGCCGAAATTGAGCGACAGGTCCTGAATCGAAACGCTGGTGCCGTTGGCTGCCGTCATCGCCATCACCCTTTCACCGCGCCGGCGGCGATGCCGCGCACGAAAAGCTTGCCGGAGATGAAGTAGACGATGAGTGGCACGAGGCCGGTCAGGATGGTTGCGGCCATGTTGACGTTGTACTCCTTCACGCCTTGCACCGAATTGACGATGTTGTTGAGCTGCACCGTCATCGGATAGGTGTCGGGGCGGGTGTAGACGACGCCGAACAGGAAGTCGTTCCAGATGCCGGTGACCTGCAGGATGATGGCGACGACGAAGATCGGCAGCGACATCGGCGCCATGATGCGCAGGAAGATGCCCCAGAAGCCGGCGCCGTCGACGCGCGCCGCCCGGAACAGTTCTTCCGGCATCGAGGCGAAATAGTTGCGGAACAGAAGCGTCAGGATCGGCATGCCGAAAATGGAATGGACGATCACCAGACCGCTCAGGCTGCCATAGAGGCCGATCTCGCGCAGAATGATGACGATCGGATAGATCATCACCTGGTAGGGGATGAAGGCGCCGACGATCAGGATGACGAAGAATGTGTCGGCGCCCTTGAAGCGCCAGTTGGCGAGCGCATAGCCGTTGACCGAGGCAATCGCGATCGACAGCAGCACCGACGGCACGGTGATGCGCACCGAATTCCAGAAGCCGCGCGAAAGCCCGTCGCAATTGAGGCCGGTGCAGGCCGTCGCCCACGCCTTGACCCACGGCTCGAAGGTGATTTCGAGCGGCGGCGAGAAAATGTTGCCGAGCCTTATCTCGGGCATGCCTTTGAGCGAGGTGACAACCATCACGTAGAGCGGCAGCAAATAGTAGACCGCCATCACGAACAGCGTGCCATAGAGGAAGATGTTGCGGCGCGAGAAGACATGCCGCGGCTTTGGTCCGCTCGGCCCCAAGGCTTCGCGCCCGACGGCGCCCGCGCCGGCGGGCAAGGAGACGACCTGGTCAGCCACGCTTCCGGCCTCCGAATTCGAGATAGGCCCACGGCACGACGACGATCACCACCGAGAGCAGCATCATGGTCGAGGCGGCAAAGCCCTGGCCAAGATTCTGGGCGAAGAACATGTAGTCATAGACGTACTTCGCCGGCACTTCGGAGGCGATGCCCGGGCCGCCGCTGGTCTGGGCGACGACGAGGTCGTAGACCTTGACGATGCCCGAGGCGATGATGACCAGCGTGGTGATGAAGACCGGACGCATCATCGGAATGACGATGAACAGATAGGTCTTCCACATCGGGATCCCGTCGACGCGCGCAGCCTTCCATATGTCCTCATCAATGCCGCGCAGGCCGGCCAGCATCAGACACATGATGAGACCGGTGCCTTGCCACAGCGCCGCGATCGAAATGCCGTAGATGACGATGCTGGAATTATAGAGCGGGTCGAAGCTGAAGCTCGTCCAGCCGAGGTCCCGCACCACATGCTGGATGCCGAAATCCGGATTGAGCAGCCACTGCCAGACCAGGCCGGTGACGATGAAGGAGAGCGCGAACGGATAGAGGAAGATGGTGCGGAACGTGTCCTCGAAGCGGATCTTCTGATCGAGAAGTGCGGCAAGCAGGAAGCCGATGACCAGCGAAAACACCAGCGAGATCGCGCCGTAGATCAACAGATTCTCGATCGAGATCAGCCAGCGCGGCGTCGACCACAGCCGGTAATACTGATCGAGCCCGACGAAATTCAGCCGCGGCAAGAGCTTCGAATTGGTGAAGGAATAGAGCACCGTCCACAACGTGCCGCCAACGAAGACCACCGACGCGGTGAGGATCATCGGGATCGAGGCGACCTTCGCATTGAGGTTGCGGAACAGCGGGTTGGGGCGTTCGCTCTTGCTCATCTCGTCAGCCGGCTGGGTAAGGGCGGTACAGTCCCGGCCCTGCTTGCGGCAGGGCCGGGAGCGAGGGGAATTGCCTCCAACGTCAGTCTGCCGCCGCGATGAGGTCGGCGAAGCGCTTCTGCGCCTCTTCCACCGTCATGTCCGGCTTGGCGAAGAATTCGGCGAAGAGATCTTCCTTCTGCTTCTGGGTGTCCTGCGACATCAACTGGTCCGTCCATGGGATGACGGCACCCTTGGCGAGGATGGCGAGGCCCTTCTTCATGCAGTCATTGGCGGCGTTCAAGTCGACGTCGCCGCGTACCGGCAGCGAACCCTTCTTGAGGTTGAAGGCGACCTGCGTCTTGGGATCGAGCAGCGTTTCGGCCAGCACTTCCTGTGCCTTGGACTTGTCGGCATCCTTGAGCAGCGGGAAGTAGAAAGCGTCGCCGCCGGTGGCGATGACTTCGTTCAGGCCGAGGCCCGGCAGGCAGGTGTAGTCCTTGCCGGCGACCTTGCCGGCAACCTGGAATTCGCCCTGCGCCCAGTCGCCCATGATCTGGCCGCCGGCCTTGCCGGTGATGACCAGATTGGTCGCCTGGTTCCAGTCCTGGACATTGGTGTTCTTGGCCATCTTGCGGGCATCGTCGGCGGCCTTGAAGACCTTGGCGATCTCGGGTCCGGCGGCGAATTTGGCGTCCTTGTCCTTGTAGACCTTGAGGAACGCGTCCGTGCCGCCCACGGCCGCCAGCAGCACGTCGAAGGCGCCGGAGGATTGCCATGCCTGTCCGCCGACGGCGAGCGGAATGATGCCGGCCTTTTCCAGCGCGGGCGCCGCCGCGACGAATTCATTCCAGTCCTTCGGCAGTGG
The DNA here is from genome assembly GCF_056403115.1 of Mesorhizobium sp. P3_A2. NCBI lineage: Bacteria > Pseudomonadati > Pseudomonadota > Alphaproteobacteria > Hyphomicrobiales > Phyllobacteriaceae > Mesorhizobium > Mesorhizobium sp. P3_A2. Next base: position 451,010 of record NZ_JBFUGC010000004.1, read on the forward strand.
CACGCCGGCCTTTTCGAAGGCCTCGTTCGACAGCCACAGCCACTGCCAGGAATGGATGTTGACCGGTACGCAATAGATCTTGCCGTCGATGGTGCAGCTGTCGAGCAGGCTCTTCGGCCGCACGATTTCCGTCCACTTGCCCTTGGTGGCGACATCGGTGAGGTCGCGCATCAGGCCGGCCTGCACCAGTTCTTCCGCCTGCCGGCCGTGATTGAACTGGGTGGCGCCCATCGGATCGCCGCCGGTGATGCGACTGATCATGATTGGCCGCGCCGTGCCGCCGGACCCGGCGATGGCGCCGTCGACCCAGTGGTTGCCGGTGGCATCGAACGCCTTGGCGAATTCTGCAACCGCTGCCGCCTCGCCGCCCGACGTCCACCAATGGGTGACTTCCAGGTCGGTCGCGGCTGCCGGGCCGGCAAACTGCAGAGCGGCAGTCGCGGCAAAAGCAGCGGTCAAAAGTTTATAGCGCATTTCGGTTCCTCCCAGAATCTGAAACGTTACAGATTTTCGATACGGCAATTGTGCGATGCGCGCAACCCCTCGGAGAAAAGCGGTTCAATATTTTTTCGAGGCGCGAACAAATTCCTTGCGTGCAAGCCGGCAAACTCTGTGCAAAAGCGGTTGTTGCGCTGCGAATTCATGCTGCAGTGCAAGAAATCCACTTCGAGCCTCGTTTCTCGCGCGACTTGGTCCTGGCCTGAAATCCCGGCCAGAACCATGAATTAGGCGGCGTGCGGTGGCAATATTGGCAATCTGTAACGTTTCAGTATACTGACGCTCAACGAGTGAACTGCCGTGCCACATCGTCATGGAAGCGATTGTCGGCAGAGCCGGCGGCTGCTATGCGCCTGACGGGGCGGGACGAATGGACAGGGACCAGACGGACAAGGACGACGACGCGTCGGCGCATGAGCGCCCGACGTTGAAGACGCTTGCCTTCATGACCGGGCTCGGCGTCACCACCGTCTCGCGTGCGTTGAAGGATGCGCCCGAGATCGGCGCCGAGACCAGGCGGCGCGTCCAGCTCGTCGCCAGGCAGATCGGCTACCGGCCAAACCGTGCCGGCGTGCGCCTGCGGACCGGCAAGACCAATGTCATCAGCCTCGTGCTCAACACCGAGCGCGAGATCATGAGCTTTGTCTCGGACATCATCTACGGTGTCTCGGAGGTCATTGCCGACACGCCCTATCACCTGATCGTCACGCCCTATTCGCGCTCGCAGGATCCGCTGGATCCGGTGAAGTATCTGGTCGAGACGGGATCGGCCGACGGCGTCATCATTTCGCGCACTCAGCCCAATGACCCACGCGCCCGCTACATGCTGGAGCGCGGAATTCCCTTTGCCACGCATGGCCGCACCGATATGGGGCTCGTCCACCCCTATCATGACTTCGACAATTACGCCTTCGCCGCCGAGGCGGTGCGCCATCTGGCCGGCATCGGCCGGCGCCGGCTGGCGCTGGTGACACCGCCTGTGGGGCTCACCTATTACGGCCACACGGTGAACGGCTTTGTCGATGCGCTGGGCGAGGTCGACGCCAGCGAAGTGCCGTTCAACACCGTTTCAATCGACCAGTCGATCGATCAGATCAGGACGCGGACTGCGCAGCTGATGCGCCGCGAGGTCAGGCCGGACGGGTTCGTCAGCAGCGCCGCCGCGGCAACGCTGGCCGTCGTCGCCGGCATCGAGGATGCCGGCCTGAAACTCGGCCGCGACGTCGATGTGGTTTCGAAACAGTCGTCGGAACTGCTGCATTTGTTCCGCCGGGAGTTGCTGATCGTCAACGAAGACTTCCGCCTGGCAGGCACCGAGCTTGCCCGCGCCGTGCTGGGCTGGATAGGGGGCGCGGCACCCGGCTCCCTGCAGACCGTGGTCAAGCCGGGCGACGTGGTCGCTTATCGAGGCTGACTGGCGCTACCTGAGAGGCAGGTCAGGCCGAGTCGAACATGACTGATACCGAGAACCGGAGCGGAGCGTACTTTTTGTACGTGAGCACCGGAAGCGCAGGTATCAGCCATTTGCAGGCCGGCCTCACCTGTCTCTAGACGGCCGCGCCGCTGCCCCATGGGCCGTGGAAAGCCCCCTGCTCGCCGATGCGCTCGAAGCCATGCGCGCCGAAGAAATCGCGCTGCGCCTGGATCAGGTTCGAGGTGCCGCGGCCCTGGCGATAGCTGTCGAAATAGGCGAGTGCCGACGCCAGCGCCGGCACCGGCGATCCCGCTTCCGATGCCTTGGCGACGATGCGCCGGAGCGACGGATGCGCCTCCTGCATCATGGCGATGAAGGCCGGCGCCATCAAAAGGTTGGTGGAGGCGCCGCCGGAGCCGAAGGCTTCCGCCATCGTGTCCAGCATTTGCGAGCGGATGATGCAGCCGGCGCGCCAGATCTTGGCGATGGTCGGCATCGGCAGGTTCCAGTTGAACTCCTTCGAGGCGCCGCTCATTACCGCGAAACCTTGCGCATAGGCAGCGATCTTGCCGGCGAGCAGCGCCAGCTCCAGGTCTTTCAGAAGTGCCGCCTTGTCGCCGGAAATCTTGGTCACGCCCATATTGCCATAGGCCTTTTCCGCCGCCTGGCGCTCATCCTTGATCGACGACAGCACACGTGCCGCCACTGCCGCCTCGATCGCCGTCGCCGGAATGCCGAGCTGCTGCGCCTCGATGACCGACCATTTGCCCGTGCCTTTCTGGCCGGCGCGGTCGAGGATGATATCGACCACCGGCTTGCTGGTCTTCGGATCGTCGGCGGCCAGCACCTTGGCGGTGATCTCGATCAGGTACGAATCGAGCCGGCCCTTGTTCCAGTCTTCGAAGACCTTGCCGATCTCCTTCGGCCCCATGCCGAGACCGTCACGCAGGATGCCGTAGATCTCGGCGATCATCTGCATGTCGGCATATTCGATGCCGTTGTGAATGGTCTTCACGAAATGCCCGGCGCCGTCGGTGCCGAGCCAGGCAGCGCACGGTTCGTCCTTGAACTTGGCCGAGATAGCGGTCAGCACGCTTTCGACGCGCTTCCAGGACTCTTCGGTGCCACCGACCATGATCGACGGCCCGTGGCGCGCCCCCTCCTCGCCACCGGACACACCCATGCCAATGAAGGTGAGGCCCGAGCCCGACAGCTCGGAAAAGCGCCGCATTGTGTCGCGGAAATTGGCGTTGCCGGCATCGATGACGATGTCGTTGGCCGACAGCACGCCGCGCAGCGCTTCGATCTGCTCGTCGACCGGCTTGCCGGCCAGCACCATGATGATGATCGGCCGCGGCGGCCGGATGGCTTCGGCGAGCTCCTCCAGGCTATAGCAAGGCACCACCCTGTCGCGTAGCGCACCGGCGCTTTCGAGGAAGGCATCGGTGCGCGCCTTGGTGCGGTTGAAGACGGCGATGCGGTGCCCGTGCTCGGCAATGTTGAGCGCCAGGTTGGAGCCCATCGTGCCAAGGCCGATCAGGCCGATTTCGGCTTTTTCCATCGTTTCTTCCCTGCTTTCGAATTTTGTTGAGGCCGCGTTTTTCGGGATGCCCATTTTTCGGCGAGATGATTGACGGGCCTTTCGCGCCGCGTCAACCGCCTCGCCGAATTGTGTTGCGTCCACGCTGTGTGAGATTCAGGTCAGGCCGAGTCAGGAAGGTCTGTAGACAGATCCGGCAACGCCTTGTCGATTGGACATGGGGCGGTAGATTGGACGTATGGCAGTCAAACGGATGGACAATGTAGGAATCGTCGTCGAGGACCTCGAAGAGACGGTTGCCTTCTTTCGCGAACTCGGCCTCGAGCTCGAAGGGCGGGCGACGATCGAAGGAGAATGGGCCGGACGTGTCACTGGACTGGGCGATCAGCGCGTCGAGATTGCCATGATGCGCACGCCGGATGGCCACAGCCGGCTCGAGCTCTCCCGCTTCCTTACGCCGCCTGTCGTCGCCGATCACCGCAACGCCCCGGTGACCGCGCTGGGCTACCTTCGCGTCATGTTTACCGTGGATGACATCGACGACACGCTTGAAAGGCTCCACAAGCGCGGCGCGCAGCTTGTCGGTGAAGTCGTGCAGTACAAGGACGTGTATCGGCTCTGCTACATCCGTGGGCCTGAAGGGCATCTCATCGGACTAGCCCAGGAACTCGGCTGAGCGCAGGTATTACTCAGCGCGGATATCGATCGGCGCCTCTATCTTCACAATGTCGAAGTCCGAAACCAGGATATCGAGCCGCGCCGTCCAGCGGCCGGGTATCGGGATGACGAGATTGTCGACGCGCCAGGTGCCGTCGCCGGGCTTGGTCGCCGGACGCTTGATCGGTTCGATGCCGGAATCGGGCTTCGACAGCACCAGCGTCACCTCCTTGGCGTCGAGCGGTCCGAAATCGCCTGTCATGATGACGATGGAGGCGGTGACCTCCCCGGTGTGGCCGGGCGTGATGTCGATGTCGGCCATTGCCTTCAGCGTGTGGATGTGGATCGACGCTGGCTGTGCCGCGGCGATGGCCAGCGCCCGTGGCGGCGGCGTGAAGCGCCAGCCAGCGGCAACGCCGAAGATCAGGAGCACGATCAGCATTTCGACTGATATCGAGCGGCTGAGCCGGCGCCGCACCTCCGTCGCTCCGGCCTCGGCCAAGGCGGTAAGCCGCCAGCGATTGACCGCTGCCAGCGTGAACAGAAACACCAACAGCGCCAGCTTGATCAGCAGCAGCCGGCCATAGGCGGTGTTGACGAGTGCCGCCGGCGTCTGCACCTGGATGATTGCGAGCACGATGCCCGCGGCTGCAAGCACCGCCACCACAGGCATGATCGTGCGTGAAAACCGCCGCAGGAATAAACTCGCCTCCGCCGATTGGCTGTTCAGCGCCAGGCCGAGCGGCAGCAGCGCTCCGGCCCAGAAGGCGATGCCGGCGCCATGCAGGAAAACCATCGGCCGCGTCAGCCATTGCGGCTCGGCAGCACTCGCATGGCCGCTGGCCGCAAGGGCGGCGCCGACACCCACAAGTCCGGCAAGCGCCAGCGGCCTGGCACCGGTGCGCGACCCGGCCAGCGACAAAAGGCCAAGCCCAAGCGCCACCAGTGCGATCAGCACCGTCCAGCCGAAACTGGGGGCGAGCCCGGTCCGCCAGACCACCGGTTGCCCCAGCCGGGCGAGCGGCGCGCCCAGCGCATCCAGCCCCTGGAACCCGAGCGACAGTGGGGCGGCTGCCAGACCGCACAGGATTGCGGCAATGACGAAACGCTGGCCCCGGCGCTGGCCTTGCGCCAGCCACGTCAGCGCGAAGGCGCCGCCGACGCCGAGGAAAAGGCCGATGTAGAGAAGAACCTTGCCGGTCCAGATCGCCGACCGCAAATCCATGTCGGCGGCTTCCGCCACCGCCGGCGCCGCGCTTGGCGCGCCGACGGAAAACAGCACCGAGCCGCCGACCGGATGGCCGTCGGCGGAAATCACCCGCCAGCTCAAGACATGCGTGCCCGGCCCAAGCTTTTGCGGATTGTCGATCTCGACCGTCTGGTCGCTGAGCCGGAAAGAGGTCAGCGCGACAGGCGTACCGTCGGGCCGCACCAGCGTCAGCACCAGCGGCGACACCGGCTCGCTGAAGGTCAGCGAAAATTGAGTAGGCGTTTGCGCCAGCACAACGCCGTCGGCCGGGTCGGCCTTGATCAGCGCCGCATGGGCAAAGGCCACGTTTGGCGTGGCGAGGACGGCAAGCAACAGGATCGTGGCCAGCAGGCCAAAGCACCTGCCGACTGTCCGTTCTATCCGCTGGAAACAGGCCGCGCTCATGCCATCCACCAAAACAGTGGCGCGCCGCTTCGAAGCAGCGCGCCGCCAATGCATCACTTCTTGGGCAGCAGGTTGAGGCCGGGCGCCGGATCTTCCAGCGCGTCCTCATCCTGGCCAGCAGCCGGAATCTCTATCCAACGCGTCGTGGCGCCATCGCATTCCTGCACCACCGGAAAATAGATCTTCTGACCGGCCGGCAGATCGGCGGCCAGCGTGCCGCGGAAGACGAACTCGTCGTAGAATTCGTCCGGCAGGCTGCCGCCACTCCAGTCGACTTCCTTGACGCCCGAGGTCACCGCCTCGTCATAGAGCTGGTAGGATTTCTCGTATTTGCCGTTCTTGACCTGCAGCGTCCAGCCGGGCTTGGGCATCGGCTTCACCCCTATCACCCCTTCCGGGATCTGCACGCGCACGGCAATCGTCGCCTTGCCGTCGCAGCCGTGCGGCACCCGCAGCACGGCCTTGTAGGTCGAGCCGACCGCGGCCTCCTGTGTCTCGAGCGTGATATGGGCGAAGGCGGCATTTGTCCCCAGGACAAGGAATACAGCGACCGGCAAAAGATACTTGTTCATGATGCTCTCTCTCCGAAAAATCGGTTGGCAATAATTGGTCAGTCGTTGTCTTCCTGAGGCGGTGCGCTGCCTTTGGCTTGCACGGCGAACTCGACAGTCACCGCTCCGGCCTTTTCGAAGGTCAGCGTGGCGGCAAACATCTGGCCCTCTTTGGGCGGCTGCTTCAGATCCATGAACATTATGTGGTAGGCGCCGGGTCCCAGCGTCACCTTGCCGCCCGCCGGGATGTCCAGGCCGCCGTCGACCGGGCGCATGGTCATGACACCATCCTTCACCCCCATTTCGTGCAGTTCGGCCTTGCCCGAAATGTCGGAGGCAATCGACAGCAGCCGGTCCGGCGCGCTGCCCTTGTTGACGATGGTGAAATAGCCACCGGCGACCTTGGCGCCGGCCGGCGTGGCGCGCGACCAGGGATGCTCGATCTCGATGTCGCCGGCCTTGAACTCATGCGCAAGGACAGAATGGGCGCCGACGAACAACAGCGCGAAGGCGAAGACCACGCTGCCGAGACGCTGCTCGATCGTGCGGAAGAAAGGCGTGCTGCGGCGCAACGCGGCGGCACGAAGTAAACGGGACATGGGGAAGCTCCATGAAAGTGAGGTCGCGCCGTTGCCGGTCGCAAACGATGTCGGTGATTGGATGATTGGCGCTCGCGCAGGTTACGCGAGATGCCGCAGTTTCAGGCCGTAACCGGCGGCGCGCGCGGATTGGCCGGAGAACGCTCGCGCGTGACATCGGGATGCCTGACAGAGGCAAGCACGAAGGCGACGGTCTCGAAGGACAGGCTGACCGGCCCTATGCCGACACCGGGCGGCGGCGCATAGGCAACCGAGGCCATGCTGCAGCCAAGCATGCAGCATGCCGGCATGTGCTGCTGGTGCGGATCGCCTCCGGGAAGCTGGACCGCTCCCTCATGGGTGCAGATAACGTTGCCGAATGCGTCGAGCTGCGAGGCATTCTGCGCCGTGCCGAAAGCAAAGGCGCCGAGCGTCGACTGGAGCAGCAATACACAAGCCGCGACAAACGCGGCCGTTATGCTCCATCTTTGGCGCCGGATGTTCAAAAACCTGCCTCTTCACGCAGCAACGGCAGATGTCTAGCACGCGGCAGGCAGCCGGAAAATCGCCAAATCATCGCTGCGGCAACGCGGCGCGCGTTAATGAAGCGATCCGACCGGTTTCCGGAATCGAGGTCAGCAGCGTGTTGCGCGCCGACTTCAGATGTTTGCGGCAGGCGACATCGACCTTGCCGAGATCGCGCGATTTCAGCGCTGCGATATAGGCGAGATGCTCGCCAACCGCGACTTCGTTGCGCTCGCGCTCCTGCGCCTTGTTCCACTGGTAGTGGTAGTGGAAGATCATGGCGATGACGTCGTAGAAATCGACAATGAAGCGATTGTGCGAGGCGCGGTGGATCAGCCGGTGGAAGCGCTCGTCCAGCTCGGAGAATTCGTTGAAGCGGGTGGCGATCTCGCTGGCCAGTAGCCGGTGCTCGTCCTCCAGGCGGTCGAGATCGGCCCACACCGGGCTGTCCTGCGGCAAGGCGGCAAAGGCTGCCGCAGAGCGTATCTCGAACATCTCGCGGATCTCGGTGAGTTCCAGCGCAAAGGCGCGCGTAAAACCCTTCAGCACCCAGTGGCTGTTGCGCCGCTTCTCGATCAGGCCGAAGCGGGAGAATCGGATCAGGAATTCGCGCACGCTGGTGGTGCCGACGCCGATCTCGCGCGCCAGTTCGAGCTCGTTGATCTGCATGCCGGCCTCGGCGCCGCCGGCGAGCAACCTGCGCATGAACGAGCGCTCGATGATCTGCGCCAGCGTGTCGGTCTCCTCTTCGGGGAAGAAATCGTCAGGCTTCGGCGCCCTGAGCACGGTCTTGCTGCGCTTATTCCAGGCGATAAGCCCGGTCTCTTCCATACGCGCCAGAATGGTGCGCACCGTGGTGCGGCTGACGCCGAGCAGAGTGCCAAGCTCCGGCTCCGACGGCAGGCTCTGTGTTTCATCGAGCAGCCGCAGACCCCTGTTGTAAGCGTCCTTGTAGACGTTGTTGCTCTTCGACATCCCTGCCCCGTTGCGCGCCGGCGCTTGCTGTGGCTGGCTTGAAGCGCGATATCACAGATGTTTCCTAGCGCATGACCCGGCAAAGCAAAACGCTTTGCGTGTCAGACGCGGCTCCCTACAACCCACGCGTCCATCGGATGCATGGTCTCCTCCTGAAAAAACAATTGACGCACAAATGTTTTTTCCCGATAAAAGACATTATATGGAAACAGACGCGTGTCAATCCGCGCATCCCCCAGGAACAGACCCAGGAAACTGCCCGTGAACGCCTCGAACAGCATTCTTCTGTCTCCCGCCGACAATGTCGCGGTCGCCAATGGCCGCATCGAGATCGGCACCGCCCTGCCCGGCGGCGCCGTCGCCACGGCCTTGATCGAGCCCGGCCACAAGGTGGCGATCAAGCCTATCGCCGCCGGCGAGGCGGTGGTCAAGTATGCGCAGGCGATCGGCCGCGCCACGCAGGACATCGCGCCCGGCGAGCACGTCCATTCGCACAATCTGGTTTTCGAGAGCGGCCGCCTGCCGGTGGTGCCGCCGAGTGAGGCCGAGCACGCGACGGAAGCCGACCGCGCCCGCACCTTCATGGGCTACCGCCGCGCCGACGGCCGTGCCGGCACCCGCAACTTCGTCGGCATCATTGCCAGCGTTAATTGTTCGGCCACCGTCTGCCACGCCATTGCCGACGAGGCCAACCGCGTGCTGTTGCCGAAATATCCGGGGATCGACGGCTTCGTACCGATCGTCCACGGCCAGGGCTGCGGCATGAGCGGCACCGGCGACGGCATGATGGTGCTGCACCGCACTCTCGCCGGCTATACCCGCCACCCGAATTTCGGCGGCGTGCTGATGGTCGGCCTCGGCTGCGAGGTCAATCAGCTCACCCTTTATGGCCAAAAGGGTGCGGCCGCCGGAAAACGCCATTTCAACATCCAGGACGCCGGTGGTTCGCGCAAATCGGTGGAGAAGGCGATGGGCGTGCTCGCCGAGATCGCCGAGGAAGTCGGCCAGTTGCAGCGTGAGCCGATCCCGGTCAGCGAGATCGTCGTCGGCCTGCAATGCGGCGGCTCCGACGGCATGTCGGGCATCACGGCCAACCCGGCGCTGGGTGCAGCCGTCGACATCCTGGCCGGCGTCGGCGGCATCGGCATTCTGTCCGAGACGACGGAGATCTATGGCGCCGAGCATCTGCTCGCCTATCGCGCGGCGACGCCGGAGATCGCCAAGAAGCTCGACGGTTTCGTCAAGTGGTGGGAGGACCATGTCGCCAAGCATGGCGCCTCGATCGACAACAACCCTTCGCCCGGCAACAAGCGCGGCGGCCTGACCACCATTTTGGAGAAGTCGCTGGGCGCCGTTGCCAAGGGTGGACAGACGCCGCTCAACGGCGTCTTCGGCTATGCCGAGAAGGTCACCGGCAGTGGCCTGGTGTTCATGGACACGCCCGGCTACGACCCGGTCTCGGCGACCGGCCAGGTGGCAGGCGGTGCCAACATCATAGTCTTCACCACCGGCCGCGGCTCCTGCTTTGGCTGCCGGCCGACGCCGTCGATCAAGGTCGCCACCAACTCGACCATGTACCACCAGATGGAAGAGGACATGGACGTCAATTGCGGCGTCATCGCCTCCGGCGAAAAGACCATCGCCGGCATGGGCCGTGAGCTGTTCGAACTGATCGTCGAGACGGCGTCGGGCCGCAAGACCAAGAGCGAGGCGTTCGGCTACGGCGACAACGAGTTCGTGCCGTGGCACCTCGGCGCAACGCTCTAAAACACTGACCAAAAAACTACGGGCTGCAAAAGTGAGTCCGCAAGGGGAGGCTTTGGATGGACAAACGCCGCATCGGCACGACTGCGCTCGAGGTCACTGAGATAAGCTTCGGCGGCGCGGCGATCGGCGGCCTCTACCGGGCCTGCCCGCGCGAGGCGGCGATGGAGACGCTGCAGACCGCCTGGGAAGCCGGCCTGCGCTATTTCGACACCGCGCCCTTCTATGGCTTCGGGCTGTCGGAACGGCGGACCGGTGATTTCCTGCGCTACAAGCCGCGAGACTCCTATGTGCTGTCGACCAAGGTCGGGCGCCTGTTTCGCCCCGTGCCGGAAGATCAGGTTCCCGATCATTCCTATGTCGACCCGCTGCCTTTCGCGCTCGACTACGACTATTCCTATGACGGCATCATGCGCTCGGTCGAGTTCTCCTATGCGCGGCTCGGGCTAAACCGGATAGACATCCTGTTTGTTCACGACATCGGCACCTACACGCATGGTGTCGAGAAGACGAAAGTGCACTTTCGCCAGTTGATGGATGGCGGCTTGAAGGCTCTGGAAGAGCTGAAATCGTCCGGCGTCATTTCAGCCTATGGGCTCGGCGTCAACGAGGTGCAAATCTGCCTCGACGTGCTGCGCGAAGCCCCGCTCGACTGCATCCTGCTCGCCAGCCGCTATTCGCTGCTCGATCGCTCGGCCGAGGCCGATCTTTTGCCGCTCTGCAGGCAGCGGCAGACTTCGCTGATCATCGGCGGCGTCTTCAACTCCGGCATCCTGGCGACCGGCCCCGTACATGGCGCGCATTTCGACTATCTGCCGGCGACGGAGGACATCTTGGAGCGCGTCGGCGCGATGGAGAAAATCGCCACCGAGGGTGGCTATCCGCTGGCGGCGGCCGCGCTGCAGTTCCCGTTGCACGAACCGGTCGTGGCCAGCGTACTGACCGGAACAGCCAAAGCCGCCAATCTGACACGCAATCTCGACCTGTTCGACGTCGAGGTGCCGCAAACGGAATTCGCAAAATATGCTCCTTACACCGTCGTTCAGGAACTCGGATGACGACGATCACGTGATTCTCAAGAAAGAATGAACATTCCATATTGACTAGATGGTGGAATTAATATTCCATCGCAATCAAGGAGGATCGGGAGCTTCTGGACGTGGCATTGAGGATCGGCAAGGAGGCTTCTCCGCCGAGCCATGTGCAGGCCGATATGAAACACCGCTTGCGTCGGCTGGATCGATGCACTATCAAAAAGCGGCAACTGTTTTTTATTGATAAAGTTCTGTTTGGGCCGCGCCTATCCGAATGGAGCTTCCGTAACCTTCACCGGGCGATCTAGGGAGGATTCCTAATGAAATTCATGACCAGCATTCTCAACCGCCGCTCACTCGTCGCGCTCGCTGCCGCCTCGATGCTTGCCGGCGCGCTGCACACGGCGCCGGCTTCGGCGGCGGATGTGACCATTCCGATCATCGTCAAGGACACCACGTCCTTCTACTGGCAGATCGTTCTGGCCGGCGCCCGCAAGGCCGGCAAGGATCTCGGCGTCAATGTGCCGGAACTCGGCGCCCAGGCTGAAACCGACGTCAACGGCCAGGTCTCCATCCTCGAGAACGCCGTCGCCGGCAACCCGGCCGCGATCGTCATCGCCCCGACCGAATTCAAGGCGCTCGGCAAGCCGATCGATGAAGCAGCCAGCAAGGTCAAGGTCATCGGCATCGACTCCGGCGCCGACTCCAAGGCCTTCACCTCGTTCCTGACCACCGACAACGTGCAGGGCGGACGCGTCGCCGCCGACGGTCTCGCAGCAGCCATCGGCGCCGCCAATGGCGGCAAGATCGAGGGCGACGTCGCCCTGATCACCAACGCGCCGGGCGCCGGTTCGCTGGAGCAGCGCAAGCAGGGCTTCACCGAGCAGCTGGCCGCAAAATATCCGGGCCTCAAGCTCGTCGCCGACAAATATGCCGACGGCCAGGCAACGACCGGTCTCAACATCGCCACCGACCTGATCACCGCCAACCCGAACCTCAAGGGCATCTTCGCGTCCAACCTGATCATGGCGCAAGGCGTTGGTCAGGCTGTCGCCGAAAACAACCTTGGCGGCAAGCTGGCGCTGGTCGGCTTCGACAGCGACGAGAATCTGATCAAGTTCCTCAACGACGGCGTCATCTCCGCGCTCGTCGTCCAGGATCCCTACCGGATGGGCTATGACGGCATCAAGACCGCACTCGCCGCCTCGAAGGGCGAGAAGGTCGAAGCCAATGTCGACACCGGCGCCAACCTGGTCACCAAGGCCAACATGAAGGATCCGAAGATCGACGCGCTGCTCAACCCGAAGCTCGACTGAGCATCGTCACAGGCGCAGTGTTTCCGGGGCCTCGTTGCCCCGGAAACAATCGTAAGGCCGATCTAGGAGGCCAATCTGGGAGGATTGTCATGACGTCGACGGCGCAGGAACTGCATCCGCACCCAACGCTGGAGCCCGGCAGGACGATCCTCGAACTGCACGGTCTGGAAAAGCGCTATCCTGGCACGCATGCCCTGAAGCCGGTGAATCTCGCCTTCAAGGCCGGTGAGATCCACGCCATCGTCGGCGAGAACGGCGCCGGCAAATCGACCCTCATTAAGCTTCTGACCGGCGTCATGCCGCGCACCTCCGGCGATGTCATCTGGGAAGGCAAGCCGGCGGCACTCGCCACCCCGCACGAGGCGATGGCGCTCGGCATCAATGCCGTGCACCAGGAAGTGGTGCTTTGCCGCCATCTTACCGTCGCCGCCAACATGTTCCTCGGCGAGGAGAATTCGCGCTTCGGCATCCTGCAGCAGCGCGCCATGGTCAAGGAAGCGCAGAAGATCATCGACGATCTCGGCTTCGACCTGCCGGCGCATGTCACGCTGGGCGATCTCACCATCGGCCAACAGCAATTGATCGCCGCGGCCCGCGCCACCGTGCGCGGCACCAAATTCCTGATCTTCGACGAACCGACAGCCTATCTCACCCGCAAGGAGGCCGACCAGCTGTTCACGCTGATCCGAAGGCTCAAGGGCGAAGGCGTCACCATCATCTACATCAGCCATCGCATGGAAGAGGTGTTCGAACTCGCCGACCGGGTCTCGGTGTTGCGCGACGGCACGCTGGTCGGCACCCGCAACATTGCCGAGACCAACGACGCCGAACTGGTCAAGTTGATGATCAACCGCTCGATCGAGCAGGTCTATCACAAGGAGCATTTCACGCCGGGTGCGACCATCGTCGAAACGAAGAACCTCTCCGGCAAAGGGTTCGAGAACGTTTCGATGAGTGTCCGCGCGGGAGAGATCGTGGGCCTCTACGGCCTGATCGGCGCCGGGCGCAGCGAATTCGTCACCACGCTCTATGGCCGCCATCGCAAATCGGCCGGCCAGATCCTGTGGGAGGGCAAGCCGGTCCTGATCAACTCCGAGCACGACGCGATCAAGCTCGGCATGGCGCTGGCGCCGGAAAGCCGTCGCGATCAGGGCCTGTGCCTCAATTTGCCGGTCGCCCTCAATCTCAACCTGCCGATCTACAAGCGCATCTCCAGCAATCTGCTGATTTCCGGCGCGAAGGAGAAGGCCGAGGCCGATCGGCAGATCGCCGGCCTCCGGATCAAGACGCCGACGCGTGGTGCGCTGGCCTCCAGCCTGTCTGGCGGCAACCAGCAGAAGATCGTCATCGGCAAATGGCTGGCGCACGGCGCCAAGCTGTTCATCTTCGACGAGCCGACGGTCGGCGTCGATGTCGGCACCAAGGCCGAGATCTACCGCCTGTTCGGTGCGCTGTTGTCCAAGGGCGCCGGGATCATCCTGATCTCATCCTATCTGCCGGAAGTCTACGAACTGGCCGACACGCTTCATGTGTTCCGGCGCGGCAAGCTGGTAGCCACGCATGGGTTCCGCACCGCCAATCATGAGGACATTCTCACGCAGGCCCTCGCCGAGAAACAAGAAAAGCTGGGAGGACAGATATGAGCACCGAGGCGATTGCTGCCGAGAAACCGAAACGCAACTACAATGTCCTGTTCGGACTGACGCTTCTGGCGTTGCTGGTTGTGCTCTGGATCTTGCTTTCCGTTTCGACAACGAGCTTCGCCTCCGCCAACAACATCTCTAACCTCCTGCGGCAGGGCTCGATGATCGCCATTATGGCGGTCGGCCAGACCTTCGTCATTATCACTGGCGGTATCGACCTCTCGGTCGGCGCCGTCGTCGGCTTCGCCACCGTCATCGTCGCCATGATGATCAATGCCGGCTTTCCCATCTGGATCGCCATTCTGGTGACCTTGCTGGTCGGCGTCGCCATTGGCCTTTTCCACGGCTTCGGCATCGTCAAGATGGGCTTGCCGCCGTTCATCATCACGCTGGCGACGTTGACCTCGCTACGCGGTATCGGCCTGCTGATGACCAACGGCAATTCGATCAACATCAAAAGCGATACCTTCACGGCGTTCTCACGCAATTCCTTTATCGGCATCCCCAATCTGTTCTGGATGGTGATCCTGGTCGGCATCCCGGCCTACATCTTCCTGCACCACAGCCGATGGGGCCGCTATCTCTTCTCGGTCGGCTCCAATGCCGAGGCCTCGCGCCTGTCCGGCGTCAATGTCCAGCGCACCATCTACATGGCCTATACGCTGTCCGGCCTGTGCGCGGCCTTCGTCGGCGTGCTGCTCGCCGCTCGCATCGGCATCGGCAATCCGACCCAGGCCGAGGGCTGGGAACTGCAGGCCATCGCCTCGTCGGTGATCGGCGGCACCTCGCTGTTCGGCGCCGTCGGCTCGGTGCATGGACCGCTGCTCGGCGCCTTCATCCTGGCCACCATCAACAACGGCGCCAATCTGCTCAACGTCAACTCGTTCTGGCAGCGCATCATCACCGGCGCGCTGATCATCATCATCGTCTATTTCGACGGCCTGCGCCGTCGCGGCAAATAATCCTCCCTGACCTTTTCGCCGGCCCGCTCGACGGACCGGCGCCTTTTTTGAACACTGGAATTGCTGAATGAAAGCCGTCGTTTGCCGCTCGCCCGGCGACCTTGTCCTGGAAGACCGCGCCGCACCAGGCGCACCGCCTGCCGGCTGGGCGCTGGTCGCGGTCAGCCATGTCGGCATATGCGGTACCGACTACCACATCTTCGAGGGCAAGCACCCCTTCCTCGCCTATCCCCGCATCATGGGCCACGAAGTGTCGGGCACCATCGTCGAGGCCGGTGAAGGCGTCGAACTCGCCGTCGGCGAGCCCGTCATCATCAACCCCTATCTCGCTTGCGGCAAATGCATCGCCTGCCGGCAGGGCAAGCCGAATTGTTGTGTGCGGATCGAAGTGCTCGGCGTCCATCGCGACGGCGCCATGGCCGAGCAGATCCTGGTGCCGGCGCAAAATCTTTATCCGGCAAACGGCCTGTCGCTGGCCGACGCCGCGGCGGTCGAATTCCTGGCCATCGGCGCCCATGCCGTGCGCCGTGCCCGCGCTGAACCAGGCGCCCGCACGCTGGTCATCGGCGCAGGGCCGATCGGGCTTGGCACGGCGATCTTCGCCCGCATTGCCGGGCTCGATGTCAGCCTGCTCGACATGAGCACGGAGCGGCTGGATTTTGCCAAAGGCGAACTCGGCTTCGCCACGCTCGACGGCTCGCAAAAGGCGGCAGCCGAACTGGTGCGCGATGCAACCGGCACCGAAGGCTTCGACGTCGTCTTCGACGCCACCGGCAACACCGCCTCGGTGCAATCGGCCTTCGCCCATGTCGCGCATGGCGGCACGCTGGTTCTGGTCAGCGTCGTCAAGGACGACATCGTCTTTTCCGATCCCGAATTCCACAAGCGCGAGATGACCTTGGTCGGCAGCCGCAATGCGCTCAAGGCCGACTTCGACCACGTCGCCGCCTCCATCCGCAACGGCGCCGTGCCGCTGCCGAAACTCGTCACCCATCGCACCACGCTGGCCGGCACGCCGCACGATCTCGCCCGCTGGGCGCACGAGAAATCCGGGCTGATCAAAGCTGTGATAGAGATCGCATAAGGCCAGCAGGCGGCTTACAGGGCTGAAAGTTTCAGTTCCACCCGCTCCGCCGGAAACCGCGTTTCGGAGAACTGGACCGGTCGGCCATCCGGCGTGACGTTGACGGCGACGGCGACCAGCACGATGGCCCCCGGCTGCAGGTTGAGGTCGGCAAGGTCGGCGGCATCGGCATGGCGTGCCGACAGCACCGTCGATTGCCTGAGATAATCATCCACGCCGAAACGCCGGAGCGAGGCGGTGATCGAACCGGTCTCCGCTATCACGGAATCGATGCCTGCGAAACGCCTGGCCTCGTACCAGCTGGCGGCGCGCGACACCGGCCGTCCGTCGGCTTCGCCGCGCGTCTCCAGCCGGATCACCTCAGTGCCCCTCACAAGCCCAAGCCCGTCGGCGACGCGCTGGCTGGCCGGTTCGACCGCTGATGTGAGCAGCACGATATGCCGTTCCGATGTCTGCCCTTGCAGGCCCGTCGAAAACCGTGTGCGGGCGCCGATCGGGTAGGACAGCCGCTTGCGCGACAAGACGAAGGTGCCGCGCCCCTGTTCGGCTCGCAGCACGCCTTCCTGAACCAGCGCCGATATGGCGCTGCGAACCGTGTGGCGGTTGACGCCGTAGCGTTCGGCCAGCGCCACCTCTGGCGGCAGCGCGGCATTCTCGGCAAAATCGCCGGCGGCGATCGAGTGCAGGATCTGGTCGGCGATCTGCCGCCACAATGAGACGCCGCTACGCCGTTCAATGCTGCTCGCCATCTGCTGCCCGGCCATTTTTGCCCGATCACGCCCCTGTCATCCACCCGTCATGGACACAGGTTAGATAATAGGTATAATTTGTATAGTTGTCTATATCACTATATAAATTTTACACATTCAGGGAGTTGCTGCATGCGAGGACAGGAAGCCCGCGACCAGGCCGAGCGCAAAGCCGTCATGGCGACGCTGGCGCAGGCGAGCGGCGACGACATCGTCCGGCTCTGGAACGAAGCCGGCCTGATCTCGGAAGCCGAGCTTTTGCGCGGGCCGGAAACCGGCCTGGTCACCGTACGCGGCCGCATCGGCGGCGGCGGCGCGCCCTTCAATGTCGGCGAGACCACGGTCACCCGCGCCACCGTGCGGCTGCCGACCGGGCAGGTCGGCCACAGTTACATGCTCGGCCGCGACCGGAAGAAGGCGAAGCTGGCGGCGATCGCCGACGCGCTCTGGCAAGACCCAGCCCAGCGCCGGACGGTCGAGACCGCGCTGGTGGCGCCATTGCGGGCCGCCCAAGGCGAAGCGCGCGAAAAGCGCCGCGCCGAGACGGCGGCAACGAAAGTGGATTTCTTCACCATGGTGCGCGGAGAGGACTGATGGACATCGCAACACAAGCAATCGACGGCGGTTTCGCCGATCCGGTGTTCAACGCCCAGACCGTCTTCCGCGCCGTCATGGACGCCATGGCGCGGCCTGGCAGCGTGCAGCCTCTGCCGGTCTTCGCGCGCCCGCCGGCGCCGCTGTCGGCCACCGCCGGCGCCATCGCGCTGGCGCTGTGCGACAACGACACGCCGCTCTGGCTCGACCCCGCTCTGCAGGCGTCCGCGGCGGTCAAATCCTGGCTCGGCTTCCACACGGGTGCGCCACTTGCCAACACGCCGGCCGATGCGCATTTCGCCTTGATCGCCAACCCGGCAGAGATGGCGGCGCTCGACGGTTTTTCGCAAGGCACGCAGGACTACCCCGATCGCTCGACGACGCTGATCCTGCAGGTCGGCAATCTCGTCTCTGGCGCGCCGCTGCTGCTCGAAGGCCCCGGCATCGAAAAGACGGCGACCATCGCGCCGGCGCAGATGCCGCGGCATTTCGTCGAACAGTGGAAGCAGAACGGCCAGCGCTTTCCGCGCGGCGTCGACATCGTCCTGGCGGCGCCCGACGGTGTCGCCTGCCTGCCGCGCACGACGCGCATCAAGACGATGGAGGCGTAGATGTATGTCGCGGTAAAAGGCGGCGAAGCTGCCATTGCCAATGCCCACAGCCTGCTCGCCGACCGCCGGCGCGGCGACCGTTCGGTGCCGGCACTGCGCCTCGACCAGATCGTCGAACAGCTGGCGCTCGGCGTCGACCGGGTGATGAGCGAAGGCTCGCTCTATGACCGCGAACTGGCCGCGCTCGCCATCGTCCAGGCGCGCGGTGACATGATCGAGGCGATCTTCCTGGTGCGCGCCTATCGCACGACGCTGCCGCGCTTCGGCTACAGCAATCCTATCGACACCGGCGCCATGCTGGTCGAGCGGCGCGTGTCGGCGACCTACAAGGATTTGCCCGGCGGCCAGTTGCTTGGGCCGACCTTCGACTACACCCACCGGCTGCTCGACCCCGAGCTTGCCGCCGGCGCCGATGTCGCCGAGCCGTTGCAGCGCGTTGGTGAAGCGGAGGCGATGCCGCGCGTTTCGGCGATCCTTGCCCGCGAAGGCCTGATCGAGCCGGACGGCGAGATGCCGCAGGACCATGTTCCCGGCGACATCACCCGTGAGCCGCTGGAATTCCCGATGGCGCGCGACATCCGGCTGCAGGCGCTGTCGCGTGGCGATGAAGGTTTCCTGCTGGCGCTCGGCTATTCCACCCAGCGCGGCTATGCCCGCAACCATCCCTTTGTCGGCGAGATCCGCATCGGCGAGGTCGAGTTGGAGCTCGACGTGCCGGAACTGCCTTTCGCCGTGCCGCTCGGCCGTGTTCGCGTCACCGAATGCCAGATGGTCAATCAGTTCAAGGGCTCGGCCAAGGCGCCGCCGCAATTCACCCGCGGCTACGGCCTGGTGTTCGGCCAGAGCGAGCGCAAGGCGATGGCCATGGCGCTCTGCGACCGCGCGCTTCGTGCCACCGAACTCGGTGAGGATGTTGTCGCGGCCGCGCAGGACGAGGAATTTGTTATCTCGCACTCCGACAATGTCCAGGCGACCGGATTCGTCGAGCACCTGAAGCTGCCGCATTATGTCGACTTCCAGGCCGAACTCGACCTCGTGCGCCGCATGCGCGCCGAATACGAGGCGCGTGAAAACCCGGGCATCGTGGACGAAAAGAAGGAGGCCGCCGAATGATTTCAGCTGTCTCCGCTGCCGTGCCCCGCGTGCCCACTCCCATCGTGGTGTCCACTATGTCCATCGTAGCCACCGCCGCCATACCAGTTGGCGGAATTGTCGGAACCTTCGCTTGCCACCGGAAAGATCGCACGCCGAAGGACAAAGGCAACCACGCCAACGAACGCCAGCAACAGAATTCCGAGATGTATCCAACCGGTCTGGGTCATCCGATTTCGCCGCTGTTTCCGCGTCCTGGACGCCAATCCGATAGCACAATGTGGATGTGATCGCCATGACCGACATCGCCACCTACAACTTCGCCTATCTCGACGAGCAGACCAAACGGATGATCCGCCGGGCGATCCTCAAGGGCATCGCCATCCCCGGCTATCAGGTGCCGTTCGCCTCGCGCGAAATGCCGATGCCCTATGGCTGGGGCACTGGCGGCGTCCAGGTCACCGCCTCGATCATCGGCCCCGACGATGTGCTGAAGGTCATCGACCAGGGCGCCGACGACACCACCAATGCCGTCTCGATCCGTGCCTTCTTCAAGAAGGTCGCCAATGTCGCTGTCACTACCGATACTGCCAGCGCCTCCATCATCCAGACCCGCCACCGCATCCCCGAACACCCTCTGAGCGCCGTGCAGGTTCTGGTCTATCAGGTGCCGATCCCCGAGCCGCTGCGCTTCCTCGAGCCGCGTGAGACCGAGACCCGCAAGATGCATGCGCTGGAGGAGTACGGCCTCATGCATGTGAAACTCTACGAGGACATCGCAAAGCACGGCCGCATCGCCACCACCTATGCCTATCCGGTCAAGGTCGAGGGCCGCTATGTCATGGACCCGTCGCCGACGCCGAAATTCGACAATCCCAAGATGCACCGCTCGCCGGCCTTGCAATTGTTCGGCGCCGGCCGTGAAAAGCGCATCTACGCGGTGCCGCCCTTCACCGATGTCGTCAGCCTCGACTTCGAGGACCATCCGTTCGAGGTGCAGACCTTCGACCAGCCCTGTGCGCTGTGCGCGGCCGAGAATGTCTATCTCGACGAGGTCATCCTCGACGACCATGGCGGCCACATGTTCGTCTGCTCCGACACCGACCATTGCGAGAAGCGGCGCGCTGATGGCCATCGCGGCCACCTTGCCCCTGACACCCATCTCGCCTCGGAAACCATGGAGCCGGTGCAATGACCGACGAACCGCTGCTGCGCGTCTCGGCGCTGTCCAAATTCTACGGCTCGCGCGTCGGCTGCGAGAACGTCACCTTCGACCTGTGGCCGGGTGAAGTGCTGGCTGTCGTCGGTGAGTCCGGCTCCGGCAAGACGACGCTGCTTAACTGCCTGTCGACGCGGCTGTTGCCCTCTTCCGGCACCGCCAGCTACCGCATGCGTGACGGCCAGTTCCGTGAGCTCTACCGCATGAGCGAGGCCGAGCGCCGCTTCCTGATGCGCACCGACTGGGGCTTCGTCCATCAGAACCCGGCCGACGGATTGCGCATGACGGTGTCGGCCGGCGCCAATGTCGGCGAGCGGCTGATGGCGGTCGGCGACCGCCATTACGGCATGATCCGCGCCACCGCTGTCGACTGGCTGTCTCGGGTCGAGATCGACGAGGACCGTATCGACGATGAGCCGCGCGCCTTTTCCGGCGGCATGCGTCAGCGCCTGCAGATCGCCCGCAACCTCGTCACCGGCCCGCGCCTGGTGTTCATGGACGAGCCGACCGGCGGCCTCGATGTCTCCGTGCAGGCGCGCCTGCTCGACCTGTTGCGCGGCCTGGTCACCGATCTCGGCCTGGCGGCCATCGTCGTCACCCATGACCTCGCCGTGGCCCGGCTTCTGTCGCAGCGCATGATGGTGATGAAGGACGGCCGCGTCGTCGAAAGCGGTCTCACCGACCGCGTCCTCGACGACCCGCGCGCGCCCTACACCCAGCTTCTCGTTTCCTCGATCCTCCAGGTGTGACCATGCCGACGCCCCTCGTTGTCTCCGACGTCGCCAAGAGCTTCACCATGCATCTGCGCGACGGCATCAAGCTGCCGGTTGTCGCCGGGGTCTCGTTCTCGATCAGGGCCGGCGAATGCGCCGTGCTCGGCGGCCCCTCGGGCGCCGGAAAGAGTTCGATCCTGAAAATGCTCTATGGCAACTATGCCGTCGATGAAGGCCAGATCATCGTCCAGCACGAGGGCGGCCTGATCGATCTCGCCACGGCCAGCCCGCGCACGGTGCTCTCGGTACGCCGCCAGACGATCGGCTATGTCAGCCAGTTCCTGCGCACAGTACCGCGCGTCTCGGCGCTGGACGTCGTGGCGGAGCCACTGGTCGAGCGCGGCGAGGAGCGCGAGGTCGCGCGGACGAAGGCGCGGTCGCTTTTGGCGCAGCTCAATCTGCCAGAAAAACTCTGGGCGCTGCCGCCGGCGACCTTCTCCGGCGGCGAACAGCAGCGCGTTAACATCGCGCGCGGTTTCATCACCGAGCATCCGGTGCTGCTGCTCGACGAGCCGACCGCTTCGCTCGATGCCAAAAACCGCGATGTCGTTGTTGCGCTCATCGCCGCCAAAAAGGCGGCGGGCGTCGCTTTGCTCGGCATCTTCCACGACCTGGATGTGCGTGACGCGGTCGCCGATCGCATCATCGACGTCACCTCTTTCGCCGCCGGAAAAATCGCCGCATGAGCAGGAAATTGTCGGAGGCGCCGCTGATCCACGCAACAGCCCAGGTCGAGAACTCGACACTGGGACGCTGGACCGAGATTGCCGACCGCAGCCGGGTGTCCGAGAGCATCCTCGGCGACTATTCCTACATGATGCAGGACTGCGCCGTCTGGTGCGCGACGATCGGCAAGTTTTCCAACATTGCAGCAAGCGTGCGCATCAACGCCACCAACCACCCGACCTGGCGCCCGACGCTGCATCACTTCACCTACCGCGCCTCCGACTATTGGGACGACGCTGAGCATGAGAGCGAATTCTTCGCCCAGCGGCGTGCCAAGCGCGTCACCATCGGCCACGACACCTGGCTCGGCCACGGCTCGACCATCCTGCCCGGCGTGACGGTCGGCGATGGCGCGGCGGTCGGCGCCGGTGCAGTGGTGTCGAAGGATGTCGCGCCCTACACCATCGTCGGCGGCGTGCCGGCAAAGCCGATCCGCGAGCGCTTCGACCGCCGCACGGCGGAGCGCTACCAGGCACTCGCCTGGTGGGATTGGGACCATGCCAGGCTGCGCGCCGCGCTCGACGATTTTCGCGAGCTAGAGGCTGAGGCGTTCCTGGAAAAATACGGCGGTTAGCGCCGACCCTTCGCGCGTTTTCGCCGGTGTTCAGGAAAAAGCGCCAATGCTAATATACGGGATGTTTGAGGGTTTCATGCAGCCCTTGCGAAGGGACATTCCCGCACCTCCGGCCTCTGGCATGCAGCCCGGAATCGTGACAGCCTTTGTTGTTCTGATCTTTTTCGGCATCCTAGCCGCAACCTGGCTTTGATCCATCCCACACGGGTTCTTGACCGTGCCAACCATTCGTCCCGCAACACCGGCAGACGCTGATGCGATCTGGTCCATTCTCGAACCCGTCCTGCGGGCCGGCGAAACTTATGCACTGCCCCGCGACTGGAACCGCGACCAAGCGCTGGGCTACTGGTTTTCCGATGGGCACGATGTGTTCGTCGCGGAGGAAGCCGGCGACGTGATTGGCTGCTACTATCTCCACGCCAACCAGCGCGGCGGCGGCGCACACGTCGCCAATTGCGGCTACGTCACGTCGGCGGCTTCGAGCGGTCGAGGCGTCGCCACGGCGATGTGCCTGCATTCGTTGCAGCAGGCTGCCGAGCGCGGCTTCCGCGCCATTCAGTTCAACTTCGTCATCAGCAGCAACGAGCGCGCTGTGAAGCTGTGGCGTCGGCTGGGCTTCGACATTGTCGGAACGATACCGCAAACATTCGACCATCCGCGGCTGGGATATGTCGACGCTTTCGTGATGCACCGCATGCTGTAGTAGAGGTGTGCGGGTTTCATACCCTTGACACATGACTCGGACAGGACGCCATCTCCCCAAGGAGATCGCTCATGCTCGCCACAGTCAAACCCTCGCTTGCCGGATTCTTCGAAGGCACCAATCCGGCGCCACCGGTGCATCTCGGCACCCGTTACGACACATCGGGCAACTTCCTCCTCGAACCCGGCAACACGGTGGTCAGCCATCTCGTGAAGGGGTCGCCTTCCGAAGCGGTGGTCATCGAGGTGCGCGAGCGCATGCGCGCCATGCCGGATGCCGACCGGCTCGCCTTCACGCCCATCTCCAGCCTGCACATGACGCTGTTCCAGGGCATAATCGAATATCGCCGCCGCCTGCCTTACTGGCCGCAGGACGTGCCGCTCGACACCAGCATCGACGCCATGACCAGCCTCTATCTGGAGCGCTTGAAGGGCTTCCGGAGCCGCGGCCCGTTCAAGGTCGAAGTCATCGAGGTCGTGCCGACCGGACTCACCGTTGCCGGCGCGACCGAGGAGGACCGGCGCGTCATGAGCGCCTGGCGCGACGCGCTGTCAGTACCGTTCGGCTACCGCCACCCCGATCACGACACTTACGCCTTCCACATCACCTTTGCCTACCCGACCCAGCGCCTCGCCGACGACAGGGCCACCGCTTGGCAGGACTTCTTCGACGACAGTCTCGCCGAGTTCGCCCGCAAGGCGCCGATGATCGAGTTGCAGCCGCCGGCCTTCTGCAACTTCAAGGACATGAACCATTTCGAGGAGTTGCTGGTGCTTGGCTGACCAGCGGCAGCACCACCGGCGCACGGGTCTGTGGGCGGTAACAAAACTGACATCAATCCGACACCGCAGGTTCATGCGGCTGCGCTAGCGAGGGTTAACAGACCTTCAAACTGCGACCGGACTGAAAGTTAAGCCATGTCAGCAACGCTCGAAATCTGCGGCGTGTCCCGCCGATTTGGCAAGAACACCGCCGTCAGCGCCATCGACCTGTCGATCCCGCAGGGCCAGATGGTCGGCATCATCGGTCGCTCCGGCGCCGGCAAGTCCACTCTTCTTCGCATGATCAACCGTCTCATCGACCCCAGCCAGGGGTCGATTTTTTTTGACGGCGCCGAGGTTTCCCGGCTGCGCGGCTCGCCGCTCAGGCGCTGGCAGCGCGATTGCGCCATGATCTTCCAGCAGTTCAACCTTGTGCCGCGCCTTGACGTCCTGACCAACGTTCTGCTCGGCCGGCTCAATCACCGCTCGACCGTCTCCAACCTGCTGGGCATGTTTACCCGCGCCGAATGCGCCGAGGCGGTCGCAGCGCTCGAGCGCCTCGACATCGCCCGCACCGCACTTCAGCCCGCCGGCACGCTGTCCGGCGGCCAGCAGCAGCGTGTCGCCATTGCCCGCGCCATGATGCAGCAACCGAAGGTGCTGCTCGCCGACGAGCCGATCGCTTCGCTCGACCCGCTCAACGCCAAGGTGGTGATGGACTCGTTGCAGGACATCAATCTGCGCGAGGGCATCACCGTCGTCACCAACCTGCACACGCTGGACACTGCGCGGGCCTATTGCAACCGCATCATCGGCATGGCCGCCGGCAAGGTCGTCTTCGACGGCGCGCCGGAAGAGCTCAACCGCGAAGCGGTGCGCCAGGTCTATGGCGCCGACAGCAATGGCGCTGAAATCTCCGAGGCCATCACCTCGACCAGCATCGCCTACAAGCAAAAGATCGAAGCATCCGCCAGCCCGCTCGAGCCGGCATTCCCCGGGTACTGATCCATGATCCCGAAAAGTGGATACCGGTTTTCGGAAAAGATCATGGACAAGAACTGAGCGACTGGGATCGTCAGCCCGCGTCAAGGGCACCTGCAAAAATTAAGAACGCTGCCGGCGCGGGGCCGGAACTTACAGGAGAGATAAAATGTTCAGGAAGATGGTATTCAGCGCCGTATCGGTGCTCGCCATGGCAACCAGCATGGCCCACGCGGCCGACCTCAAGGAATTCCGCGTCGGCATCCTCGGCGGTGAAAACGAAACCGACCGTCTGCGCAACTACCAGTGCCTGGCCGACCACCTGAAGACCGAATTCGGCTTCGAAAAAGTGTCGCTGTTCCCGGCCGCCGACTATGACGGCGTCATCCAGGGCCTGCTCGGCGGCACGCTCGACTTCGCCGAACTCGGCGCTTCCGGTTACGCCAGCGTCTACATCAAGGACCCGAAGGCGGTCACCCCGATCCTCACCACCCAGCAGACCGACGGCGCCACTGGCTATTATTCGATCGGCTTGGCGCTGAAGTCCTCCGGCATCACCGACATCAAGTCGGCCAAGGGCAAGAAGCTCGGTTACGCCGATCCGGATTCGACCTCGGGCTACCTGATCCCGCTGACCCAGATCCCGAAGGACACCGGCGCCTCGAACGAAACCTTCTTCGCCTCGACCCAGTTCAATGGCGGCCATGAGAACAACATCCTCGCTGTCCGCGACGGCAAGGTCGACGTGGCGGTGGACGATTCCTCGGGCATCGGCGACTTCAAGAACGGCTACACCTCCGGCACCTTCCACAAGGAAGTCGCCAAGGGCGCCGTCGACCCCAACGACTTCGTCGAAGTCTGGCGCTCGGGCCTGATCCCGAACGGCCCGCTGGTCGTGCGCACCGCACTCGGTGACGACATGACCGCCAAGCTGACCGCGTTCTTCACCGACCTGCCGATGAAGGACAAGGCCTGCTTCGAAGGCGTCGAGGGCGGCGATTTCACCGGCTACGTCCCGGTCAAGCCTGACTTCTACAGCGTCATCGTCGAAGCCCGTAAGGCAGCCATCGGCGGCTAACGGCGAAATCGAAAGGGCGGTGCTCAAAGCACCGCCCTTTTTGCATCTCCGATCATGACCCTTTCCGTGACAGCCCCCTCCGGCGCCCCTCACCAGACGGCCGATGCCTGGCGACGCCAGACATCGCTGCGCCGGCTCTACACCGTGCTCGGCGTCGGCCTGCTGCTTGCCGCGATGCTTTCCAGCATGTGGTTCGCCGACGAGGCCAACGCCGGCCACTTCTGGGACCGGCTGCCGCACATCCTCGATTTCCTCAGCTGGCTGATCCCCAAGGACTGGAACGACGTCTGGCGGGCGCTGTTCGACATTGCCTCCCCACATGACACCGGCACCCAGGAATTCAACTTCCCGCTCGGTCGCGTCTACATCTGGGGCGGCTTCTACATCCCCGAATATTTCGAGCTGATGCTGACCACGGTCAACGTGGCGCTGGTCTCGACCTTCATCGGCTTCATCTTCGCGGTGCCGTTTTCTTTCATCGCCGCGCGCAACCTGACGCCGCATCCCGTGCTGCGGCTCGTCGTCAAGCGCTTCATGGAATTGCTGCGCGCCTTTCCGGAGATCGTCATTGCCGGCCTGTTCGCGGCCATCGTCTCGACCGGGCCGATCGCCGCCATCATCGCCATCGGCCTGCACTCGATCGGCGCGCTCGGCAAGCTGTTCTACGAAATCAACGAGAACATCGACATGCGCGCCGAGGAAGGCCTGAAAGCGGTCGGCGCCAACTGGTTCGAGCGGGTGCGTTTCGCCGACCTGCCGCAGGTGCTGCCCAATTTCATGTCCTACACGCTGCTGCGCGTCGAAATTAACGTACGAGCCTCGACCATCATCGGCGCCGTCGGCGGCGGCGGCATCGGCGAGGAATTGAAGCTCTCCATCTCGCGCGGCTTCGGCGCCAAGACGCTGGCGCTGGTGCTGCTCCTGTTCACGACCATCTTCATCATCGACCAGTTTTCCGCCTGGTTGCGCCGCAAGCTGGTTGGCGAGCAAGCCTTTTTGATGGGCGGGGCCTGACTATGGCGATGACTGTCGACGAGATCAAAGCCATCGAGGATCGCTATCCGCACGTGTTCCATCGCCCGTTCCACCAGCGCTTCTGGCCGCTGTTCCTGGTCGCCGGCACCGTGCTTTACCTCATTTACGCCTTGTGGTTCTTCAACCTGCCGCAAGTGATGCGGGAATCGCATTGGGAGCGCCTGCCGCTCTTCCTGTCGCAATGGATCAGCTACGATCTGCAGCCGGAATTCCGACTCGACCAGCCCGTGATCACGCCGAAATATCCGCGCTTTTCCGCCCTTGGCGACAACCCCAATCCCGACTGGGTCGTCCGGAATGCGGACGGCACCTTCACGGTCCTGATCGACGGCCGGGCCAAATCCGTCACCTTCGACAAAACCAGGGCGACGATTGTCGCCAATGGCCAGACGGTGCCGGTCGCGCTGACCAGCGGCAAGCCGGTGATTTCGGGGCCGGTGCCCGACTGGATCACCGCGCATGACGACGAGATCGTCGCCAAGATGGGCTTTGTCGGCGAGGTGCGCGTCACCGTCGATCGCGTGAAGGTGCGCAAGCGCTTCCTCGGCTGGGCGAATTTCGTCTTCGACACGCGCTCGCCCTTCTTCGGCAAATCGGCCGGTGAAGTGATCTCGCTGATCTGGTCGGGACCCGAACTGAAGCCCGGCACCTCGAACCTCGCTCTGGCGGGCGACAACATCTGGAACAATGCGCAGTGGCAGCACGGCGACGTCTGGACGAAACTGCTGCAGACCATCGTCATGGCGTTTCTCGGCACCTTGCTCGGCGCTTTCGTCGCCTTTCCGCTGGCCTTCTTCGCCGCACGCAACATCACGCCGAGCGGGCTGCTCAGCCAGGTGCTCAAACGTTTCTTCGACTTCATGCGCTCGGTCGACATGCTGATCTGGGCGCTGTTCTTTACTCGCGCCTTCGGCCCCGGCCCGCTCGCCGGCAGCGCCGCGATCTTCTTCACCGAGATCGGCACGCTCGGCAAAACCTATTCGGAAAGCCTGGAAAACATCGACGACAAGCCGCGCGAAGGCATCAAGTCGACCGGCGCCAATGGCCTGCTGGTGCAGCGCTACGGCGTCATGCCGGAAGTGATCCCGGTCTTCATCAGCCAGACGCTCTACCAGTGGGAATCCAACACAAGAGGCGCCACCATCATCGGCGCCGTCGGCGCCGGCGGCATCGGCCTGAAACTGTGGGAAGCGATGCGCACCAATTCCAACTGGGCCAACGTCTTCTACATGGTGCTGTTGACGCTGTTCGTCGTCTTCGTCTTCGACAACATCTCGAACTTCCTGCGCCGCAGGCTCAGCCGGACGATCCATGATTACAACAGGATCCAGGCCGATCAGGGTTGATCGGTGCAGCGCCTCAGGGTGTGTTGAGATTCAGGTCAGGCCGAGTCGAAAATGGTGGCTTCCGAGAACCGGAGCGGAGCGTACTCAAAGTACGTGAGCACCGGAAGCGCAGGAAGCCGCCATTTGCAGGCCGGCCTCACCTGAATATCGGCACACCCTACGCCGCCTTCCTCCACCCATCCCGGATATGCCTGTACCCCTCGCGATACACCGCTTCCGGGCTCTCCGAAAAATCCCGCCACACCTTGGTCGCCGCCGCGAGATCCTTCAGCGAACGCCCGAACGCCTCGATCGTCAGCCAGTCGTCATAGCCGCTCTTGCGGATCGCCGAAAACGTCTCGGCCCAGGGAATGTTGCCGCGCCCCGGTACGCCGCGATCGTTCTCCGAAATATGGATATGCACGACGTTCCGCCGGTGCTTGGTATAGGCGCCGATCGGGTCGGCCTCCTCGATATTGGCGTGGAAGGTATCGTACATCGCCTTTATGTGCGGCCGGTCGATGGCGTCGATGTGCTCTGACAGGTCGGCCATCGTGTTGAGCAGGTAGCACTCGAAACGGTTGAGCGCCTCCAGCCCGATGGTGACGTTCCTCTTGCCGGCATGGTCACCGATGGCGCGCTGCGAGGCGACAGAGCGTTTTTTCTCCGCGGCGGTCGGCCCACTGCCGGAAAAGGCGCCGAGCGTCGAATGCAGCGGTCCGCTCAGCTTGTCGGAACCGAGTGCCACGCTGCAGTCGATCGCCCATTTCATGTAGTCGATGCCAGCCTTGCGGGTCGCCGCGTCCGGCGAGATCAGATTCATCGCCGGATCGCCCATCGCCGTGACAGCCGTGCGTTCCAGCCCGATGCGGTCGAGCAAATCGCCAAGCTTCTTGTAGTCGTCAGGCACACCGGCAAAGACCGGGATTTCGACGCCGTCGAAGCCTGTCGCCTTGATGTCCCTGAGCAGCGCCTCATGCTTCTTCGAGACGGTGGTCGTCCACAAGAACATACACATGCCGATTTTCATCGACATTCCCTCCCCATGTGACGGCGCGCTGGTCTCACTCGTCCAGCTTCGCCTTGCCCCTCATCCGGCCGCTTCGCGGCCACCTTCTCCCCTAGGGGAGAAGAGACTTGGCGTCGGCGCCACCTCCTCCTCTCCCCTCGGGGAGAGGTCGGATTGCCCCGAATTGCCCTTTGCGATTCGGCTGGCAATCCGGGTGAGGGGGAGGCGCCGCCTAAAGTTTCGTCCACGCCCCATTCTTCTTCGACGACTTCACGCAGGCTTCGATAAACGCCATGCCTTCGACGCCGTCCTCGATGGTCGGGAACACCACATCCTTGCCCGGCTTGCCGCCCTTCTTGCGTGCAGCCCGGATCGCCCGCGCGGCTTCCTGGTAGATGTTGGCGAAGCCTTCGAGATAGCCTTCCGGATGCCCCGACGGCACGCGGCTGACGCGGCCGGCGACCGGCAGCGCGCCGGCGCCATTGCGGGTCAGCAGCTGCTTGGGCTGGCCGAACGGCGTGTACCAGAGATAGTTCGGGTCGGCCTGAACCCATTCCAGCCCGCCCTTCGAGCCATAGATGCGCAACTTCAGCCCATTCTCATGGCCGGGCGCCACCTGGCTTGCCCAGATCATGCCCTTGGCCGGGTGCATCTTGCCGACCGGTTTGAAGCGCAGCATGACGTTGACATTGTCGTCGAGCTGCCGCCCCGGCACAAAGGCATCGAGATCGGCCGACAAGGAATCGAGTTCCAGCCCCGAGACGAAGCGGGCGAGATTGTAGGCATGGGTGCCGATGTCGCCGAGCGCGCCGCCCGCCCCTGCCTGCTTGGGATCGGAGCGCCACGCCGCCTGCTTCTGGCCGGTGGCGGCAAGGTCTTCGGTCAGCCAATCCTGCGGATATTCCGACTGCACGATGCGGATATCGCCAAGCTGGCCCTTGGCCACCATCTCGCGCGCCTGCCGGATCATCGGATAGGCGGTGTAATTGTGCGTCAGCACGAACACCTTGCCGGTCTTTTCGACCAGCGCGGCAAGCTTCTTGGCCTCAGCCAAAGTCGTCGCCAACGGCTTGTCGCAGATCACGTGGATGCCGGCTTCGAGGAAAGCTTTCGCCGCCGGCACGTGCACATTGTTGGGGGTGACGATCGCCACCGCCTCGATGCCGTCGGGACGCTTTGCCTCGGCCTTGGCCATCTCGGCATAGGACGCATAAGAACGCGCCGGGTCGAGACCGAGTTCGGCGGCCGATGCCTTGGCGCGCTCGGGATTGGCCGACAGTGCGCCGGCCACCAGCACGAAGTCATTGTCCATGCGCGCCGCGATCCGATGCACCGCGCCGATGAAGGCGCCCTGGCCGCCACCGACCATGCCATAGCGGATCGGGCCGCCTCCCGTTTCAGCTTTCGATGCGCCGACCATGATCGTCTCCCTCGTCTTGTGCGTTCTGCTTTTGGCGTCTGCCACTGCCGGCGAAGCCGGTCAGATTCCCATCATCGCACGCAGCATCTTCTTGTCGGTTGTGCCGCCGGCGAAATCGTCGAATGCCTTTTCCGTCACGCGGATGATGTGGTGCTGGATGAAGGGCGCACCTTCGGCCGCGCCGTCTTCCGGATGCTTGAGGCAGCATTCCCATTCCAACACCGCCCAGGAATCGTAGCCATACTGGGTGAGCTTGGAGAATATGCCGCTAAAATCGACCTGTCCGTCGCCCAGTGAGCGGAAGCGGCCGGCGCGGTTGGTCCAGCTCTGGTAGCCGGAATAGACGCCTTGCCGCCCCGTCGGATTGAACTCGGCGTCCTTGGCGTGGAACGCCTTGATCCGCTCGTGATAGATGTCGATGAATTCGAGATAGTCGAGCTGCTGCAAAAGGAAGTGCGACGGGTCGTAATTGATGTTGCAGCGCTTGTGGCCGCCGACCGCGTCGAGGAACATCTCGAAGGTCGCGCCGTCGAAGATATCTTCACCCGGATGGATCTCGTATCCGACATCGACGCCATTCTCGTCATAGACGTCGAGGATCGGCTTCCAGCGCTTGCCAAGTTCGGCGAAGGCCTCCTCGATCAACCCGGCCGGCCGCTGTGGCCACGGGTAAAGGTAAGGGAAGGCCAGCGCCCCGGAAAATGTCACCGAGGCCTTGAGGCCCAGATTCTTCGACGCCTTGGCGCCGAACTCCATCTGCTCGACCGCCCATTTCTGCCGCGCCTTCGGGTTGTTGTGCACCGAGGCCGGCGCGAAGCCGTCGAACTGCGCGTCATAGGCGGGATGAACCGCCACCAACTGTCCCTGAAGATGCGTCGACAGCTCGGTGATCTCGACGCCAGCGTCAGCGCAGATGCCTTTCACCTCGTCGCAATAGGCCTTGGAAGACGCCGCCTTCTTGAGGTCGAACAGGCGTGCGTCCCAGGTCGGGATCTGCACGCCCTTGTAGCCGAGACCGGCCGCCCATTTGGTGATCGAAGCCAGCGAATTGAATGGCGCGGCATCGCCCGCGAACTGCGCCAGAAACAGCCCCGGACCCTTCATTGTCGACGGCATCGGCATCCTCCCAATTCATTTTTCCAGGGACCAAGCATAGCGCCTGATGAAAGCAGGGCCAGCCTCTTTGGTCTTTTGTGATGTGCATTCTCGACTTGCCATTCTGGTATTACCAAATACCGGAAATGGGTCAAGCCATTTGACTCGCAAGAGCAGCAGCCGACGCACCCCAAAATGGGGAACATATGCAAGCATAATCAATACAGTAAATGGATGTCGCGATCGCACAGCGGCAGTTCTTGCCGCGTGACAAAAATTGCTGTAGACCTCCATTCAGGCCCAATTGGTCGAACCAGTTTGCATAAAAATGCTGGAGCGCCTTGGGGAGGAATCATGAGACGCGCTTCGGCAAGGCGCGTCGCAGGCGAACTGGCACAGACGAATTCTGGGAAGGATAGACCATGCATCTTTCGACGCACAACTGGATGCGCGCGGAGCCGTTGGAGGTGACGCTGAAGCGCATCAAGAAATTCGGCTACGAGTCGATCGAGATTTCCGGCGAGCCCGAGCAGTACAAGACCAACGAGACCCGCGCGCTGCTGAAAGAACACGGCATCCGCTGCTGGGGTGCTGTGACGCTGATGCTTGGCGAACGCAACCTGGCCGCCAGGGACCAGGGTCAGCGCGAACGCTCGGTGCAGTACGTCAAGGACGTGCTGACCATGATCAGCGAGCTCGACGGCGAGATCATTACGCTTGTGCCCGCCACCGTCGGCAAGGTGGTGCCGGACGGCACAGAGGAAGAGGAGTGGAAGTGGGTGGTCGACGCCACCCGCGAATGCTTCACCCATGCCAAGAAAGTCGGCGTCAAGATAGCCGTCGAGCCGCTCAACCGCTTCGAGACCTATCTGTTCAACCGCGGCGCGCAGGCCCTCGCCCTGGCCGATGCGGTGAGCCCCGAATGTGGCGTCTGCCTCGACGCCTACCACATCCACATGGAAGAATTTAACGTCTATGACGCCATCCGCCAGGTCGGCAAGCGCCTGTTCGATTTCCACGTCGCCGACAACAACCGCTTCGCCGCCGGCCTCGGCCAGATCGACTGGCCACGGATCGTGCAGACGCTGAAGGAAGTCGGCTATGACGGCGCGCTGACCAACGAGTTCGTCGCGCCAGTCGACCGCACGCCGGCCGCGCCCTATCCCGACATGGTCGAGCGCCACCCGGTCGACATTTCTCCCGAACAGCTGAAGTTCATCCAGGATCACGGCTCCAGCGTGCTGACGGAGAAATTCTACACCGACCAGATGCGCATCACCGCCGAAACGCTGTTGCCGCTGATCAAGTAGCCGATCCGATTTGGAGGCGCCCTTCCGCCTGCCGGCGGCGGGGCCGGGGATGACCATGCGCATCAGAAATGTCCAGGCCTGGTGGGTCCGCATACCGATCGAAGTCGCGAAGCAGCATCGCAGCGACTTCGGCCAGGTGACGACTTTCGACGCCGCCATCCTGCGCATCGAGACCGATGACGGGCTGGTCGGCTGGGGCGAAGGCAAGAACGCCGCCGGCAGCGCCGGCAGCTATGGTGCGCTGGTCCACATGCTGAATCATGAGGTCGGGCCGCAGCTGATCGGCCGCGACCCCGCCGACATCGGTATCATCTGGGAGATGCTCTACAACGGCGTGCGCCACGAGACAGCCGCGCATGCCGGCCACGCCATGCCGCAACTGGCGCGGCGCGGCATGAGCGTGGCGGCAATCAGCGCCGTCGACATTGCGCTGTGGGATATCCTCGGCAAGTCGCTCGGACAGCCCGTGTGGCGGCTTATCGGCGGCCGCAAGCTCGATCGCATGCAGGCCTACGCCTCCGGCGGCTGGGCCGCGGCTGACGCCATCGGCGAGCAGCTCAAATCGTACATCGCCAAGGGTGGCTTCAAGGCGCTGAAGATGCGCGTCGGCGCCATGGACGGCGCCCCGCATATCTCGGCTGCCCGTGTCCGTGCCGCCAGACAAGCGCTCGGCCCGGATGTCGAACTGATGGTCGATGCGCACGGCACTTATACGGTGGCCGAAGCCAAGCGGTTCATCCACCTCGCCAGCGATCTCGATCTCGCCTGGTTCGAGGAGCCGGTCATCGCGGACGACAAAGCAGGCATGGCCGAGGTGCGCGCTTCGGGTTCGATCCCGATCGCCACCGGCGAAAGCGAGGCGACACGCTACGCCTTCCGCGATCTCGCCGTGCTGAAATCGGCCGACATCTTCCAGCCCGATCCGGCCTTTTGCGGCGGCATCAGCGAGGCGATGAAGATCGGCACCATCGCCAGCGCCTTCAATCTGCGCTTTGCCCCGCATCTGTGGGCCGGCGCGCCCTGCTTCTTTGCCGGCCTGCATGTCTGCGCTGCTTCGCCGGCTAGCTTCACCGTCGAATATTCGCTCGGCGCCAACCCGATGATCCACGATCTTGTCGAAGAGACTGTCGAAGCAAAAGACGGTATGATAGCGATCCCTGAAAAGCCGGGTCTGGGATTCACCATTTCGGAGCGGTTCCTGGAGGCGCACGCGCAACGCAGTTGACGATGAAAGAAAAGAACCTTCTCGCCGAACTCGCCGCCTATCTGTTCTCCCATTCGGACAAGGAGACCGGCCGCACGCCCTCGGAGCGCGAACTGGCGGAGCATTTCAGCGTCAGCCGCGGCCAGATCCGCGAGGCGCTGGCCATTCTCGAAGCCATGCGCATCGTCGAGCGCCGCGCCAAATCCGGCATCTATGTCGACACCAGGCAGGCCAGCGTAGAAGCCTTGGCCCTTTTCGCCCGCGCGGGCTTGCCGCTCGATCCGGTGCAGATCTACGAGACCGTCGAACTGCGCAAGATCCACGAGATCAAGGCCGCCGAACTCGCCTGTTCGCGCGCCACAGAGGAGAATTTCGAACGCCTGCGCGAGATCCTGAAAGCCTCGGAGGAGCGCATCGCCGCCGGCGAGGGTCTCGCCAAGGAGGACCGTGAATTCCATCTCGAAATCGTGCGGGCAACCAAGAACGGCGTCTTCCACAACATCTGCAGCGTCTACTATCTGATGGGCGAGTTGCGCCTGCCGATCTACTTCAACGACCCCGAGCGCTCAGTGCGCTCGCATGCCGAGCACATCCAGATCTACGAGGCGCTGCTGCGCCGCGACGGCAATCTCGCCCAGGCGCTGATGAGCGCCCATCTGCAAGGCGCGGAAAGCTACTGGAAGGGGATCATCGAGGGCCGCGGCGTGGAGCAGAAAAACTCCACGCTCGAAAAGGTCTAGAGCAATTCCAGGAAAAGTGTGAAACGGTTTTCCCGGGAAAAGCGGGCAGCGCTTTCCCTTGGGAATTGCGACTAAGAACGAGAGCTCCATGCCCAGAATCCTGTCGACGCACACGCTGCATCCGCGTGCCTCCGCCATGCTGGTCGGCGCCGGCGAACTCGTCGTCGCCTCCGCGCTTGACGCCGAAACACTGACCGCGGAAGCGAAGAACGCCGACGTCATCATCGTGCGCGCGCCACTGCCGCCGGCGCTGTTCGAAAACGCGACCAAACTTCGGGCGGCAGTCCGTCACGGCGCCGGCCTCGACATGGTGCCGATGGAGGCCGCCGCCGCGGCCGGCGTGCTGGTCGCCAATGTGCCGGCGGTCAATGCGCGCTCGGTCGCCGAATATGTGATGTTCGCGGCGCTTGCTTTGCTTCGCCGCTTCCGTTCGGTCGACCGCGACTTGCGCGCCAAAGGCTGGAATGCCGGCCGCGACCACGCCAGCCATGCCAGCGAACTCGCCGGCAAGACCATCGGCATTATCGGCTTCGGCGCCATCGGCCAGGCGGTCGGCCATATCGCCGCGCACGGCTTCGGTCTCAACGTGGTGGCGACGACGCGCAGCATGCAGCCGGCCCCCGACAGGATCGGCTTCCTGTCGATCGACGCGCTGGTCGAACAGAGCGATATCATCGTGTTGTGCTGCCCGCTGACGCCGGAAACGCGCGGTCTGATCAACCGCGAACGCATCGCCCGCATGAAGCCGGATGCGCTGCTGATCAACATTTCGCGCGGGCCCGTGATCGATGACGACGCGCTGATCGAGGCCTTGCGCAAGGACCGCATTGGCGGCGCCGCGCTCGACGTCTTTGCCACGCAGCCGCTGCCGGCAAATCACCCCTATTTCGGCTTCGACAATGTCATCGTCACCCCGCATATGGCGGGCATTACCGAGCAGTCGATGATGCGCATGGGCGTTGGTGCTGCCGGCGAAACGCTGCTGGTGCTGGCCAACCGGCTGCCGGTCAATCTACGCAATCCCGACGTGGTCGAGCACTACCGCAGGCGGTTTCCGGCCGACACGTGAACCGTATCGCGCTTTCGCCCCAATTCTCCGCGACGTTGAACCATGTCCAGTCTTCGCCCCACCCTCCTCGCTATCGTCACATCTTCGATCACGGCATTGCCGTCGATCGCTCGGGCCGACAGCAGTTATGTCTATTGCAGCAATAGGATCGTCTGCATGATGGCGCCCTGCCCGTCGGGCAATGCGCTCGATCTGACCACCGGCAAGATCATTAAAGGCGTTTCTCTCAACACCACCGAATTGCCGCCACTGGACAGATCGGCACCTGACCTCTCGGACAAGCTCCATGCAGGAAAGCTCGTCGTTCGAGGATCGATCCAGCATCGCGGTGAGGCGAACGATCTGCCGATGCTGGTCGCTACCAACATCGAACGCGCTTCCAGGAAAACCGAGCGCAAGCGCTGCGCGGCGCGCTGACGCCAGTCACGACCCGAGCAGCCTTTCGACCTCAGCCGCGATGCGCAGCAAATGATGGTCATGGCCGGGCGCCACCAGCATCAGCCCGGCCGGCAACGTCATATCAGGCATCGGCAGCGAGATGGCGCAGAGGTCGAACTGGTTGGCGACCTGGGTGTTGCGCAACAGCAGGCCTTCGGCCTTGTTGCGCAACGCTTCGTCGCCGGCCATGGTGGCGATCAAGGGCGCGACAATCGGCACGGTCGGCAGGGCAAGGACATCGATCGACGCCAGCCGTTCAGCCATGGCAGCGGCGAGTTCGCCACGGCGGCGGATGGTCCTGATATAGACTGAGGCAGGAATGGCGAGTGCCCGCGAAAGCGGTCCGCTGACATGCGGGTCCACCGGCACCGATGCACCGATGGACAGCCAGTCGGCATGAACCTCGGCACCTTCCATCGACGCGATCGAGGCGCGTTTGGTCGCCGTGCGCATCTCGGCAATAAGATCGTCGATCGGCAGGTCGACGACGCGCACGCCGCTTTGCTCCAGCGCACGCAAGCATCGCTCGAAGCCTGCCGCGACCTCCGGCTCCGTCTCGTCGAACAGCACACCGCGCGGGACGCCAACGCGGAGCCCGGCAAGTGACAGCGGCAGATGCAGCGGCGGGAGTTCGTCCCCGGACATGACGGCATCGGCGACCACGCAGGCGGCGACGCTCAGCGCGAGCGGCCCGATCGAATCCAGCGTCGCGGACAGGGGATAGGCGCCGGTCAGCGGCACGCGCCGCGCCGTCGGCTTGAAGCCGACGACGCCATTCAGCGATGCCGGTATGCGCACCGAGCCGCCGGTGTCGGAGCCGATGGCGATGTCGCACGTGCCCTCGGCCACGGAGACGCCGGCGCCAGATGACGAACCGCCGGGAATGCGGCTGGCGTCGGCCGCATTGCCGGGTGTGCCGTAGTGCAGGTTGTCGCCGATCGCGGTGAAGGCGAATTCGGTCATATTGGTCTTGCCGATGATGATAGCGCCGGCCTGCCGCAGCCGGCTGACGATTGCCGCGTCCCACAGGGGAGGTGCCGCATTCTTCAGCATCAGCGAACCGGCCGTGGTCGGCTCGCCCGCGACATCGAACAGATCTTTGATCGAGACAATGGTGCCATCGAGCGGCCCGAGGCTCACACCGGCCCGTTTGCGCGCATCGCTGGCATCGGCCGCCGCCCGAGCCGCCTCGGCATAGACTTTGGTGTAGACCCTCTCGTCTGCCGCGCGATTGGCAAGACGTGACAGGATGATGTCGAGATGATCGCGGATTGATTGCATGTCGATGTCGGACTCCGCCAGGATGCAACGTCTTTAAAGCAAGCACAGAGAGTTCAAGCGGCCGGTTAGGCCTGCGGAAGGGATAACCCGGCCAGCGTGCCTTTGCACCTGCCAGCGATAGGAAGAGACTGATGCTGTACAAAGGCAGCTGCCACTGCGGCAAGGTGGCGTTCGAATTCAAGGCGGAGCTGACCGGCGCGGTGCGGTGCAATTGCTCGATCTGCTCGCGCAAGGGTGCGCTGTTGGCCGCCATCCCGCATGACAGCCTGACGGTGCTGGCGTGGGGCGACGATCTCGGCACCTATACATTCGGCAATCACGCAATGGCGCATCGCTTCTGCCGCACCTGCGGCATTCATCCCTTTGCCGAGGATCTTCGCGAAGGCAGTGAACGCAGTGCCTATATCAACATCAACTGCGTCGCCGATATCGACCCATCCTCCCTGTCGATCTTCGACTTCGACGGCCGCTCGGTCTGAACAGTGGGTTACCTCTCATCACAACAACGGCCCGACAACCGTGATGACCGTCGGGCCGCTGCCAGCCAGCCGCATCGCCTTGGCCCATTATGGGGCGAGCGGGCCAAAGGCCCGGCGGGCACGTTGCTGAAAGTTCCCGGCAACTGGCGCGCGCCGGTCCATGCGCACACCGCCGACTACCGCGCGGTGGTCATCAAGGGACTGTGGGCGCATTGGCAGATGGAGGGCGGCGAAGCGACCAAGGTCGAACTGCCGCCAGGGTCCAACTGGACCCAAAAGACCAATGAGATGCACGACGACGCCTGCCTGTCGGAGACGGAGTGCGTGATCCTGCTGATCAACGACACGCCCTACGAGACCTATTTCCAGAAATAGAAGGCGCCTGCAGATTTCCGCCAGCGGATTAGCGCCGGCTTAAGTCTGCAGGAGAACCTAGCTGGCGTGCCGCAGGCTTACGCCGCTGCCCTTGTCGAACAGCACGACCTTGTCTGCATTCCAGGCGAAACGCACCGATTGCTCGATCGCCACATCGGTCCTGGCCGGCACGGTGGCGCGTAGCGTCGTGTCGCCGACCCGCAGGGTCAGGATCTTTTCCACGCCATGGTTCTCGACATCGTGGACGCGCGCCTCGACCGGTGCACCACTCTCCAGATAGACGTCTTCCGGACGGATGCCGAAGACGAGCGGGCGTCCGTCGGTCGCACTGCCCGTCTTGGCTCCCCCTGAAAGCGGCAGCTCGAAATTCATCGGCGCCATCACCGCGCGATTATCCACCAGCCGGCCGTCGATGAGGTTCATCGGCGGCGAGCCGACGAAGCTCGCCACATAGGTATCGCGCGGATTGTTATAGATCTCGTGCGGCGTGCCGGTCTGGACGATGCGGCCGTGGTTCAACACGCCGACCTTGTCGCCCATCGACATCGCCTCGATCTGGTCGTGGGTGACGAACAGGAAGGTGGCGCCGAGCTGTATCTGCAGGTTCTTCAGCTCCGTCCGTAGCGCCTCGCGCAATTTGGCGTCGAGCGCCGAAAGTGGCTCGTCCATCAGGAACACGCGCGGCTTGCGCACGATGGCGCGGCCGATCGAGACGCGCTGCATCTCGCCGCCCGAAAGGCGATCGGTCTTGCGGTCGAGAAGATGCTCGATCCGCAGTGTCTTGGCCGCCCGAGCAACGCGATCCTTGATCTCGGCATCCGGCAGCCGGCGGATCTTCGGCTTCAGCGGGAATTCGAGGTTCTCGCGCACGGTATAGCGCGGGTAGAGCGAATACTGCTGCAGCACCAGCGCCACGTCGCGCTCGGCCGCACCCCAGTCGGCGACATCGACGCCGTCGATGAACACCTGGCCTTCCGTCGGCTTTTCGAGGCCGGCGACCATGCGCAGCGTCGTCGTCTTGCCGGCTCCCGTCTCGCCGAGCAGCACGAAGAACTCGCCATCGGCGATCTCGAGATTGAGCCCGGTCAGCGCGGTATGGTTGCCGAAGCTCTTGGATATATTCTTGAGCTGGATATGCGCCATCAGAGCCTCACCTCGAGCGACTTGCCGCTTGCCGTGTCGAAGAAATGCGCCTGCGTCGGATCGATCCTGGCGAAGACCTTTTCGCCGGGGCCGCCGACAAAGCCGCTCTTGGTGCGGGCGCGCAGCATCTCGGAGCCGACCTTGAGGTCGACAATGTCGAAGGAACCGAGCGGCTCGACGATCTGCGTCTCGACCGGCAGGAAGCCCTCCGCCGCTTCATGGCGCACCAGCACGCCTTCGGGCCGTATGCCGAGCGCCAGCTGGCCGCCGGCATGGCCATTGAGCTTGGACAAAAGCGCCCGCGGGAATTCGAAGCCGGCGGCAGCACCACCGACGGTGACCGAGGCCGAGGACGCTGTTTCTGCGACCGACGCATCGGCGACATTCATCACCGGGCTGCCGACGAACTGCGCCACGAACAGATTGGCCGGATGCGAATAGACCTCGTCTGGCGAGCCGACCTGCTGCAACACGCCCTCATGCATGATGACGATGCGGTCGGCGAGGCTCATCGCCTCGATCTGGTCATGCGTGACATAGATGGTGGTCGAGCCCTGCTTGATGTGCAGCCGCTTGATCTCGGCCCGCATCTCCTCGCGCAATTTGGCGTCGAGCGCGCCGATCGGTTCGTCCATCAGCATCGCCTTGGGGCGCCGCACCAGCGCCCTTCCGATGGCGACGCGCTGCATGTCGCCGCCCGACAGCGCCGACGGCTTCTTGGCCAGGAGGTCGGTGATCTGCAGCGTCTTGGCGACCGAGCGCACTTCCTGGTCGATCTCAGCCTTGCTCTTGCGCGTTGCCCTCAAGGGGAAAGCAACATTCTCGTAGACGCTCATATGCGGATAGAGCGAGAATGACTGGAACACCATGGCGATGTCGCGGTCGGCGGCCTTGAGGTGCTGCACCGGCTTGCCGTCGATCAGGATATCGCCGCCATCGATCGTCTCCAGCCCGGCAATGGCGCGCAGCGTCGTCGTCTTGCCGCAGCCGGACTGGCCGAGCAGCACGATGAATTCGTTGTCATCGATTTTGAGGTTGAGGTCCTTGATGACCTGGACGGCGCCGAAGAATTTCTGGACGCCGCGAAGCTCGATCTGGGTCAATGCGGTGCTCCCGGATTTCGCGTCGGCTCGTCCGCGCCATGGCCTGTGCCGGCTTCCTCTTCCGGCGCGATCTTCGAAGTGATGTTGAAGCCGATCAGGCCGATCAGGATGATGGTCACGCCATAACTATGCAACAGCATGTTCCAGGGCTGGCAAAGCGCGATGATGCCGAGCACCATCAGGATCTGCGAGCCGGGTTCGAGATATTTCTGGTTGATGGCGCGAAAGCTCATTTGCGGATCGCTCCGAACGACATGCC
This sequence comes from Mesorhizobium sp. P3_A2, assembly GCF_056403115.1. NCBI lineage: Bacteria > Pseudomonadati > Pseudomonadota > Alphaproteobacteria > Hyphomicrobiales > Phyllobacteriaceae > Mesorhizobium > Mesorhizobium sp. P3_A2. The sequence continues at coordinate 492,351 of NZ_JBFUGC010000004.1, forward strand.
GCGCAACAAATGATTGCGGAGCAGGAAGGTGAAGATCGCGACCGGCAGCAGGAACAGGAAGGTTCCCGCTGCAATCACCGTCCAGTCCGGCAGGCCGGAGCCGACCTGGCTGGGGATGAAGGGCGGCGCCGTCTGGGCGCGGCGGTTGGTCATGATCAGCGCGAAGGCATATTCGTTCCACGCCGTGATGAAGCAGAACACGGCCGTTGCGGCGATGCCGGTGGCGGCCTCGGGCAGCACGATCTTGAAGAAGGCTTCCATGCGGGTGTAGCCGTCGACGAGGGCTGCTTCCTCATACTCCTTCGGGATTTCGTCCATGAAGCCTTTCATCAGCCAGACCGAGAAGGAGAGGTTGAAGGCGGTGTAGAGGATGATCAGGCCGACATGGGAATCGTTGAGGCCAACTGCGCGGTACATCAGGAACATTGGAATGGCGACGACGACCGGCGGCAGCATGCGCGTCGACAGGATGAAGAAGAGCAGGTCCGCCTCCCCCTTCACCTTGAAGCGCGAGAAGCCGTAGGCGGTGAAGGTGCCCATACCGACCGCCAGCACCGTCGACGTGATGGCGATGATCAGCGAGTTCATGAAGCGGTTCGGATAGCCCGACCACTGCACCTGGCCCTTGCCGTCACGTACGATCTTTTCGCCGCCGTCGAAGACGACCCGCTCCCACCACGGGGCGGCTGCGTATTCTTCGGGCGTCGGTGGCGTGCGCAGCTGCGAGCGCTTGGTGAACAGCTTGACGAAGGGCGATATCTCCGGCTGGAAGACCACGGTCGGCGGGATCGTGGTGGCGAGATTGCGCGGCTTGAAGGCCGTCGAGGCGATCCAGTAAATCGGCGCCAGGAAGATGATCGTCACCACCAGCACAACGACGATTGCGGCGCGGTTGAAGGCGACTTCGGAAGAAGTGCGCACAGCTGCCATCTCAGCGCTCCTTCACTTTGTTCAGATACTTGACGTAGATGTTGGTGATTGCCAGCACCATGATCAGCACGATGTAGGCCATCGCGCAGGAGCGCCCGGTCTGCCATTCCTGGAAGGCCATCTTGTAGAGCCGGATCGAGATCAGCTCGGCCGTCGGCTGGCTGGTCAGGATGTAGGCGAGGTCGAACGTCTTGAACGCTTCCATGGTGCGGAAGATGACCGCGATCATCAGGATCGGCGCCACCAGCGGCAGGGTGATGCGGAAGAAGGTGTAGAACGGTCCGGCGCGGTCGATCGCGGCGGCCTCATAAAGATGCTTCGGCACCGCCGACAGGCCGGCCAGCGACAACAGCATGACGAAGGGCGACCACATCCAGATGTCGGTCAGCGCTACGGCGTAGAGTGCCATCTTGGGATCTGCCAGCCACTCGAAATTGCCGAGCCCGAGCGCATAGTTGATGACGCCCCATGATGGGTCGTAGAGCAGCTTCCAGAACAGGCCGACAACGGCCATCGACAGCATCATCGGCAGCAGCAGGAGCGTGGTGATCAGGCCCTTGAGCGGGATATCCCGGTTGAGCAGCATCGCCACGCCGAAGCCGACCAGCAGCTGGCCGGTGACCGAGACAATGACGTATTTGGCCGTGATGGCGAAATTCGACCAGACATAGGGATCGTTGAGCAGGTCGCGATAATTCTGCAGCCCGACGAAATTCGCCGGCGCATTGGTCGAGGCGCGAAAATCGGTGAAGGAATAACCCAGCGAATAGATCAGCGGGAAAATATTGAAGACGATCAGGAACAGGATCGTCGGAATGATGAAGAGATTGCGGATCGAAATGTCGCTGAGGCCGCGTGCGGCGGCTCGCGAGGACCTGTCCAGCGTGGTGATCATCGTGGTCGCCAAGACCCTGCTCCCGGTTCTGAAAAAGAAAACGGAGGAGGCACCAATCGCCCCCTCCGTGAAGAAGTCGATTACTGCCCGCGGCCGTATTTCTTGAAGGTCGCGTTCCAGTCGCCGGCAAGCGCGTCCAGCGTCTCCTTGGCGGTGCCGGGACCACCGATCACATAGGGATAGATGCGCTGGTTGAGCTGCTGCAGCAGTTCGGCATATTCGGGCACCGCCCAGAAGTCCTTCACCTTGAACATGGTCTCATAGAAGGCCTTGTTGTAGGGCGTGGCGTTCTGGAACTCGGGCGACTTCAGCACCGCGGCGCTGCAGGTGTAGCCGCCGAGGGCTGCCCACTTCTTCTGGGTCTCGTCCTTGATGAACCATTCAAGGAATTTCACCGCCTCGTCCTGCTTCTGCGAGTAGGAGACGATGGAGATACCCTGGCCGCCGAGTGCGGCGAACTGATCGCCGTTCGGGCCCGGGGGGTTGGCGAAGAAGCCGGTATTCTTGGCGTTCGGGTTCGACGCCTCGTTGATCAGCGAGGGGAAGAACGCGAAGTAGTTCATGCTCATCGCCGCCAGGTTCTCGGTGATGGCCTGGTTGTCCTCGACGAAGAACGACTTGGCCCAACCCGGAGGCGTGAACGTGTAGAGTTCGCGATAGGCATCGAGCGCGGCGATCGCCTTGTCGGAATTGATGTGGCCATCGACCTTGTAGGTCGAATAGTCACCCAGTTCCCCGCCATACGAGAACAGCGCGTTCTCGAAGCCCATCGCCATCGCGTCATAGGAATTGTCGGTGTAGATGGCGATGCCATACTTCTTCTGGTCGGGCCGGTAGAAGAATTCGGCGATGTCGCGCAGCGCCTTGAAATCCTTCGGCACGTCGAGATCATAGCCATACTTGGCTTTGAAGGCTTCTTTCTCCTTGGGGTCCTCGAACCAGTCCTTGCGATAGGACCAGCCGACCGCGTCGCCTTCGAGCGGGATCGCCCAGTATTTGCTGCTACCGCCCGGATATTCGGCATAGTACTTCACCGTCGCCGGTGCCATCACTTCGCCGAGCTTGTGCTTGTTGAAGAAGTCGGTCAGGTCGACATAGTGGCCGCCGGTGGAGCCGGCGCCGAGCCATTGCGAGTCGCCGACGACCATATCGTAGGCATCGCCATGGGCGTTGAACTCGGTGAAGGCCTTGGTCTGGAAGTCGGACCATGGCGTGGTTTCCACCGTGATCTTGACCCCGGTTTCCTTCTCGTACTCGTTGCCGAGTTCCTGCAGGTAATTGGCCGGATCCCATTCCGCCCAGAAGATGGTGAGCGATTTATCCTGCGCGTAAACGGACGTTCCGCAGGCAAGCACTAAGCCGATACCAGCAAGCAGGCTGGTCATTGTCTTGCGCATAATGTTTCCTCCCTTGTGCGCATTCTACCGTATCATGCGAGCCGGCAACGGGGCCGACCCTGGTAGTTCCTCCCGAGATCGCACCTTTCCGGTTTCAAGCCTCCTCGCTTTGCCGGAAAATGGACCGCAGCACTCACTTTCGATCCGCTTTTTCTGTCTTGATCTGGTATTACCAATTTTGGATAGCCGTCAAGCTCTTTCTTGGACCACTGCCGGAGCTTGCATAACCGGATTTCTCATGTATCTGACTGTTTTCCCTTAATTTTCCTACTCCTTGATATAGGAGAGCCTTGTTTCGGTACCCACATCCTGGTTAACATCACCAATAGTTGCCCAAATCTGGTCGAACCAGATTGGCGCTATTTCGCCGCTGCCGCCGGCCGAACCGCATCCGCTTCTGTCATCGATTCCGATATCGCGGCGCGCACCAGGGCGCCCGACGCCCATTGCGCTACCGACCGCATGCCGCGGCTGTCGAGCCCCCATATGTCCTTCAGCACAATCAGCACTTCGACGCCGAACATCATCGACAGCGCCTGCGCCAGGCGCTTGAATTCGCGCGGCGGCAACTGGCCCTTGAGCGGAGCGATAGCATCCTTCAACAGCTGGACGCGATGGCCTCGGGTGAACTGCGGCTCGCCTCCCAGCGTGCCCGCCTGGCGCTGCGCCCACTGGTCGAGCGACAGTTTCAACGCTGCCTTGAAGGTTGCCTCGAAAGCCTCGATGCGCGGCATGGCCGTGTCGAACAATTCGGCGACGCGGCGTTGCGGATCTTTCGAAGCCGATTGCCAGGTCAGGATCGGCCCGAGCCCCTCGTCGACCACGGCATGCACCAAGGCTGCCTGGCTCGGGAAATAGCGATAAGCGGTGGCGCGCGAGACTTCAGCTGCCTCCGCGACCTCGCTGACCGAGGGCGTGACGCCCGCCTGCATCAGCCGCGTCGCCGTCTCCAGCATCAGCCGTCTCGTGCGGGCGCGCGGGCCGCGTTCGGCAGCCTCTTTGGCGTCGTCGCCTGCTGCAGCTTGTTGACGTGAGACATCCATGTCAATACGATACGCGCGTCTCAAAAAATTGCAATGGCCTTCGCGGCCAGACCCAGCACACCGAAGACGGGGAACGCGATGAAGCGCATCTATGTGGTGGGCACCGCCGACACCAAGGGCGAGGAACTTGCCTTCCTGGCCGACACGATTGCCGCCACCGGCAGTTCGGTTGCCCGCGTCGACATCGGCACGCGCGGCGCCACCGTGCCGGTCGATGTTCCAGCCAGCGAGGTCGCCGCGCATCACCCGGGCGGAGCCGGCGCCGTGCTCGGCATCGACGATCGCGGTACGGCAGTGGCCGGCATGGGCGTCGCCTTTAGCAACTTCATCCAGTCGCGCGACGACATATCCGGCGTGATCGGCATCGGTGGCGGCGGCGGTACCTCGATCGTCACCTCAGGCATGCGCGCACTGCCGCTGGGCGTCCCGAAGATCATGGTCTCGACGCTGGCCTCCGGTGACACCGCACCCTATGTCGACGTCTCCGACATCGTCATGATGCCCTCGGTGACCGATATGGCGGGACTGAACCGGCTCTCCCGCACGGTGCTGCACAATGCGGCGCAGGCCATCGCCGGCATGGCGGCGAAACCGGCGCCGACTGCCACCGGCAAACCGGCGCTCGGGCTCACCATGTTCGGCGTCACCACGTCTTGCGTGACAGCCATCGCCGACCAGCTGCGCGCGAATTACGACTGCATGGTTTTCCACGCCACCGGCACCGGCGGCCGCTCGATGGAGAAGCTCGCCGACAGTGGCCTGCTCGCCGGTGTCATCGACATCACCACGACGGAGGTCTGCGACCTGCTGTTCGGCGGCGTGCTGCCGGCAACCGAGGATCGCTTCGGCGCCATTGCTCGCACCAAGCTCCCCTATGTCGGTTCTGTCGGCGCGCTCGACATGGTCAATTTCTGGGCACCGCCGACCATTCCCGAGAAATATCGGGGCCGGCTGTTTTACGAGCACAATCCCAACGTCACGCTGATGCGCACCACAGCCGACGAATGCCGCAGCATCGGCGAATGGATCGGCGAGAGGCTCAGCCGTTGCGACGGTCCCGTGCATTTCCTGATCCCGGAGAAAGGCGTCTCGGCGCTCGACATCGAGGGCGGCGCGTTTTTCGATCCTGAAGCCGACGCCGTCCTGTTCGACGCCATCGAGCGCACCATCAAGCCGAACGCCACGCGCCGCGTGACACGGCTGCCGCTGCACATCAACGACCCGGAATTTGCCAAGGCCGCGACGGTGGCCTTCCTCGACATCGCCAGACAGTGAGAGCCCAGACATGGCCGCCATACCGCGCAAGGACATACTGAAGAAGTTTAAGGCGATGATCGCCGACGGCGTGCCCATCGTCGGCGGCGGCGCCGGCACCGGCCTGTCGGCCAAGGCCGAGGAAGCCGGCGGCATCGACCTCATCATCATCTACAATTCCGGACGTTACCGCATGGCGGGACGCGGCTCGGCCGCCGGCCTGCTCGCCTACGGCAATGCCAACGAGATCGTCAAGGAAATGGCCTATGAGGTGCTGCCGGTGGTGAAGAAGACGCCGGTGCTGGCCGGCGTCAACGGCACCGATCCCTTCGTCATCATGCCGCTGCTTCTCACCGAGCTGAAGACGATGGGTTTTTCCGGCGTGCAGAATTTTCCAACGATCGGCCTGTTCGATGGCAGCATGCGGCAAAGTTTTGAAGAAACCGGCATGGGCTTCGGCCTTGAGGTCGACATGATCGCCGAGGCGCACAAGCTCGACCTGTTGACCACGCCCTACGTCTTCAACCCGGACGAGGCCCGCGCCATGACACGAGCCGGCGCCGACATCATCGTCGCCCATATGGGCGTGACGACCGGCGGCTCGATCGGCGCGACGTCTGCGAAGTCGCTGGACGACTGCGTGGTCCAGATCGACGCCATCGCCAATGCCGCCCGCTCGGCACGCAAGGATGTCATCCTGCTTTGCCACGGCGGCCCGATCTCGATGCCGGACGACGCCCGCTACATACTCGACCGCTGCAAAGGCCTGCACGGCTTCTATGGCGCAAGCTCGATGGAACGGCTGCCGGCCGAAGCCGCGATTGCCAGGCAGACGGCGGATTTCAAGGCCGTGACGCTGCACGACCAGAAGAAAAAGAAGGGATGAGAGATGACCGACAAGAGCAAGGTGTTTGTCTACCCGAAGGACGTCAGCGCCTTCGGCTTCGACTGGGGCAAGCTGGCGCTGACGGTCGCACCTGAAGTGAATGGTGCCGAGCGTTTTTCCGGCGGCGTCGTCGACCTGCCCTCAGGCAAGGGCCACACCCGCCACAACCATCCCGGCGCGGAGGAGATCATCTTTGTCATTTCGGGGAATGGCGAGCAGATGGTCGAGGACGAGAGCGGCAACCCGGTCGTCGCCAAGGTCGGCCCCGGCTGCACCATCTATGTGCCGGAGAGCCGTTTCCATTCGACGCTGAACACCGGTGACGGCCCGATGCAACTGTTCGTCGTCTATTCGCCGGCCGGGCCGGAGCTGGTGCTGCGGGAGCTGCCGGATTTCAGGCTGATTCCGGCGGGGCAGTGATGAACTTCTTATAGGGTTGCGCAGCCCCTCATTGTCCTGCCGGACATTTCTCCCCGTAGAACGGGGAGAAAGATGCCTTCATCAACGATTTCGCAAATCGCCAAAGCTGCTCTCTTCTCCCCGTTCTACGGGGAGAAGGTGCCGGCAGGCGGATGAGGAGCGGCGCCTACTTTCGGCCCTGTGAAATCCCACCCCTATTCCATCCCCGCGCCCTATCCCCGAACATCACGTAACCGGTGTCCGTCACCGCCAGCGTATCCTCCAGCTTGATGAACCCCCGCGTCGGGTGGAGCATGGTCGTCTCCACCGAGAGCACCATGTTCGTCTCCAGCGGCTTGGCCGCATAGGTGCCTTCATAGGTGACCGGATGGTTGGTCATCAGGAACGGCGCCTCATGCGTGATCAATCCCATGCCGTGTGCGAAGAAATCCGTGTAGGGCGCGACCTTTGATTTCTTCAGCACGGCCTCCGCATGCGAAATCATGTCGCCGCCGATGGTGCCTGCCTTGACCTTGGAGAAGGCCGCCTGCTGCACCGTCTCGACCTCGGCCAACAGATCTTCCAGTTCGGCATCGGGTTCACCGAGAATGCCCATGCGGCAGAGATCGCCAATATAGCCATGGTAATTGCCGCCGGAATCGATCGACAGCACCTCGCCCTTCTTCCACGCCTGCGGTGACGCCGCCCGATTGTGGCTGGAGCCGAGCGTCAGCAGGCAATATTCGAAATGCGCGCCGCGATTGGTTTCCTCGCGCCGCAGATGTTCGATAATATCGGCCTTGGTGGTGCCTTCGCGCGCCCATTGGATGGTTGCCAGCATGGAATCGGTGATCAGCTCGGAGGCGATGCGCAGCTTCTCCAGCTCGGCCTCTGTCTTGACGGCACGCATGCGCTCCAGCATGTCGGTCGCGTCGATCAGCTTGGCGTCCGGCAACGCCTTGCGGATCAGCGCATAGGCGTCCGATGGCAGGAAGGCCGGCTCGATGCCGATGCGCGCGCCCGCCTTGCCGATCTTGCCGATATGCTCCACCGCAAGATTGGCGGCATCGAGCGTGCCCCAGCAGGCGACATGCAGCGTCGGCGTCCAGAACGGGTTGTTCTGGTGTTCCGCACCCTCCATGCGGTTGCCTATATAGGCGGCATGCTCCGGCCCGCCCTTTTCGTAGACGACAACGGGCAGATAGCGGCTGTGGCCGATCGCATCCATGGCGGCGAAGAAGATGAACTTGTAGCCGCCGAGCAGATATTGCGTGTTGTGCTTGGACGTCGCCAGCAGCACATCGATGCCGGCTTCCTCCATCAGCCGGTCGACCCGTGCTTGGTCGAACGGGATATTGCTGACGGCAGTTTTGCCCGGGGCAATGTTCATCTCTCTCTCTCCCTGATTGCTTGGGATCGTCGGTCGCGTTGCGCCCGATCCCTTGGCTGTCGATCAAATCTGCACCATTTTGCTCACTCTGGTCCAGCCAGAAACAGGGAAATGGCGTACCGGGCCAGTCACCAAGCCGTCATTCGTCGACTACCCAGCCTATCTGGTCCTACCAGGATGATCGGTTGGGGCCACCGCTTCTAACTGGTCCAGCGGACGAAAATTTCAAAGCCAAGCAACGATGCGCCAAATCCGTCTCTGGCGAAACCCCGCACAAGGCCCATAATCGGCGCTACAAGGAGGCCGGCGGACCCGCTGGTATCCGAGGGAGATTGGCGCGCCCGGCAGGGTCGCGGAGAGGACGGAGGGTTGATCATGTCAGATATTTCCAGACGCACGCTGCTTTCGGGGTCGGCCTTGCTGCTGGCCTCCACGGCCATGCCGGCGATTGGCTGGGCGCAGACGCCGAAGAAGGGCGGCCGCCTCGTGCTCGCTGCTGATTCCGAACCGCGCAATCTCAATCCGGCGATCGTCGCCTCCAATGGCGTCTTCTTCATCTCCAGCAAGATCGTCGAGACGCTGGCCGAAGCCTCGTTTGACGGCAAGGATGGGCTCGAGCCGCGTCTGGCGCTCTCCTGGGAAGGCGCCGCCGATGGGCTCTCCGTGACGTTCAAACTGCGCGACGGCGTCAAATGGCATGACGGCAAGCCGTTCACCTCGGCCGACGTCGCCTTCTCGGCGCTGCAGATCTGGAAGCCGCTGCAGAATCTCGGCCGCACCGTGTTCAAGGACCTAGCCGCCGTCGACACCCCGGACGATCTCACCGCCGTGTTCAAATTCGCCAAGCCGACGCCGTTCCAGCTGATCCGCAACGCCTTGCCGGCGCTGTCGAGCGTGGTACCGAAGCACATCTATGAGGTCGGCAAGATCGAGGAAAACCCGGCGAACAATGCGCCCATCGGCACCGGCCCATTCAAGTTCGGGGAGTACAAGGCCGGCCAGTATTACAAGCTGACGAAGAACGCGGACTACTGGGCCAAGGACGAGCCCTATCTCGACGAGATCATTTACCAGGTGCTGCCCGACCGCACGTCGGCCGCGGCCGCGCTCGAGGCCGAAGAGATCCAGCTTGCCGCCTTCTCCGCGGTGCCACTGGCCGACCTCGACCGCATCTCGAAAGTGCCGGGCCTGAAGGTCATCTCCAAGGGCTATGAGGGGCTCACCTACCAGCTCGTGGTCGAGATCAACCATCGCCGCAAGGAACTGGCCGACGTGAAGGTGCGCCAGGCCATCGCGCATGCCATCGACAAGGACTTCGTCGTCAAGACGGTGTTCCTCGGCTATGCCGCGACCGCCACCGGCCCGGTGCCGAAGAACGATCCGCAATTCTACACCGCCGACGTGCCGACCTATCCGTTCGACGTCGCCAAGGCCAACGCACTGCTCGACGAGGCCGGCTACGCCAAAGCCGATGATGGCAAGCGCTTTGCGCTCAAACTCCTGCCGGCGCCCTATTTCAACGAGACCAAACAGTTCGGCGACTATCTGCGCCAGGCGCTGGCGGCGATCGGCATCGACGCCGAGATCGTCAACAACGATGCGCCCGCGCACATCAAGGCGGTCTACACCGACCACGCCTTCGACCTCGCCGTCGGTCCGCCAGTGTTCCGCGGCGACCCCGCGATCTCGACCACCATCCTGGTGCAAAGCGGCATTCCCGACGGCGTGCCGTTCTCCAACCAGGGCGGCTACAAGAACGACGCGCTCGATGCGCTGATCGCCAAGGCATCGGAAACGCTCGACACCGCAGCGCGCACCGATCTGTACAAGGAATTCCAGAAGGAGGTGGCCGCCGACCTGCCGCTGATCAACGTGGCGGAGTGGAGTTTTATCAGCGTCGCGCGGGATACGGTCGGCAATATCGCCAACAATCCGCGCTGGGCGGTTTCGAACTGGGCGGACACATATCTGGCAAGCTAGCACGAGCCACACGCGATGCTTGCGCATCGTTTGAGCGAATGCTCATCATCAGGGATGAGAGTTCCTTCGCGCCCCCGCTTTGTCCCGCCGGATAGCGCTGACCTCCACCCTCCCCCTTTTGGGGAGGGTCGCCGAGCGGGTGCCGCAAAGCGGCAGCCGGTCGGCGGGGTGGGGGTAGCGCCCTACGAGAATCCCCACCCCGCTCCGCTTCGCGGATCGACCCTCCCCACAAGGGGGAGGGTAAGGCATCCATGACCCGCGCCCTCACCCTCATTCGCCGCCGTCTCGTCGGCAGCATCTTCGTGCTGCTGATCGTCATCATCGGCACCTTCCTTTTGCTCGAAGCCGCGCCCGGTGACGCCGTCGACGCCTATATCGTCTCGACCGGCGGCGATGCCGGCATGATCGAATTGCTGCGTCATCGCTGGGGCCTCGACCAGTCGGAACTGACCCGGCTCGCCAACTATCTCTGGGCGCTGCTGCACCTCGATCTCGGCCAGTCCGTTACCTTCTCCAGGCCGATCCGCGACGTCATTCTCGAGCGTCTGCCCACCACGCTCCTCCTGATGGTCAGCGCCACCGCACTCTCCTTCGGCTTGGGCTCGGCGCTCGGCATCTATGCCGGCGCGAAACCCGGCAGTCTGCGCGACCGCTTCCTGTCCATCGGCTCACTCGCGCTCTATGCGGTGCCCGGCTTCTGGCTCGGCCTGGTGCTCATCGTCGTCTTTGCCCTCGACCTGCGCTGGCTGCCAATCGGTGGCATCGAGAGCCTGGCCTCCGACAAGACCGGCTTCGCCCGCGCCGCCGACATCGCCGTCCATCTCGTACTGCCGGTTTCCGCGCTCGGCTTCATCTATCTCGCGCTGTATCTGCGCATGATGCGCGCCGGCATGGCCGAGGCCTGGCGGCAGGATTTTGTCCTCGCCGCCCGCGCCAGGGGACTGTCGCGCCGCCGCATCGTGTTGGCCCACGTCGCCCGCAATGCGCTCTTGCCGCTGGTCACCATGCTCGGCCTGCAATCGGCGCAGATGCTGGGCGGCAGCGTCGTCATCGAGAGTGTTTTTGCCGTGCCCGGACTTGGCCGATTGGCGCAGGAGGCGGTGGCCTCGCGCGACACACCGCTGCTGCTCGGCATCATCCTCACCAGCGCCGTCCTGGTCATCGCCATCAATCTTGCCGTCGACATCGCCTACGCCTTTCTCGACCCGCGCGTCGGCGCCAGCGAGGCCGGCGCGTGAGCGCGCTCAACCGGTTCCTGCGCCGGCCGGAAGCGGTCGCCGGCGCGATCATTCTGGCGGTGCTTTTCGCCATGGCGCTGTTTGCGTCGCTGCTTTTCCCCGGCGACCCTCAAGCCATCGCCGGTCCGGCCCTGCTGCCGCCGTTTCAGGACTGGTCGCTGCCGCTCGGCACCGACCGGCTCGGCCGTGACGTGCTGGCCGAATTGTTCCACGGCGCCCGCACCTCGCTGACGGTCGGGCTGGCGGCAGCAGCGGCGGCGCTCTTCATCGGCGCGGTCGTCGGCACGCTGGCCGGCTTTGCCGGTGGCCTCGTCGACGAGGTGCTGATGCGCATCACCGATGCCTTCCAGACCGTGCCGAGTTTCTTGCTGGCGCTGGCCTTCGTCAGCGTCGTCGGCCCGTCGCTCGGCATTGTCGTCGCGGCCATCGCGCTCGGCGCCTGGACCGGGCCGGCGCGTATGGCGCGGGCCGAAGTACTGTCGATCCGCGAGCGCGATTACGTCGCCGGCGCTCGCGTCATCGGCATGCATCCGATGGCGATCGCTTTCCGTGAAGTGCTGCCCAACGCTCTGCCGCCGGTGCTGGCGCTGTCCTCGGTGATCGTCGCCGCCGCGATCCTCACCGAAGCAGCACTTTCCTTCCTCGGCCTCGGCGACCCCAACCGCGTCACCTGGGGCGGCATGATCGCCGAGGGCCGCACCGTTCTGCGCACCGCGCCCTTCCTGTCGATCGTTCCAGGTATCGCGCTCGTGCTGACCGTGCTTGGCGTCTACCTCGCCGGCGAAGGCGTAGTCGAGACGACGGCCGTGCGGAGGAGCCTGTCGTGACCGCGCTGGCTGAGATACGCGATCTCTCGGTGCACTATCGACGTGATGGTAGCGAGGTGACGGCGCTGAAAGGCGTCGGCCTAGATGTCGTTGCCGGCGAGCGCCTGGCCATCATCGGCGAAAGCGGTTCGGGCAAGAGCACACTGGCGCTGGCGATTGCGGGGTTGCTGCCTGCGAGTGCCAAGGTTGAAGGCCGCATCGATTGGCACAAATCGGAATCGTCTCATTCCTTCGCGCCCCCCTCTCGAGGCGGAGCGCCTCTCCCCGGCCGCGACATCGGCTTCGTCTTCCAGGATCCCTCCGCCAGCCTCGACCCCGTGATGACGATCGGCAAACAAATCGCCGAAGTCGTCCGCACCCATCTCGGCCTCGACTGGCCACAAGCCTACGCCAGGGCAAAGCACCTGCTCGAACGCGTCCGCTTGCCCGACCCGGCCTCCGCCATACGCGCCTTTCCTCATCAGCTCTCCGGCGGCCAGAAGCAGCGCGTGGCGATCGCCGCCGCGATTGCGGCCGGACCCAAACTGCTGATCGCCGATGAGGCGACAAGCGCGCTGGACACCATCGTGCAAGGCGAGATCGTCGCGCTGATCCGGCAACTGGTGGCGGAGGATGGCATGACGTTGCTGTTCATCAGCCACGACATCGCGCTGGCTGCCGAACTCGCCGAGCGCATCGCCGTCTTCCGGCATGGGGGACTGGTCGAGATCGGCGCGACGGCGCAAATCGTCAATGCCCCGAGCCACGCCTATACGCGTTCGCTGCTCAACGCCCATCTCGGCCTCGACGCCGAGCCGCTGCTGCGACGGACGCCGGCATGACCTTGCTCGCCGTCTCCGATCTGACCAAGCGCTATCGCCGTGGCGGCACGACCATCGCCGCCGTCGACGGCGTTTCCTTCACCATCGAACCCGGCGAGACGCTGGCGCTGGCCGGGCCCTCCGGCAGCGGCAAGTCGACGATCGCACGGCTGGTGCTCAGGCTGATCGAACCCGACGCCGGAAACATCCAGTTCGAACGCGATGACTTCCTGGCCTTGAGGGGTGCGGCCCTGCGTGTGCGGCGAGCCCACCTGCAAATGGTGTTTCAGGATCCGCTCGCCGCCTTCAACCCGCGCGCCACCGTGGCGCGCGTGCTCGACGATCCCTTGCGCATCCATGCCATCGCTTCCCGCGCCGAGCGTCCGGCCCGCATCGCTGCCTTGCTCGAGCGCGTTGGGCTGACGGCCGATCTCGCTCCACGCGCCATCCATGAAGTCTCCGGCGGCCAGCGCCAGCGCGTGGCGATTGCCCGCGCCATCGCAACGAACCCGTCGCTGATCATACTCGACGAAGCGGTGTCGGCGCTCGATGTTTCGGTGCGCGGACAGATCCTCGAGCTGCTGCTTGACCTGCAAGCCAGGGAACGGATCGCCTATCTCTTCATTTCGCATGATCTCGGCGTGGTGCGGGCCATCGCCCACCGCATCGTCCTTCTCGACGCCGGGCGGATCGCTGAGAGCGGCGACGCCCGCGCCGTTATCGACGCGCCGCAATCGGCAATCGGCAAGGCGCTGGTTGCGGCGGCACCGAGACTCAACCGAACACAGGACGCATCATGACAGACGCCGAAGCCCGAGCCGAAAAACTCTCGCGAGAACTCGATTCCGCCTTCCGCAACCGCGCCGATCTCTACCGTCTGCTCCTCGATGAACTGACCGGCGAGCTGGGCGCGGAGAAAGCCGAGGCGATCATGATCCGGACCATCGAACAGCGCGGCAAGGAAGTGGCGGCGACAGCCTTCGCCCGCTTCGGACCCAACGACGCGCCGGCCATCGGCGAAGCGTTCCTGGCCATCAGCCCGGATGGTGGCCTGATGTATCCGACCGACGTCGAGCGCGGGCCGGACCACATCGCCTTCAAGGTGAAACGCTGTCCACTGAAGGACGCCTGGGTCGAGGCAGGTGTCGGCGATGAAAAGCTCGCCACGCTCTGCCGCATCGCCGGGGCTTTCGACCGCGGCCTGTTCGAGGCGACGGGCGTGCGCTTCGACAATGTCACCTGGACGCCGGGCCACGGCTCCGGCTGCTGCCACATCGCACTGACCAACCGGGATGCTGCGGGGTAGGCCGCGGCAACTGCTGATCAGTCGCCGGCAAACACATGCAGCTCCGTGCCCGCCTGTTCGGCAGCAGTGCGCAGGTCGGTCTTCGGTTCGCTGTCGGTGACGATATCGGCAATGTCGTCAAGCCCGCATATGCGTTCCAGGCTGGAGCGGCCGAACTTGTCGTGGGTCACCACCAGCACCGTCGACAGTGAACGCGATATCATCGCGCGCTTGACTGCCGCGGCGCCGGAGATCATGTCGCTCGGACCGTCGGCACTTAGTCCCGACGCCCCGATGATGGCGACGTCAGCATTGTAGCGGCGCACGAACTCGACCGTGTCTTCGCCCAGCACGCTGCCTTCGCGGCTGTCATAGGTCCCGGGGCAAAGCAGCACGCGGAAGGTCGGATTGGCGCCGGCAACCGAGGCCACGCCGGTGGAATTGGTGATGATGGTAAGGTCGCGCTTCAGCTGCGAAAGACTGCGTGCCACCTCATAAGTGGTCGAACCGCCATCGATCATCACGATCTGGCCCTTCTCGACGAGGCCGGCCGCGCCGCGGCCGATGCGGGCGCGCTCGTCGACCAGGGTCAGGCCGCGCTCGGAAATCACCGGTTCGGTCGTCACCAGCGAGATCGTCGCGCCGCCATAGGTGCGGTTGATGAGCCCGGCATCGCCCAGTTCGATGAGATCGCGGCGGATGGTCTCGCCGGCGACGCCAATGCGGCGCGCAAGCTTGGAGATGCGAATGGACGCCGACCGGCGCACTTCCGAAAGGATAAGCGCGTGCCGCTCCTTCTTCGTCAGTCGGCCTTGATCCATGACACTTCCATTCCCTTTGCAGCAATCAACGCGTCGGCAAGCTCGGCAAATCCTTGCGCGCCGCGCCCGCTTGTGACGAAGGCAGGAGATGCCGGAAGTTCGCCGGCGAAGTCCAGCACATTAGCGACGCCGACGCTGTTGGGGAAGAAGCCGAACATTGGTGCATCGTTTGGACTATCACCGACGAAGGCAATGCTGTCCTTGTCGTGGTCTATGTCTATACCAAAACAGTCGCGCAAGAATAGCCGGCTTGTTGACAGTTTGTCGTATTTGCCGAACCAGCCATTGACATGGATGGACGAAATTTTCGCCGTCGCGCCATAGCGCTGGAAGATACCAACGATCTTCAGCACTTCGGTTTTTTGCAGCGGCGCGACATCCTCGCAAAAGTCGATCGCCAGATCGGTCTCGCGATAGGGCTGGTCGGCGGCGACCGCCGCACCCGGAACCTCACGCAGCACGGTCTGCTCGATCTCGCGCAGACGTGCGGCATCGGCCTGCCGTTCGGCAGCGCTTTTGGCGTAGTGGCGAACAATCCGCTTGGCAGCGTCGTCATAGCGGAAATAGAACGCGCCGTTCTCGCCGATCACACCATCCACCGGCCATTGCCGCGCGATCAGATCGCACCAGCCAGCCGGCCGGCCGGTGACCGGCGCGACGATGAATCCAGCCTGCTTCAGCCGCTCCAGCGCCGCATAGGCTTTTGCCGGCAGCCGTCCTTTATCGGTCAAGGTGTCGTCTATGTCGGTCAGCACGACGGCGATCTTGCGCCGGTCCAGGGCGGTTAAGTCGGCGAGCGGGCGCAGCACCCGCTCAGGCTCCCGCTGCGACCGTTTCGAGCGAGACGGCCGCGACGTCGAGCATAGTGAACCTGTCGCGGATCAGCCGGGCATTGGCGACTGCTTCGTCGTAGAAGGCAGCCGGTATGGCGACCTCCTGCGGCGTGGTCGGCGCACCGGCGGCACGCAGTGCTGCCGCGATCTCGCGCGCCGGACGGGCCACGCGGGAAAGCCTTTCGCGATACGAACGCCATTGCTCGGCCAGCATGGTGTTGATGGCGGTCGCCCGCTCATAGTCGAGCAGCTTGGGCTTGAACGCTGCCCAGCAGGAGCGTCCAAGCGTTTCGCCAAAGATCTCGATGAAGCGGTCCGGTGTATCGGCGGACGGCGCAAGCTGCAGCTCCGGCAATGCCAGCACACGTTCCTGCAGCCGCGCCATTGTCAACGTCGTCACCGCTATGTGTTCGCCGTGATGCGCCTCGGGCAGTCCCTGGCCGCGCATGTCGATATAGTGGGCGATCAGATGTTCGCCTTGGCTGGCAGGATAGGAGCCGCCGCACAAAGTCATGCCGAGACCCGACATGACCAGCGTGCGCACCAGCACTTCCATCGCCGCGAGGTCGCCGGTCCTGAGTTCGCCGGCCTTGGCGATCAGCGTCTTCTCGTCCTCGGCCAGAAGCATGAACGGCGCCTGCCTGTAGGGCGTCCCGAGCAACAGATGCGCCATCAGCCAGTCCGTCTGGGCGGTCGGCCGCGCCATCGAATCGCCAAAGCCGGCGGCGATCAGCCGGTGCGGCGCACGCGCCATGACGTCGAGATCAAGGAACACACCGACCGGCAGGCTCGCTGTGAGCGATTTCTTCAGACCGTCCTCGGTAATCGCCGCCGACACCGACGTATAGCCGTTCATCGATGGCGCGGTGCCGAACACCGCATAGGGCTTTTGGGTGAGATGCGCGGCATATTTGGTGATGTCGTTGATCGAGCCCGATCCAACCGCGACCAGACCGCTGGCCTCTTTCGTGCGGGCGATCACCGATCGCACGGCGTCCATGTCCGGATGCGGATGGCGCGGCAAGATGATCTTGTCGACATCGCTGCTGCCACGCAGTGCGATCGACACCCTCTCACCCAGCGCCAGCCTTGTGTCGGGATCCATGACCACAGCGAGCTTGCGGCCGAGCGGCAGCGGCTTGACCAGCGCATCGGCCTCGTCGCCGAGACCGCGCCCGATCACGATGGTCTTCAGCGGCACTGCCAGCATTCCCTCGGCATCCGGGTCAGGCAGCGTGCCGGCAATGAGACTATCGAGCATTTCCTTGGACATCGGGATGCCGTTCAATCAGTCAGCATGAAGCGGGGTCAGGGCATCGAACAGGGTTCGATACCGGCAGTAACTTCTGTCGTAGGCGGCCTTGGCCGAAGGATTGGGGTCTATCGTCTCGATGCCACCGCTCAGACTTTCGGCCGCCTGCTGCACTGAGGACGAAAGGCCGGTGGCCGTGGCGGCAAGGATTGCCGCACCGATCGGAGCGGCATCGGCGGCGTCGGCGATTTCGACCGGCCTGCCACTGACATCGGCGCGGATCTGCGCCCACACCCGGCTGCGGGCGCCGCCGCCCGAGAGCCTGATGCGCCCGGTGGCGATGCCAAGTTCGTCCAGCCGGTCGACAACGTCTCGCATGGCGAAAGCGCAGCCCTCCAACACCGCGCGCGCGCAGGCCGCTTTGCCGTGGAAGGAAGTAAGGCCGTAGAAAGCGCCCCGCGCCTCGGCGATCCAGCGCGGCGCCATAGCGCCGGAAAGTGCCGGGACGAACAGCAAATCGTCGCTGCCGGCAACGACCGTCGCCGCCAGCTCCGACATTGCCGCCGGAGAATCGACGCCGAAAGTGGACAGGAACCATGTCACTGCACCGCCCGAGAGCCATCCGGGGTTGGAGACGAAATAGCGGTCGCTGAGAAAACCATGCGTCTCGACCAGGCCGCCGAGGTCGAGCCGAGGCGTGTCAGACACCGCGCCGACCACTTCCGCCGTGCCGAGATTGCAAGCAACCATACCGGGCACGACAACGCCGGCGCCGATAGCGGCAGAAAAATCGTCGCCGGTGCCGACCGCCAGCGGGGTGCCCACAGGCAGGCCGGTCAGCTCGGCGCCGGCCGCAGTCAAGGCGCCGGCGACCGCCGATGCATCGTCGATACCGGGCAATTTATCTGCATCGATGTCGAAGGCGGCGAGCAGATCGCCGGCATAGCCGCGCTCCTTCAGCCCATAAAGCATGGTCGTCGAGGCCAGCGCGTGATCGATGACGGCACGGCCGCACAAAGCCGCGACCACGAACGATACCGGCTGGTGCCAGAGTGCTACTCGGTGCGCTTCGGGCAGGTTGCGCGTTACCCAGCGGATTTTCGCCGCCATATGCGTTGCGTCCAGAACGAGACCGGTGCGCTCGCGGATGAAGTCCGGGTCGATTCCAGCAATTTCTCCCGATGCGCGCCGGTCCATCCAGATGATGCACGGCGACAGCGCCTGACCGCTGCTATCGGCAGCGACGCAGCCGTCGAGCTGTCCGGCAATGGCGATTCCTTTGATGTCGGATGGCGCCAGCCCGGCCTTGTCGAGCGCGTCGGCAACCGCCGGTCGGAGCGCGGCGAACCACAGCGCCGGATTCTGTTCGGCCCAGCCCGGCGCCGGGAAGGCCGGCTGGTACAGCACGCAGGCCTCGCCACGCAGCCGCAACTCGTCATCGACCACAACCGCCTTAAGGCTCTGGGTGCCGAGGTCGATGCCGATAACCGCCATTAGACACGCTCGCAATCCGCGAGGACATCCCGCAGTTGCGAGAGGATAGAACCTTTCGTCGGCGAATAGGAACCGTCGAAAACCGCTGTGCCAATGGTAAAAGCGTCTGCGCCAGCCTGCTTGATTGCCTTGATCCGATCGACTGAGGCCACCGCGCCGGCTACGATCAGATGCCGCAACGGACCAAGGCCGCGTCGGGCGGCGCGAACCAGTTCGGCCGGGTCGGCTTCGGTGGCCCGATAGGCGAGGATGTCGCATCCCGCACAACCCTTTTCCGCAAAGGATCGGCAGTCGGCCTCGACATCTCCCGGGGAGCCGCCGAGCTTGGTCGGATGGCCGACCGGCCGTCCCGGAAAAGGGTAGTATTCGGTGTCGCTCCCCTCCAGCAGCGCCATGATCTCGTCGACCTGGGTGCCGCCAAGCAGGCGTTGGATGCCGAGATCGCGGGCGATGCGCGCGGAGTTGAGGCATGCCTCCGCCGTCGTCGAGACGACTTCCATATAGGTGGTGGCCCCGGTCTGGCGAATGGCGCCGGCGAGCTTTCGCAGCACATCCGGCGCAACGCCAATATCCTTGAAGCCGACATGCTTCAGACCGACCGGCTCGATCAGATCGACCAGGTCGAGGCAGTCCTCGACCGTGCGATCGTTTCGCGTCAGCATGAAGATGAAGTCCATCCGAAAGGTCCCTCGCCTGGTCGGGAAAGCCGGGTTACTGCCGGTCTGTTAACATCTCCCAGCCATTTGTTGCAAGGTGCCACATTTTAATTTGCAGTGCCACACATTTTATGACAGAACGGGCGCCGGCCCGCCAGGCACGACTTCTAGGGAGAGGGAAGAATGCTCAAGCCGCTGATACGTGGGAGTACCGCATCCGGACTCCTCGTTCTCGCCGCCCTTATGTGGCAAATCACACAAGCGGCCGCGTGGGATCTGAAAGAGGCGTCGAAGCCTTATAGCGGCCAAACCATCCGCATGGTCGGCGAGGCGCTGCCGCCGCTCGAAGCGTTGAAGAAGATGGCGCCGGAGTTTGAAAAGCAGACCGGCATCCATGTCGAAGTCGAGATGTACGAGCATTCCGAAGCCGTTAACAAGGTGCAGCTCGATCTCAATTCGCACCGCGGCCGCTACGACGTCATCATCCAGCCGCATCGCGAACTCGGCAAGTTCGCCACCAACAACCATCTGGTCGAAATCGCCAAGATGATGGCCGATCCGGCTTTGCGCGATCCGACCTTCGAGCCGGAAAAGCAGCTCTACCAGACCGCCTGGCACGAAATCTCCTGGTATGATGGCAAGGAGTACGGCTTCCCCTTCACCGTGCTCAATATGTTCATGTGGTATCGCTCGGACCTGCTCGCCGACCCCAAGGAGCAGGCAGGCTTCAAGGCCAAGTATGGCTACGACCTCGCTCCCGCCAAGGACTGGAAGCAGTATCGCGACATCGCTGAATGGTTCTACCGTCCCGACCAGGGCTTTTACGGCACCGCCCTGCAGGGCAAGCGTCACGAGGCGCTGTGGTATGAGTGGCTCAACTTCCTCTATTCCTTCGGCGGCGACGTGCTCGACGTGAAGAGCGGCTCGGCCTGCGGCCCGGTCATCGTCAACAGCCCCAAGGCCGTCGCCTCGCTCGAATACTACAAGAGCCTGTTGCAATTCTCGCCGCCGGACAGCCTCAACTACTTCTGGGACGACGTCATGGCGCTGATGCAGCAGGCCAAGGTCGCCGAGCTGATCATGTGGAACGACGCCAACTATGCCGTGTCGGTCGACACCACCGCCTCCACCGTCGTCGGCAAGGTCGGCTTCGACCTCGTGCCGCAAGGCGAAGGCGGCAAGATCGGCCAGGTCGAGGGCTGGACCTACCTGATCCCCGTCTATTCGAAGAACCAGCAGGCGGCCTTCCTCTTCGTCCAGTGGATGATGGGCTATGATCGCCAGCTCGAACAGCATCTCAATGGCGGCGCCTCGGGCCGGCCCGATGTCTATGCCTCGGCGGAGGTGCAGAAACTGCCCTACGCCAAGGCCTCGATGGAGGCCAACGAGCATGCGGTGCCGAAGGCGACGCTGCCGCAATCGGCCGAGATGACCGACATACTGGTGCGAGAGCTGTCGTCCTACCTCGCCGGCGAGAAGGAAGCGCAGGCTGCCCTCGACACCGCCGCCACCGACATCTCGACATTGCTCGGTTCTTGCGCACCCATGACCTATCCGGCACGATAGGTCTCAAATGTCGCGCAGAGGCTACCCGCACAAGCGGGTAGCCGTTCTTGTCCGCAGGAAACGCCCGTGACGAACCGCACTCCATCGCCGCGCGGAATGCCGCTTCTCGACCGTGGGGTAGGACCGCTGCTGATGCTGCCGGCGACGCTGCTTGTCGTCATCTTCCTGGTCGGTCCGTTCTACTACATGGTCTATACCGCGCTGACCGACCTCAGCTTTGCCGATGCCAGCCACGCCGGCGCCTTTGTCGGCTTTGACAATTTCCGCAAGCTGATGCGCAACGATCCGTTCTTCTGGGCATCGTTCCTGCTGACGCTGAAATTCGTCGTCATCGCCGTGGGCCTCGAATTCCTGCTCGGCTTTGCGCTCGCCTTCCTGATCTTCCGCTTCGTCGCCAGCCAGCGGCTTTTGACCACGCTGTTGCTCATCCCGATGATGATCGCGCCGGTCGCCGTCGGGCTGATCTGGCGCCTGCTTTTGCAGGGCGATTTCGGCATGCTCACCTTCTACATGCGCAAGGTCGGCCTGCTGGCGCAGAATGCTGCCGTGCTTTCGGCACCCGATCTGGTCTTTCCGACCATCATCGCCATCGATGTCTGGCAGTGGACGCCTTTCGTCACCCTGATCATGCTGGCCGGCATGATGAGCCTGCCCCGCGCGCCGTTCGAGGCCGCGATGATGGACGGCGCCAACCCGTTCCAGATCTTTCGCGACGTCATGCTGCCACTGCTCAGACCCGTCATCGCGCTGGTGCTGCTCTTGCGCGGCATCGACGCCTTCAAGGAATTCGACAAGGTGTTTTTGATGACCGGCGGCGGTCCGGGAACACTGACAGAGCTGGTCTCGATCTACGCCTACCGCGTCAATTTCCGCAACTGGGATCTCGGCTACGGCGCCGCGGTCGCCTTCATGATCTATCTTGTGGTGCTGATCCTGTGCTCGGTCTTCTACAAGGCCGTCTACTGGTCGAGCCGCAAGCCAGTGGCCGCGTTTTGAGGGCGCGGCGATGATCGACCAATCCACAAACCGCGCCTGGAAAAGCTTTGCCTGGGCGGTACTGCTGGTCGCCGTCGTGGTCGCCTTGACGCCTTACGTCTGGATGGTGCTGGCCTCGTTCAAGAACCGCGTCGACCTGTTGTCGTCGGTGCCGAAATGGAGCTTCACGCCGACGCTCTCCAACTATCCAGCCGTCTTCATCGACAAGGAATACTGGCCGCTGGCGATCAATTCGGTACTGATCTCGGCGTCCTCGACTGTGCTCTGCATCCTCATCGGCGCGCCGGCCGCCTATGGCTTTGCCCGTTCGGATTTTCCGGGCAAGGAAGACCTGTTCTTCTTCTTCCTGACCACCCGCATGGCGCCGCCGATCTCGATTGCCGTGCCGCTGTTCCTGTTCTTCACCTCGCTTGGCCTGATCGACACCATCTACGCCGTGGTCATCGCCCACACCTCCTTCAACCTGTCGCTCGTCGTCTGGATGATGCGCGGCTTCTTCGCCGAAATCCCCAGGGAGATTGACGAGGCGGCGATGATGGACGGCCGCTCACGGCTCGGCGCCTTCCTCTTCGTCGTCGCACCGCTCGCCGCGCCCGGCATCGGCGCCACCGCCGTGCTCTGCTTCATCCTGTCGTGGAACGAGTTCCTCTATGCCTTCATCCTCGTCGCCTTCGGCGGGCGGCCGCTGACCGTCGGCATACCCGGGCTGGTGACGCCGCACGGCACGCTGTGGGGACAGGTTGCGGCGGTCGCCATCGTGGCGACGCTGCCGATCGTGCTTTTCACGTTCCTTGTCCAGAAACAGCTCGTCCGTGGCCTCACCTTCGGCGCGGTCAAGGGTTGAAGGGATCTTGCATGGCGATTGTTTTCGACGGCGTCACCAAGGCCTTCCCGGACGGAACGGTGGCGCTGCAGGCGCTCGACCTTGCTTTCGAGCCCGGCGAATTCCTCGTCCTTCTCGGCCCTTCGGGTTCCGGCAAGACGACAGCCTGCCGGCTGCTTGCCGGCCTCGAACGTCCCACCGCCGGCCGCATCCTAGTCGAGGGTCGCGATGTCACCGATCTGCCGCCTCGCCTGCGCGGTATGGGCATGGTGTTCCAGAACTACGCGCTTTACAGCCACAAGAGCGTCTACGAGAACATCGCCTATCCCTTGCGCATCCGGAAAATGCCGGCCGCCGAACTCGACCGCTGCGTGCGCGCCATGGCCGGGTTGCTCGAAATCACCCGCTATCTCGACCGCCGGCCCTCGCAATTGTCGGGCGGCCAGGCGCAGCGCGTAGCGGTCGCCCGCGCCCTGGTCTGGCAGCCGAGCCTGTGCCTGATGGACGAGCCGCTGTCCAATCTCGACGCCTTGCTGCGCCTGCATATGCGCACCGAGCTGAAGCGCCTGCATCGCGAGCTCAAGAAGACCTTCGTCTTCGTCACCCACGATCAGGAAGAGGCGATGACGCTGGCGACCAGGGTCGCGGTGCTGCGCGAAGGCGCGCTGATCCAGTATGACGATCCGCGCGAGATCTACCGCCGGCCGGCCAACCGCTTCATTGCCGAATTCATCGGCCGTCCGGCGATGAACACGTTCGACGGCGATATCCGCAACGGCGTCTTCCACGCCAGCGGCTTTACCTGCCCGCTGCCGGGAAAGCCTGACGGTCCCATCGTGCTCGGCATCCGCCCCGAGCAGATCCAGCTCGTCGACGCCTCTGCAAGCGACGCGATCCGTTTCGCCGTCGACGTCGTCGAACCGGTCGAGCCGGATGTGCTGATCTTCGCCAAGAGCGAGGCAAACGCGCTGATCGTCAGGACAGTGAATGACGATCGCGCCTACGACCCCGGCCAACCGCTGCACCTGCGCTTCCCACCAGCAGCGCTGCACACGTTCGATGCCGTGTCGGGAGCACGGCTGCCGTGAGCACGCTGCTCGCTCTGGTGCCGCCGGCCGCCGCAGCGCTGGTCTGGCGGCTGTTCTATGTTTTCAACAAGTCGAGGCGCTGGTTCTCGACCGGCGAGCTCATCTTCTGGGACGCCATCGCACTGGTCATCCTGCAACTCGTCTGGCTGATCTGGTTCTGAATCCGCGTCGAGAGTAGGCGAGCGCGCAGCCGTCCTTGCGCGGATGCGATGTCGCCGCCATCGCTTCCGTGGCGCGAACCGGCGAGCGGCCGGGGAACTGGAAAACACGCATGCAATCGTCCCCGATGATCCTCGCCCGCCAGCCGCAATCTCAGTGCTTGATGCGGTCGCGCATGGCGTACCACAACATGCCCAGCACATAGAGCGGACCACGCAGCGCCGTACCGCCCGGGAACGGCATCGGCGTCAGCGTCGAGAACAGGTCGAGTCGTGCGGCGTCGCCCGTGATCGCTTCGGCCAGCAGCTTGCCCGACAGCGTCGACAGGATCACGCCCTTGCCGGAATAGCCATGTGCGAAATAGACCTCGCCATAGTGCCCGACATGCGGCAGCCGGGATGTCGTCACCGACACCAGCCCGCCCCAGGCATGGTCGATGCGGCAACCCTTCAGTTGCGGGAAGGTAGCTTCCATATGCGGCCGCACGAAGCCGGCAATGTCGGCCGGCGGCGACGGGGTGTAGCGCTCGCCGCCGCCGAACAGCAGCCGACCGTCCGCCGACATGCGGTAGTAGTTGACGACGAAGCGTGTGTCGGACACCGCGACATTGGCCGGGATGACGTTGCGCTTGCCCTCCAGCGGCTCGGTGGCGACGATGTAGTTGCCGACCGGCATGATGCGACTGTTGACGCGCGGCTCCAGCCCGTGCAGCAACGCATCGCCGGCCAAGACGACATGTTTGGCCCGCACCGAGCCCTTCGATGTCGAGACCCGGATCGAAGGCTCGCGCTCCAGCTTCACCGCCACCGAGTTCTCATGGATGGTGGCGCCGGCGGCCACGGCTGCACGGGCAAGGCCGAGCGTGTAGTTCAGCGGATGCATGTGGCCGCCAAGCGGCTCATACATGGCCCCGTGGTACGGCGCGTCGACCTTGGCCCGCGCTTCCGCCGCCGACAGGATCTCGACGTCACGAAACTTCATCACGCTTTCGAGGCATTTGGCCTCGTCTTCGAGATCTCTGAGATCGGAGCCGTTGACCGCGCCGACCAGATGACCGGTGAGTCTCAGGTCGCAATCGATGGTATGGCGCTCGATGATGTCGAGCACCAGGCCGCGCGCTTCGAAGGCAAGGTCGAACAGCGCCTTCGCCCGCTCGGGGCCGTAGAGCTTGACCAGCCCCTTGGCGCCCTTGCGCAGACCGGGGATCATCTGGCCGCCATTGCGGCCCGATGCACCCCAGCCGATCTTGCCGCCCTCAAGCAAAACCACCTTCAGGCCGCGTTCGGCGGCATGAAGGGCGGCCGACAGGCCCGTGCAGCCGCCGCCGACCACCACCAAATCGGCGTCGACGTCTCCCACCAGCGCCGGATGGTCCGGCGCCGGATTGGCGGTGGCGACATAGTAGGATTTGCCGATATCGAGACCGGAATTGAAACCCGTTGAGCTGGAGGCCATGATCACACCTTCAGCAACAAATGATCGCGTTCCCAGCTCGTCACCACGCTCTGGAACAGGTCGAGTTCAACGCTCTTGACGCGCAGATAGGTCTGGAAGAAATCCTCGCCGAGCAATGCCCGCACCGGCTCGCAAGCGGTGAAGCGATCAAGCGCCTCCTCCATGGTCTTCGGCAGCGTGCTTTTGATCTTGTAGGCATTGCCCGATGCTTCGGCCGAGCGCGCCAACTTCTGCTCGACGCCGAGATAGCCGGCGAGCAGCGAGCCGGCGATCGCCAGATAGGGATTGCAATCCGCACCCGGCAACCGGTTCTCAACCCGTCTTGAGGCGCGACCACCGGCCGGCACGCGCAGGCCGCAGGAGCGGTTGTCATGCGACCATTCGATGTTGGCCGGCGCGCTGTGGTTTGGCCGGATGCGGCGGAACGAATTCACGTTCGGCGCAAACAGCGGCATGATCTCAGGCACGTATTTCTGCAGGCCGCCGATGAAATGGTCGAACATTTCGGTGTCGGCATCATCAGCGCTGGCAAACAGCGCCGCGCCGGTCTTCTCGTCGACGACAGACATGTGCAAATGCATCGAGCTGCCGGCTTGCGCGGCGATCGGCTTGGCCATGAAGGTGGCATGCATGCCGCTCTGTTGCGCGGCCTGGCGTGTCAGCCTCTTGAACAGCAGCACCTGGTCGGCGAGCGGCACCGCATCACCATGCAGCAGGTTGATCTCCAGCTGCGCCGTGCCGGACTCATGGATCAGCGTGTCGAGGGGCAGGCCGGCGGCCGCGGCATAGTCGTAGACGCGCCGGACCACCGGCTCGAATTCTTCCAGCGCCACCATGTCATAGGGATGCTGTGAGCCTTCGGCGCGGCCGTTGGCGCCGACCGGTGCGGTCAGCGGCTGGTCGGGATTGGGATTGGGCGCGGTCAGATAGAATTCGACCTCCGGCGCCACCACCGCGCGCCAGCCGCGCTGGCGATAGAGATCGAGCACGGCTCGCAGCACGTGCCGCGGCGAGGCCATCCATGGTCTGCCGTCCATGTGGAAGGCGTCGGCGAAGACATAGGCTTTGCCGGCGCCGCCGCCTGGCGCCAGGCACAGCGTCGAGACG
The DNA here is from genome assembly GCF_056403115.1 of Mesorhizobium sp. P3_A2. Taxonomy (NCBI): domain Bacteria; kingdom Pseudomonadati; phylum Pseudomonadota; class Alphaproteobacteria; order Hyphomicrobiales; family Phyllobacteriaceae; genus Mesorhizobium; species Mesorhizobium sp. P3_A2. Next base: position 518,925 of record NZ_JBFUGC010000004.1, read on the forward strand.
TCAGGCACCATGCGCATATCCGGATCCTGATAGGCAAAGCCTTCATCGATCGAGCCGGAATAGCGGCCATCGATGCTGACCAGGAAAGCGCTGCTCGGCAGATAAAGCGCGCGGTCTTCCAGCGCCTTGAGAAACTTCGCAGTCGGCAGCGCCTTGCCGCGCAGCACGCCGTTCATATCGGGCACCAGGCATTCGACTTCGGTGATGCCGTGCTGGGCGAGCCAGCTCTTGGGATCGTTGCTGGTGAAGAGAGTGGTGTTGGTATTTTTGTCCTGCATTTTGGTTCACGTACCTATGAGAGAGAGTATGGCTTGCGCGGCCACATCCGTTCCAGGGGTCAGCGCCATCCGGGCTGCATTCTCCCTGAGGCGGGCGCGCATCACATCGTCGGCCAGCAGGCCGAGAATGGCTCTCTCCAATCCCCCTTCGGTCCAGGCGTCGCGGCCGATATGGTCGCCAACGCCCGTCTCTCCCGCGCGTTGCGCATTGTCATGTCCGTCCCAGCAATAGGGCATGATCAGCGACGGCACGCCGAAGCGCAGCGCCTCGCAAAAGCTGTTGTTGCCGCCGTGATGGATGAACAGGTCCGACTTCGCCACCACCGAAGGCTGCGGAAACCAGGCGTCGAGATAGACATTGTCCGGCACCGCACGATAGGCGTCGCGCAGGCCACCGACATTGACGATGAAGCGCGCCGGCAGCCTGTCGAAGACGGCGAGCATCCGCTCGATCAGCCCGACATCCATGGCGCCGAGACTGCCGAAGCTGACATAGACCAGCGGCCCGCCATTGCGTGGGAACACCGGCACCTCGAACGGCCCTTCCGACCGGACGCAGCCTTCGAGATAGACGAAGCGGGCGGGGTCGAGCGGCTCGGCGCGCTCACGCCGCACGATCGTCGGCGTCAGCAGCAGATTGAGGTCGGGTGACGTCTCGAGGAACAGGCCCTTAGGCAAAGGCGCCAGACCGGAATCCGCGCGAAAACGATTGAAGCGGTCATGTGCCGGCGCGGCGGCCGAAAGGTAGCGCGCCTCGAACGCCTCGCGTTGCGGGTCATCGGCAGCCATCCCGGAGAGGTAAGGCGGCACTTCGGCATCAGGCAGTTCCGTCTCGGCGCAGGAGACGACACGCACCCACGGGCAACCGGCGGCAGCAATCGCCGGGAACATGATGACATTGTCGAGCACCACGGCATCCGGCTTCAGCCGCGACAGCAATTGGCGCAGCGGCGCCTCGGCATTGACCGCGGTGTCGACGATCGCTTGCCAGGTCGGCGCGACATAGGTTTCGAGCTGGTCGATCGGGCTCAGCCGGAAATGCGGCAAATGCCGGCGCACGAATGCCTGCCAATAGCTCTGGCGCTCGCTGTCGCTCAGCGGCTCGTCAGTCGGCAGCTGATATTCCTGGAACCCGTAGTCGGCAAAGACACCGGAAAAACCGGCATGGCAGATGAAGACGGGGCGAGCGCCCTTGGCACGCAATGCCTGTGCGATACCGACGCAATTCAACGCGGCGCCGAAACTGGCTTCGGGAAACAGCGCGATGGTCGGGCTGGCTTTACGCGTCAATTATTCCTCTTCAGTCCGGCCGGCCGATCATGCCGAACAGTGCGGGAGCCCCGCGGCTGGCCGCTTGCGGTCGCTGGCTGCGGGAGAGCCGCAGGTGGATGCGAAGCAGATCGGCAGCCACCTCATACTGCCGGCTTTCAAGATAGTCGAGTATGCCTAAGTGTTCGCGCAGCGATTGCCGCAGCCGGAAGACGTTGACGCCGGCATAGATGCCCGGCAGCCGGCGCAGGCGCAGATGATCGGCCAGCGCATCCGACACAAAGCGGTTGGCGCAGCCCTCGGCGATCATGCTGTGGAAATCCATGTCCAGCCGCTGGAACTCGCGCGTGTCCAAGGTCGCGTCCGGCAATGCCGAGAGCGCTTCCATGCCCTGGCGCAACGCCGCGGCCCGCGCACCATCCAGCCGGAAGCCAGGCGCCAGGATCGCCGCGGGCTCCAACAGCAAGCGGAATTCATAGCTTTCACCTTGCGCCTCCGGATCGTCCGGCGTGCGTCGAAACAGCCAGGACTGGCCGGGCGCACGGTCGAGCAGATTCTCGTCCGTCAGTTTATTCAGCGCTTTTAGTACCGTCTTGCGATCGGCATCGTAGCGTCGCATCAGCCCTGCGACGGTCACCGTCTGGTCCAGCCTTCGCGCCGAGCGATCGCGCAGGATCGCTTCGGCAAGCTCGTCTTCCTCAGCACTGGGAAGCTCGGCGGCAATGGCCGGCTGCGCAGCGAGGTCGACCGCAAGATGATAACCGGAATCGGCCTCCCAGCGCACGACGCCCCGCTCTGCGAGCAGGCTGAGTGCGGCACGCACCGGTGTGCGCGAGACATTGCACAGCGAGGCGATCTGCTGCTCGGGCAGGCGGGCGCCGGGCTCGAAGCCGCGCTGGCGCGCGACATCGAGGATGCGCTGCGCCAGATCGAGATGGTTGGTGCGAGGTCGTCGGGCTGCGGCTTGCATGACTGGTCTCGGCGGACGGAAGTGACGCATTGGTTTGGCCGATCGCCGGAACGGACGCAGTGGCCAGATTCCTCGGTCGGTTGGCAAATTATGGATTGACGTACTTTTTTCTGCAATAGTACTGTCAGCACAATCGGCGAGAAAAGACCGAGGGAACAGGATCGAGCCAGCGGCACGGGTCGCCGGCCTTGGTCCGGCGAATGAATTCGACGATCAAACCGAATGGGAGTTTGCCATGACCGCTACCAGCCTGCGGCGCCGTGCGCTCAAAATATCTTCAATCGCTCTCGGCCTTGCTCTGGCGCTGTCGGCGCCGGCCGCCGCCGCCGACCTCGTCATTTCCAACTGGGACGGCTACATGGCGCCCGACGCCATGGCCGCCTTCAAGACCGCGACCGGGGTTTCCGGCGAGGTCGTGGTGCACGCCACCAATGAAGAGATCATGGGCAAGCTCATCGCCGCCGGCGGCAAGGGCTATGACGTGGTCTTCGTCTCCTCGCCCTTCGCCGAAGTGCTGAACAAACTCGGCCTGACCGAGCCGGTGGACCACGCCAAGATCCCTAACCTCGCCAACCTCTATCCGGAGGCGACCAAGCTGCCGCACGATGTCGGCAACGCTTTCTCGGTTCCCTACACCTGGGGCACGACGGGCCTCTGCTACCGCTCGGATCTGGTCAAGACGGCGCCCACAAGCTGGAGCGACCTGCTCGCGCCCTCCGACGAGTTGAAGGGCAAGACCACCATGCTGGCGACCGACCGCTGGTTGCTGGCAGCCGGGCAGCTCGACAAGGGCTATTCGGTCAACGAGACCGACCCGGCTAAGATGGCCGAGGTCAAGGATCTCTTGATCTCGGCAAAGAAAACCCTGCTCGCCTATGACGACACCACCTTCTACTCCAAGCTGGTTTCCGGCGAGGCGTTGATGGTGCAGGCCTGGGACGGCTGGTGCAATTACGGCATCGCCGACAAGCCCGAGATCAAATACGTCATCCCCAAGGAAGGTTCGGACCTGTGGGTCGACACGATGGTGGTGATGAAGGCGTCCGAACACAAGGACGACGCCTTCAAGTTCATCAACTTCATGCTCGACGCCAAGAACCATGCCTGGGCGGCGCAGAACATCGATTACAAGGTGCCGAACAAGCCGGCGATGGAAAGCCTGCCGGCCGATTTCCTGGCCAAATTCCCCAACATGGCGATGCCGGTGGCCGACCTCGTCAAGTTCGAACAGCTGCGTGACGTCGGCGAAGCCCAGCGCGACTATTCCAAGATCGTCAGCGAGATCAAGGCCGCGCAGTAAGCGGCGCAGACATCACGGCCGGCGGCGCTTCTGTCGCCGGCCCTGAGCGGTATCCGAGAATTGTCCCAGATCCGAATTCGCTCCTCCCTGCTGATGGCCCCGGCGCTGGTCTGGCTGACTGTGCTGATGGTGGTTCCATGCGCATTGGTGCTGGCGCTCGCCTTCTTCCGGCGCGGCATCTATGGCGGCATCGACTACACCTTCACGCTGGAGAATTTCGGGCTGGTCTTCGACCCGCTCTACGCCGGGATATTCCTGAAGTCCGCGCGCATTGCCGGCACCGCGACGCTGATTGCCGTGGTGATCGGCTATGCCGCCGCCTACGCCATCGCGGCCGCGCCGCGCCGGTGGCAGCCGGTGTTCCTGTTCTTCGCCGTGCTGCCGTTCTGGTCCAACTATCTGATCCGCACCTATGCCTGGATCGTGCTGCTCAACCGCGAAGGGCTGATCACGCAGCTCTTGCGCTGGTTCGGTTACACAGGCGAGCCGCCGTCGATGCTCTACGCCGAAGGCGCAGTCATCGCCGGCCTGGTCTACAACTATCTGCCCTTCGTCATCCTCGCCTGCTACGCGCCGCTGTCGCGCCTCAACCCGGAGCTGGCCGAAGCCTCGCGTGATCTCGGTGCTTCGGCAGCCACGACATTTCGCCGTGTCATCCTGCCGCTCACCGTGCCGGGCATCGCTGCCGGTGCGGTCTTCGTCTTCGTCCTGTCGATCGGCAATTTCGTCACCCCGGCGCTGCTTGGCGGCGGCCGCTTCCAGATGATCGGCAACCTCGTCTACGACCAGTTCCTGACCGCCAATGACTGGCCGTTCGGCGCGGCGCTGGCCATGGCGCTGATCGCCATCATGCTGCTGGTTCTGATGGCGCATGCGCTGGCCGCCGACCGCGCCGCAGGGCGGGCAGCTGAGGCTAAGGGTGACGCCGATGGCTGAGCGCTCCCCTGCCACGCGGCGCACGCTCTGGTTCGTGCTGAGTCTGGTCTTCGCCTTCCTCTACATCCCGATCGCAGTGCTGGTAGCGCTGTCCTTCAACGAAGGCGGCTTGCCGACAGCATGGTCGGGCTTTTCGCTGAAATGGTATGCCTCGCTGGCCGGCAATGCCGCGATCCTGTCCGCCGCGCTCAACACGCTGGTCGTCGCGCTGGTCTCGACGGCCATCGCCACACTGCTCGGCACGCTGCTGGCGATCGGCGTCGAGATGCGCCGGCAATACGGCAAGGGCCTGGAGGCGCTGATCTTCGCGCCGATGATCATTCCCGACATCGTGCTGGCGATCGCGCTGCTGTCGTTCTTCTCCATGCTGAACCTGACCATGGGCCTGCACACCATCATCCTCGCCCATGTCGTCTTCAACCTCGCCTTCGTCTGCTCTGTGGTGCGTGCCCGGCTGAAGAGTTTCGACTGGTCGATCGTCGAGGCCTCCGCCGATCTCGGCGCCTCCGCCATCACCACCTTCCGGCGAGTGACCTTGCCGGTGATCCTGCCGGCGGTGATCGCCGGTGCGCTGCTTGCCTTCACGCTGTCGGTCGACGAGTTCATCATCGCCTTCTTCACCGCCGGCGCCGGCCGCGCCTCGACCACGCTGCCGATGCATATCTACGCCATGATCCGCTTCGGCATCACACCAGAGATCAACGCGCTGGCGACCATCGTCATGGCGGTTTCGATCACCGCGCTCACCCTGTCGCAGCGGCTCAACCGTGGGATCATCGGCCAATGAGCGAACCGCGCACGCTGCTGGCCATCGATCAGGTGTCGAAGAATTTCGGCCGGGTCACCGCCGTCGACGGCATTTCGCTCGACATCAGGGAGAACGAGTTCTTCGCGCTGCTCGGGCCCTCCGGCTGCGGCAAGACCACACTGTTGCGCATGTTGGCCGGCTTCGAGACGCCCAGCGATGGCCGCATCCTGCTCGATGGCAAGGACATCGCCCGGATCCCGCCCAACAAGCGGCCGGTCAATCTGATGTTCCAGTCCTACGCGCTGTTCCCGCATATGAGCGTGCGCGCCAACGTCTCCTATGGGCTGGAGATGGAGCGTTTGCCGTCAGCGGAAATCCGCTCCCGCGTCGACGCCATCCTGGCCACCACCGAACTCGTCCCGTTCGCCGACCGCAAACCGGAGCAATTGTCCGGCGGGCAGAAGCAGCGCGTCGCGCTCGCCCGCGCGCTGGTCAAGCGGCCGCGGTTGCTGCTGCTCGACGAGCCGCTTGGCGCCCTCGACAAGAAACTGCGCGGTGCCATGCAGCTGGAGCTGAAGCGCCTGCAGCACGAGGTCGGCATCACCTTCGTCATCGTCACCCATGACCAGGAGGAATCGCTGGTCATGGCCGACCGCATGGCGGTGCTGAAGGACGGCAGGCTGCTGCAATGTGATACGCCGCACGCCATCTACGAGCATCCCGCCGATCGCTTCGTTGCCGACTTCATCGGCGTGATGAATTTCGTGCCGGGCAAGGTATCAGCTGATGGCGTGATAGCGGCGAACGGCGCGCGCATAGCCGGCAAGGTTCCCACCGCGCTTTCGCCCAGCGCTGCCGCCGTCGCCTCCGTGCGGCCCGAACGCATCCGGCTGTTCCCATCACCCGAGACCGCGAACCGCACCACCGGTACGGTGGAGGCGCTGGCCTATCACGGGCTCGACCTGCAGCTGCATATCCGCACGCCGCTGTCGCCGAAACCCTTCCTGGTGCGCGTCACCGCCGATGCAGCCGACCGTCGGCCGGTCTCGTCGGGCGACCAGATCGAGCTCGGCTGGGATGCCGCCGATGTCAGAATTTTTGAGGAATGAGAGGAGAAGCCTGATGGCGCAGAAGACGATCGCGTTTTTTCCGGAGGCCGCCTACGGCCCGGCGCTCAATTCCGTCGGCATCGCCCAGGCGGTTGAGGCGCGCGGCCACAAGGCTGTGTTCCTGTCCGACCCCGGCTTTGTCGATGTCTACAAGGGCTATGGTTTCGAGGCGCATCCGGTAAACCTGTCCGAGCCGATGCCGCCCGAGCAGATGGCGAAGTTCTGGGAAGACTTCATCAACGGCCACATCCCGAACTTCCGCAAATCGCCCTACGATCAGGTCGACAATTATGTGAAGGATTGCTGGACCGCGATCGTCGACAGCGCAAAGTGGGCGCAGAAGGATCTGCCGCGCGTGCTGGCCGCCATCAAGCCGGACGTGATCTGCGTCGACAACGTCATCCTGTTCCCGGCGATCAAGCAGTATGGCAAGCCGTGGGTGCGCGTCATCTCCTGCTCGGAAAACGAGATCGAGGATGAGGACATCCCGCCGCATTTGTCGGGCTGCGGCGAGAACGACCATGTCGGCCACCAGCGCTACCGCGATCACTTCAACGCGGTGATCAAGCCGATCCATGACGGCTTCAACGCCTTCCTCACCGCCAACAATGAGGCGCCCTATCCGATCGGCCAGTTCTTCGAGGCCTCGCCCTTTCTCAATTTGCTGCTTTATCCCGAAGCGGCGAAGTTCAAGCGCCGCCATCCGCTCGACCCCAAAAAATTCCAGTATCTCGAAGGCTGCGTGCGGCGGGAGAAACCCTACACGGTACCGACCTTCGCCGAGAACAATGACGGCCCGCTGCTCTATGTCTCGTTCGGCAGCCTGGGCGCCGGCGATGTCGATTTGCTGAAACGCATCATCGCGACGCTGGGCAAGACCCGCTACCGCGCACTGGTCAATGTCGGCGGCTACAAGGACCAGTACACGGACGTGCCCGGCAACGTCATCGTCGACAGCTGGTTCCCGCAGCCTTCTGTCATCCCGCAGGTCGATGCGGTCATCCACCATGGCGGCAACAACTCGTTCACCGAGTGCCTCTATTTCGGCAAGCCGGCCATCATCATGCCTTATGTCTGGGACGGGCACGACAACGCCACAAGGGTCCAGGAAACCGGCCACGGCTTCGGCATGCCGCGCTACGACTGGAGCGATGCCCAGCTGATCAGCAAGATCGAAACCTGCCTGACCGACCCGAAGATGAAGGCCAAGCTGGCGAAGACCTCGGCGCAGATGCAGGCGCAGAACGGCCCGGAGAGGGCTGCCGGCTTGCTGGAGGCTCTGCTGTGACCTCGTCTGCCCCGCACCTCTACCAAGCCTCCACTCGCACTGACCTCGTCGACTGGGGCGTCCAGCCGGATGCGCTGGACGGCGCTTCGCACTCGACCGGCAGGCTGGTCCACAAGGGCCCGAACAACCAGCCCGAATCCGGTATCTGGGTGTGCACCCCAGGCCAATGGCGCCTCTCGATCCCGCGCGATGAATTGTGCCATTTCGTCACCGGCCGCGCGACCTACCGCTCGGATGTCGGCGAAGTGATAGAAGTCGCGGCCGGGACCGTGGTCATGTTTCCTGCCGGCTGGACAGGCGAATGCACCGTCCATGAGACCATGCGCAACGTCTACATGCTGGCCTGAGCACACTAAGCAGGGAGCACGACATGCCGACACCGCATTGGCCGCAGGCCTCGACCGTGGAACTGGAGGACTGGGGCGCGGGCAGCAACACGCTGGCCGGCGCGCCGCGCGCTTCGGGCAGGATCCTGTCGCAGAACCCGGACGGCTCGAGCGAATGCGGCCTGTGGTCGTGCACGCCGGGCAGCCGCAAGGTGACCTTCGCCGCCGATGAGTTCTGCCATTTCCTGTCGGGCCGCGGGACCTATGTCCACGAGAATGGCGAAGAAATCCCGGTCGAGGCTGGCACGCTTGTTTTCTTCCCTGCCGGCTGGACCGGCACCTCCATCATCACTGATACGCTGACCAAGGCCTTCATGTGCCGCTGAGCACTTTTTCAAGGAAATCGCTGTGACCACTCCCATCATGCAATCCCCGCTTGCCATTCCCGACCTCGTCGACTGGGGCGTCATCCCGACGATGATCGAGGGTGAGTCCCATACCTCGGGCAAGCTGCTCTACAAAGGGCCGGAAGGCCGCTCCGAATGCGGCCTGTGGGTCTGCACCCCTGGCAAATGGCACTGCCGCGTCACCCGCGACGAGTTCTGCCACTTCCTTGAGGGACGCTGCACCTATGTCCATGAATCCGGCGAGGTCATCGAGATCGAGCCGGACACGGCCGCTTTCTTCCCGCAGGACTGGAAGGGCGTCTGCACCGTTCATGAGACGATCAAGAAGGTCTACATGATCCGCTGAGCGGATCTGAGAGGATGTCCATGAACTTCTCCCCTGACCGGCCGACGTACTTCGTCAATCCGGACTACCGACCGATGACCGGCGCGAAAAAACCGGTGATCGATCCGGCGACGCTCGAAAACGTCGGCACCATCTCCGCCGCGACGGATGGCGAGATCGACGCCGCGTTGACTGCGGCGACCACAGCGCAGGCCGCCTGGAAAAAACTCGACGCCAAGAGCCGGGCAAAACACCTGCATGCGGTCGCCAATGCCATCGAGGCGGCCGACTTCACACGCTGCGCCGAACTGATGGTCCGCGAGATGGGCAAGCCTTATCCGGAAGCGATCGGCGAGATCGCCAATTGTGCGCCGATCTTCCGCTACTATGCCGAGATGGCGCGTGATGATGCCGGCAAGGTGGCCGGCACGACGCAGGCCGGCTCGTTCCAGTATGCACGCTACGAGCCCTACGGCGTCTCCGTCCACATCATGCCCTACAATTTCCCGATCTTGTTGATGTGCTGGACGGTGGCGGCATCACTTGCCGCCGGCAATGCCTGCGTCATCAAGCCGGCGGAGGCGACGACGCTGTCGACGCTCGATTACATGACCGTGTTCCGCTCGCTGCCGGAGGGACTTGTCTCCTGCCTGCCCGGCGCAGCCGCCACCGCGCAGGCGCTGATCACGTCCGACCGCACCCATGCGGTGGCCTTCACCGGCTCGGTCGCTGCCGGCAAGGCAGTGGCGGTCGCCTGCGCCGAACGCATGAAGCCTTGCGTCATCGAGGCCGGCGGCAGCGATCCGCTGATCATCAGCCAGCACGCCCCGCTGGAGGTAGCGGCCGCCGGCAGCGTCACCGCCGCTTTCCACCTCACCGGCCAGGTCTGCACTTCGGCCGAACGCTTCTTTGTCGTGGACTCGGTTCACGACCGCTTCGTCGAACTGTTCGCCGAGAAGACGCGGGCGCTGCGTATCGGCAACGGCATGGACAAGACCGAGATCGGTCCACTGGTCAGTGAGGCCGCCCGGGCGAAAGTGATGCGGCTGGTCGACGATGCTATCCGTAGCGGCGCCAAGGCAGTGACGGGAGGGCGCATCCCGCCAGCGCGCAATACCGGCTGGTTCTACGAACCGACGATCCTGACCGGCGTCACCCCCGATATGGCGATCGTGCGCGAAGAGTGTTTTGGGCCGGTCGCCGCAATCTGCCGCGTGAGGGATTTCGACGAGGCGATCCGGCTTGCCAATGACAGCCCGTTCGGGCTTGGCGCCTCGGTGTTCACCTCAGACCTTGCCGAAGCGCATGAGGCTGCCGAGCGGCTCGAAGCCGGCATGGTCTGGGTCAACAATCCGCTGATCGACAATGACGCTTTGCCCTTCGGCGGCTGGAAGGCCTCAGGCCTTGGCCGCGAGCTCGGCCGCCAGGGGCTCGACGCCTTCCGGCGCTCGAAGATGGTCATCATCGACCACAGACCGGCGATCCAGGACTGGTGGTACCCCTACCCCGACAGCTGGTTCCGCGAGACAGGCGGCCGCAAGCACGTATGAGATGATCCGGCAGGGCTTTGCGTCAGCCGATGCCATGCCGCTCGCTCGCCTTGAATGACCTGCCTTGCCAGCCAATCACGGGCCACATTCGCGCGGCGATTTACGCGACTGGTTGGAGAGCCGCCGCTGGCCTATGTCGCGCGATGGCGGATGAATCTCGCGGCCAAAACCAATCGCACGAGATCGGACGAGCGGTCGGCTATGAATCGGCACCTTCGTTCTCGCAGGCTTTCACCCGGCTGATCGCCAGTCTCCCGGCCGTTATCGCCGAAGTTTGCAGCCGCATGGGCCTGACAACCTGAGTGCCTGCCCCCTCTGATATCTGGGCGACCAAAAGTAAGTATCCACTTACTGGCCTGGCCACATGGTCGCTATGCGATCGAGGCCGATTCGTGTCATGCCGCAGGGATGAAGCCGCTCCGACCAGATCGTTTCGGGTGGCTTTGGCGACTTGGTGCGGCCTCACTTAGCCGATGACCGCGATCGCATCGATCTCTATCAGGTAGCCGGGAGACATCACAGCTATCCCGACCACGACGTTTGCTGGCTTGTGATCCCCGAACAGCTCGATCTGGGCCTGTTCGATGATCGGCACGTGTTCGTCGCGTTTGTAATCGACGATGTAAATTGTGATCTTGCAGACTTCCTCAGGCCGAGCGCCGGCGGCAGCAAGCGCACGACCAAGATTCCCGAACGCCAGGCGCGCCTGGGCTGCGAAATCGCCATGGCCAACGAGCTTGCCGTGTATGTCTTCCGGCTGCTGGCCCGAGACGAACACCAGTTTGGTTCCTGTCGCGACGACGACCTGGCTGTACATTTCCGGAATCGGCAGATCACTGGGATTTATGCATTCGAGCGGCATGGAAGTGGTCTCCTGCTATGACTGACGGGCTGCTTCGCACATCAAAACACGAGGGTTTATTTGCGGATCTACGACATTGCCGTCGGAGCGGGCGCTCCGTCACAATCTCACTTGAACAACCGCAAGGGTCCGCATTTGAACAACGCACTGTTCCGCTCGGGCTCGTCGAAATGCGCTCCGAGCGTGGTGCAGTATGGATCTTCGGCCAGACGGAATGTTGCCGATAGGCTCAAGCAGGCGGCGGTGGTTGAACCAGTCCAGATGGCCGACCGGATACAAAAAAGCCCGCTTGTGGCGGGCTTTTTTGATGTTGGTTGCGGGGACAGGATTTGAACCTGTGACCTTCAGGTTATGAGCCTGACGAGCTACCGGGCTGCTCCACCCCGCGTCACCATTGGATGTAAGCGCAAGCCTACAAATAGGTAGATGGCTCACCAAATGAAAGGGCCGCTTGCGCGGCCCGTGGTCCCTTGGCGGGCCTCGATGCATGTCGCCCAAAAGTGTTGAGCGGTTTTGGGATAACGACATGCATCAATAAA
>NZ_JBFUGC010000005.1:0-452999 GCF_056403115.1 Mesorhizobium sp. P3_A2
TGCGCTGTGAGTTCGCGCGCGTCATCCTCGGCGCCGTGGATGAAGCTCGATTTCCGGCGACGCAGATATGGCAGACCCACCACATAGACCCCGGGAACGTCAGCAACGCCTCGATCGTGCTTCAGGTCGCCCTTGCGATCGAAGATCGGCAAATCCAGCCATGAAAAATCCGGCCGAAAACCGGTGGCCCATAGCACCGTGCGAACGTCTTCGCCGAGTTTGAGTTTCAGTTGCGGCGCCGCGTCGATTGCAGTGGGGGCAAAACGCTCGATGGGACCGACGCCGGACGGTGCATTCGCCTCTGCCCATTCGTCGATCGATGCGAGCAGCCGGTTCATCTTCAGGTCGGCAAGCGCGCAGACGTTGCGAAGCGTTCCTGAAAACTGGGCTGTTGCGTCGCGAATGCCCATCAGGCGTCCGACGATTTTAACGCCTTGCCCCTTCAGGACATTGAGGTCGAGCGTGGTCCGGTCTGATCCGCCGATAAGCTGCGGCGACGGTACTCTTCGAGCGCGGTCGGGGTCGTCTGCCTCTTCGATACGTTGGTCAAGCACGCCCGTTGCAAGCATCCACCATTGAATATCGCGACCTCGATAGACGCGCGGCAGCCGGACGTGTTCGCCCACCGCGAGCGTGACAGGCCGGCCGCTRAGCTGGATYTCCTGCGCCAATTGCAGACCTGTCGCCGATGCCCCRACCACCAGCACCCCGCCAGGGACAAGCTGCCCGGGATTGCGGTAGGAGTGAGCCGASAGCTGTTCGAKGGYSGCTGGCATGGCATCGGCCAATCGCGGTATGRCCGGCTTGTTGAAGCCGCCAGTGGCGAGCACCACGGCTCGGCACAGCCAGTCCCCATTTTGGGTTTCCACCCGAAASCCGTGGCTGCTCTGCGCAACTCTGTTGACTGCGGTGCGCGTTAGAACCGGTGCTGATGTGTATGTGGCGTAATCGGAAATGAAATCGGCGATCTGCCCGGCGCTCATGTAGCCGTCMGGRTCGTCGCCCTGGTATGGGTAGTCGGGGAGCCGCGCCATCCAGTTGGGCGTGAGCAAGCGCAGCGAATCCCAACGTTCCGTGCGCCAGCTATTCGCGACCTCGCCTCGCTCGAGAACCACATGTCTGAGCGAGTGCTGCCCCAGCAGATAGCTTATCGCCAGGCCTGAGTGACCGGCACCGATGACGACGACGTCAACGGTGCCGGCGATCCCGCGCGATGCGCTTTTGCTCATCAGGACTTGCTCGAGGTGACCGTTACATCGGTCGGGTTGGTGATCACGTCAAAGACGGCTGAGCGCTTCTGCGACTGCGCGACGAGAGCGGCGATGTCTTCCGCGCTGGCGTCCGCGTCAATATCGTAGTGCACTTTGATGCCGTCGAAGCCGTTGCGCACGTCCGGATCGATGCCGAGGATGCCCTGGATATTCATGCCCGCTTCGAGCGTGGCCTTGACCGAGTGGAGCTGGATGTTGCGATTTTGCGCAACAGCCGCGATGCCCGCGGTCAGGCAGCCTGCCAGGCCGACCAGCACAAACTCGACGGGTGTCGCCCCCTTGTCCTCGGACGCAAAGATTTCCGGATGATCGGACTCGAACTTGTAGGTCTGGCGATGCTTCTGTTCTGCGCCCAGGCCGAAGAATCCGTCCACGGTAGCTCGGTTGTGGGTTCCCTTGACCCACTCACTCGTCGCGCGCCACTTGAACCCTGCGGCCTCGGGGGCATCCTTCAGTGCCTCGCGGGCGCCAAGCAGGGCGGCTACGTTGACACCATTGGTAACGGTTTCCGTGTGTTTGGTCATATGTCGTACTCCTGTTGATAAATGAGGGTCCGACTTTTCAGCGGACGCATTGTCTTCCCACGGACGTATTGTACGCAGCATGGGAGTGGGCGTGGGATCGCCTGGCTTCGCTCAGAGAATCCGGCCCCAGCTGTTGGATGAGAGCCTTTTTTGGCGCGGTGTAACCGGCCAGCCAATGTCCTTTTGAATTTCCAATGGCAGGCTGTTCAGAACGCGTTCGGATTTTCGTGCTTCCGGGCGTTTTTGATGGCCGCCCCATAGCGCGCGACCGTTTCAAGCATTGACATCTTCTTCTCCTGTAGAGCTTTGGGCGCCTCGGGATATACCCAAGGAGCCACTCAACAGTCTGTTAAATGCTCCACATTTGTATCTGCAAGGTTGCACCAAAACCAACGTTCGGTAACAAAATCGCAGATGACCTACGCGAGGAATTTCGGCTACGGGTGGCTGGACACGAAAGCGGCGACGAAGAGGCGGATACGCGCGACCAATTCAGAGGGCCGGACCCAACCGAACAGGACTTCCATCATAAAAGCGCGACAGCCGGAAGCGGCTGAGGTCGTGTCCGGTCTCGTTTCCCGCGATCAGGTCGGCAACGACGCGACCTATGCCGGGCCCGATACCGAAGCCGTGGCCGCTCATTCCCGTCGCGACGAAAAGGCCGCCGACTGCCTCTACTCGATCCACGACAGGGACGACGTCGGGCATGGCGTCGATCATGCCGCCCCAGCCTGCCTTCAGGCGAACCGTCTCGAACTGCGGAAAGAGGTGCTTGAACTTGCGTTCTATCGAACGCAGACGGGCCCGTTCAGGGGCCGGGCTGAGCACACGCATTCTCTCGAAAGGGCTGCGCGAATCCGGCGCCCAATCGCGCGGCGTCGACCAGGCATCGGGGTAACCTGACGGCGCGAACGGAAAGTAGCGTGTTCCCAGCGGATTGTCCCTGAGGGCCGGAAGGTATTTGGTGGCGTGACGGAATGCGTCCGGCCCCACGTAGTGCAAATGGCTGCCGCCCGCGGCGAGCGTGTAGCCGCCATCCTGCCGGCGCCTGAAAGCGATGTGTTCGTCAGTCGCCGCACCTGCATAGATCTCGGGCAAGGGTTCCGTTGCGGCTACGGTTACCCTGACGCTGAGCTGGGGGATGGAGACGCCGTGTCTTCTTAGGAACAGGGACGACCAGGCGCCTCCGGCGACCAGTACGGTTGAGGCCTCGATATACCCCGCCTCGGTCCACAACCCTTTGACCCTGCCGGCCGAGATCTCGAGGGTTCGCGCTGCGCAATTCTCTACGATTTTGACACCCTTTCGGACGGCAAGCCGGGCAAGCGCCGGCACCGCCAGCCAGGGCTCAGCACGCATGTCGGACGGCGTCGTCATCGCGCCCTTGAATGTGCGCGACATGCCTTTGATGAGCTTCGCGGTTTCGCCACCGTCCAGGAGGCGCGTGTCGAGCGCATGGATCGCGGCGATCCTCATGAACGCTTCAAAGCCGGCCATGTCCTTGTCGGTGTTCGCCAGATAGGTCACGCCTGTCCGGGTCAACCCGATGTCTTCGCCGCACTCCTCAGCCAACTGCCGCCACAGGCGAATAGCCTCGATGACGATGGGTAACTCGTCGGCATCTCGTCCCTGCTTCCTGATCCAGCCCCAGTTGCGGGACGATTGCTCTGCCGCAATGCGTCCTTTTTCCAGCAGCGTCACCGGGATGTTCCGCGCCGCAAGGAAAAGCGCTGTCGTTACGCCGATAACACCGCCACCAATGACCACCACCTCCGAACTCTTCGGCGGTGGACCTGGATGCTGGATTGGATCCGTTTCGGAGAACGGGAATGTGGGCAAGTGGCGCACCTGTAGGCTGGTCGATGGCTCTGGCTTACTCGTTGCCACCCCCTAGAAGCCAAATCAAGGACAGGGCCAGGCAGACCGTTGTCCCACGGCCCACAGCTCCGAACTTTCACAGGCCTTCTATGCGGAGTTTATCGACATTGCCGTCTCGACCAGACGCGTCCAGTACGAGACCCCATAGGGAATTGTCGCGTCGTTGAAATCGTATGACGCGTCATGCAAGCTGGCAGTGTCGCCATTGCCGATGAGCGCGATGTTGCCGGGCCGCTCTTCAAGCATGAACGCGAAATCCTCGGACCCCATGAGCTGAGGATGCTCGGCATCAACGGCTTCCATGATGTCGTGCGCGACAGACCACTGGATAGAGGCTCCTGAACTTGACCGTCGCGGCCGCCCCGTAGGACGCGGCAATGCCTTCCGAGATTTCGGTGATGCGCTGCTGCATCATGTCCCTGACCTCGGGATCGAACCAGCGCGCGGTGCCGCGCATCAGCGTTGATTGCGGGATCACCGCTCCTGAACCGCCGCCATTCAATAAGCCGATGTTTATGACCCCGCTCTTCAGCGGATGGACGTTGCGCGCGATGATGGTTTGCAGAGCTATCAAAATGTTGGCAGCGGGGAGTAGCGTGTCGGCGCCCGCCTGCGGACTGGCCGCGTGAGCGCTCTTGCCTTCGATGGTGATGCGAAAGCTGGCCACGGCAGCGCCGAACGGCCCGGTGCGGGTGGCGAAATGGCCGATCGGCAGCCCGGGCTCGTTGTGAAGGGCGAACACTTTCTCGATGCCCCAGCGGCTCATCAACCCGTCATCGCACATGGCTTTCGCGCCGGCGCCGCCCTCTTCCGCAGGCTGAAAGATCAACACCGCCGTGCCATCGAAATTGCGCGTATCCGCGAGCGCCCTCGCGGCGCCCAGCAGCATCGCCGTGTGTCCGTCATGGCCGCACGCATGCATCCTGCCAGGGATCTGCGATGCGTAGGAAAGGCCGGTCGTTTCCTCGATCGGCAGCGCGTCCATGTCGGCGCGCAAACCGATCACTTTGCCGGAGGGCCGGCTTTTTCCCGCAATGACCCCGACGACACCGCTGATGCCGACACCCTCGGTGACGCTGTCGCAGCCAAACGCCCTCAGCTTGTCGGCTACGAACGACGAGGTGCGCGGTAGCTCATATCGGAGTTCGGGATGTGCGTGCAGATCACGGCGCCACGCAATGATCTCGTCGTACATGATCCGCAATCCTTTCGACGGCCTATCGCGTCCTTCGATAATCGCACAGAAGAAGCGGTCCATGAAGGCGTCAGCGGCCGTTGAGACTGTTGGATCTTTAACCCTAACCCGGCGCGCCCGCCACCGAGCCCCTGACCACCAGGTCGACCGGCCAGACCTCGCCTCGCGCGCCTTCCTCCAGGCCGGAAATGCGGGCCGCCAACCGCTCGGCGACGCGGGCGCCGGCAAGGCGGATCGACGAGCGTGTCGTCGACAGCGGAACGGAAAAATTTTCCGGCTTCAGCCATGGAAAAACGTCGTCATGGGCAATCAACGACAGGTCGCCGGGAATGGTCAGGCCAAGGTCGCGCACCGCGCGCACGACGCCGAGCGACATGATCAGGCTGGAGCAGGCGATCGCGGTTGGCGGTTCGCTCTGCTCGAGCAGGCGCCGCGCGGCGCGATAGCCGTTCTCCTCGGTCATCGTCACCGAGCAGACATGGCGCTCGCCGAGTGTCAGGCCGCTGGCGGCCAGCGCGCGGCGCATGCCGCGCTCGCGGTGGATGGCGAAGGTCTCGCGGTCGTCGCCATTGATCAGCGCCAGCCGGCGGTGACCTAGCTGGACCAGCAGCCGGGCCGCCTCGTGGAAGGCGCCCTCATTGTCGATGTCAGTGAACGGATAGTCGAAATCGAAGCCGTCGCTGCGGCCATGGACGATGAAGGGGATGCCCAGCGTGTTGACCAGCGCCACCCGCCGGTCGGCCGGCCGCGGCGAGGAGATGTAGACGGCGTCGACCTGGCGATTGGCGACGATGCGGCGATAGGTGGTCTCCTGGTCGTCGGCGTCCGCCGGCGACAGAACGAGGTCGAGTTCGTGCGAGCGGGCATAGTCGCCCAGGCCGGAGAGGAACTCGACAAAATGCGGATCGATATCGACCGAGGCGCCGGTCGGCAGGACATAGCCGATCATGCCGGTCTTGCCGGTCGCCAGCCGGCGCGCGCTCGGGTTGGGCCGGTAGCCGTGGCGCTTGGCGGCATCCACCACGCGCCGGCGGGTTTCCTCGTTGACCTCCGGATAGCCGTTCAGCGCACGGCTGACCGTTGTCTGCGACAGAGCCAGCATATGGGAGAGCTGTTTCAGGTTCACTGGGAGGCCTCCAAGCCTCAAAGCGCTTTTAATTTTGGATCCGCACGGGCGCCATGACGGGCGCTGCCGAACCATGGGACCATACGCACTGGTCCGGCCAGTTTGAAGCATAATACGCTGCTGCATCGCCAAAAAACTATGCTGCAGTGCACTTTATCAAGTGTTGCAGCCCGAAATTAAATCGGTTAGCCCGCTACCCTCTTGACTTCCGTCGGATTCAATGGCGAGATCAAAAGGACCAAAGCGCTTTGGAAGACTCTTTCGAAAGGTTGCGGTTCCTTTCCGAGTGAGTCACAGTCCTGCGGCGTCGGCGGACGGAATGGAGGTTCCGTCCGGGTGTATGTGACCACTGGGAGGAATACCGATGAAGAAGATGCTTCTGCTTGGCGCCGCGTTTGCAACGCTCGCCCTGAGCCTGCCGGCGCAAGCCGAACTGAAATTCAAGCCGGGTGAAGACAAGCGCTTCAACTGGGCCAACTACGAAGAGCTGAAAAAGGTCGATCTCAAGGGCGAGACGCTGACCATCTTCGGACCCTGGCGCGGCGAGGACGAAGGTCTCATCCGCACGGTTCTCGAATATTTCCAGGAAGCCACCGGCGCCGAGATCAAATACTCCTCGTCGGAGAATTACGAACAACAGATCGTCATCGACACTCAGGCCGGCAGCCCGCCCAACATCGCCGTGCTGCCGCAGCCGGGCCTGATCCAGGATCTGGCCTCCAAGGGCCTGCTGACGCCGCTCGGCGACGACACCGCCAAATGGGTCAAGGACAATTACGGCGCCGGCCAGTCATGGGTCGACCTCGGCACCTTCAAGGACAAGGACGGCAAGCCGGGCTTCTTCGCCTTCCCCTACAAGGCCGACGTGAAATCGCTGGTCTGGTACTCGCCGGACAATTTCGAGGAAGCCGGCTACAAGGTTCCCAAGACCCAGGAAGAGCTTGCCGACCTCGAGAAGAAGATCATCGCCGACGGCGGCACGCCGTGGTGCATCGGCCTCGGCTCGGGCGGCGCCACCGGCTGGCCGGCGACCGACTGGGTCGAAGACATCATGCTGCGCACCCAGGCGCCTGACGTCTACGACAAGTGGGTGAAGAACGAGATTCCGTTCAACGACCCGGCGGTGGTCAACGCCATCGACATCTTCGGCAAGATCGCCACCGACGACAAGATGGTCGATGGCGGCGCCAAGGCGGTTGCCGCGACCGACTTCCGCGACAGCCCCAAGGGCCTCTTCTCGGTTCCGCCGAAATGCTACCTGCACCATCAGGCCTCGTTCATCCCGACCTTCTTCCCGGAAGGCACCAAGGTGGGGCAGGACGCCGACTTCTTCTACTTCCCGCCCTATGCCTCGAAGCCCGAGCTCGGCACGCCTGTGCTCGGCGCCGGTACGCTCGCCATGATCACGAAAGATAGCAAGGGTGCACGCGCCTTCATCGAATTCCTGAAGATGCCGCTGGCGCATGAAATCTGGATGGCCCAGGGCGGCTTCGTGACGCCGCTCAAGTCGGTCAACAAGGATGCCTATGCCAGCGACGCGTTGAAGAAGCAGGGCGAAATCCTCGCCAATGCCTCGACCTTCCGCTTCGACGGTTCGGACCTGATGCCGGGCAAGATCGGCGCAGGCGCCTTCTGGACCGGCATGATCGACCTCGTCGGCGGCAAGTCGGCCCAGGATGTCGCCACCGACATCCAGAAGAGCTGGGACGCGATCAAGTAATCAGCGGCCAAGCAAACAGCGGCGAGTCAGCAGCCGCTCAGGCTGCAGTTTTTAGGACGTCCTCCACAGACTGGATCCGGGCCTTGTTGGCCCGGATCCGACCGGCGCCGTACGCCGGACCGATTTGCGTTCGTTCGTTCCGAATAACTTAAATCGGCGCATTGCCACATCGCCAGGGCTGTTCAAGGCCCGGCCGATCATGCGCAGGGAGAGGGACCCATGGCTGCTCAGATATTATCGGCCATTTTTGTCATCATCATCGGCGTCGGCGGCTGCGTCGCCTATTTCTGGGGCGCCAACAAGCTGGTCGACCTGATTTTCCCGTCGCGCGGCGTCGCCGGGGCAGCGGCCATCGACAATCTGCGCCGGCAAGGGCTGGTCCGTCCGTGGCTGTTCGTCGGCCCGGCGATGATCATCCTCACCGTCTATCTGATCTATCCTGTGGTGGCGACGCTCTGGCTGTCCTTCCTCGACCGCGGCGGTCAGCATTTTGTCGGCTTCGCCAATTATGAATGGGCGTTCGGCGACCGCGAGTTCCGCAACTCGATCCTCAACAACATCATCTGGCTGGCGGTGGTGCCGGCGGCGTGTACCTTCCTCGGGCTGATCATCGCCGTGCTCACCGACAAGATCTGGTGGGGCACGATCGCCAAGAGCCTGATCTTCCTGCCGCTGGCGATCTCCTTCGTCGGCGCCAGCGTGATCTGGAAATTCATCTACGAGTATCGCGGCGAGGGCCAGACGCAGATCGGCCTGCTCAACGCCATCATCCAGTATTTCGGCGGCCAGCCGCAGGTCTGGATATCGCTGCCGTTCTGGAACAATTTCTTCCTGATGATCATCCTGATCTGGATCCAGACCGGCTTTGCCATGGTCATCCTGTCTTCGGCGCTGCGCGGCATCCCCGAGGAGACGCTCGAAGCCGCGGTCATCGACGGCGCCAATCCGTTCCAGATCTTCTGGAAGATCATGGTGCCGCAGATCTGGGGCACCATTGCCGTGGTCTGGACGACGATCACCATCCTGGTGCTGAAGGTGTTCGACATCGTGCTGACCATGACCAACGGCCAATGGAACAGCCAGGTGCTGGCCAATCTGATGTTCGACTGGATGTTCCGCGGTGGCGGTGATTTCGGCCGCGGCGCCACCATCGCCATCATCATCATGATCGCGGTCATCCCGATCATGGTCTGGAACATCCGTCAGGCGAACAAAGAGACGGGAGGACATTGAGATGGCCGTCGCGACCGGAAAATCCTTTGCCAGCCGTTTCGGCGTCCACATCGCCGTGCTCATCTTCGTCGCCATCTGGACCGTGCCGACGCTCGGCATCCTGGTCTCCTCGCTGCGCGACAAGGATCAGATCATCGCCTCGGGCTGGTGGAATTCGTTCTCCAGTTCCACCCAGACCGAAGCCGGCCGGTTGCCGCCTGCCTCGGCGCAGGTCGAGAAGGACGGCAAGTTCGTGCTTGCCGGCAACATCTTTGGCGACGCCGCCGCCCGCAACATCAGCGCTTTCGGCGTCAAGTCGGCGGCGCCGACGCAATATCCGGCCGGCACGACTGCCGATCTCGGCGATGGCGTAACCTTGCAGGTCAATGCCGACGGCACCTTCGTCATGTCGTCGCCGAAAGCCTTTGAAGGCGACCGCGGCCAGCGCGTCTATTATGCCTCGTCGGCGCCGCCGAAATTCACCACCGACAATTACAACACGGTGCTGTTTTCGGAAGGTATCGGCCGCTCCTTCATGAACTCGCTGACCGTCACCATCCCGGCGACCGTCATCCCGATCCTGATCGCGGCCTTCGCCGCCTATGCGCTGGCCTGGATGCGCTTTCCCGGCCGTGCGCTGCTGATCGCCGTCATCATCGGCTTGCTGGTTGTGCCGCTGCAGATGTCGCTGATCCCGTTGCTCAAACTCTACAACGGTGTCGGCACTTTCTTCGGCGTGCCGTCGAAAACCTATCTCGGCATCTGGCTGGCGCATACCGGCTTCGGCCTGCCCTTCGCCATCTATCTCTTGCGCAGCTATATTGCCGGTCTGCCGCGCGAGATCATGGAATCGGCGCGCATCGACGGCGCCAGCGATTTCGAGATCTTCGTCAAGATCGTGCTGCCGCTGTCGTTCCCGGTGCTGGCCTCCTTCGCCATCTTCCAGTTCCTGTGGGTGTGGAACGATTTGTTGGTGGCGATGGTTTTCCTCGGCACCGAGGGCGATCAGATCGTGCTGACCGCCAAGCTCAATGCCTTGCTCGGTTCGCGCGGCGGCGACTGGGAGATCCTGACGACATCGGCCTTCGTCACCATCATCGTGCCGCTGATCGTGTTCTTCTCCCTGCAGCGCTATTTCGTCCGCGGGCTGCTGGCCGGCTCGGTCAAAGGAGGTTGAGACTGATGCAATCCGCTTTGAAGGCGACCTCGAAGCCAGATCTCGCCGTCGATCGCGACTGGTGGCGGGGCGCGGTGATCTACCAGATCTATCCACGCTCCTACCAGGACTCCGATGGCGACGGCATAGGCGATCTCAAGGGCATCATCCGCAGGCTGCCCTACATCGCCTCGCTGGGTGTCGATGCCATCTGGATTTCGCCCTTCTTCAAGTCGCCGATGAAGGATTTCGGCTACGACGTCTCGGACTATTGCGACGTCGATCCGATGTTCGGCACGCTCGCCGATTTCGACGCGCTGGTGGCGGAAGCCCATCACCTCGGTCTCAAGGTGATGATCGACGAAGTGTTGTCGCACACCGCCGACATACATCCATGGTTCAAGGAAAGCCGCGCCAATCGGGCCAACCCGAAGGCCGACTGGTATGTCTGGGCCGACGCCCGGCCGGACGGCACGCCGCCCAACAACTGGCTGTCGATCTTCGGCGGCTCGGCCTGGCAGTGGGACACCAGCCGCCAGCAATATTACCTGCATAATTTCCTGTCCGAGCAGCCGGACCTCAACTTCCACAATCTGGAAGTCCAGGACGCGCTGCTCGATGTCACCCGCTTCTGGCTGGAGCGCGGCGTCGACGGCTTTCGCCTCGACACCATCAATTTCTACTTCCACAGCCAGGGGCTGGAGAACAACCCGCCGCTGCCGCCGGAAGAGCGCAACGACCAGACCGCACCCGCCGTCAATCCGTACAACTACCAGAACCATCTCTACGACAAGAGCCGGCCGGAGAACCTGGCCTTCCTCGAACGGTTCCGGGCGCTGCTCGACGAATATCCGGCGACCGCCGCCGTCGGCGAAGTCGGCGATTCGCAGCGTGGGCTGGAAGTGGTGGCCGCCTACACGGCCGGCGGCAAGCGCGTCCATATGTGCTATTCCTTCGACTTCCTGGCGCCGGAAAAGATCAGCGCCGCCAAGGTGCGTCAGGTGCTGGAGGCCTTCGGCAAGGTCGCCAGCGACGGCTGGTCATGCTGGGCTTTCTCCAACCATGACGTGATGCGTCCGGCTTCGCGCTGGGCTGCCGATGAAGCCGATCCGGCGGCCTATCTCAAGGTCATCTCGGCGCTGCTGATGTCGCTGCGTGGCTCGGTCTGCCTCTATCAGGGCGAGGAGCTTGGGCTGGGCGAAGCCGAGCTTAAGTTCGAGGATCTGCAGGACCCCTATGGCATCCGCTTCTGGCCCGAATTCAAGGGCCGCGACGGCTGCCGCACGCCGATGGTGTGGGATGCAACCGCCAGCAATGCCGGCTTCTCGACGGCCAAGCCCTGGCTGCCGGTACCGGGCAAGCATTTGTCGCAGGCGGTCAACGTGCAGCAGGGCGACGCCGCCTCGCTGCTTGAGCACTACCGGCGCTTTCTCGGCTTCCGCCGCCAGCATCCGGCGCTGGCCAAAGGCGACATCGAGTTCATCGAAAGCGAGGGCGACACCGTCGCCTTCACCCGCCGCGAGGGCAATGAGCAGATCGTCTGCGTCTTCAATCTAGGCAGCAGGCCGGCCGAGGTCGATCTCGGCCAGGCGCTGCAGCCCTTGGCCGGGCACGGTTTTTCGGGACAATCCGGCACCGGCTCCATCCGCCTCGGCGGCTACGGCGCCTGGTTCGGGCGCATCGACTGAGTTTTGACGAAACTGAATTTCTTGAGGAAATCTAGGTTCTCTAGGGAAATCACTGGGAGGAAATCATGGCCGATGTCACGCTGAGACAGGTGAAGAAATCATACGGCAATCTGCACATTCTCCACGGCATCGACCTCGACATTAAGTCGGGCGAGTTCATCGTCTTTGTCGGCCCGTCGGGCTGCGGCAAGTCGACCTTGCTGCGCTCGATCGCCGGACTTGAGGAGATCACCTCTGGCGAGTTGAAGATCGCCGGCGAGGTCGTGAACGATGTGCCGCCTTCGAAGCGCGGCATCGCCATGGTGTTCCAGTCCTATGCGCTTTATCCGCACATGACGGTCTACGACAACATGGCGTTCTCGATGAAGATCGGCAAGGAAAGCAAGGCCGAGATCGACAAAAGGGTGCGGCAGGCAGCGGAGATCCTGCAGCTGACCAAATATCTCGACCGTTTGCCCAAGGCGATGTCGGGCGGCCAGCGCCAGCGCGTCGCCATCGGCCGCGCCATCGTGCGCAACCCGAAAGTGTTTCTGTTCGACGAGCCGCTGTCGAACCTGGACGCGGCACTGCGCGTCGCCACCCGCATCGAGATCGCCAAGCTCAAGGAATCGATGCCCAACACAACGATGATCTACGTCACCCACGACCAGGTCGAGGCGATGACGCTGGCCGACCGCATCGTGGTGCTGAAGGACGGCCATATCGAGCAGGTCGGCACGCCGATGGACCTCTACAAGAAGCCCGGCAATCTGTTCGTCGCCCAGTTCATCGGCTCGCCGGCCATGAATATCCTGCCGGCGACCATCGACAAGACCGGCGACCCGACCATCGTCAGCCATGTCGGCGGCCGCAAGGCCACGGTGCCGATCGCGACGCCGGCGTCCGCCAAGGGCGCGGCGGTCAGCTTCGGCGTGCGGCCGGAGGATCTGTCGGTCGCCACCGGCACGGAATATCTTTTCGAGGGCGTGGTGGACTATGTCGAGCAGCTCGGCGAGGTCCAACTGGTCTATGTCGACATCGGCCGCGCCGACCTGCCGCTGGTGACCAAGCTGCCCGGCAATGTCGAGGTCAAGCGCGGGGCGAAGCTGCGGCTGACCGCGGATGCCGGCGACCTGCACATATTTGACGCCGAGGGACATTCCTTCTCGCTCAAGCCCGTGGAAGTGAAGGCGGCCTGAGACCGGCGCGTCGTATCGGCATAAAAAAAGCGGCGGGCCAGGCCCGCCGCTCTTTTTTGCAAACTTCGGCTGTTAGAGCAATTCCAGGAAAAGTGTAGGCGGTTTCCGTCCGGGAATTGCGTAAAAACAAAGAGATAGAGCGGTTCGCCGTTTCCGTGAAACGGTGAAACGTTCTAGCGGTTGCCGAAGAGGTTCCGGTCGCTGCCTTGCGAGGCGGGCTTCTGCACGTCACCCGACGAGTTCAACAGCTTGTAGACCGGCGAACCGGTGTTCGGTACCGACGACGTCCGGGTGTTGTCGACGTTGACGGTCGCCTGGTTGTCGACGGCGCTAGAGCCGACATTGTCGTTGCGGGCATAAGCACTGCCGGCGGCAACCAAAAGCGCAGCGGCAGCAAGAGCGATCTTCTTCATGTCAAGTCTCCTGAATTTTCATCATGTGGCAGAGCGGTTGGTGATCACGCCGCTCTGCAGCTTGTTCGATGTTCGACTGGGATCGTTGTCCGAAAAACTCTGAGGTCAGATCCCGATCGTCTGTTAGCGACCGAAGAGGTTACGGTCGGCGCCCTGTGCGGGGGCCTGAGCAGCCGAATCCGACTTCGCAACCGAAGCCGTGTGGCCACTATCGGTCGACGTAACCGCAGGCTGGTTGGCGCCGTTCGAACCATAGTTGTCACTGGCGGCGAAAGCGCTGCCGGAAACGGCCAGAACGGCGGCGGCAGCAACGATGATCTTTTTCATTTTAAATACTCCTGAATTTCTTCGAGATCCCAAGACCGGCGGATAGGCCGCTACGCTTTTGTTTGGATCGGGATCAGCTGTTAACGGCCGAAGAGGTTGCGGTCGCTGCCCTGAACGACGGGCTGCTTGTCAGCGGGCGCCGACTTCTGAATGGAAGCCGTATACGAGCTGTCAACCGCGGCAGCGGGCTGGTTCGCACCATTGGAACCATAATTGTCGCTACCAGCGAAGGCGCTGCCGGTGATGGCCAAAACGGCCGCGGCAGTAAGGATGATCTTTTTCATTTTTAGTACTCCAGTTTTGCTGTCCGTCTAGCGGCGTGTGGTGGGAGCAATTCGCGTCGTTCGGACAGCCCCGATGTGGGAAAGCCATAGGCTGGTTTCCAATCACGAAGTTGTTCCGGCTGGGCCATGATTTCACCTCTTGTAATTTTCATAAGCATGCCTACCATCTTACTTTATGTAAATAATACAAAGGCTTATGTGGCCATGCCATCCGGCTCACCGAGTGTGTCCGGGCGTCAGCGTTCACACTGTCCTGCACGCATTGTCAACAGAAACGAACCGTTCGGTTCGATTTTAGAAACTGCTAATAGTCACTTTTCGATACCGTTGACGTGTTTTTCCTTAGTCGGCAGTCTGATTCGAAGTGAGTTGCGAGGGCCGCGATCCGCCCCGAAAACAACACCGTCAGCCCCACGATCGTCTGCCGCCGCGTTTGTCGTGCGTGTCGCGCCGCATGGAGACGATGTCGCTTTCATGCCGATGTCGCGATCGCTGCCGTGATTAGATGATCGCATCTCAGGTGCCGCTTCGTGACGACGGAGCGGAGAATTGGGAAGCCGGTCAGAATCCGGCGCTGCCCCCGCAACGGTGGTGGAGTTCAAGTCGCAACGGGAGACCACTGGGCGAGAAGCCTGGGAAGGTGTCGCGATGGTCCGCAAGGACAACTCCAGAGCCCGGAAACCAGCCCGAGATGCTTGAACTCGACTGATCGCGGTGGGCGGTCAAGAGGTGGATAGCGCATGCCCGGCGTGTTGCCGGCCTGCGGCCGATCCTTCCTCCATCACCACCAAGTTCAGTCCTTAAACCACGAGGACAGAACTATGGATGCGCGCAACGATATGCTGAGGCTCTTGAACGGCCGCAAGCAAGGCTTTTCGCTCGAGCAACCCTTCTACACCGACCCGGACTATTTCAAGCTCGACATGGAGCTGATCTGGTATCGCGACTGGCTGTTCGTCGGCCATGATTGCGAACTGCCGAAGCCCGGCAGTTATATCACTGTGCAGATCGGCGACTATCCGGTGGTGCTCGTCCGCGACCAGAAGGGCAACATCAACGCCTTTCACAATTCCTGCCGCCATCGCGGCAGTCGCGTCTGCAACACCGACAAAGGCACGGCGGCAAAGCTCGTCTGCCCCTATCACCAGTGGACCTACGAGCTCGATGGCCGCCTGCTCTTCGCCCGCCAGATGGCCGAGGGTTTCGACAAGAGCCAGTTCGGCCTGAAGCCGGTCGCCTGCGAAAGCGTGGCCGGGTACGTCTTCATCTGCCTGGCGAAAGAACCCGCAGACTTCGCGCCGATGCGGGCCATGATCGAGCCCTACCTCAAGCCGCACCGGCTGAGCGAAGCCAAGATCGCTTTCGAATCGACCATCGTCGAGAAGGGCAACTGGAAGCTGGTCTGGGAAAACAACCGCGAGTGCTACCACTGCGCCGGCAACCATCCGGAACTCTGCAAGACCTTCCCGGAAGCGCCGACGGTAACCGGCGTGCAGGGCGCCGACAGCGATCCGGAGATGCTGGCGCATTGGGCGAAATGCGAAGCGGCGGGCCTGCCGAGCAAATTCCGCATCGATCCGGCCGGACAATACCGCGCCACCCGCGCGCCGCTGCTGCGCGATGCCGTCAGCTACACGATGACGGGAAAGCGCGCGGTGACGAAGAACCTCTCAGACACTGTTGCCGCCGACCGCATCGGCACCTTGATGCACTACCACTATCCGACGACCTGGAATCACATCCTGATCGACCATGCAGTGACCTTCCGGGTGCTGCCGATCAGCGCCACCGAAACCGCAGTGACGACCAAGTGGCTGGTGCACAAGGATGCGGTCGAGGGCGTCGACTACAATCTTGAAGAGCTCACCCATGTCTGGACCGAAACCAACGACCAGGACCGCCGCATCGTTGAGGAAAACGCCTTCGGCATCCTGTCGCCGGCCTATGAGCCTGGCCCCTATTCGGAGCTGCATGAGGGCGGCGTGATCCAGTTCGTCGAATGGTATGCAGCCTTCATCGGTCCGCGCCTCGCCGAAGGCGGCCGGCCGGCGCTGCGCAGCGTCGCGTGAGCTCATGTCGCCCAAAAGTGTATCGCGGTTTTGGGATCACGACATGAGCAGAGCAAAAAGGACAGAGGGATGAATGCGATGACGGATCTTGGGCTCTATCGCCATCTCGACCAGATGGCGCCGTGGAACGACAGGCTGCAGGTGCTGGAAGTGATCGGCGTCAGCGACGAGGCGCCTGACGTCAAGACCTTCACCTTCCGCTCCGACAACCAGACCTGGTTCCGCTACAAGCCGGGCCAGTTCGTGACGCTGGAGCTGCCGACACCGGACGGGCCGCTGATGCGCACCTACACGCTGTCGTCGTCGCCGTCGCGGCCGTTCTCGATCGCGGTGACCGTGAAGGCGCAGGCCGGCAGCATAGGCACGCGATGGATGTTCGACCATCTGACGCCCGGCTCGCACGTCAAGGCCTACGGACCGGCCGGCGACTTCTCGTTGCACAGCCACCCCGCGGCCAAATATCTGTTCATCTCGGCCGGCTCCGGCGTGACGCCGATGATGTCGATGCTGCGCTGGCTGAACGACTGCGCGCCATGGACAGATGTCGGCTTCGTCAATTGCGCGCGGCGTGCGGAAGAGATCATCTTCCGCAAGGAACTTGAACTGCTCGGCGGTCATATGCCCGGCCTGTCGCTCGGCTTCATGATCGAGGAGCGCTCGAGCCGTGAAGGCTGGTACGGCCATATGGGCCGCATCGACGCGATCCGGCTGCCCTTGCTGGCGCCCGATTTCCGCGAGCGCGAAATCTTCTGCTGCGGCCCCGATCCATTCATGCGCGCCGTGCGCGGCATGCTCGATGCCGCGGGCTTTGACATGACGAAGTATCATCAGGAGAGCTTTGCCGCGCCCGCGGTGGAGGAAGTCCCGGCGCCGTTTGCCTCACCCGCTGAAGACGGCACTGCTGTCCCTGTCGAAGCCGTCACGCCGATCCGCTTCTCGCTTTCGGCGGTCGACGCCGACTGCGTCGCCGGCCAGACCGTGCTGCAGACGGCGCGCAGCTCGGGCGTGCGGATACCAGCCGCCTGCGAGTTCGGCCTGTGCGGCACCTGCAAGGTGAAGAAGGTCTCCGGCGATGTCGAGATGAGCCACAATGGCGGCATCCTCGACCATGAGATCGATGACGGTTTCATCCTTGCCTGCTGCTCGAAACCGCTGTCGGCGCTCGAAATCGAGGCCTGAGCCGGCCTGCGTCACCGCAACCGACCGCCCCGCCCGGACACGATGCCCGCGGACTTTGTCTTGCCAAAGAAAGGCCAACTGGTTAGAGGCCTTTTCAGCGGAGCTTGGCAGACCGCGAACCGGCGCGATTTCTTCCAGGGGTCTGAAAGGGGAATGGAGCGATGCAGCAACGGGTCTACGCTATAGCAAGCAAAGACATCGTTTTCGAGTCTTTCGATGGCGAGGCCGTCGTTCTCGACCTTTCGAATGGCAAATATTTCGGCTTTTCCGATTCCGGCAGCCGGGTCTGGCAGGCGCTGGCGTCGGGTGTTGATGCCCAGGCAGTGGCCAGGGCGACGGCTGGTGGCGGTACAACCATAGCGCTGGCCGACCTCGAACGCTTCATCGCACGACTGCTCGACTTCGGGCTCATCGTTCCGGCCGAGACGCCGGCGCAACCGCTTCCAGACGATCTCAAGGCTGAATTGGCCGCCACCAGCGAGCCGCTCAAGGTCGATGTCCATGACGACCTTGCCGATCTCATCATCGTCGACCCGATCCACGAGGTCGAGGAACCCCTCGGCTGGCCGGCGGTCAAACAGGCGTAGACGTTTCTCCAAGGTGAACCGGAGCATTCGCCACACCGGAGGCCGAAATAGCCAGGCCATGCCCTCGATCACGCTGCAAACCCTGCCGGATTATGCTCGCCATGTGCTGGCTGCCGCGGAAAGCGCTGCGACGGACTATCCGGTCACCGCCAAGGTTCGGCTGCCAGGGCTTTACCTGAGCGTGCATCTCGACCATGGCTCGTTGGCGGAGGCCATGGGCCATGCCTTCATACCGGCTCCGGATGATCCGTCTGCATCTGGCGACTGCGGCATTTTCGTCGTCCATCCGGGTATCGGTGGCGTCGCCGCTCCGGCGAGCTGGGGCCGTGGCGAGTACAACCATCATGCCTTTGCCAACAGGCTGGCCGAAGCTGGGCTGCGCGGCAGCTACTATCATGACCTGGATTTCTGGCAGTTCTACGATCCGCAACGCCATGTCGGGGCGCAGCTGATGGTGTCGGCCGACGCCTTTCCGCCGTGGGAGCAGGCGGCGCCGCTGCGCGCGTTCCTGCATTGGGAATATGCGGCGCGCGGCATGCGGCTGACCCATGCCGGCACGCTGGGCACTGGCGGCAAGGGCGTGCTGCTGGCCGGCTCCGGTGGGGCCGGCAAATCGGGAACCGTCGTTGCCGGCCTCATCAACGGCCTCGACAGCGTCGGAGACGACTATGTGCTGATCGACAGGACCGATCGCGTGACGGCGCGGCCGCTCTTTGCCACGCTCAAGCAGGACCCGGAAGGGTTTAGGCGGCTGACGCTGAAAGACCGGCTGAAATCCTACCAACCGCTGAACTGGCAGGGCAAACATGCCTTTCACATTAACGAGATTGCCCCCCGGCCGATCCCTGCAAGTGTGGACATTGTTGCGTTGATGGTGCCCCATATCAGCGGAGGAGAGAGAAGTTCGATCATGCCCATATCGCGCAAGGATGCCATGATCGCCCTGGCGCCTTCCGGCATCGTGCAGATGCCGGGCGAGCGAGAGTCAGGCTTTCGTTTTTTCAGCGAGCTCACCCGCGATCTGCCATGCT
Organism: Mesorhizobium sp. P3_A2; assembly: GCF_056403115.1. Classification (NCBI taxonomy): domain Bacteria; kingdom Pseudomonadati; phylum Pseudomonadota; class Alphaproteobacteria; order Hyphomicrobiales; family Phyllobacteriaceae; genus Mesorhizobium; species Mesorhizobium sp. P3_A2. The sequence goes on from NZ_JBFUGC010000005.1 coordinate 18,839, forward strand.
ACCGGCTATCGCTGGGGGCTGAGCCGCGGGAGATCGCCGGCAGGATCGCCGATTTTATAGGGCGAAGCAGTGTATGAGACTGAGCATCATCATGCCTGTCTGCAACCGCGAACTCCATGTCGTTCCGGCCCTGCGTTCGCTGCTCAGGCAACACGAGGCCGCCGATCTCGACATTATCGTCGTCGACGACGGCTCAACCGATGGCTCCGCTGACGCCGTCCGTACCCTGATGAGGGAAGCACCGTGTATCCGGCTCTTCCAGCAGGCCAATCAGGGTGTAGCCAAGGCCCGCAATGCGGGCCTGAGGCAGTTGCTGCCGCAGACCGAGTTCGTGTCGTTCCTGGACTCCGACGACATCTCGCCAGCCGGGCGGTTCAAGGCCGACCTTGCCCTGTTCGAGTTCGATCCGGCTCTCGAGCTAACCTACTCGCTGATGACCAAAGTCATTGTCATGGACGACGAGGCGCTTCAGCCGGCGCCGGGCGCCGACAGCGTCACCATGCGCGGTATCAGCCTGAGCGCGGCCATATTCCGCAAAGCGCTCATCGACCGAATTGGCACTTTCGACGAGGATTTCACGCAAAGCGAAGACACCGACTATCTGTTGCGCATCTTCGAAACCGGCCCAAGGCATGTTCTGCTCGATACCATTGCCGTCTACTACAGGCGGCATCCCGGCAATCTGACCAAGCAGAATGACGTCGCGGTGCGCGAATATCTGCGTGTGATCCTGAAATCCATGCGCCGGCGAAAGGCCGATCCATCGCTGCGCCCGGTCGAGGGGCTTTTCGAGATCGGGCGCACGGCAGAATGGTGATAGGATGAATAGGTCACAGTCCGGGATGCGTGCATGAAGCTGAGCGTGATCATGCCGGTGTATAACCGCGAACGCTATGTCGGCTCTGCGCTGCGCTCGCTGCTCAGGCAGCGCGACGCCGCCGATCTCGACATCATTGTCATCGATGACGGCTCGACCGATGGCTCTGCAGAAGTGGTGCGCTCGATTATGGACGAGAATTCGTGCATCCGCCTGTTCCGGCAGTCCAACATGGGCGTGACCCGCACGCGCAACACCGGTCTCGGCCTGCTTCTGCCGGAAACGAAATTGGTGTCTTTCCTCGATTCGGACGACATTTCGCCGGCCGGCCGCTTCAGGAACGATCTCGCCTTTTTCGAAACCGACCCCAGCCTTGACCTGACCTATTCGTGCATGACACTGGTCGATCATCTCGACGACGCGACGCTGGAGCCAGCCGCCGACAGCCATAGCATCACGGTTCGCGGCATTCATCTGTCGGCAGGAGTCTTCACGCGTCGACTTGTCGAACGGATCGGCGGCTTCGATACGGATTTCAACCAGGCCGAGGACACCGACTACCTGTTGCGCATCTTCGAAAGCGGACCGAACTACGTCATGCCTGATACAGTGGCGCTTTACTACCGGCGCCATCCCGGTAACATGACCAGGGAAGCCGATGTCCAGTCTCGTGAATTTATGCGCGCCGTCTTCAAATCGATGAAGCGCCGCGAGGCCGACCCCTCGCTGCGGCCGATCGAAGGCATCTTCGATCTCAGGCCACTCGCGGATTGGCGGTTCATGTGATGGCCAGCTACGGCGTCGTGATTCCGGCCTTCAACGCGGTCGGCACCATCGCCGAGACGCTGCGCTCGGTTGCGGCACAGACGGTCAAGCCCGACGCCATTGTCGTCGTCGATGACGGCTCGACCGACGATATTGCAGCGGTTATCGCTCCGCTAAACATACCGGTCACGCTGCTGCGCCAGGAAAACGCAGGCCCCGGCAGCGCTACCACCAGGGGCATCACCGCGCTGTCGACGCCGCTGGTCGCGACGCTCGACGCCGACGATCTGTGGCTGCCGACCAAGATTGAAAAACAGCTGGCGCATTTTGCTCGGTTTCCGGCGACGGCAGGCGTCTTTACCCATATGGACACTTTCCGCAATGACCGGCCGGACATGCCGGACGCCGCCGCTGGACCCGGCTGGTCACGCACGACGATGATGATCCGCCACGAGGTGGCCGACACCGTCGGCCCTATCATCGATCCGCAAGGTGGCCGCGGCGAGATGATCGATTGGATTGCCCGAATGCGCGAGGCAGGCTTTGTGCTGGCCATGCTCGACGAGGTCCTGGCCTTGCGCCGCATCCGGCCCGGCAGCATGTCCTACGGACGCGACCCAGTGCGTGATCGAGGCTATCTCGAAGTTGTAAGGCTGGCCATGCAAAGGCGAGCAGGAAAGAAGACGGGCGCCGAATGATGGCCAGCGATCTTCGCAGCATCGGCCGCCGGTTCCCCGACTATGGCTGGTCATGGCCGACCGGCGGGCTCGACCAGCTTTTGAAGGCAGCGCTGCTGCCCGATGAAGAGGCGGCCGGCCGCCATGCTGCGCGCTGGCTCGATGAGAACGATATCGACCACGTCGCCTTCCGCGAGCACCGGTTGCTGGCCGCGATTTCCGACAGGTTCGGCCGCAAGCTCGCCGGCCACCCGGCGCATCCACGCCTTGTCGGCTTGCAAAAAATGCTGTGGACCAAGTCGCGGCTGGCGATGCGCGAGGCCGAGCCGGCGCTGCAGGCCATGATCGATGCCGGCAGCGCGGTCATGCTGATCAAGGGCGCCAGCCGCATCGCCGTCAACGCATCCGCGCAACGCGGCCGGGTGGCGCACGACATCGATATATTGGTGCGCCCGCAAGATATGGTTGCTGCATTCGACGTGCTGCGCGACCGCGACTGGCAGATCGCCACCGGCGTCAGCCCGCAATATCTGCGCACCCGGCTGGCATCCTTGCGTTCGATGAATTTCTTCAAGGGCAGTTTCGGCGACATCGACTTGCATCAGCAGGCCTATGACGGATCGCAACAAAGCGCAGAAGACGATTTGGCGATATGGCAACGGGCGCAGTCCGCCGAGTTCAACGGCGTCAGCCTGCTTGTGCCCTCGCCCGCCGACCGCATGGCGCTCGCTATTGCGCATGGTGGCCTCGATGCCCACACCCACAGCGACTGGCTGGTCGACTGTGCGGTTGCCATCCAGAGCGGCGAAGTCGACTGGGAGGTGTTCGCCAACATCGTCGCCAGGCGCCGTCTCGCCGTCGCTGCGGCGGTGGCGCTCTCCTATCTTCGTCTGGAAATCGGCATCGAGGTGCCGCCGGCCGAATTCGCACGGACGGTGGCGCTGGCTGATCGCGCCGGCCTGTCGCGCTGGTCGTCGGTTCTGCAAGCCAAGCCGCGCACTGATTTCGGCGGCCTTGTCTGGCTGTCGCGGGGCGTTGCCAAGCAGCTGCGCCTGAAACGCAAGAAAGGTCGCCTGCAGCAGACGGCCCCCGAAGTGGTCTGGCGCGGCAGGTCGATGTCACGCAAGGCAAAGCCGGCGCTGGCGCCGTTCGCGCTTTCGCAGCCCCTTCCTCGCCCGGATAGTGCCGGGGACATGATGCTGGACGTGACCGTCAGGATCGTCGTTCCGCCAGTCCGCCGCCGCATCGAGATGGAGATTAATGTCGGCGGCAGCCATATCGCCCGCCTGCGCTCGCTGGTGATCAGCCGCGCCGGTGGCGAAAAAGTACTGCATTTTCGCGGCCGCGTCAGCCTGGAGGAAGCACGGCAGACGCTGGTGCTCGAAGCCCGGCCGTCTCGCCAGTTCCGAACCTGGGACAATGAGGCCGATGTCGCCGCCTATGGCGCGCTGCCGTTCCAGTTGATGTCGGCACGGTTTTCACCGGCCTGATAACAGTAACTGCTCAGAAACTGCTCAGACACCGTAGCGCTCGGTGCGGATGATGTCCGCTGATATGCCCGCGTCGATCAGCGCCTGGGCGGCCGCCGAGACGAAGGCGTTCGAGCCGCAGACGAAAGCGAGCGCCGGCGGCAGCGGCAGCCGCGCGAGCGCCTGCATCACCATTGCCGTGTCGATGCGCCTTGAATAGTCGGACGGGCGGTGTGCGGCCTCGCGAGTCAGCGTCAGCACCAGGTCGAAACCGTCACGGCGATCGTCGAGACCGATCAGCTCGTCGCGAAAGATCACCTCGTCCCAGATCCGCACCGAAAACATCAGCGCGACCGGCGCCACGGATTTGCGCAAGGTCCGGTGACGCACCATCGCCATCAGCGGCACCACGCCGGAGCCGCCGCCGACCAGAAGCAGCGGCCCGCCATCGCTGTCGGACCAGACAAAATGGCCGCCAAGCGGTCCGCGCAGCTCGATCTCGTCGCCGACCGCCGCCACCTCGTGGAAAAATGGCGAAACCTCGCCGTCGTCGAGCTTTTCGATCGCCAGCTCGATCGTGGCGCCGCTCTCCGGTGCCGAGGCGATGGAATAGGAGCGGCGCGCCTGGTAGCCATCAGGCGCCGTCAGCCGGACGTCGACATGCTGTCCGGCGCGGTATGCAAAAGGCCGCGACAGCGCGAAGAAGAAACTGGTGACGCGCGGAGTGCGCTTTTCGATCCGGGTGATTTTCGCCGTCTGCCAGGGAGATTGCGGCGCTTCGCTCATGGATCGCCGCTATAGCGCTGCTCGCGCCACGGATCGCCATAGATGTGATAGCCGCGCAATTCCCAGAAACCCGGCTCATCGCGTTCTGTAAATTGCAGCCCGTTCAGCCATTTGGCCGACTTCCAGAAATAGAGATGCGGCACCAGAAGCCGCGCCGGACCGCCATGGTCGGGTGTGATCGGCTTGCCTTCATAAAGCAGCGCCACCATCGCCTTGCCGGTGGTGAGATCCTTGGCCGGCACGTTGGTGGTGTAGCCGTCATATCCATGCGCCAGCAGGAAATTGGTTGGCGCTTCGATGCCGGCATCGGCGAGAATGTCGTCGACCAGAACGCCTTGCCAGGCCGTGTCGAACTTGGTCCAGGCGGTGACGCAATGGATGTCGCGCGTCATCTTGGTCAAGGGCAGCGCGTTGAACTCGGCCCAGTTCCATTTCTTGATGGGGCGCGGCCCGTGCTTGAGCGTGAACGACCAGTCCTCGGTGCGCACGCGCGGCGTCGGTCCGGCCGACAGCACCGGAAAACCCTGTTCGAGATATTGCCCGGGCGGGATGCGCGCGTCGGTCTCGGTTGGAGGCTTTCGACCGGAGGAAAAACCGCGAGTGACCATCTCAGACTATCCGTTTGCAGTAGGCCATTACCGACCTGCCGCAGTGTTCTCGAAGATGTGCTAGCGGGCAACAGGAATCTTGGGCGGCGTGGCAGGCCCGCCAGGATCACCTCGGGGGGCCTGCCGCATCGTGCTTCAGCCGGCGGCGAAGGGCACGGCGACGAAGATCTGCGCGTCGCCACGGTCGACCAGAAGCAGCACCGACTTCCGGCCCGACCTGCCCGCCTCGGCGATCGCCTGGTTGGCCTGCCTTGCGTTGCGCACCGGAGACTGGTCGACGGCGACAATGACATCGCCCGGTTGCAGGCCGGCATTGGCGGCCGCCTTGTCCGGATTGACGCGCTCGACCACGGCGCCGCGTTGGTTGGACGCCAAGTTTAGCTCCTCGCGGATATCAGGCGTAAGGTCGGTCAGGCCGAGGCCCAGCGAGGGAACGCGAAGCGCCTGGCCGGCCGAAGGCTTTTGATTGTCGTCCTCGGTCGAGGCCGACTTCACATCGTCGCTGTTGCGGCCAACATCGGCGGAGATCTGCACCGTCTTGCCGCCGCGCCAGACGTCGAGCGTTTCCTTCGCGCCGGGCGCGACATCAGCGACGGCGCGCGACAGGTCCTTGGGATCCTTGATCGGCTCGCCGGCAAAGCTGGTGATGACGTCGCCGGTCTTGATGCCGGCCTTTGCCGCCGGCGATCCTTCCGTGACCTCGGAAACCAGCGCACCGCCCGGATGATCGAGGCCGACCGCACCCGCCACATCCGGCGTCACCGGCTGGATCTGCACGCCGAGATAGCCGTACTGGATGTTGCCGCCCTTCATCAGCTTGGCGACGACCTTTTGCGCCTGGTCCGACGGAATGGCGAAGCCGACGCCGACACTGCCGCCATTGGGCGAATAGATCGCCGTGTTGATGCCGACGACATTGCCGGCGACATCGACCAGCGGGCCGCCGGAATTGCCGTGGTTGATCGGCGCGTCGATCTGGATGAAATCGTCGAACGGACCGCTGTTGAGGTCGCGGCCGCGCGCCGAAACGATGCCTGCGGTGACCGTGGTGCCGATGCCGAACGGATTGCCGATGGCGAGCACCTGATCGCCCGGCATGAGCTTGTCGGAATCGCCCCATTTGACCGTCGGCAGCGGCTTGTCCGCCTTGATCTTGAGCACCGCGAGGTCGTTCTTGGCGTCGTGGCCGACCAGCTTGGCGGGAAGCTCGGTGCCGTCGTCCAAGGTGACCTTGATCGACGTGGCGCCGTCAATGACGTGGTTGTTGGTGACGATGGTGCCGTCGGCGTCGACAATGAAGCCGGAGCCCAGCGCCTCGGCGCGCTGCGCCTGCTGTGGCGGCGTCTTCGGCATCGGGATGCCCTGGTCACCGAAGGAACTGGCGGAAATAGTCGTCGAAGGGCGAATTGCCGCCGAGCTCCTCGCTCATGTCTTGCGGCTGTGCCTTCATGACGGTGGTGACGGTCACCACCGCCGGCTTGTCGACGGCCACGATTGGGGCGAAGGAGCCGTTGGGGGCCGTTATGCCGGCGACAGGGGTCTGGGTCGTGGCAACTGTGGAGCCAGCACTTTGCGCGAAAGACGCAATGAAGGGGCTGACGATCAGCGCAGCGCCCAGCAAGGCCGCGACGCGATGTCTGCGAAGTATGTCTGACATGGTCGTTTGTCCGGGCGAGAGATGATCCGGCGCCGTGGCCGTTCCGGGAGAGAATCGGCCATCAGCGTGTCGGCGGTCGCGGTTGCCCGTCTCGCCTGGCATGGCAGCCGGCCGGATCGACAGCCCTGCATCTAGGGTACGGATCGGCCCGATTTAGGGTTTTTGCGCCACCTTACGAAGATTTAATTTCCGCTCACATTTTCGTTAGACGGCAGCGGAGCCAGCCTTCAACGGCCTTCTGTGCGTCTGAGATAAGCGGTAGCGATCTCGCGCATTCGATCGCCGTCGAAGCTCGGCCCGTGGCCGCCATGGCCGAGGCGAACAGGCAGGTCGAGCAGCCTTTGCATGGTTCGGCGATAGTCTGATCGGGACGAATCCGGCAAATCGTCGATCAGCATGGAATCGTAGATGGCGTCGCCGGCAAAGAACAGGCCGTCCGCCTCGTCGAACAGCGCGATCGAATCCGGAGAATGTCCGGGCAGGTGCAGGACACGGAATTGCCTGTCGCCGAGGTCGACGATGTCGCCTTCGTCCAGTGTGCGCGTCAACGGCGCCGGCGGAATCTTGTAATCGGCCGCAGTCCAGCCTGGCCCCGGCAATTTCGAGACCGCACCGTCGAGATTGGTGAACATGTAGGCGTAGGTCACTGTCTCGTTCATGGTCTCGAAATGCTCGGCACTGTGCCGGGGCCCGGCGCGCAGCGGAAACTCGTGCAGCGAGCCGACATGGTCGAGATGGATGTGGGTGGCCACAGCGATGAGCGGCTTGCCCTGCGGCGTATCGATCTCAGGTGCCAGTGGACAGATGCCCATGCCGGTATCGACGAGCAGGTCGGCGTCGAGTCCCCTAAAATGCCAGATGTTGGCGCGCACGAAATCATGCACGAACGGTTCGGTCAGCATCGTTGTGCTGGCATCGATGACGGTCTTGCCAAACCAGTCGCCGATCACCCGTTCCCCGCCAAAACGGTCGCCCATCAGACGAAGGGCTTCCCGACCTTGTATTTTTCCGGCACCAGGCGCTTCAAATAGGCCATGCCGGCTTCCGACAGCTGGTTGACGTCGGGCTTCATGAAATCGTCTGGCATATGGCGCGTCTTGCCGGCGACGTTCTTCAGCGGCACCTTCTTCAGCACGGTTTTGCTGCCGTCATATTGCAGCGCCACCGAGCCGCCGCCTTCCCCGGCAACGGCAACCGCGAAGGCGCCGGCATCGAAGGCCTCCTGCGCGTCGACAGCGCTGATCGCGCCGATATAGCCGCGCGGCATGTAGCCCAATGCGTCGACCCGCGCACGCTTGCCCGGCAGGCCTTCGGCGAGCGCCCGTTCGAGCGCCGCCGGCAGGTCGCTGCCCGACAGCTTGACGTTGCCATGCGCGTCGCGCTCCAACTTGTCCGGCGGCACCAGGCTTTCGACGAGCGCCTTGCCGTCGGCGGTGCTGACGCCTTCGGAGACGGCGACGATGCAGCGCTTGTGGCGGTCGAGCGAGGCGCGCACGTCGTCGATGAAGCCGGCGGCCGAGAATGGCCGCTCCGGCACGTAGACGAGATGCGGGCCGCTGTCGGGATCGAGCTGCCAGGCGGCGGCTGCGGCGGTGAGGAAGCCGGCATGCCGGCCCATGACGATGCCGACATAGATGCCGGGCAGGGCGCGGAAATCGAGATCGACGGACAGGAAGGCGCCGGCAACGAACTCGGCCGCCGAGATGAAGCCCGGCGTGTGGTCGTTCTCCTCGAGATCGTTGTCGATGGTTTTTGGCGCATGCACGAATGCGATGCTGCCGCCGGCGGCGTCGGTCAGGATCTGCTGCGTGCCCGACGTGTCGTTGCCACCGATGTAGATGAAGGCGTCGGCGCCCGCCTTCTTCAGGCCATTGAGGATGACGTCGCAATAGGCGGCATCCGGCTTGTCGCGCGTCGAGCCGAGGGCGGCGCTCGGCGTTCCGGCGATCAGCCGCAGCCGATCCTCGGGGATGGCCGACAGGTCGACATAGTTGCCGTCACGAATGCCGCGCACGCCATGGATGGAGCCCAGCACCTTGGCGCCGGGATGGCGCTTGCGGATTTCCAGCGTGGCGCCGACGACCGTCTGGTTGATGACGGCAGTCGGGCCGCCGCCCTGTGCGATGACAAACGTTCCAGCCATGCTTGATGTCTCCCGGCGCGATGGTTTTCAGGCACCTTGGCCTAGCTTGCCGCATCGCGCAACGAGAGTTTCGAGTGGCGCCAAACCGCCGCAGAAGGATCAGACGACGACGACCGGGTTCTTCTTGGAAACGCGGCTGTAGAGGTCGATGATGTCCTGGTTGATCAGGCGCACGCAGCCCGACGACATCGCCTGGCCGATGCTCGCCCATTCGGGCGAACCGTGGATGCGATAGCCGGTGTCCTTGCCGTCCTGGTAGATGTAAAGCGCACGCGCGCCGAGCGGATTGGTGAGGCCGCCGGGCTGGCCGTTTTGCCACTTCACCAGTTCCGGCTTGCGCTGGATCATTTCCGGCGGCGGCGTCCAGGTCGGCCATTCCTTGCCGTACTGGATGTTGGCGCGGCCGGACCAGCGGAAGCCGTCCTTGCCGATGCCGACGCCGTAGCGGATGGCGTCGCCGCCCTCCTGCACGAGATAGAGCTTTCGCTCCTGCAGATGGACGACAATGGTGCCTGGCGCCTCGCCGGTCTCGTTGACGACGATCTGGCGGCGGAACTCCGGCTTGACCTTCTGGTAAGGCACCGCCGGCACTTCGAAATCGCCATCGGTGAGCGCGGCATACATGACGTCAGGGCCGGTGATGTTCTTGTCGACGCTGATTGCGGGGCGGACCGGCCGCACCGAGCCGGTGACCGTGTCGTCCAGCTGCAGCTGCGGCAGTTCGAGCGTCGCGGTGCTGCAGCCGGCCATGCCGAGCAGCGCCATGGCGCCGGCGCCCGAAAGGACGAAGCGGCGGGAATAAAGATGTTCGGTTTCGACTGCGTCGCCATTCGGCGGCGTCAGATTCTGCGGCAACTCACGCATGCACCCAAACCCTACGCTGTCGGCGGGAAACACGGTCCGGCCGGATAGCAGGCAGTTTCGCCAAACATGGTTGAAAAAGGGTGAAGGTCTTCAGGCTTGCCTTAACCCTATACCCTGTATGCCAACGTCGCTGCGCGAAATGGCACGCAGCGCATTTTTGGAGATGGCTCTTTACATTCCCGCGTACCCGAGGATTTATCCTTTTCTTTGCGCTCAAGGAGACAAAGATGTCGTTCGAAAACTGGGCTGCCTTCGCCGCTGCCTCCACCGTTCTGCTCGTCATTCCCGGCCCGACCATTCTTCTGGTCGTGTCCTATGCGCTGGGCCAGGGCTGGCGTACCGCTCTGCCAATGGCGGTCGGCGTGGCGCTGGGCGACTTCACCGCCATGACATTGTCGATGCTCGGCATCGGCGCCCTGCTGGCCGCATCGGCGACTGTGTTCACCATCCTGAAGCTGATCGGTGCCTGCTATCTGATCTATCTCGGCATAAAACTGTTTCGCGCCGGCGGCGCGCTGAAAGCCGAACCGCGCACCGACGCCGTGTCGGCGGCCAAGATGATGGCGCATGCCTGGCTGGTCACTGCGCTCAACCCGAAAAGCATCACCTTCTTCGTCGCCTTCCTGCCGCAGTTCCTCAACCGCGAGGCCGATTTCTGGCCGCAGATGCTGATTTTTGAAACGACCTTCCTGGCGCTCGCCTTCGCCAATGCCTTCGGCTACGCGCTGATCGCGGCACGTGCCCGCAATGTCGTGCGCAACCCCAAGGCGATCCGCATCTTCAATCGCACCGGCGGCACGCTGCTGGTCGGCGCGGGGATTGCCACGGTGGCGATGCGTTCGGGGAATTGAGGTCTTCGACGATGCGGGTGAGGCCTACGGGCCTCACCATTTGACGCTGAAGCCGAGATTGCCTTCCAGCACACGCCGTTTGTCGCCGCCGAGATTGGTGGTGTAGTCGCCGGTGGCGAAGAGGCTGACCTTGTCGGTCACCTTGGCGACCACGCCGCCGCCGAATTCCAGCGACGTCGACTTGCCTTCCGTCGAGATATCGGTTGCGCCGAAATTGACGTCGTCAGTGCCGCCGAAGTCGTGCCAGAGATTGGCCTTGAGGTAGGGCTGCAGCGCGATGCCGTTCAGCACCGTCTCGCCCTGCAGCCGCAACCCCAGCCTGCCGCTCACTTGATCGTCGAGATCGAAGGAGACCGACGAAAAACGGTCCGCGGCGTCGTCGAGCGACAGATGCTGCCAGACCAGTTGCGCCTGCGGCTCCAATGTCCAGCCTTGCGCCAGCGCTATGGGATAGCCGCCCTCCAGGGAAGCCGTGATGCCGGTCCCATCGATGTCGATGCCGATGTCGCGCGACGAGGTTGCCGAGCCGCTGAAGAAAGTCGCCATGAGTACGCCGTCGAGATACCAGCCGCCTTGGCCGATGCGCGTCCAGTAGCCACCGACGCTGGTGCCACCAAGATCGATGCCGCCGACGGAAAGGCCGTCCTGACCCAGCGCCTGGCCGTGCACATCGCCATTCATGCTGCCATAGCCGATGAACAGGCCGGCGCGATCGACGCTGCCTGACGCGGTCTCGCGTCCGAACAGATCGAAGCCGGCCTGCAAGCCGAACAGCGTGCCATCGAACGACGGGGACACCGTTCCCGACCAGGCCATTTCGGTGTCCTGGCCGAAAATGCGGCCCCAGACCGGCGATATCTCGGTGTTCGACAGCAGGCTCTGTTCACCGCGCCGTTCATGGAAGGTGCCGAGCATGCTCATTGCCAGGTGCTCGGCCACTGGAGGCAAGGCCGAATAGACCGGCACCTCGATGCGGTAGAGCAGGATTTCCTCGCCCGGCGCCGGGGTTGGCAGAGCAGGGGAATCGGTCGGCACCGGTGGTGGCGGCGGCGGTGGGTCGGCAGGCGGCGCCAGCGGCGGGGGCGGCGGCGGTTCCGGCTCGGGGTCGCTGGCCTGCACCGGCGGTGTCGGATCGACGGGCGGGTCGTTGATGTCGCCTTCGGTCGGCACCGGCACCGGCGGCAGGTCGGACGGGGGTGGCGGCGCTTCGGTCTCGGGCGGTTCCGGCTCGGGCAGTGGCGCTGGCTCGAGTGCCGGCGGCGCGGCTGCCGGTGATGTCGGCGTGATCAGCGATGAGCGCAGATACCAGTTCTCCTCGCTACCGGCGCTGACGCCGCCCTTGAACAGGTAATATTCGAAAGCGCCGGCCGCGACCGGCGCATCGAGCGCGAAGGCGCCGTCAGCCGTTGTCGCGCCATTGATTGCCTGGATGACCATGATGCCATCGGCATTCGTTTCGGCACCCGCACCGCCGACATTGACCACCGCAATGCCGGTCGAGCCGGAGGCTGTGCCGCCCGACAAGACGAGCCTGTCCGACGCGGAAGAGTCGTCGCCCAGCTCGGTCTGGATCAGCAGCAGGCCGCCGAGGTCGGTATAGTTGCCGTTGATCGTCAGCCGGTCGGTGGCGCCGGTGCCGCCATTGGTCAGATCAATACGGCCGGCGTTGACGACATTGGCCAGCTGGCCAGCCGTGAAGGCCTGGATCGACGCGTTGAAGCCGCCGCCATAGAGCGTGCTTGCCTGGTCGACATTGAGCGTCCCGGTGCCCGTGCCGCTGTCGCCTAGCACCAGATTGCCGTCCAGCGTCAGTTCGGTGTCGTCGGTGGCGTTGATCGTTTCCCAGTTCTGGACCCTGGAGATCCCGTCCAGCGAGACATTGTCGAAGGTGAGCGTGTCGGTGCCGAGACCGCCCGATATGGCATCGGTGCCGCCGAGATTGGCGTTGGTGAGGTTGCTGAGCCTGGCGGTGTCGTTGTCGCCGCCGAGATCGACCATGCCATAGATGATGCCGCCACCATCCCAGACGAAACTGTCGGTGCCGAAACTCATCAGCACGTCGCCGCCGACCGTGCCACCGGTCACCGTTACGCTGTCGGTACCGCCGCTGACGCTGATGTTGCCGCCGATGGTGCCGCCCGAGAGAATGATCGTGTCGTTGCCGAAACCGGTGACGAGGTTGCGGTCGATGGTACCGCCGGACATGTCGAAGTAATTGTCGTCGAGCTTCATGTTGACGCGGCCGATGCGGCCTCCGGTCATCACCGCACGGTCGCCGTCATCGAAGAAGTCGACAATGCGCCCGCCGCTCATGAAGAAGGTGTCGAGTGCGTCGCCCTGGTTCAGCGAACCGATCTGGCCGCCGCTCATATTGAAATCGTCGATGCCGGCGCCTTGCTGGACATTGCCGGTGACAGTGCCGGCGCCGATGGTGAAGAAATCCGTGCCGCCGTCCTGGTCGACGCCGCCGGTAATGATGCCGGACTGCATGTCGATGCGGTCGATGCCGGTGCCGAAGGTGACGCTGCCGATGATCTGCCCGGTGCCGGCGGTGGGGAAGGTCAGCGTGTTGTCACCGCTGGTGTCGGTGAGGCTGCCGCCGGAATCGCCGCTGTCGCAGATGTAGGCGGTATTTCCGGCCGGTGGAACCAGCGCGCAGGCGGCAAAGGCCATAGAATTGGGCAGCAACGTCAGCGCCATAGTTGAGAGAATGCTAATTAAGCATGGATGCGGCTGACGCCGTTTTCGCGGCGGCAAAGCAACTGTTCCCTCCGCAGCCTGCGAACAACTGTCCGCAGGCTTGTTCTTCAGGTGCCGCATCGCGTCCCTCTCGATTCGCGATTTCAAGCTCCCCGCCCGACGCCGCAATGAAGACACAATTCGCCAGCTTTTACAAAGCCTATTCTGTGCCGCATGGTTGACGAACTGCGAAATTAGTTGAACTGGACTCCGGTATTGATTGGTCCAGACTTCGCTTGGCGCGCCCGCCGCCGATGCTCTAGGATCGGCCGCGCAGCTGGAATTTTATGATCACCGGAGGGGCCGGGCATGGCAGTCAGGGACGCATTCGGCCTGACATTTTCGGGCGCGAGCGAGGCCGGGTTTTCGCCCTACAGCCAGGCCGTTCATGAATTGCAATGCTTTATCGGCGACCCCGTCGCTTCCGTCGATCGCGCCATTGCGGCCGACCCGGGCTTCGTCATGGCACATGTGTTCAAGGGCTACCTGTTCGGCCTCGCCACCGAGCGCGAGGCAACGGCGGTGGCCAAGGCATGCCATGAAACGGCGCTGCCGCTTGCCGCGACCGCGCGCGAGCGGGCGCATGTCGCTGCCCTTGGCCATCTCGCCGCCGGCCGCTGGCACGAGGCCTCGCGCTTGCTCGAAGATATCGCCATCGATTTCCCGCTCGACGCGGTGGCGCTGCAGACCGGGCACCAGGTCGACTTCTTCACCGGCAACGCCCGCATGCTGCGTGACCGTATCGGCCGCGCACTGCCATCCTGGCAAAAGGACATGCCTGGATATCATGCCATTCTTGGCATGCAGGCATTCGGGCTGGAGGAAATGGGCGACTATGCGCGCGCCGAGAGACTGGGCCGGCAGGCTGTCGATATCGAGCCGCGCGACGGCTGGGCGCAGCATGCTGTCGCCCATGTCATGGAAATGCAAAGCCGGCAAAGGGACGGCATCGCCTGGATGCGCGCCAATCCCGAGGCGTGGACGAAAGAGAGTTTCCTGCAGGTGCACAATTGGTGGCACCTGGCGCTGTTCCACTACGATCTCGGCGAGACCGAAGAGGTGTTGGCCCTGTATGACGGGCCGATCTACGGCGCGCCGTCGACGATGGCGCTCAATATGGTCGATGCCTCGGCGATCCTGTGGCGGCTTTATCTCGGCGGCGTCGATGTCGGCGACCGCTGGATAGCACTCGCCGCCAACTGGCCCAAGGTCGGTGCCGGCAATTACGCTTTCAACGACGCCCATGCCATGATGGCCTTCGTCGGCGCAGGGCTCGAGGCGCCAGCCAAGACCTTGCTCGAGGCACAGCGCGAGGCGATGCGCGGCAGCGACGACAACGGTGCCTTCACCAGGGATGTCGGCCATCCGTTGACATTGGCGATCAAGGCTTTTGGCGAGGGCGACTACAACGAGGCGGTGCGCCTGATCCGGCCGATTCGCTCGATTGCTCATCGCTTCGGCGGCAGCCACGCCCAGCGCGACGTGATCGACCTGACGCTGATCGAGGCGGCGTTGCGCGCCGGCGACACAGCATTGGCACGGGCGCTGACGGCTGAGCGTCAGCTGGCTCGGCCGGACAGCCCGCTGTCGGCGCTGTTTTCTCGACGGGCCGCCAATTTGTCAGAGAATTGACCCGCAGCGGATCTTGTTTTAAAAACTGGCCAAGCCAGATTTTTTCGAGGCCCGAAAAAATTAATGGCAGTGGGAGGAATGCATGTATCTCGGCCTCGATCTCGGTACGTCGGGCGTCAAGGCGCTGTTGATCGATGCCGGGCAAACCGTCATCGGCTCCGGCCATGCTTCACTTGACGTATCGCGGCCACATCCCGGCTGGTCCGAGCAGAATCCGGCCGACTGGGTCCGAGCCTGCGAGACCGCTATTGCCGACCTGAAATCAGCGCATCCGAAAGACCTTGCCGCCGTCAAAGGCATCGGCCTCTCCGGCCACATGCACGGCGCAACCTTGCTCGACGCCGGCGACCAGGTGCTGCGCCCCTGCATATTGTGGAACGATACGCGCAGCCATGCCGAGGCGGCCACGCTCGATGCCGACCCACGCTTCCGCAAGCTGACCGGCAACATCGTCTTCCCCGGCTTCACCGCGCCAAAACTCGCCTGGGTGAAGAACAACGAGCCGGCTGTCTTCGCCAAGGTGGCGAAGGTGCTGCTGCCCAAGGATTTCCTGCGGTTCTGGCTGACCGGCGAGCATATGTCGGAAATGTCCGACTCGGCCGGCACCTCATGGCTCGATGTCGGCAAGCGGCGCTGGTCGCCGGAACTGCTTGCAGCCACCTCGCTCGACGAGAAGCAGATGCCATCGCTGGTCGAAGGCACTGAAAAGGCTGGCGCCTTGCGCGCCGATCTCGCCTCCAAATGGGGCGTCCAGGCTGGCATCCCGATTGCCGGTGGCGCCGGCGACAATGCGGCTTCGGCCTGCGGCATGGGCACGGTCGGCGCCGGCCATGCCTTCGTTTCGCTAGGCACTTCCGGCGTGCTGTTTGCTGCCAATGCCTCCTACCTGCCGAACCCGGCCAGTGCGGTCCACACTTTCTGTCACGCGCTGCCCAACACCTGGCACCAGATGGGCGTCATCCTGTCGGCGACGGATTCGCTGAACTGGCTGTCGGAGGTATCGGGGAAGAAGGCCGGCGAACTGACCGCCGAACTCGGCGAGGCGCTGAAGGCGCCGAGCGGTGTGTCATTCCTGCCTTACCTCTCGGGTGAGCGCACGCCTTACAATGATTCCGCCATCCGCGGGTCCTTCACCGGGCTGGCGCATGAATCGAGCCGTGCGGTGCTGACGCAGGCCGTGCTTGAAGGTGTCGCCTTCGCCTTCCGCGACAGCCTCGAAGCGCTGAAGACAGCCGGCACGATCTTGACCAGGGTGACGGCGATCGGCGGCGGCTCGCGCTCGCACTACTGGCTGAAGGCGATCGCCACCGCGCTGCAGGTGCCGGTGGATATTCCCGCCGACGGCGACTTCGGCGCCGCGTTTGGTGCTGCAAGGCTTGGGCTGATTGCGGCGACGGGGGCGGATCCGCTGGCTGTTTGCACGGCACCGAGGACCGATGCGACGATCGAACCGGATGCCGCGCTTGGTGGGGCGTATGCCGATGCCTATCAGCGCTATCGGGCGCTGTATCCCGCGATCAAGGCGGCAACCACGTGAGTCAGTGCGAGGCACCCCCCTCTGCCCTGCCGGGCATCTCCCCCTCAAGGGGGGAGATCAGCAGCTTGGGTGCCTCGCTCATTGTTGCAGCGTTGGAGATTGGCGAAGGCCAACGCGACAGCCAATCTCTCCCCTTGAGGGGGAGATGGCCAGCAGGCCAGAGGGGGGTGCCTCGCATCACCCTTGCCCAGTTAGCCTCACTGCGCCGGAACCTTGTCCAGAAACCCGGTGACGCTCTTCAAACGTCCATTCTCGATGACACCGATATCAGTGCCTTCGATAACCGACGGAACACCCTCCGGTCCGAGGTTCCACGAGAAGCGGATCTTGTCGCCAAACCCGTCCGGCGAGCCCTTCAGCGAGAATCGGAAGCCGGCAAATCGTTGCTGCACGCCGTCGATAAGAGCGGCCACACCCGCATGGCCGTCGCCCTGCATCAGCGGATCGCGGTAGCTGACGTCTTCGGTGAAGGTAGCCTTGAGCAGTTCGGCGCGGCGATCCGCATCGGCCTCGTTCCAGGCGGTGATGTAGTTTTGAGCGATCGTGTTGAGGTCGGTCATGGTTTGTCTCCTTCGTTGAGTGGCTTTGACACGAGCCTTTTCACCCCTTGGCAGAACGAAACCAATTACGCCTGAGGTAATCAGGGCGAACTATTCGAGAGAGGACAGAAATCATGAGCAGCGGATTTTTCGGCGACATCAAAGCAATCAAGTATGAGGGGCCGGATTCGACCAATCCGCTGGCCTACCGGTTCTACAACCCGGACGAGGTCGTCGCCGGCAAGCGGCTGGAAGATCATCTGCGCTTCGCCGTCGCCTACTGGCATTCCTTTGCCTGGCCGGGCGGCGATCCGTTCGGCGGCCAGACCTTCGACCGTCCCTGGTTCCCCAAAGCGGGCGGCGTCGACACGATGGAACTGGCGAAGCTCAAGGCCGATGTGGCCTTCGAGATGTTCTCGCTGCTTGGTGCGCCATATTTCTGCTTCCACGACGCGGATGTGCGCCCGGAAGGCAAGGATTTCTCCGAAAGTGCCGCGCGGCTTGACGAGATCGCCGACTATTTCGCGGCCAAGATGAAGAAGACCGGCGTCAAGCTGCTCTGGGGTACGGCCAACCTCTTCTCCAACCGCCGATTCATGTCGGGCGCCGCCACCAATCCAGATCCCGACGTGTTTGCCTATGCGGCGGCGACGGTGAAGAGCTGCATCGACGTCACCAAGCGGCTGAAGGGCGAGAATTATGTGCTGTGGGGCGGGCGCGAGGGCTATGAGACGCTGCTCAATACCGACCTTGCCCGCGAGCAGGAGCAGGCCGGACGCTTCCTCAGCCTGGTCGTCGACTACAAGCACAAGATTGGCTTCAAGGGCACGATCCTGATCGAGCCGAAGCCGCAGGAGCCGACCAAGCACCAATACGACTACGACGTCGCCACGGTCTACGGCTTCCTCAAGCGCTTTGGGCTGGAGAAGGAAGTAAAACTCAACATCGAACAGGGCCACGCCATCCTGGCCGGCCATTCCTTCGAGCACGAGCTGGCGTTGGCAAATGCGCTCGGCGTCTTCGGTTCGATCGACATGAACCGCAACGACTACCAGTCGGGCTGGGACACCGACCAGTTCCCCAACAACGTACCGGAAATGGCGCTCGCCTATTACCAGGTCCTGCAGGCCGGTGGCTTCAAGACCGGCGGCACCAATTTCGACGCGAAGCTGCGTCGCCAGTCGCTCGATCCGCAGGACCTGCTGATCGGCCATATTGGCGGCATGGATTCGTGCGCACGCGGTCTCAAGGCAGCCGCGAAGATGATCGAGGACAAGGCACTGTCGGGTCCGCTGGCCGAACGCTATGCCGGCTGGAACAGCGCCGAAGCCAAGGCGATGCTGTCGGGCAAGCGCACGCTGGAAGACATCGCCGAGCGTGTGGTCAAGAAGAAGATCGAACCGCAGCCGCGCTCCGGCCGCCAGGAACTGCTGGAGAACATCGTCAATCGCTACGTCTGAGGACGAAAGCCGATTCGCACTGCTTAAGGAGCGGCGGGATGAACATCCCGCCGTCTTGGAATGCTTTGTGCGGCAGCCTTCATCCGGCGACATGCTTTTGCCCTTTGCCGCCCCTCAATGACCTCGCTCTTGCCTTCAAACTGCCGTCACGTATCTCGTATAAGGATGCCGTTGTGGCGGGTGAAAAGGAAGGAGGCGAACCGATATGCAGCACGAACGCGAAATCGACGCCCTGCTCTCATCCGGCGAGACCGGATCGATCATCGACCGGCTGATGGCACTGCCGCGGCCGACCGACAATGTGAAAAACGAATGGGATCGCGCTGTCAGCAGCCGTTTCGAAGTCCGACTGGCGAGGCAGATGCGCTCGCAGATGGACGCCGGCAGCGATCGACAGAACGCAGCCTGATCTCTCTTTGTCTGTGCATGTCGTTATCCCAAAACTGCGACGCACGTTTGGGCGATATGCATCAACCTCGGCGGAGTCGCACCGGCGCTTCGCCGAACGCTCTTGAAAACGCTCTGGAAAATGCCGCGGCGGACGAAAATCCCGTCCGCCCGGCAATATCCGCCATGGCGATCCGCGTGTCGACCACCAGCCGCCGCGCCGCGCCCAGCCGCAGCCTGAGATAATAGGCGCCGGGCGTCTCGCCGATCGACTTGCGAAAAATGCTTTCCAGCGTCCGCGCCGTCACCCCGGCGCGTTTTGCCACCGCGTCGATCGTCAGCGGCTGGTCGACATGCGATTCCATCAGCCTAATCGCCTGCGCCAAGCGCGGGTCGTAGCCATCGAGCCGGCCGAGTGAGACCAGCGGCTGCGCGTCGGTGGCGGCGCGGGCCTGATCGTAGATGAAGACGCTGGCGACATCGAGCGCCACGGCCATGCCGAGCCGGGTGCGGATCAGATGCAGCATCAGGTCGAAGGTCGGCGACGCTCCGCCGGAGGTGAAGACCGGTCCGTCGATAACATAGCGGTCCGGACGGACATCGACGCCAGGGAAGGCCGAGGAAAAATCCTCCATGTCCTCCCAATGGGTGGTGGCGCTGCGCCCTTCCAGCAGACCGGCGCGGGCCACCAGCCAGGTGCCGGCCTCGACGCCGCCGCAGGCGCGGGCGGCCCGAGCCGCGCGGCGCAAGCCCGAAAGCAAAGCCGATGTCGCATAATTCTGGGTGCCGAAGCCGGCAACGACCACCAGAACGTCGGTTGGCTCGGCGGCATCGAAACGGCCGCTGACCGCCACTGGCAGGCCGCATGTCGTCACCGGCGCCTCGCCGGTGACTGAGACCAGTTTGAAATCGAACAGCGTCTCGCCGGAAATGCGATTGGCGGCGCGCAGCGGGTCGACGGCCGAAGCCACGCACATGATGGACGAGCCGGAAAACACCAGCAGCGTCACCTTGAGCGGCGAGCGTTCCGAGCGAAAGATGGTCGGCTTTTCGCTTTTGATCATGGAAGCTTCGTAAATCGCAAAACAGTTCCCCGCAAGTCGGACCATTGTTAGGACCTCTGACGATTGGGAGGAAATTGCCATGCCGCTCGCGATGAACCGTGAGGTCTTCATTACCTGTGCCGTCACCGGCTCCGGCGGCACGCAGGACCGCTCGCCGCATGTGCCGCGCTCGCCCAAGCAGATCGCCGATTCGGCCATCGACGCGGCCAAGGCCGGTGCGGCCATCGTCCACTGCCATGTCCGCGACCCCGAGACCGGCAAGCCGCGCCGCGATGTCCATCTCTACCGCGAAGTGACCGAGCGCATCCGTGACGCCAATGTCGACGTGGTGCTCAACCTCACCGCCGGTATGGGCGGCGACATGGTGTTCGGTTCGCCGGAGGCGCCATTGCCGCTCAACGAAAAAGGCACCGACATGGGCGGCGCCACCAACCGCATGGAACATGTGCGCCAGTGTCTGCCGGAAATCTGCACGCTGGATTGCGGCACCATGAACTTCGCGGAAGCCGACTACGTCATGACCAACACGCCCGGCATGCTGCGCGCCATGGGCGGCATGATGACGGCACTCGGCGTCAAGCCGGAGATCGAGGCCTTCGACACCGGCCATCTCTGGTTCGCCAAGCAGCTGGTCGAGGAAAAGGTGCTGAACCCCGATGCGCTGGTGCAGCTCTGCATGGGCGTACCATGGGGCGCGCCCGACGACCTCAACACCTTCATGGCGATGGTCAACAATGTGCCGTCGACCTGGAACTGGTCGGCCTTCGCCATCGGCCGCAACCAGATGGCCTATGCCGCAGCGGCGGTGCTCGCCGGCGGCAATGTCCGCGTCGGGCTTGAAGACAATCTCTGGCTCGACAAGGGCGTGCTGGCGACCAACGCACAGCTGGTCGAGCGCGCCGCCAGCATCGTCACCAATCTCGGCGCCCGTATCCTCGGGCCGGAGGAAGTGCGCAAGAAGCTCAACCTGACCAAGCGGGCGCCGATCGCAGCAGCTGCGTAAGGCGGGAGTTGGCGATGGCTGATACCGTCAAATTCACCGCGATGAAGGATGGCGACAAGGACGATTACGAGTTCCTGACCGCCCATGAAATCGACTATGCCGCCAAGACCGGCGAGCGGCTGCTCGACGCGCTGGTCCAGCTCGACGAAGGCCTGTCCGGCTACAAGATCACCCGGCTCGGCCATTCGCTGCAGGCGGCGACGCGGGCGTGGCGCGACGGCGCCGACACCGACTGGATCGCCTGCGCGCTGCTGCACGACATTGGCGACATCTACGCGCCCTACAATCACGACGAATACGCCGCTTCGATCCTGAAACCTTTCGTGCGCGAGCAATGCACCTGGGTGGTGGAAAAGCATGGGGATTTCCAGCGCCTCTATTACGCGCATCATCTCGGCGGCAACCGCCATGCGCGCGACCGCTTCGCCGGCCATATGTATTTCGACGATTGCGACCAGTTCTGCGAACGCTGGGATCAGTCGAGCTTCGACCCCGACTACGAGACGCTGCCGATCGAATTCTTCCGGCCCTTCGTGCTCGAAGTCTTTGCCCGCAAGGCCTACGACGCCTCTGTGATCCGCGCCGGCGAGCGCATCCCTCTCATCGACCCTCAAACAGCCAAGACAAGAACCGGAGCCTGACCATGAGCATCATCAACAAGGCGGCCGCCATCGGCGGCGGTGTCATCGGCGCCGGCTGGGTGGCGCGGCTTTTGCTCAACGGCATCGACGTGTCGATCTTCGATCCGGACCCGGAAGCGTCGCGCAAGGTCTCGGAAGTGATGAAGGGCGCGCGCCGCGCCTACAAGCAGATGGTTCCCGGCGGCCTGCCCAAGGAGGGCAAGCTGACCTTCGCCAAGACGATTGCCGAAGCGGTGGCCGATGCCGACTTCATCCAGGAGAGCGTGCCGGAACGGCTCGACCTGAAGCACCGTGTGCTGGCCGAGATCGACCTTTATGCGCCGGCCAACGCCATCGTCGGCTCGTCCACCTCCGGCATCAAGCCGACCGACATGCAGGTGGCGATGAAGAAGCATCCGGAGCGGCTGGTTGTCGGACATCCCTTCAACCCGGTCTATCTCCTGCCGCTGGTCGAGATCGTCGGCGGCGAGCAGACATTCCCCGAGGCGATCGAGGTTGCGAAAGAAATCTATGCCTCGATCGGAATGAAGCCGGTGGTGATCCGCAAGGAGATCGAGGCCTTTGTCGGCGACCGCTTGCTGGAAGCAGCCTGGCGCGAGGCGCTGTGGCTGATCAAGGACGGCATCTGCACCGTCGAGGAGCTCGACGACATCATGCGCTACGGCTTCGGCCTGCGCTGGGCGCAGATGGGCATGTTCCAGGTCTATCGCGTCGCCGGCGGCGAGGCCGGCATGCGCCACTTCATGGCGCAGTTCGGGCCGTGCCTGAAATGGCCGTGGACCAAGCTTATGGACGTGCCGGAGTTCAACGACGAACTGGTCGACCTGATCGCCACCCAGTCGGACGACCAGGCGCATGGCCTGTCGATCCGCGAGCTGGAAAAGATCCGCGACGACAATCTGGTCGCCATCATGGACGCTCTGTCGAAGCAGAACAAAGGCAAGGGCTGGGGCGCCGGCGCGCTGCACAAGGACTATACCAGGCAGCTGGCCAAGCTGGCGGCGAAGAAACCCACGGCTTCCAAGGCTGCCGAAAAGGCCAAGGCGTCGAAGCCGGTGAAGAAGGTGGAAAAGCCGAAGAAAAAGAACAAGGGCTGAAGACCATGGATTTCGGGCTGTCGGAGGAACAGAAGCTCATTGTCGAGACGACGCGCGCCTTCGTCGAGAATGAGCTTTACCCGCATGAACGCGAGGTCGAGCGCACCGGCGTGCTGCGCCGCGAGCTGATCGAGGAGATCAAGGTCAAGGCGATCGAGGCCGGGCTCTACGCCGCCAACATGCCAGCCGATGTCGGTGGCGCCGGCCTCGATACGGTGACCTGGCTGCTCTACGAGAAGGAGCTCGGCCGCGCCAATTACGCGCTGCACTGGACTTGCGTGGCGCGCCCCTCCAACATCCTTCTGGCCGGCACGCCGGAACAGCGCGAAAAATACCTGTTCCCTTGCATCCGTGGCGAAAAGTGGGACTGCCTGGCGATGACCGAGCCCGGCGCCGGCTCCGACCTGCGCGGCATGAAAGCGACCGCCGTGCAGGACGGTGACGACTGGGTGCTCAACGGCACCAAGCATTTTATCAGCCATGCCGATCTGGCCGACTTTGCCATCGTCTTCATGGCTTCGGGCGAGGAAG
This sequence comes from Mesorhizobium sp. P3_A2, assembly GCF_056403115.1. Classification (NCBI taxonomy): domain Bacteria; kingdom Pseudomonadati; phylum Pseudomonadota; class Alphaproteobacteria; order Hyphomicrobiales; family Phyllobacteriaceae; genus Mesorhizobium; species Mesorhizobium sp. P3_A2. The sequence goes on from NZ_JBFUGC010000005.1 coordinate 42,106, forward strand.
AAACCGCGCGCGGCAAGCGCAAGAAGATCACCGCCTTCTTCGTCGACAAGGGCACCAAGGGTTTCACCGTGCGCGACGGCTACCGCAACGTCTCGCATCGCGGCTACACCAACGCCATCCTTGAATTCGACGATTGCCGCTTGCCGGCAAGCCAGGTTCTGGGTGAAGTGCACAAGGGTTTTGAGGTCGCCAATTCCTGGCTCGGCGCCACCCGCCTGCAGGTCGGCGCCACCTGCCTCGGCCGCGCCGAGCGGGCGCTCGGCCATGCCATCGAATATTCCGCGCAGCGCCAGCAATTCGGCCAGCAGATCGGCAAGTTCCAGGGCGTGTCGTTCAAGCTCGCCGACATGGCGACCGAACTGAAGGCCGCCGACCTCATGGTGTTCGAAGCCGGGTGGAAGTACGATCAGGGCACTGTCACCGATCAGGACATGGCGATGGCCAAGCTGAAGGCGACCGAAATGCTGGCTTACGTTGCCGACGAAGCCATCCAGATCCATGGCGGCATGGGGCTGATGGACGACCTGCCGCTGGAGCGCATCTGGCGCGATGCGCGCGTCGAGCGCATCTGGGAAGGCACTTCGGAGATTCAGCGACATATTATTTCGCGGGCGCTGCTGCGTCCGTTCGGAGCATAGAGCATGATGTACCCAAAACCGGGGTCCGGTTTTGGGGAGAAGATCATGCTCAAACGAAAAGATGGCCATGCATAAACTCGAACGTCTCCTGCGCCCGAAGTCGATTGCCGTGTTTGGCGGGGCGCAGGCCGCTGCCGTCGTCGCGCAATCGATCAAGATGGGCTTTGCCGGCGAAATCTGGCCGGTGCATCCGACCAAGGACGAGGTGGCTGGCCGCAAGGCCTATCGCTCCGTTGCCGACTTGCCCGACGCGCCAGATGCCGCCTTCGTGGGCGTCAACCGGCATCTGACCATCGAGGTGGTCAAGGCGCTGGCCGAACGTGGCGCCGGCGGCGCCGTCTGTTTTGCCGCGGGCTTTCTCGAGACCGAGGCTTATGATGACGATGGCGAGCGGCTGCAGGCCGAACTGGTCGCTGCTGCCGGCCAGATGCCGATCATCGGCCCGAACTGCTATGGGCTGATCAACTATGCCGACGGCGCGTTGCTGTGGCCCGACCAGCATGGCGGCATCAGGCTGCCCGAAGGCGCCAAGGGCGTCGCCATCATCACCCAGTCGTCCAACATCGCCATCAACATGACGATGCAGAAGCGCGGCCTGCCGATCGCTTTCCTGATGACCGCCGGCAACCAGGCGCAGACCGGCCTGTCTGAAATGGCGCTTGGCCTGGTCGAGGATGACCGCGTCACATCGCTTGGCTTGCACATCGAGGCCTTCGATTCGGTAGCCGGCTTCGAGAAACTGGCCGCGCGAGCCCGCGAACTGAAAAAACCGATCATCGCCATGAAAGTCGGCCGCTCCGAACAGGCGCGGCAAGCGACAGTCTCGCACACCGCCTCGCTCGCCGGCTCGGACGCCGCTTCCGGCGCTTTCCTGAGGCGGCTCGGCATTGCGCGCGTCGATTCCATCCCCGCCTTCATCGAGGCGCTGAAGCTGCTGCACGTCACCGGTCCGCTGCCCGGCTATCGCCTGTCGTCGATGAGCTGTTCGGGCGGCGAGGCCTCGGTGATGGCCGACAGTGCCGAGGGCCGCTGGGTCAACTTCCCAGAGCTCACCAGCAAGCACCGCGCCCATGTCAAATCGACGCTCGGGCCGCTGGTCGCTGTCGCCAACCCGTTGGACTACCACACCTTCATCTGGAACAACGAGCCGGCGATGACCGCCACCTTCACCGCCATGGTCTCGGGCGGTTTCGACCTCAACATGCTGGTGCTCGACTTTCCGCGCCCCGATCGTTGCTCGGTCACCGACTGGTGGGCGACGCTGCGCGCCTTCGAATCGGCGCTGAAGACCAACAAGGCGCATGGCGCGATCGTCTCGTCGCTGCCGGAGAACCTGCCGGAGGAATACACCGCCGAGCTGATGGCGCGCGGCATGGTGCCGTTGTTCGGCATCTCCGAAGCCATGGACGCGGCAGGCGCAGCAGCCTTCATCGGCTGGGCCTGGGCCGAGCCGCAGGCGCAGCCGATCGACACGACGGCTGCCGGTGCCGCCGAAGGCGGCCATGTGACGCCTGACGAGGCCGAAGCCAAGGAGCGGCTGATCAAGGCCGGCTTGCCGGTGCCGAAGGGCGAACGCGCCGCCAATGCGGTCGACGCCGTCATCTCGTCGATGGCGCTCGGCTTCCCGGTGGCGCTGAAGGCGCTCGGCGTCACCCACAAGTCGGAAGTCGGCGCTGTCAGGCTGAGCCTCAAGGACGCCGAATCCGTCAGCACGGCGGCGCATGATCTGCTGCCGCTCGGCACCGGCCTCTATGTCGAGCGCATGGTGCGCGACGGCGTCGCCGAACTGATCGTCGGCTTCACCCGCGACCCGATGTTCGGCGCCGTGATGACGCTGGGCACCGGCGGCGTGCTGGTCGAGTTGTTGCGCGACAGCGTCACCCTGATGCTGCCGGCGACGCGCGACGATATCGAGGCGGCCCTGCGCCGGCTGAAACTGTTCCCCCTGCTCGAGGGCTATCGCGGCCGGCCGAAAGCCGATGTCGCCGCCGCCATCGAGGCCATCGCGGGCATTGCCGACTTCGTCCAGAAGAATGCCGGCGAGATCGAGGAACTCGACATCAACCCGCTCATCGTCTGCGCCGAGGGCAAGGGCGCCTGGATCGCCGACGCGCTGCTGGTGCTGGGAGAGAAGAAAAATGTCTGACGTCATTTCGACCCGCCGCGAGGGCACTATCCTCGAGGTCACGCTTGACCGGCCGAAGGCCAATGCCATCGACCTGAAGACCTCGCGGCTGATGGGCGAGACGTTCAAGGCGTTCCGTGATGATCCGGAGCTTCGCGTCGCCATCGTCAAGACCGCCGGCGACAAGTTTTTCTGCGCCGGCTGGGATTTGAAGGCCGCAGCCGGCGGCGACGCGGTCGATGGCGACTATGGCGTCGGCGGCTTTGCCGGCCTGCAGGAGCTGCGCGACATGAACAAGCCGGTCATCGCCTGCGTCAACGGCATGGCGGTGGGCGGCGGCTTCGAACTGGCGCTGTCCTGCGACCTCATCTACGCCTCCGACCATTCCTCCTTCGCGCTGCCCGAAATCCGCGCCGGCACGCTGGCCGACGCCGCGACGATCAAGCTGCCGAAGCGCATTCCCTACCATGTCGCCATGGACCTTTTGCTCACCGGCCGCTGGATGGATGTCGCCGAAGCGCATCGCTGGGGTCTGGTCAACGAAGTGCTGCCCAAGGAAAAGCTCGAAGACCGTGTCTGGGAGATTGCAAGGCTGCTGGCCAGCGGGCCGCCGCTGGTCTTTGCCGCGATCAAGGAGACGGCGCGGGTTGCCGAAGCCCTGACCTTCCAGGATGCGATGAACCGCGTGACGCGGCGGCAACTGGCGACCGTCGATGCGCTGTATGGCTCGGAAGACAATATGGAAGGGTTTCGCGCATTCGCCGAGAAGCGCGATCCGGTGTGGAAGGGGAAGTAGCCTAGCGGACGATGGCGTTCCTTCACACCCCCCTCTGCCCTACCGGGCATCTCCCCCTCAAGGGGGGAGATTGGCTGCTCGGACCTCGACGCCCACCCACCAACGTTGACGATTGGCGAAACCATTCGCGACATCCGATCTCCCCCCTTGAGGGGGAGATGGCCGGCAGGCCAGAGGGGGGTGCCTGGGCGCCATCATCCAAAGTTGGTCTTCCCGCATGACCGATTACAAAACCCTCATCGACGCCGAGACCTGGGCCTTCATCGAGCGGACCAATTCCTTCTACCCGCCCGACACGATCGACTACACCATTGCCCAGCAGCGCGCGATTTATGACCGGATGTGTCGCGAATTCTTTGCCGGCTATCCCGATGGTGTGACGGCGGAAACGACCATCATTGCCGCGCACGATATCCCGATCCGCATCTATCGCAGCGCTACCCCGAACAAGGCGGCGATGGTGCTCTACATCCATGGTGGCGGCTTTATCCTCGGCGGGCTCGACAGCCATGACGATGTCTGCGCCGAATTGTGCGCCCGCACGGGCTTCGAGGTGGTCTCCGTCGACTACCGCCTGGCCCCTGAGCATCTGCACCCGGCCGCCTTCGACGATGCGCGGCATGCCTTCGAATGGGCTGCCAAAACCTACGACCGTTCCGTCCTGCTCTGCGGCGACAGCGCCGGCGGCAATCTCTGCGCGGCCGTTGCCCACGCAACGCGCGGTCATGCGAAAAAACCAATCGGTCAGGTGCTGATCTATCCCGGCCTGGGCGGCGACCGCTCGAGGGGTTCCTACGTGAGGCATGCGGAAGCGCCGATGCTAACGGTGCGCGATCTCGACTTCTACAAGCACATCCGCACCGGCGGCGCTGACGGCTCCGGTGACATCGCTTTGTCGCCGCTCGCCGACACGGATTTCACCGGCCTGCCGCCAACCGTGCTCATCACCGCGCAATGCGACCCGCTGTCGTCCGATGGTGAAGCCTATCGCGACCGCGTCCTCGCCGCAGGCGGCCGCGCCACCTGGTTCGAGGAGCCGGGGCTGGTGCATAGCTATCTCCGGGCCAGGCACACGGTCGGCCGGGCGCGCGCCAGCTTCAGCCGTATCGTTGAGGCGGTCTCGGTGCTGGGCAAGGGCGACTGGGCTTGGTGATCATTCGCCGACAATCTGCCTGAGCAACCCTCCCAGGAGGAGCAAGCACCAAGCTGTCTCCCATCCTGAGTTGACTGACACAAGAATTAGTCGCCGCTTCTGTGAAATGGCGAACAGTCCCAGCCGCCGTTTTGCATGAACCTTTCCACTTCCGCCTGCGACTGACGCTCAGGCGCCGCATGGTGCGGGGCCGGAAAGGATGCCCCCAATGACCAGGACCCCAGAGACTCGCAGGTCTCCGGGAACAACGGGAGCTCAGCGCGACCATCGCCTTCGGGATGGGGTCGATGCGCTGGGCTTCCGGCTGATTCCGTTGACCCTGCGCAGGAGCAAGCGTATCGTGAGGATGAGGAAAGCAGACAATTCGATCAGGGACGAACGTGCCGGAACGACGCGCCTTGCCCTGATTCGCACGGCCGGACCGGACGTTCCTCCCGAAAACTTCGGGGGGAGTTTTATGTCCTGCGATCGCGGCACGTCCATGCCATCTCCACGCGGCGGTTTGCGTCGTTCGCTCCATCTGGCCGGCGGTTTGCTTGCCCTGGCGCTGAGCGCCACGCTCTGGTTGGGCACAGCTGCCCGGGCGCAGGAAACTCAGATCATCTATCCCGGCTCGATGGCCGTGACCGGATTTTCCGGCACCGTCATTCCCAATTTCGAAGAAGGGCTGCCGCCCGGCGTCGACCCGGTCGACGAAACCTTCATCGACACGACACGCGCCACCTTGCGCGTTTTCGACGTTTCGGCGCTGGGCGGACCTGCCTCCGGCCAACTCGTCTACACGCCGCCGCCTTTCGAAGTAACGGCCGAACAGATCGGCCAGGTGTTCGCCGTCACCTATGATGACGGCGTGCGCGACGGCGTCCCATCAGGCATCCCCAACCTCTATGCCGGCGCCACCTCGCTGCACGGCATCCGCATCGTCACCCCTGACGAAGACGCCGACGGCCGCCCTGAGCGGCAGCGCCGCGGCACGGCCGGCGCCGTCTTCATGGACGGCCAATTCGGCACCGAAAACGGCGGTGGTCCCGGCACGATCTGGAAGATCGACGGCATCACCGGCGCCGTCTCCAGATTCGCCGACATCGACACCAACAGCGGTCCCGGCATCGGCGACGTCAGCTTCGACAGCAATCACCGCGAGTTTTTCGCCAGCGACCTCGACACCGGCCTCATCCATCGCATCGCGGCCGACGGTACGCTGATCGACACGTTCGACCACGGCGTTGCCGGCCGACCGGCGCATGGGCTCGCGCCCGTCGCCGACGACGGCGCGGTGATGGACATACAAGGTGCTGCCTTCGATAGCGAAGACCCTGATACCTGGGGCTACACGCAGGATGAACGCCGCGTCTGGGCGGTCGCCTATCATGGCGGCCGGGTCTACTACTCGGTCGGCGAAAAGTCTGAAATCTGGTCGGTGGGCATTGCCCGCGACGGCCGCTTTGCCGGCGATCCGCGCTGGGAGCTGACGGTCAAGGCCGACAAGGACTACGCCGTCACCGACATCGCCTTCGACAATCAAGGCTTCATGTACCTGGCGCAGCGCGGCCCGGTGGAAAACCGCTACGATTACAGCCAGTTCGCCGATTCCGGCAAAGGCGAGGTCATCCGCTACTGGCGTGAAAACCCCGACGATCCGGCGACGGAATCGGAGTGGGTGGAAGAGCCGCAGGAATATGCGGCCGGTTTCCCGCAGGGCAACCGGCAGTCGGCCGGCGGCCTCGACCTGCAATATGGCTACGACGCCGAAGGCAATCTCAACACCGGCGTCTGCACCGATACGCTGGTCAACACCGGCGACAAGTTGCGCGACAACCCCACACTGGCCGACCAGCTCGCCGCCGGCGGGCCGCTTGCCGTGCACGGCGTGCAGATCACGCCGACGCCGCTGGTCAAGCCGGCCAACGTGCCGCCCTTCGGCTCGTGGTTCGTCGATTTCGACGGCTATTTCGAAGACCCCGAAGTGGAAGGCCATGTCGGCGATGTCGAGGTCTGGCACCCCTGCGAAGGCCGTGCCGGCTACTATGAAGAAATCCCCGGCGGTTACCTGCCGCCCTTCTATCCGCCTGATTTCCCACCGCCCGGCGATCTGCCGCCGTGCATCGATGTCGAGGATGTCCAGTTCTACTGTACGCCTCGCGGCCTCCAGGCCGACCTCTATCTCCATGACCATGCCGGCTTCGGCGGCGATTCGATCAAGGCCCAGTCCAGGACGCCAGGCGTCGGGGTAACATCACCCCAGTCGCATGCGCCCGGCAAGCCTTACACGATCGACATCACCGGCCACTCTCCGGGCGACACAGTCGATGTCGGGCTTTGCTTCTACAGGCAATCCGACAAGGACAAGGGTGGCTACTACCCTTGCTGCAAGATGACTTTGCCGCTCAGAACCCCAGCCGTCAGCTGCGAACGTTGAGGAGGGGAAGATGAAAAATCTCATGCTTTCCCCGATCGCGACGAGCAGTCAATCCACCGTCATGGAGACCATCATGAAACCCCTGTCATACGCCAGGCGCGGCGCGCGCTGGCTGATGGCGGCCGGTGTCGCGGTCGCCATGTTCACGCCTGTGGCAAGCCACGCCGAAGACGCCGTCCCGATCACTCCGGAACTGCGGCTCGACCTCGACAATTCGAAAATCATCACTCCGAGGCCGGAACGGGTCGTGCCGTTCTTCACCAAGAAAGGCACCCAGCGAGGTTGCGACTACGTCGTCTACTCCCTGAGCTTCGGCCTTCGCGGCGACCCGCAAGGCTTTGCCGACCCAAGCTTCGTGGCCAGGCTGAAGAAACTCCAGCTCGACTTCAAGGATCAGCTTCCGCACGGTCTTGCGATCGTCAACGTCAACGTGTCCGGCGACGGCACCGATGCGTCCGGCGGACCATTGCCGGGCGCGACGATCAGCACCTCGGCCAATCCGAACGACACGGCGACGGTGTCCGATTTCCGGATTTCCGCCACCGATCTCGACGGCGCAGGCGCCGCCAACGAACGCGTCATCAATTTCAAGATCACGGCCAAGATCGACCATGCGGCGTTTCCTTCGCCGACCATCGTCGACAACCAAGGTATGATCAAGGTGACACCGGGCGTCGGCACGGGGGTCATCATCCCGTCGCAGGATCCGGGCAAGCCCGACGATGGCGACTTCAAGACCGGCGTGAAGACCTCGATCAAGATCGACCTCACCAAATGCGACCGACCGCCACCGCCTGACAAGGAATGCTTCAAGGTGGAGCGCGGCACGGTCGATTGCGTGCCCGGCGGCGGCGCCTTCATCTACCACATGCCTGTCGGCCCCGAGATGGGCGGCAAATGGGTGCAGGTGTCGACGACGACCCCCGGCATCACCATCATCCCCGACACCCAATTGGTGCCGGCAGGCGGCGGTGTGCTCAACTGGAAGATCGTCGGCGCATCGCCCGGCGATGTCATCCACCTCATCGTCACCGGCATCGAGACCTATGCCGGCCCGAAGGAGGGTTGGGGGCTGTGCTGCACGCAAACCATCGACATCGTCATCCCGCGTGACCTGAGATGTCCGCCCAAGGACAAGGAACCGGACCTCAAGGTCGAGAAACGCGCCGACGTGACGCGTTGCACGATGGGTGGCGGCTGCGACTTCACCATTCGGGTCACCAATGTCGGCGACGGGCCGTATCACGGCAAGATCGTGCTCGACGAGGTGACGCTGCCGGCCGGCTCGACGCTGGATTCAGGGCCCAACCCGCCCTGGGTCTGCGTGCCCGGCGCGACCCCGATGACGTGCGCCTATCCGGTGACCACGCTCAATCCGGGCGCCTCCGTCGACCTCAAGCTCGGCTTCAAGCCGGCCGGTGGCTGGCAAGGCAGCACGCTGCGCAACTGCGCCACCTACAATTACGGCGCCAGCGGCAAGCCGCTGTTCGGCAGCCAGCAGAACGATCGTGGCTGCGCCTCGATCCCGATCTGCCGGCGTGGCGACCGCGACCGAGATTGCCGACCGCCGGTCGACAAGAAGGTCGACCTGATCCTGAAGAAGCGTGCCCGCATTCCGGTCTGTACGCCTGACGGCATCTGCTACTTCGTGATCGACATCATCAACAACGGCAGCGTCCCCTACAATGGGCCGCTGACGGTCATCGACAATTACCCGGGCGGCGCGCCGGCTTCTTCGACCTTCGGCCCGTCTCCGCCCTGGACATGCGGACCCAACGGCCCCGGCCAGTTCCGCTGCGACAATGCCGGCATCGTGCTGATGCCGGGCGCCTCGACGCCGATCGTCGTCAAGGCGGTGATGCCGGCCGGCTACCAGTTGGACTCGGTGGAAAACTGCGCGGCGCTGAAGCCCGTTCCCGGTGAGGTCGACCTCACCAACAACAAGGCCTGCGCCAAGGAACGCTTCCGGCATCCCAATGGCGGCAAGCCAAACTTGCGCATTACCAAGGCGTGCAACGGCTCGCTGGCCGGCGCGGCGGTGGTTTCCTGCCGCATCACCGTCGTCAGCCTTGGCACCTCTGCCCCCACCGGTCCGGTGCGGGTCAACGATGCCGCCACGCTGATCGCGGGTGGCGCGCCGGTCCAGATCCAGACCGTCACACCCGACGGCGCGGAATGGGCCTGCGGAGCGGTTCCGGCCAACGCGCTGTCGTGCCAGATTCCCGGCGCCGTGATGACGCCCGGAACATCCAGGCACTTCGACGTGACGGTCTCCGCCAATGGCGCGTTCGAGAACTGCGCACGCGGCTCGTACGGCCCGGCTCCGGGAGACGACGTTGTCTACCCGTTCGGCCAGGCCTGCGCCAAGGGTGGCGGCACCTCCACCATCAGCGTCAAGAAGACCGGCGATGCCGAGTGCCAGCCGGGACAGCCCTGCTCGTTCGAGATCACCATCACCAATGACGGCCAGACCCCATTCTCGGGTCCGGTCCGCATCGGCGATGCGATCGGCGTGGACGGGCTCGGCCGGCTGGAAGGCGTTGCGATCACCTCGATCGAACCACCCTTCGGCTGCTCGCCAGAACCGACGACGCTGCCTCTGTCCTGCATCGCCAACCTGACGCTCGGCGCCGGGGAAAGCCACGTGCACACTGTCACCGTGGTCCTTCCCGACGCCCCGCTGGCCAACCTGCAGGGCAATGTCAGCGGCCAGAACTGCGTCGGTGTCTTGTCTCCTGATACCAGGGTGCAAGGCGGCGACATGCTGTCCGGCGATCAGACCAACATCCAGGGCGATCGCGGCAAGGCCTATGCGTGCCATCCCTTCACCATCAAGCGTGAGGTGAAGAAAGAGTGCTCGCCGGGCTTTGTGATGAACGACGCCGGCCGGTGCGTGTGTCCGGAAGGCACAACCTTCCGCAACGGCCAGTGCTCGGCCGACGGTGGCGTCATCATCGAGCCAAAGCCAAGGCCCTGTGTGCTGCTCAAGGGCCAGATCCGCACCGAGGACGGACGCTGTGTCTGCCCACGCGGAACCGAGCTCGAGAACGGCGCCTGCGTCAAGATCGACAAGCCGGGCTGCACCATCCCCGGTTCGGTCCCGACGTCGGACGGCAATGGCTGCTACTGCCCGGACGGCACGCATCTCGACCGACAGGCAAATGCCTGCGTGCGCGACAAGCAGAAGCCCGACCAGTGCACGATACGCGGCCAGGTTCATGACGCCGACGGCGACTGTGTCTGCCCGCGTGGCACCGAGGTGCGCAATGGAGCCTGCCGGCCGATCCGGCCGAAGCCAGAGCAGTGCACCATCCGCGGCCAGGTTCATGACGCCGATGGCGATTGTGTCTGCCCGCGTGGGACCGAGGTGCGCAATGGAGCCTGCCGGCCGATCCGGCCGAAGCCAGAGCAGTGCACCATCCGCGGCCAGGTTCATGACGCCAATGGCAATTGCGTCTGCCCACGGGGCACCGAGGTGCGGGACGGTGCCTGCCGGCAGAAGCGGCCTGTGCTGGAACAGTGCGACATACGCGGCCAGGTCCACAACAAGCGCGGCGAGTGCGTTTGCCCGCGCGGCACCCAGGTGATCGACGGCGCATGCCGCAAGCCGAGGCCGGAAGAATGTGCCCCGGGCTCGGTGATGATCAACGGCCAGTGCCAACCGATCAGGCGGCGCTGCCCGGAAGGCACCGTTGGACGGTATCCGAACTGCCGGCCCATTCGCCCACAGCCATCGCTCGATCCGAGCCTGTTGCTCAATCCGGGGATCCTCCAGCAGTTCGTGCCGAAGCGCACGCAGCAGCCGCAGGTACAGCCGCAGAGAGATCCGACGGCCAACTTCAAGCCGTAGGTTCTGGATACGAGCCAGAAACCCCCGCCGGAGCGATCCGGCGGGGGTTCTTTCAGGCGGCAGAGTTGTCGATCCTCACACTGTTCCAGGCCGAATCTCAGCTGGCGGGCGCGTAGCGCAGCAGCGTCACGCCCTGGGCAAGGCTTTGCGTGCCGAGCGGCTGCAAGGTCAGCGACAGGCCGGACTGGAAATACGGCTTGCCGCCGCCCAGCACGACCGGCTGCATGTAGAGCCGGTATTCGTCGATCAGGCCCGCGCGCGCAAATTGTGCGGCAAGATCGGCGCCGCTGACGGAGATTTCGCCCTCCGTCTGCGATTTGAACTGACTTGCAACGGTTTCGACATCCCCACTCACCAGCCGGGCATTGGGTCCGACGTCGCTAAGCGTGGTCGAAAACACAATCTTCGGGGTCTTTTGCCAGGCATCGGCAAAATCCCGCTCTACCTCGTCCCCGGTCTCGCGCTCCGGACTGTCCCAGAAGCGCATCGCCTCATACATCCGGCGTCCGCAGAGCGCGATCGCGGTCCGCCGCATCTCGCCGTTGAAATGCCGGTGCAAGTCTTCTTCGGGTGCCGGCAAGCCGATGTCGCCGGACGGCCCTTCGATGTAGCCGTCCAGCGACGTCAGCATGGAATAGACGATCTTTCCCACGTGTACCTCCGTTCGATGCCTATAGGCTATATATCTGATTGCGATTTGCAATCAGATATCAAAGAGCGAACGGACTCCGGTGGATCACCGGGGCCAACACTCGGACCAGCAATTATGTTCTGTCGCTGTGAACCTTCGCGCCGGCCGGGATGACCCACTCCTGAAGGAAACACTTTCAGGAGAGAGAAAATGTCTTCACCCCGTTATATCTTTCGCAACACGGCGACCACTGTTGCCTTAATCGCAGCCGCGCTCGCCAGCACGTCGGCCTTCGCCGAACAGGCCAACATCAAGTCGATGTCCTTCGACACGCAGAGCGCCAACACCACGCTTCACGTCGTTTCGAGCGACAAGCAGAAATGGGACAGGCTGAAGAGCGGCACCGTCCAGTTCTGGGGCCACATGAAGATCGATACACGCTGGCCCGGCTACGTTCAGGATGTCGGTGTCGCACTCGGCGTCTGCGGACCCGGCCAATGCGGCCCGTTTCCGCCGATCTGGAGCGCGGCACCGGTCAGCCGTGACTACGACCACCAGGAAAACTTCGCCTTTGATCCGGCCAATATACCCCTGTCGTCGAACACCGGCATTGCCGTCGTGCCCTATGGCGACCAGATCATCGCCAGGTGCAACCAGCACCTGCAGGCCGACGGTCCGACGAAATCCTATTCGTTCAGCCACACATTCGACGCCAGCTTCACGGCACTTACCGACAAAGCGCTCGACATGGGCAATGCCGTCGCCGAGACCCAGCAGGGCAGCTGGCCCTATCCGCTTTTCGATTCGAACTACGCCGCGCATGGCACCTTCCAGGTGCAGGTTGTCTGCGACCCGGTGATCAAGCCCGATGTCCAGGACATCGCTGCCGATTTCGGCAAGTTCGAGGTCGAGAACGTCAAGCTGTTCTTGACCACCTACCAGTCGAACCAACCGGGCTCGACTCCTGGCACTGTCTGTCCCTCGCTCAAGGTTACCAGCCGGGCGCAGGCCAACCAGGCCGGACCGGTCTCGATGCGCATCTGGCGACAGAAGGACGGCGGACCGATCACCTCCGAGTTCAAGCAGGCGTGGGCATCGTATGACGCAAGCAAGAATGGTTATTACGCCAACTATGAGAAGTGGGAGAACGTCGGCGCCACGGCCTATTTCCAGTACAAGACCGAGATTGTCGGCAATGGACCGTTCGAACCCTTCGACGGCTGGAAGGACATCACGGTGCATTGTACCGGCGCCGGCGGCGGTGGCTTCACCGACGCACCGCAGACCGATCCCGACAACCCGCCGGCAAAGGCCGACTGGCAAGGTGAAGTGACCGTTTCCGACAGCGCAGGAGCGAGAAAACTCTGCCCTCGCAAGGGCCAGGTCGCATTCGAGGTGAGCCGCGACGAGCCCGGCGCGTTTCACTACCGGATCGGCTGTTCGAACGGCGCCTTCTTCACCGGCACCACGGTCGCCTTCAACGATGGCGGCGTCTTCAAAGCCAGCGCGGCACATGATCTCAGCATCGTCAGAACCCGCTCGATCCAGTGCACGCTGCAGGAGATCAAGCAGAACGGCTCCATCGCCACCGTCGATACGGACAAGGAGGATTTCACCTGCATCAAGCGCACCTCCGAACCGGAGGCTGACGATCTCGTCTCCAGCACGCGTCCGGACTTCGGCAAGCCGAGACTGCCGCCGGTCGTCGTCGATCCCGGCCGCAAATGCCTGCCCAGCCAGACATTGCGGCGCGGCAAATGCATCGACAAGCCGATCGTTGCCGCGTGCAAGAGCACCGAAAAGCTTGTCAACGGCAGGTGCATCGGCGTCAGCATTCACTGTCTGCCAGGCTATCGTCAGGTCGGCTTGAAATGCGTGAGGAACCCTGTAGTCGCCGACCAGTGCAGGCGCGACGAATTGCGCATCAACGGCAAATGCGTGCGCAAGCCTCCCGTCATCATCGACTGCAAACGCGGTTACCACCCGGTCGGCAAGGCATGCGTGAAGGACGCCATCATCACCACTGGCTGCCAGACGACCGAAAAGCTGGTGCGTGGACATTGCGTGCCGAAGCAACCCGTCAAGACGTTCAATCTGCAGAGAGTGAAGCAAGGCAGCGGCAAGCTGTTTGCGCCGGGATTGGCCAAGCCGCGGCGTCACGTGAACTGAAATTTGACGCTACAGACCTGGAGAGGCGGCCCACTGCCGCCTCTCTGCATTGTGTGGATCAGTCGCCCACACCGGATTCCTGTCGACAAGCGGCGCCGAGACGATTAGGGCGGAAGCAAGCTCAACAACGGGAAGCGGACATGGCCAGGAAGACCCTGATTGCGCCATCGGTGCTGGCGTCGGATTTCTCGAGGCTTGGCGACGAGGTCGAGGCGGTGGCCGCGGCCGGCGCCGACTGGATCCATCTCGACGTCATGGACGGGCATTTCGTGCCCAACATCACCTTCGGCCCGCCGGTGATCAAGGCCATCCGCAACCGCACCAAGGCCTTCTTCGACTGCCATCTGATGATTGCGCCTGCCGATCCCTATCTGGCCGCCTTTGCCGATGCCGGCTGCGACGGCATGACCGTGCATGCCGAGGCTGGACCGCATCTCGACCGTTCGTTGCAGACCATCAAGGGTCTCGGCAAGAAGGCTGGCGTGTCGCTCAATCCGGCGACTCCGGAAAGCGCGATCGAATATGTGCTCGACCGGCTCGACCTGATCCTGATCATGACCGTCAATCCGGGCTTTGGCGGCCAGGCCTTCATCCCGGCCATGATCGACAAGGTCAAGCGGGTCAAGGCGCTGATCGGCAACCGGCCGATCCGCATCGAGATCGACGGCGGCGTGTCGCCGGAGACGGCTCCCCTGGTCACATCGGCCGGCGCCGACGTGCTGGTGGCGGGCGCCGCCGTCTTCAAAGGCGGCAGCGTTGAAGCCTATAGGGCCAATATCGAAGCCATCCGAACCGCGGCCGACCGGGCTGCCGGCTGACATCAGCTTCAAGACAAATTCTCGGCGGTTCTGATCAATTGGTCCGATCCTCCAAGGCGCCCCTGTTACGGGAGGGCGCAGCTCGCCAATCTGACGCGCGTTAAGGAAAAATTACCCGTATTCCTGATCTCACAACCATGTCGCGAAGACGCGGGCCACACCGTTGGACAAAGTTTCTTCATAAGAACAAGTTTTTCACGATATTCGTTACTTCCTCGGAGTAAGATGCGTACAACCTTCCTCTTTAAGTCGAATATCGTGACCTTCCCCTTGAGCCATGGATGCCTCAAGGCATATAGTACAAGTACGGGCGAATCGTTTGCTTCGAGAACGGGCTGGCGGAGCATGGGAGAGCGACAGGAGCCATATTGACCTACGGATCTTCCGATATGATTGAAGGCGCGGGGGCCAAGAGCACACTCGCCAGTACGGTCTATCAACAGCTTCGCGACGATCTCCTGCGCGGCGTGTTTGAAAGTGAAAGCAAGCTTCGTGTCGAATGGGTGGTTTCCCGTTACGGCGCCGGCGCCTCGCCGGTTCGCGAGGCTCTCAACCGGCTTGCTTCGGAAGGCCTGCTTGGCCGGCACGACCAGCGCGGTTTCTTCATCATGCCGGTCAGTGCCCCGGAACTCGAGGAATTGACACGCACCCGATGCTGGCTGGAAGAGCGGGCGCTGCGTGAATCCATTGCCAACCGCACCGGCGAATGGGAAGAGCAGTTGGTGCTGGCCTTGCATCGGCTGGCGCGCGCGCAGCGCCGTTTGCCGGAGGATCCGTCCTCGAACAATCCGGAATGGGAAAAGCTGCATCGCGCCTTCCATCGGGCACTTATCGCAGGCTGCCGGTCGCACTGGTTGACCGGCTTTTGCGACCAGCTTTCCGATCAGGCCTCCCGCTACCGGCTGATCTCCCAGGACGGGGCCGAGCGCGACGATATCGGCGAACATCGCCTGATTGCCGAGCGCACCGTGGATGGCGATGCCGATGGCGCCGTCGAAGCGCTGCTCAACCACTACCGTTTGACGGCAGCCATGTGCATGGAGCGCTTCAACGAGAGCGGCGATCTCGGGGCAAGCAAGGCGTTGCGCGGCCGCAGATAGCAACACTTGCGGTTTTTCGATCCGAAATCTGCTTGCAGGGGTGTTCCGAAAAGCGGTTGTTTTTTTTCGAGACCATGCGCTAGGGAAGACGTATGAGCAATCATCTGTTCGACGCCTTTCGCGACTCCATGCCTGCGCCCGAGCGCACCTTGATGGAGACCGATGACGGGCGTTCGATCCGCTATGGCGACATGCTGGCGCGGTCGGCGCAATTGGCGCAGGCGCTGAAGCATTTGGGCGTCGAGCCCGGCGACCGCGTCGCGGTGCAGGTCGAAAAAAGCCCCGAATGCATTTTCCTTTATCTGGCCTGCCTGCGCGCCGGTGCGGTCTTCCTGCCGCTCAACACCGCCTACACGTTGACGGAGCTCGGCTATTTCTTCGGCGATGCCGAGCCGCGGCTGGTCGTCTGCGACCCGGCGCGGGCCGGCGATATCGCGCCGCTGGCAAAGACTTCGGGCGCAGTTACCGCCACACTCGGCAGCAACGGTGAAGGCTCGCTGACCGAACTGGCCGCGCAACAGCCCGCGGATTCTGACGATATGGCGCGCGGGCCGGACGACCTCGCGGCGATCCTCTACACATCGGGCACCACCGGCCGTTCGAAGGGCGCCATGCTCAGCCACGAAAACCTGGCCTCCAACGCGCGCGTGCTGGTCGAGCAATGGCGCTTCACCAGGGACGACGTGCTGATCCATGCGCTGCCGATCTTCCACACGCATGGCCTGTTCGTCGCCACCAACGTCGCCCTGATGGCCGGCGCCTCGATGCTGTTCGAGCAGAAATTCGACGCCAGCCGCATCGTCTCGCTTCTGCCGCGCGCCACGGTGTTGATGGGCGTGCCGACCTTCTATACCAGGCTCTTGCAGCAACAGGGACTCGACGCGCAGGCGGCGAAGAATATCCGCCTGTTCGTTTCCGGCTCGGCGCCGCTGCTCTCAGAAACGCACAAGGCCTGGCGCGAGCGCACCGGCCACGCGATCCTCGAGCGCTACGGCATGACCGAGACCAACATGAACACCTCGAACCCGTACGAGGGCGAGCGCCGCGCTGGCACGGTCGGCTTCCCGCTCCCCGGCGTTTCGCTGCGCATAGCCGATCCCGACAGTGGTGCTGCGCTAGCCCAGGGTGAAGTCGGCATGATTGAGGTGAAGGGGCCGAATGTCTTTTCCGGCTATTGGCGCATGCCGGAGAAAACCAAGGCGGAATTCCGCGCCGACGGCTTTTTCATCACCGGCGATCTCGGCTTCATCGATTCCGATGGCTACGTCCACATTGTCGGGCGCGGCAAGGACCTGATCATTTCCGGCGGCTACAACATCTACCCGAAGGAAATCGAGAGCGAGATCGACGCGCTGGCCGGCGTCGTGGAAAGTGCGGTCATCGGTCTTACACATCCCGATTTCGGCGAAGGCGTCACCGCTGTCGTGGTGCGGGCGCCTGCCTCGCAGATTACCGGCGCGGAGATCGTTGGCGCCATTGCCGGCCAGTTGGCGAAATACAAGCACCCGAAGCAGGTCATCTTCGTCGATGAATTGCCGCGCAACACGATGGGCAAGGTGCAAAAGAACCTGCTGCGCGAAACCTACAAGGGCCTCTACGGCCGTTAAGAAGCCGGCTAATCACTTGGCTTCAGGCACTCCACGGTCACCTGTTCGCGGTAGTACCGTCCCTACCTGCGCGGCTTTGGAGTGCCGGAACCCCATAGGGCGCGGTTCAGCAGGCTGCGTTTGCGCTTGCGCGGGATGAGGTCGACATCGCTGACGAGCTTGGCGCCGCCCTCACGCCTTTCCAGGGTGATCTTGCGGCTGTGGAAGGCTTCGAGCTCCGCGCGGTGCGCCACGCTGATGATGGTGACATCAGGCAGTTCGCGGATCACCGTCTTCATCATCGTGTCCTGGCTCTTCTCATCGAGCGCCGAAGTCGCTTCATCCAGCACCACGATATCGGGGCGATGCAGCAGCAGGCGCGCGAAGGCGAGGCGTTGCTTTTCGCCACCCGACAGCGTCTGGTCCCATGGCGCGTCTTCCCTGATCCTGTCGGTGAGATAGCCAAGCCCCACCTTGTCGAGGGCAGCCTTGATCTGCTTGATCGTCCACTTGTCCGCCGCCGCGGGATAGGCGACCGCGCGGCGAAGCGTGCCGGTGGGGATGTAGGGGCGTTGCGGCAGCATGAACAGGCGCCTGTCGGCGTGGAAATTGACGCTGCCGCCGCCCCATGGCCACAGGCCCGCGACGGCCCGCACTAGCGTCGACTTGCCTGAACCAGATTCGCCAGCCACCAGCACCCGCTCGCCCGGCTCGATCACGACCTCGGTTTCCTTGACCACGGAGGTGCCGTCGTCGAGTGTCACGGAAAGATTGTCGAGGCTGAGGATGGCGCCGTCTTCGGTTTCGCCCCGGTTGATGCGTCCGAGCGCATCGCTCTGCTCGGCGCGCTCGAGCCCGTCGAGCGACATCATCAGCGAGGCAATGCGCCGCGCGGAGGCGTTCCAGTCGGCGAGACGCGGATAGTTGTCGACCAGCCAGCCGAACGCGCCTTGCACGATGCCAAAGGCAGACGCCGCCTGCATCACCTCGCCAAGCGTCATCGAGCCTTCGAGGAATTTTGGCGCGCACAGCAGGATCGG
The DNA here is from genome assembly GCF_056403115.1 of Mesorhizobium sp. P3_A2. Classification (NCBI taxonomy): domain Bacteria; kingdom Pseudomonadati; phylum Pseudomonadota; class Alphaproteobacteria; order Hyphomicrobiales; family Phyllobacteriaceae; genus Mesorhizobium; species Mesorhizobium sp. P3_A2. Next base: position 60,431 of record NZ_JBFUGC010000005.1, read on the forward strand.
CACGACCGGCGCAAACAGGCTCGATCCCTGCGACACCGCCGCCGTGCGCATGTGCTGTCCGGTCAGCAGCGCCCATTGCCTCAGCACATGGCCGAAATTCCTGTCGATGCCGCCGCGCTCCTCCTCCTCGCCGCCCAGCAAGGCGATGCTCTCGCCGTTTTCGCGCACGCGCGTCAGCGTGTAGCGCAGCTCGGCCTCCGCCTGGTTCTTCCGCTCGGAGAGCTGGACGAAATTGCGGCCGATGACCACCATCGAGGTCGAGGTGATGGCGGCATAGATGATCGCGGTGATGACCAGGAAGCCGGGAATGGTGATGCTCTCGCCGCCGATCGGCAGGGTGAGCGCGCCGCCGATGGTCCACAGCACGACAATAAAGGTCGAGGCCGACAGGAACGCGTTGAGGACGCCGGCGATGAAATCGACCGGCGACTCGGTGGCGATGCGCAGATCATCGGTCATGCGGGCCTCGGGGTTCTGGTGGTCGCCGCCCACGAGGTTCAGCTGGTAGTAGCGGCCGTTTGCCAGCCAGCGCGCGACGACCCCGGTGGTCAACCAGGAACGCCAGCGGCGTTGGATCGTCATGCGCAGGTAGACCTGCGCGACGACAAGGCTGCCGCTGCAGATCACCAGCGGCACGAATACGGCGCTGAGGAAATAGACTGTGCGGGCGTTGCGCTGCTCGAGGGCATCGAACATCGAGCGGTTCCAGACATTGATGCCATACTGGAAACCGATGTTGGTGCAGATCAGCAGCAGCACTCCGATCGTGAATGGCCAGGCGAGCCGGTCGCCGCGTCGGCTCCAGTAGCCGCGCGCGCTGATCCAGAAACGCCGCAGCAGGTATTTCTTGCGCGCCTGCTCGGCCTCTTCGGGCGTCAGCTGCGGATCGGGTTCGATAGCTTCCGGCGGCGGCCCCGCCTGGCCGTCGACCTCCGGCGCTGCGTCGGCGGGCGTCGGCTTCTTTTCGCGCGGCTTCTCCTCGCCCGTTCGTCGGTCGCGCGGCTTTTGTCGTGATGGCTTTTCCCGGCGCGACTTCGGGGCATCGCTCGGTCTGATGCCGTCGGTCGGTTTCGATTTGGGTTTCGCCTCGGACATACGCCCCGACAACGGCCTCGAAATCAAAAGGTTTCATAGCTTGAGACGACAACAGCCGCAGCCCTGTCATTTCAGGCTGAGCAGCTCCACAACATGGTCGGCGATTGCCAGGCTCGCCGTCAGGCCGGGGCTCTCGATGCCGAACAGATTGACGATCGGCCCAGCGCCGTGCTCGGCCGGGCCCTGGATGATGAAATCTGCCGCCGGCTGGCCTGGACCGGAAAGTTTTGGCCTGACGCCGGCATAGGCGGGCTGCAATGCGCCATCGGCAAGGCCGGGCCAGTAGCGCCGGATCTCCTCGTAGAAGGCGGCGCTTCGGCCGGGATCGACGGTATAGTCGACGCGATCGATCCATTCGACATCAGGGCCAAAGCGCGCGCTGCCGCCCAGGTCGAGGGTCAGGTGAACGCCAAGACCGCCATGGACTGGCACCGGATAGATCAGCCGCGAAAAGGGCGAGCGGCCCGACAGCGCGAAATAGTTGCCCCGCGCCAGCCTTAGCGGCGGAACGAGGTCTTGCGGAAAACCCACGATGCGGCCGGCCAATGCCTGTGCGTCGAGGCCGGCGGAGTTGATGAAGGCACCGGCCTTGAGACGGAACCCCTCACCATCGGCGTCACGCGTGTCGATCCGGATGCCGTCGGCTTCGATGGCCGCGCCGGTAACAGTCGTGAGCAGCGCGAAGGATACGCCAGCGGCCTCCGCGTCGCCACGCAGCGACAGCATCAGCGCCTGGCTGTCGACGATGCCGGTCGATGGTGACAGCAACGCACCGGCGCAGGTCAGCGCGGGTTCGAGGTTTTCGGCCTCTGCGCGCGTCAAAAGCGTGAGGTCACCCACTCCGCATTGCGCCGCGTTGATCTGGATCGCCTGCAGCCTGTCCAACTGGTCGGGTTCGACGGCAACGATCAGCTTGCCGGTGCGCCGGTGAGCGACGCCGTGTTCGCGGCAATAGGCATAGAGGCGCTCGCGACCCGCGACGCAGAGCCGGGCCTTCAGGCTGCCCGGCGCATAGTGGAGCCCGGCATGGATGACTTCCGAATTGCGCGAACTGGTGCCCGTGCCGATGGCTGCGGCCTTCTCGACCACCAGCACCTCGCGGCCCGCCAGCGCCAGCGCACGGGCAATGGCGATGCCGACAACACCCGCCCCGGCAACAACGCAATCGACATCATGCATGGATGGACTTTAGCGCCGACTGTCCGCGCGTGCAAAAACCCTGTCGCCGCCGATCCACACGGCCTTGACGTCGAGATCGTCCGACAGCGCGACGATATCGGCCGCGGTGCCGTTGGCGAAGCGGCCAAGCCGGTGCGCCTGGCCGACGGCTTGCGCCGGATAGAGCGAGGCCATGCGCAAGGCCTCCGACAGGTCCAGCCCGACAACCCGGTGCACATAACGGACGGCCGAGATCATATCGAGATCGGCTCCGGCCAGCGTGCCGTCGGCCAACCGCAGGCTGCCGTCCTTGCGGTAGATGATGCGGCCGTTGAGGGTAAACGAGGTCATGTCGGTGCCGATCGTCGCCATGGCGTCTGTGACCAGCACGATCCTGCCCGGTCCCTGCTTGGCGCGCAGCGCGATTGCCATGGTCGCCGGGTCGACATGGATGCCGTCGGCGATGATCCCGGCCGACAGGCCGCCTATGTCGATGGCCGCCCCCGCCAGCCCCGGCTCGCGGTTACCGATCTGGCTCATGGCGTTGAACAGATGCGTGACCACGCTGGCGCCGGCCTCGGCAAAGGCTTTGGCCGTGGTGTAGCCGGTGTCGGAATGGCCGAGACTGACGATTATGCCGGCCTTGGCGAGTGCGGCGACGCGGGCAGGCTCGACGGATTCGGGCGCGATCGTCGTCAGCAGTACCGGCAGGTTTTTGCGCGCCGCGATCAGGGCCGTCTGGTCGGCATCCGTCATCGGCCGGATCAGGGCCGGGTCATGCGCACCCTTGCGGGCGACGGACAGATGCGGTCCTTCGAGATGCAGGCCCAGAAACCCCGGCAGATTTTGCCGCGCCGCCTCGGTACCGGCGGCAATCGCCGCGGCCGTGATTGCGGGCGTGTCGGTGATCAGCGTCGGCAGCAGCGCCGTGGTGCCGAACGGCGCGTGCGCCCGACAAATGGTTGCAAGCGAGGCGACATCGGGATGGTCGTTGAGCATGACGCCGCCGCCGCCATTGACCTGCAGGTCGACGAAGCCCGGCGCAAGCATGCCGCCGCCGGTGTCGATGCGGGCAACGTCGGAAGGAATGGCACCGACACGATGAATGCCTTCGACCACATCGCCGTGCACGAGCAGGGCGGCATCATCATGCCAGTCGTCGCCGTCGAAAATCCGGGCGCCAGTCAGGGCAAAACGGTCGCTCATACGGTTTCCGTCACCTTGCGCAGATTGCGCGGTACATCCGGATCGAGGCCGCGATGGCGTGCGAAGGCCTCGACGAAGCCGTAGAAGGAGACGATCAGCGTCAGCGGGTCGGTCAAGGGATGCCCCGTGGCGACATGCGGCAATGGCCGTGCGCTCCTGGACTTGTCCGAGGTGATGAAGACGGCGGCGCCCTTGCCCGCAAGGTTGTCGGCGGCCTCGGCCACGGAAGGCTCCGAGGCATCGCGGGCGGCCAGCGCCAGCACCGGGAAGCCCGGCCCGACCAGCGCCAGCGGGCCGTGCATGACCTCGGCCGCGCTATAGGCCTCGGCATGCATGCCGCAGGTCTCCTTGAATTTCAGCGCCGCCTCGTTGGCCATCGCTGCGGACGGACCACGGCCGAGGATGAACAGCGACTGCGGCGTCTCCAGTGCGCCGGCCAGCGCCATCCAGTCGCAGGCGATCGCCTTGCTGAAATGCTCGGGCAGCCGGGCAAGGGCGGCGAGCAGCTTGTCGTCGCCGGTGCAATGCGCCATCAGCGCCAGCCCGGCGACCGCCGAATTGACGAAGGTTTTCGTTGCCGCGACGCTGCGTTCGGGCCCGGCCAGGATGTCGATGGCAAAATCCGAGGCGCGCGCCAGCGGCGAATCGGCGGTGTTGGTGATGGCGACGGTTAGCGATCCGCCTGCCCGCGCCGTCTCCGCCATGGCGACGATGTCCGGACTCTTGCCCGATTGCGAGATCGCCAGGCAGGCCGATCCCGCGAGCTTGAGCTTGGCGCCATAGATCGAGGCGATTGACGGGCCGACCGATGCCACGGCCAGACCGGCGGTCAATTCGACGGCATATTTCATGAAGGTGGCCGCATGGTCGGACGAGCCGCGCGCAACGGTGACGACGAAGCTCGGGTCGCGCTCGCGAATGCCACGCCCGGCCTCGGTCAGCACCGCCGCTGAGCCGTCGAGCAGGCGCGCCACGGCTTCGGGAATTTCGTCGATCTCGCGCCGCATATGGGTGGTGTTGGGGATCATGGTCGGCCCTCTTCGCTCGGCCCTGTCAGGCGCAGTTCGGCGACGAAATCATAGGCGTCGCCCCGGTAGATGGAGCGGGTGAATTCGATCACCTTGCCGCTCGCCAGATAGGAAATGCGTTCGATGTGCAGTCCGGCAATGCCCGGCGGCACTTCGAGCAGGCGTGCGTCGTCGTCGCCGAGATTGGCGGCCGAAATGCGCTGCACCGCCCGCACTGGCCGGTTGCCGGTCAACTCCAGCGCCGCATAAAGGGAAGAACCTATTCCTGCCGGATCCGGCAGCACGCTGGCCGACAGCGAGGCGCGCTCGATGGCCAGCGGCGTATCGTTGGCGATGCGCAGGCGCGCCACACGCGCCACCAGTTCGCTGGAGGACAGGCCGAGCACCATCATCTCGTCGGGCGAGGGCGCATAGAGGCCACGGTCGAGCCAGGCCGAACGCACCGCCATGCCGCGCCGGGCCATGTCCTCGGTGAAGGAGGTCAGCCGCGACAGCGACTGCTCGACGCGCTCCATGCGTGGCGCAACGAAGGTGCCGGAACCGTGGCGCTGCACCAGGATGCCGCCCTTGACCAGATCCTGCACCGCCTTGCGCACGGTGACGCGCGAAATGTCGGCCTTGGTCGCGATGTCGCGCTCGGAAGGCAGCGCGTCGCCCGGCCCGATCAGGCCGCGATTGACAGCGTCCTCGATGCTTTTCCTGAGCTGCAGATAGAGCGGCGCGCCACTTTGCGACGATTGCTTCAGCGTGGCGAAAATCTGGTCGGCGGCCTCGCTCATCGCGCGGCCTCCGCTTTGGCGAAGATGCGAGCCGCCATCTGCACGGCGCCACCCAGCGCATCGTCGAGCGGCGCCTTGAGCAGCGCCTGGTAGCGCCGGGAAAGGCGCGGCGCATAGAGTGGCGCCAGCCCGCCGAGCAGGCAGAGCGGGGCGCTATCGGAAAGGTCGAGCGCGCCGAGCGATGCCTCGACATCGGCGACCGCCTTGTCGACGATCCAGTTGGCGACGGCGTCGCCCTTCTCGGCATGCTCGAACACCTTGGGCGCGAAGCCGCCGAAATCGCCGGGCTTGGCGTTGGTGGTGAATTCGACCACGTCTTCGGGATTGTTGCGGAAAGTGGCCATCATGCTGTCGGTCAGGGCTGAGCGCGGGCGGACACCGTCATGGGCAAGCAGCGTCTGTTCAAGCAAATCGCGGCCGATACGGGCGCCGCTGCCTTGGTCGCCGACCTGGAAACCCCAGCCGCCAATGGCCCGCGATACCCCGCTCTTGCGTGCCATATAGGCAGTGCCGGTGCCGAGAATGGCCATGGCGCCGTCGCCCGAGCCGACAGCGCCTTCCAGCGCGATCTCGGCGTCGGTCTCGACGCGGCTGATGCTGAACGGCAGGATCGCTTCGAGCTGCTGCCGGTAGGTGCCGACATTGGCGCCGGCGAGGCCGAGAATGGCTGGGGTCTGCGGGATCAGGTCCGGGTTTTGCCCAGCAGCGATGAAGGCCTGCCGCGCCGACTCGACGATATGAGTGCGAGCGCCGGTGAGATCGGTGCGGATGTTGGCGGCGCCGCTTTTGGCGCGGCCGATGACAGAGCCATCGCCTGTCGCAAGGGCTGCCCTGCAGCTGGTGCCGCCGCCATCGATACCGAGCACGAAATTCACGCGATTTCTCCTCCGGGCGGATAATACCAATAAAATACCAATAGCCAAGGATTAATTTCCGTTTCAAAAAGATTAAGGTGTATTTTATTGAAAAACCTAGACATTTCGCCGGCTCAGAGATTTCTGCCAGTCAAATCCGTTAATGCGTGTGGACAAGTGGTATTTTTTTGGTATTGTTCGCCCATCGGAGGAAATGGGATGGCCGAACCGCGCACGGAAGCGCTCCACCAGAATGCCGAGGGACTGGACATCCAGGCCCCGGACACCATCCTGTCTTCGCTCGCCAATGCGCAGATCGAGGCCGCCAAGGCCGTCCGCGACGCCATTCCCGCCATCGCTGCCGCAGCCGAGATCATCGCCGGCCGGCTGAACGGCGGCGGCAAGCTTGCCTATGCGGCGGCCGGCAGCTCCGGCTTGATGGCGCTGGCCGACGCGCTGGAATTGCCCGGTACGTTCGGCATCAAGCGCGAGCGCATCGTCATCCTCATCGCCGGTGGCGACGAGGCCTTCAAGACGCTGGCCGGCGGGCCGGAAGACGACACCGACGAAGCCTCGGCGGCTATTGCCGGCGCCGGCATCGGCAAGAGCGACTGCCTGATCGCAATTTCGGCCAGCGGCTCGACGCCCTATGCGGTGCAGGCGCTGAAGGATGCACGCGGCAGGGGTGCCGCGACAATTGCCATTGCCAACAACAAGGACACGCCGCTGCTCAGGCTGGCCGACGTCGCCATCCTGCTGGAGACACCGCCGGAGGTGATTGCCGGCTCGACGCGCATGGGCGCCGGCACCGCGCAGAAGATCGCGCTCAACATGCTGTCGACGCTCACCGCCATCCATCTCGGCCACGTCCATGACGGCTACATGGTCAATCTCACCGCCGACAACATCAAGCTGCGCGACCGCGCGGCACGCATCGTCGCCGCCATCAGCGGCCACGACCGGCAAGATGCCGCGCGCCTGCTCGAGCAGAGCGGCGGCGTTGTCAAAACCGCCATTCTGCTCGCCGCCGGCGCTGCCAACGCCGATGTGGCCGAGAAGATACTGGAAGGGACCGGCCACAAGCTCAGGCCAGCCCTTTCCGCGATCGAGGGGAACAAGGGCGCGAAGGCCCCTGTTCTCAAAACCGAACCTGAAAAAGGTCAACAGGGAGACTAGCATGACAACGAAACTACTGACGGCACTGCTTCTCGGCACAAGCATTCTCGGCACTGCCGGGTTGGCTCACGCCGCCGACGTTACCCTCAACATCGAAAGCTGGCGCGGCGACGACCTCACCATCTGGAAGGACAAGCTGATCCCGGCCTTCGAAGCCAAGAACCCCGGCATCAAGGTGGTGTTCGCACCCTCGGCTCCGACCGAATATGACGCCGCCCTCGGCGCCAAGCTCGCAGCCGGCTCGGCTGGCGACCTGATCACCTGCCGCCCGTTCGACAAGTCGCTCGAACTGTTCAAGAAGGGCAACCTCGCCGATCTGTCGGCGCTGCCCGGCATGGAAAACTTCTCGCCTGTCGCCAAGGCTGCCTGGCAGACCGACGACGGCAAGTCGAGCTTCTGCGTGCCGATGGCTTCGGTCATCCACGGCTTCATCTACAACAAGGACGCCTTCGACAAGCTCGGCATCAAGGTGCCGACGACGCGTGACGAGTTCTTCGCCGCGCTCGACAAGATCAAGGCCGACGGCACCTACATCCCGATGGCGATGGGCACCAAGGATCTCTGGGAAGCCGCGACCATGGGCTATCAGAACATCGGCCCGAACTACTGGAAGGGTGAGGAAGGCCGCGCTGCGCTGATCAAGGGCGAGCAGAAGCTGACCGATGCCGACTGGGTCGCGCCCTATGCCGAGTTGGCCAAGTGGAAGCCCTATCTCGGCGACGGCTTCGAAGCCCAGACCTACCCGGACAGCCAGAACCTGTTCACGCTCGGCCGCGCCGCCATCTACCCGGCCGGGTCGTGGGAGATCGGCCTGTTCAACACCCAGGCGCAGTTCAAGATGGGCGCCTTCCCGCCGCCGGTCGAGAAGGCCGGCGACACCTGCTACATCTCCGACCATACCGATATCGGCATGGGCCTGAATGCGGCGTCGAAGAACGCCGATGCGGCCAAGACCTTCCTGTCCTGGGTCGCCTCGCCGGACTTCGCCACCATCTACGCCAACGCGCTGCCGGGCTTCTTCAGCCTGAACTCCAGCCCGGTGAAGATGGAAGATCCGCTGGCGCAGGAATTCGTCTCCTGGCGCGACAAGTGCAAGTCGACGATCCGCTCGACGTACCAGATTTTGTCGCGCGGCACGCCGAACCTGGAAAACGAGACCTGGGTCGAATCGGCCAACGTCATCAACGGCACCGACACGCCGGAAGCTGCCGCCAAGAAGCTGCAGGACGGCCTCGACAGCTGGTACAAGCCGGGCAAGTAAGGCTCAGAGAAAGACCGGCCGGGCACGTGCCCGGCCGGCCTTCACTTTACAGATAGCGATTGTCGGCACTGCCTCTCGGCCTTACCCTCTTGTCTTGTGGGGAAAGGCTGGCTGACCAGTCGCAGGCCTTCGTCCTGCCCATGCCGGGGCAAGGACATCGGGGCCGTGCATCGAGGCATCATCTGGCATCGACACCCTTTGGAACCGAGAGACGGCGGGGACCGCACTCATGGCCGCAGAAACACGACCGAAACGACCGTTCCGCTGGCATATCGGCGTCTTCCTGGCGCCGGCGCTGCTGGTGTATACGGCGATCATGATCCTGCCGCTGGCAGGCACCCTGCAGCTGTCGCTGTTCCGCAACATCGAGCAGCACCAGGTCTTCGTCGGCTTCGACAATTTCCGCACCTTGTTCGGCGACCCCAACTGGTCGGTCAATTTCTGGAACGCGCTGAGGAACAATGTCTGGTTCTTCATCATTCACATGCTGGTACAGAACCCGATCGGCGTCATGCTGGCGGCATTGCTGTCCAGCCCGCGGCTGAGGTTCGCCGCCTTCTACCGCACGGCGATCTTCGTACCGACCATCCTGTCCTTCGTCATTGTCGGTTTCGCCTGGAAGCTGATCCTGTCGCCGCTCTGGGGCGTGGCGCCGCATCTGATGGACCTGGTCGGCCTGAAAAGCTTTTTCACGCCATGGCTCGGCAAGGAAGAATACGCGCTGACCGCGCTCAGCCTGATCTCGGTGTGGCAGTTCGTCGGCATTCCGATGATGCTGATCTATGCAGCACTCCTGTCAATCCCCGAAGAGGTGATCGAAGCCGCCGAATGCGATGGCATTACCGGTATGTCGCAGTTCTGGAAGATCAAGCTGCCGCTCATCCTGCCATCGATCGGCATCATCTCGATCCTGACCTTCGTCGGCAATTTCAACGCCTTCGACTTGATCTACACCGCGCAAGGGGCGCTGGCCGGGCCGAACTATTCGACCGATATTCTGGGCACCTTCCTCTACCGCGCCTTCTTCGGCTTCCAGCTGCAGGTCGGCGATCCCAATATGGGGGCGGCGATCGCCACGATGATGTTCCTGATCATCCTCGGCGGCGTCTGCGTCTACCTGTTCCTCGTCCAGACGCGCCTGCGTCGCTACCAGTTCTGAGGGGCAAGAGATGAGCACCGCCACCCGTTCCCTGCCTCGCACCATCGGCGCCCACGCGATCCTGCTGACCTATACGGTGATCGCGCTGTTTCCGGTGATCCTGGTCATCATGAATTCGTTCAAGTCGCGCGCCGGCATCTTCAGCGAACCGCTGACGCCGCCGACGCCGAAGACATTCGACCTGATCGGCTACAACACGGTGATCGGCCAGGGCGACTTCATCCACTATTTCCAGAACAGCCTCGTTGTCACCGTCGCCTCGCTCTTCTTCGTGCTTCTGTTCGGCGCCATGGCGGCGTTTGCGCTGTCGGAATACCGCTTCCGCGGCAACACGCTGATGGGGCTTTATCTCGCGCTCGGCATCATGATCCCGATCCGGCTCGGCACCGTCGCCATCCTGCAATTGATGGTGGCGAGCGGGCTGGTCAACACGCTGACGGCGCTGATCCTGGTCTACACCGCGCAAGGCCTGCCACTGGCCGTCTTCATCCTGTCCGAATTTATGAAGCAGGTGTCCGATGATCTGAAGAATGCCGGCCGCATCGACGGCCTGTCGGAATACACGATCTTCTTCCGGCTGGTGCTGCCGCTGGTGCGGCCCTCGATGGCGACGGTCGCCGTCTTCACCATGATCCCGATCTGGAACGATCTGTGGTTCCCGCTGATCCTGGCGCCGTCTGAAGAGACCAAGACGGTGACGCTCGGCGCGCAGCTCTTCCTCGGCCAGTTCGTCACCAACTGGAACGCCATCCTGGCAGCGCTCTCGCTGGCGATCATGCCGGTGCTGATCCTCTATGTCATCTTCTCGCGGCAGCTGATCCGCGGCATCACGTCCGGGGCCGTCAAGTGAGCCGTAACAGTCAATTCTCCATAGGGTTGCGCTTCACCCCACCCGGCGCTTCGCGCCGACCTCCCCATCGAGGGGAGGTAGCAGGTCGCCGCTTTATTCTCGGCCGCCCCCCGTTTCAGCCCCGATCTGCACCTTCGGCGATGGGCATATTCACGCCAACACCCTACCTCCCCTTGATGGGGAGGTCGGCGCGAAGCGCCGGGTGGGGTGACACCCTCTCAAGAAAAAGTGGAGTAGTCGGTGAGCGATAAAACACCCCTTCGCGTCGTCGTCGCCGGCCTCGGCAATATGGGCCGCAGCCATGCGCTGGCTTACCACACCAATCCGGGCTTCGAGATCGCCGCACTCATCAACCGCTCCGACGTGCCGCTGCCGGACGGGCTGTCGGGCTATGGCATCAGGCGCTCTTTCGACGACGCCTTGCGCGACGAAAAGCCCGATGTCGCCTGCATCGCCACCTATTCCGACAGCCATGCCGACTATGCGGTGAAGGCGTTCGAGTCCGGCTGCCATGTCTTTGTCGAAAAGCCGCTGGCAACGACGGTGGCGGATGCAAAACGCGTCGTCGCCGCCGCCAAGGCCAATGGCAAGAAGCTGGTGATCGGCTACATCCTGCGCCATCATCCGTCCTGGGTCAGGCTGATCGCCGAGGCGCGCAAGCTCGGCGGCCCTTACGTCTTCCGCATGAACCTCAACCAGCAATCGTCGGGCCCGACCTGGCAGACGCACAAGCAGCTGATGCAGACGACGTCGCCGATCGTCGATTGCGGCGTGCACTATCTCGACGTGATGCTGCAGATCACCGACGCCAAGCCCGTCGAGGTGCGCGGCATGGGGCTGCGGCTGACCGAGGAGATCGCGCCGACCATGTACAATTACGGCCATCTGCAGGTGCTGTTCGATGACGGGTCGGTCGGCTGGTACGAGGCCGCCTGGGGACCGATGATCTCGGAAACGGCGTTCTTCGTGAAGGACGTTATTTCGCCCAATGGCTGCGTGTCGATCGTCATGAAGGAAGGCGTAAAGTCCGATGACATCGACACCCATACCAAGACCTCGACCATCCGCCTGCACAGTGCGGCGACCGGCGCCGACGGCAAATTCGCCAGGCCGGACGAGATGCTGTCGATGGAAGGCGAACCCGGCCATCAGGATCTCTGCGATCTCGAACAGGCTTTTGTGCTGAAGGCGATCCGGGAAGACATCGACCTGACCCGCCACATGGACGACGCCGTAAAATCGCTCGCCGTCTGCCTTGCTGCCGATGAGAGCGTGCGCAGCGGCGCCGCCGTCAAACTCTAACGACAGGAACGAAGCCGTGGGTTCGCTGGTAATCGAAAATGTGAAGAAGGCTTTCGGGCCGGTCGAGGTGCTGAAAGGCATCAACCTCGAAGTGAACGATGGCGAATTCGTCGTCTTCGTCGGCCCGTCGGGCTGTGGCAAGTCTACCTTGCTCAGGGTCATTGCAGGACTGGAGGATTCGACCTCGGGCCGGGTGGTGATCGACGGCGCGGATGTTTCGGCGACACCGCCAGCAAAACGCGGCATCGCCATGGTGTTCCAGACCTATGCGCTCTACCCGCATCTGACGGTGAAGAACAATATGGGCCTTGGCCTGAAACAGGCCGGCACGCCGGCAGCCGAGATCGATCGCCGCATCGGCATCGCATCGTCGATGCTGTCGCTGGAGCCCTATCTCGAAAGGCGGCCGGCGGAACTGTCGGGCGGCCAGCGCCAACGCGTCGCCATCGGCCGCGCCGTGGTGCGCGAGCCGAAACTGTTCCTGTTCGACGAGCCGCTGTCGAATCTTGATGCAGCACTTCGTGTCAACACGCGGTTGGAGATCGCGCAGTTGCACCGCCGGCTGAAGGCGACGATGATCTACGTCACCCACGACCAGGTCGAGGCGATGACGCTGGCCGACAAGATCGTCGTGCTCAACGCTGGGAAGATCGAGCAGATCGGCGGACCGATGGAGCTCTACAATTCGCCGGCAAACGAGTTTGTCGCCGGCTTCATCGGCTCGCCGAAGATGAACTTCATCGATGGCGCACGGCTGGGCGAGACGGCCAAGACCATTGGCGTGCGGCCGGAGCATCTGACGGTCGATGCAAAGGCTGGCGCCTGGAAAGGAACAGTGGTGCACGCCGAGCATCTCGGCGCCGACACCAACCTCTATCTCGACTGCGAAAAAGCCGGGCTGATCACGGTGCGGATTTTCGGCGTCTATGATGCGGAGCCGGGCGCGACGCTCTATGCGACGCCGGAGCCGGGCAAGACATACCGGTTCGGAGCGGACGGGAAGACGATCAAGTAGGTCGGGAGCACCAGAGCGATCACGCCGCGCCGAGCAGCACCGCGCCGTGAATGGCCGCCTGCCAGCCCAGGGCCGCCCAGCGTGTGTCCAGGGGCTGGACAAGAAGCGAGTGCGGCAGGCTGTCGGCGATGCGCTGCTTGAGCGTCTGCCGGGGATAGGATTTCATGTCGACGATCCCGCCGCCGATCAGGATCGTCTGCGGGGAAAACAGGGCGGCTGCCGTTGCGATGGTCACCGCCTGCTGCCAGACGATCTCGTCGAGCCATTCGCGCAGTGACGGCGGCTGTCCGGTCGCCGAAAACAGATCGGCCACGGGGATATCGTAATCCGTCGCAAGGTCGACGAGCGTTGCCCCCGAAGCGTAGGTCTCGACCCGGTTCGGCGGTCCGCTCTCGTCGGGCCGGTAGATCGGCATATGGCCGATTTCGAGCGCCCAGCCACCGCCCCTGAAAATGCCGTCCTTGCCGAGATAGGCCGCACCGATGCCGGTGCCGAGATAGACCGCCAGAACCTCCTTTTGCCGCTTCACCGCGCCGGCAACGCTCTCGCCCAGCAATTGCAGCACGACGTCGCGTTCGAGCCGGACAGGAATGCCGAGCCGCGATGCCAGTTCGGTGCCCAGCCGGATGCCGTTCAGTTCAGGAATGTTGGCCGTGTGTAGCACCGTGTCGAAATCGGGGCCGATGAAACCAGGCACGGTCGCAACGACGCGCGCAGGCTTGAGGCCGGCATCGCGGCAGGCCGCGGTGACAGCGTCGGCCAGTCCCGCCACCGGCGCGCCTTGGCGCAGCTGCGCGGTGGGGTAGGTGCGGGCAAAATCCACCGGGTTGCCGTGGTCGGCAAAGCCAACCTTGACCGATGTGCCACCAATCTCGACCACCGCGATCGTGTCATCCGCTATTTGATCGGTCATGCCAGCGTTTCCAGAAACTCTGAAAGCCAGGCGCGAAATTCCTGTCGGTAGGCGACGCGATCCTGCGACTTGGCGGTGATGGTGCGAAGCGTGGCGGACGGAATGAGCCCGGCCAGCGCCTGCGCGTCGGCCAGTCGATGGACGAGGTCATGGTCGTGACCGATGACCAGGGTCGGCACCGCAATGGCGCGGATATCGGCCTCGCTCACGCCGGGGCCATCGCCCGCGATTGCCAAAAGCAGCCTGCCGAACAGAGCCGGGCTCGGGCGAGTGAAGAAGCCTTGCAGGCTGCTGAGATTGTCCGGCGCGAGCCTCGCCAGTTCGGCGGCCGTGCTGCTTTCGTCAAACAGACGCCTGGCGTCTTCAGGCGAATGGCGCATCAAGAGGTCGCCGACCACGGCATAGGGTTTCATATTGGCCGGTGCAGCCTCCGATACCCAGGCAGGCCGGGCGAGCACCAAGGCCCTCACACGGGCCGGCTTGTGCACCGCCAGACGCAGCGCGAGCGCGGCGCCCATCGAGATGCCGCCGACGACAGCCGGACCGATTCCGATAGCCTCGGCCAGCGCTTCGACGTCCTCGGCAAACGTCGCGATCGAAAGCCGCTCGACCGGCCCGTAGCCGGATCCACCCTGACCCCGGCATTCGAGCGTCATGCGCCGTGTCCGCGGCAGATCGGGAAACACGTCGGCGACCTGCGCTTCATCGCCGCCCAGCCCATGCTGGAAGATGACGGGAAGGCCGACGCCGACATCCCGATAGGCAAGGTCGACACCGTCGCGGCTGAAGGTCTGTTTCACGCGTTTCCGCTTTCTTCGAGGACGCCGCGCAGAAAGGCGCCGACATCAGGCGCCTCGGCTTCCGTCAGACCATGCGTGATCAAGGGGCCGTCGAACCCGGCGGCCTTCAGGCGACCTATGAAATGCGGGAAGTCGACAACGCCGTATCCGGCGGCGGCAAAGCTGCCATCGGCATGGCGGTCCTTGGCATGAGCCATGCCGATCTCCGCGGCCAGCAGATCGACAGCCTCGTCGATCAGGCGATGACGCTCGGCTCCATCGGCTACTTCGAACAGGTTGGCCGGGTCGAGCACGATGCGCAGGCGCTTGCTGTTCATCTCGTCGAGCAAGCGGCGTGCGGACCGCGCGCTGGACACGACATTGGCGAGTTCAGGCTCGATGCCAAGCTCGATGTCGAAGCGTTCGGCAATCGCGACCGCCGCTTCCATCTCCGCGCGAAGATCGCTCCACGCCGCCTCGCTGGCATTGTCTGGGTGCCAGCGCCATTGGTCCTCAGCATCCCTGGTGCCGGTGCACAGTGTGATCAGCCTTGTGCCCATATCGGCGCATGAGGCGGCGAGCACTTCAAGCCGGGCAAGACCTGACACACGAACCGAGCAATCCGGATGGATCATGTTGTAGGTTCCCGACACGGCCGCGATCGAAACCCTGGTCTCGCCGCTCGCCGCGGCGACGGATCGAGCCGCATCGGGCTCGATGCCGTCCGGCATCGACGGCAGGCCAAGGCACGCCATGTTGAACTGCGCCGCCGCGTAGCCGGCATCCGCAACCGCGCGCAACACCGGCAAGGCGCCGGTGGCGGCAAAGGTCTTGGCGAAGATGCCGAGCCGCATCACACCACCCCGTCGACATCGGTGAGGTTGACGGCGCGGCCGCCGGCAGCGGCGGAGCGGGCGATTGCCGCCATTCCCCTGACGGATGCTATGCCGTCGTCGATGCCGGCGCCGACCATCGGCGCGCCATTCAGCACAACATCGGCAAAGCCTTCGAGCTGGCGGCGATAGAAATGGCCGTCCGCGCCGAGCGTGCGATGCCAGCCGCCATCGGCCTCGCGGAAGATGTCGACCTCGCTGCTCCTGTAGTACCAGGGGTTATAGGTCTTCGCGAGAACGCTGCCGTTCTGGCCGTAGATCTGGAACCCTTCGTGCCAGTCCATGCGCACGGCGACCGTCAGGTCGAGATGGCCGACCGAACCGTCGGCAAAAATGGTGGTGACGAACCAGCAATAGGCGCCGTAGCGCTCGGTGAGCCGGGCCTCGACAGCCTCGATCGGCCCATGCAGATGGCGTGCCGTGTCGAGCAGATGGCTGCCATGCGCCAGCATGTAGTATTGGCGCAAATTCGCCTTGGGATTGACGGAGGGCTTGCGCGCCTTGGCGCTGGTGATGATCAGCGGCTGTACCGCGTCGGTCATGGGATAACGGTGGGTGCTGTCGCAATACCAGCCCTTGAAGGCCAGCCGCTCGCCCATCTCGTCGTCGACGAAGGCCTTTGCCGCCTGGATGCCAGGATCGAAGCGCTTCATATGGCCGACCTGAAGCACCTTGCCGCTCTTGTCGAGCGCGGACCGCAAGCCTTCGACTTCCTCGACCGAAACACCAAGCGGCTTTTCGCACAGCACATGTTTGCCGGCATCGAGCGCAAGTTCCGCAGCCTTGACGTGAAACGTGTCCGACGTCGCGATGATGACGGCATCGAGGTCGGGATCGGCCAGCATCTGGCCATAGTCGGCATAGGATTTTTCCGGCGCGTAGGTCGCCGCCATCCTGTCGCGCAGATCGTCGGCGACATCGCAGATGGCATAGAGATCGGCATTGCGCGCCTTGGTGCAGGATTCGAAATGCGCGGCCTGCGCAATCGGGCCGCAGCCGAGCACGCCGACACGCAGCCGCTTTTCGTCTTTGCGAGGCATGGAATTCTCTCCTGATTAGCGCGCGGCGAGGCCGCGAAGTTGAAATTGCGGATCGCCCGACAAAGCTGCCTGATGCAGCAGGCAGGCAGCGCCCAGGGCCGGGCCGTCGGCGCCGACGCGCGACAGTTCGACCGTGGGAACGGGATAACCTTCGGCGAGGAAGTCCGACAGGAAAGCTTCCACCTGTTCGGCGACAAAGGGATAGACGGCATTGACCGAGCCGGAGAGAATGATGCGCTCCGGCTGCAAGGTGCAGGCGAGCGTCGCCAGGCCACGGCCGAACCAGAGCGCCCAGTCGCGCGCGGTGGCGACAGCCGCCGGATCGCCGCCGGCAAGCGCCGCCACAAACTCATCCACGCCGGCGCGCCGCCCGCTTATGTGGAGATAGCGCGCGAGCAAAGCATCCTTGCCGACATAGGATTCCAGCCGGCCCGGGCGCTTGGCGTCGAAGACGAAACCTTCGTCGCCAATGCGTAAGTGCCCGATTTCGCCGGCGCCGCCGAGCCGGCCGCGATGCAGCCTGCCGGCATTGATGATGCCGCCGCCGACGCCGTTCTCGATCAGGATGACCAGGGCGTCTTCATCGTCCTTTCCCGGCTGCGCCCGGTATGTCTCGGCCACGGCGACAGCATTGGCATCGTTTTCCAAGAGGATCGGAAAATCGTCGCCAAAGGCGTTGCCCAAGAGCTCCGCCAAATTGACCCCGTGCCAGCCAAGGATGGTGGCATGGTATGAAACGCCGTCGGCGGCGGGGAAGCCGGGCACGGCGACATTGAGCCCGTAGGGGCGCGCGCCGTCGGGCAATTGCGCCCGGATCTCTCCGACAAGCTCCTTGATGATGGCGACAGCGGCTTCAGGCGTGCTGCCAGGGCCGGCAAAGGCCCGCGAGGCGCTGGCACGCTGCGCGCCGGCAAGATCGACGGCCACCGCCGCGATCCAGTTCACGCCGATATAGGCGCCAAGGAAAAAGCCGCCATTGCCGTCGATTTCGACCAGGATACCGGGGCGGCCGACCCGGCCTTCGCCATCCTGCTCGTCATCCGCTCCATCCGACCGTTCACGCGCCAGACCGGCTTCGGTCAGGCCGAGCACCAGGGCGCCGGTGGTCGACCGGGTCAGGCCGAGGTCGCGCGCAAGCGCTGCCCGGCTCAACGCGCCGGCTCGAAACAGCGCCGCAAGGGCCCGCGTTTCATTCGGCCGAAGATCGGTCGACACCAGCACATTTTCCTCCGCGATTTGTTTGATTGACATACTAATCGACTTCCTCCGCGATTTGAAAGGGCCAAAATAGAGTGCAATGCAACAAAATATTTGGCCTTCCGAGCCTATTGACCGGCGTTTCGATCGGTGATTTGTATCCAAAACTTACAAATTGGCATGGGAGGATGCGATGCCGGTTCTAGCGCGTCTCGAACATATCGTGAAGGATTTCGGTGCCGTCCGCGCGCTGGACAATGTCTCGCTCGACATCAATGAGGGCGAGGTTCTCGGCCTAATGGGCGACAATGGCGCCGGCAAGTCGACGCTGGTCAAAACCATCGCCGGCAATTTCCAGCCGACGTCCGGCACCTATGTGCTGGAAGGCAAACCGGTGCTGCTGTCGGGGCCAGCGGATGCGCGCAGGCACGGCATCGAGGTCGTCTACCAGGACCTGGCGATTTGCGACAATCTGACGGCGTCGGCCAATGTCTTCCTTGGCCGCGAGATCATGAGGCAGCTTGGGCCGCTGAAGGTGCTCGACCACAAGAGCATGAACCAGCGCTCGGCCGAGATCTTCCGCGAGCTGAAGTCGGAGACGCGGCCCGCCGATCTGGTCGTGCGCATGTCGGGTGGCCAGCGGCAGGCGGTTGCCATCGCCAGGACCCGGCTGGCCAAATCCAAGATCGTGCTGATGGACGAGCCGACCGCGGCGATCAGCGTCAGGCAGGTCGCCGAAGTGCTGGCCCTGATCCGCCGCATGAAGGACCAGGGCCTGTCGGTCATCCTGATCAGCCACCGCATGCCCGACGTGTTCGAGGTTTGCGACCGCGTGGTGGTGATGCGCCGCGGCCGCAAGGTCGCCGACAAGCCGATCGCCCAATCGAGCCCCGAAGAAGTGACCGGCCTGATCACCGGCGCCATCCAGACCGCCTGAAACAGCCTCGCCACGGAGCCATGCCATGAGCGCCCCCGACGACCATCCCGGAATGGAGATCGACCTTCTGAAAGGGTCGGGCCGCACGCTTTTGAACCGCGTGCTTCTGGCGCAGGAAACCTGGATCGCGCTTGCTATACTGGTGCTCGGTCTCGTCGTGTCGATGATCGCACCGAAATTCGCAACGCCCGGCAACCTGCTCAACATCTTCCAGAACGCCTGCTTCATCGGCATCATGGCGATCGGCATGACGCCGGTCATCATCAGCGGCGGCATCGACATTTCGGTCGGTTCGATCCTGGGCATGTGCGGCGTCACGCTGGGCATCGTGCTCAACGCCGACATGCCGCTGGTCGTCGGCATCGTGGCGACGCTGGCGATGGGCGTGCTGTGCGGCACCGTCAACGGCACGATCATAGCCTACGTAAAGCTGCCGCCTTTCATCGTCACCTTGGCGACGCTGTCGATCGGCCGCAGCCTGGCGCTGGTGCTGACCAACAACCAGGTGTTCTACGAATTTGGCCGGGCAAGCGATGCGATCGTCGCGCTCGGCGGCGGCTACACACTCGGCCTTCCCAACGTGGTCTACGCCCTGGTCATCGGCGTGATCGTCCTGCATTTCCTGCTGACCATGTCGCGCTGGGGCCGCTATCTCTTCGCTATCGGCGGCAACGAACCGGCGGCGCGGCTGTCGGGCATCCCGGTCGATCTGATCAAGATCTCGGCCTATGCATTCAGCGGCTTCATGGTTGCGGTAACCGCCATCTTCCTCGTCGGCTGGCTGGGCGCGGTCACCAACTCCATTGGCACCGGTTACGAGCTGCAGGTCATCGCGTCGACCGTCATCGGTGGCGCTTCGCTGACCGGCGGCTTCGGTTCGGCGCTCGGCGCCGGCATCGGCGCCATTCTCGTCGAAACCATTCGCAACGCGCTGCTTCTGGCAGGCGTCAACCCGTTCTGGCAGGGCACGTTTGTGGGGTGCTTCATCCTTGCAGCCGTCCTCCTGGAAAGAATCCGCTCTGTGCGACGCTAGGAGCATGGTCTCGAAAAGATCGTGCTCCAAGAAAAACCCGAGCGGACACGTCACGGCGAACCCAAATGGAGGAAACAATGTCGCTGTCGAAAACGCTTAGAACCACGCTTTCCATCGCCTGCCTTGCAATCGGTATGACGGCGGTCCAGGCCAAGGCCGAAGAGCGGGAATTCGCGCTCGTCTTCAAGGTCCTCAACAACGCCTTCAGCCCGCCGATCCAGGCCGGTTGCGAAGCCGCCGCCAAGAAGCTCGGCGACGTCAAATGCACCTATATCGGGCCGACCGAATATGACGAGGCCAAGGAAGTGCAGCTGGCGCAGGACATGGTGACGCGCGGCGTCGCTGGGCTCGGCATTTCGGCCGGCAATCCGAAAGCCATGGCCCGTATCATGAAGATGGCCAAGGACAAGGGCATTCCGGTCGTCACCTACGACACCGACGTGCTGCCGGAAGATGCCGGCCTGCGCTCGACCTATATCGGCACCGACAATTACGAATTCGGCGTGGCGCTGGCGCAGAAGGTGCTGGCCCACAAGAAGAACGGCACCGTCTGCATCCAGTCCGGCGCGCCGGCTTCCGAAAACCTCAAGGCGCGCGTGCAAGGCATTCGCGATACGCTGGCCGGCATCACCAAGGACAAGGGTGTCGAGACGCTGACCGGCCAGAATGGCTGGACCGAGCCGGCAGGCTGCCCGGTCTACAACAATGACGACATCACGCTTGCCGCCCAGCAGGTGCGCGACGTCATGACCAACAACCCCGAACTCAGCGCCTTCGTAGCGGTCGGCGGTTGGGCGCAATACGCGCCGGAAGCCTACAAGCAGGCGATGACGCCGCTCAAGGCGCGTCTCGACAGCAAGGATCTGGTCGTTGTCTTCGGCGACAATTTCGGTCCGCAGCTGCCGCTGCTCGCCGCCGGCCTCAGCCACTACAATATCGGCCAGCGCCCCTATGACATGGGCTTCGAGACCATCATGGCGTTGGACAAGCTGAGCAAAGGCGGCACGGTCGAACCGTTCATCAAGACCGGCACCGAAGTCTGCACACCGGAAGACGCGCTGACCACCTGCGGCAAGGTCGCCAACTGATCGGGCCTCCCAAGCCTGTCCCTCGGCCGCATCGGCCGGGGGACATCTCTTCGAAGGCGGTTGGCCTGGCCGGTTCGCAATCAGAGATCGCTTGCGTCTCTCCAGCAGGCGATCCGATGACCGTCGCCGGCGTGCCTATCGGCGGCTGCGCCTTTCGGCAATCGGGCAAGGCCACAGGACAGCATCGTCGTCGGCTCGCGCGACATCCTGCTGGTCGCGCCGGCAGCAACCCTGCTCGGAGTCGCCGCCGGCAGCGTGCTTGGCCTCGTGCTCGGCTATTTCGACGGACTGGTCGATTTTCGATCGCCACGCTGAGCTTTCTCGGCCTGGGCATCCAGCCACCTTCCGCCGATTGGGGACTGGCGGTCGCCGACGGCTACGGCTTCCTGACCGGCGGCAAATGGTGGGTGGTGATCTTCAATTCCGCGGCCATCGTCTCGCTGGTCATGGCAACCAATCTGATCGCGCAAGGCATGGGCGCCTTCGAAAACAGCGACAGGTGAAGGGTGGACTAGGGCGCTCAGCAAAGCTGACGCGCAATTTTTGACCGTGCGCTAAAATCGTCCCTTGTGATTCGGTCCCGATAGGGCCTCAAGACAAGGAACGGCATGAGCAAGGCTCTTAGTACATTCGCATTGGTTGCAGTATTCACCGCATTGCTGATGGCGCTCAGCCTGGCGGTCGCCAGGCACGGCTATCCCTATGGCGCGATCGGGGTGCGGCGGCTGGA
This sequence comes from Mesorhizobium sp. P3_A2, assembly GCF_056403115.1. Lineage (NCBI taxonomy): Bacteria > Pseudomonadati > Pseudomonadota > Alphaproteobacteria > Hyphomicrobiales > Phyllobacteriaceae > Mesorhizobium > Mesorhizobium sp. P3_A2. Next base: position 81,924 of record NZ_JBFUGC010000005.1, read on the forward strand.
CGGCATTGCCGATGCCGGTTCGTTCCTGCCGCTCGCCGCCGTCTACTTCTTCAGCGCCATGCTGATGATGATCCTGCCCATTCGAGCCGCCGGCATCGTCTTGACCCATGCTGCGGACGCGCTGTTCTGGGCGGTGATCGCCCTGTTCGCTACCATTGTCGGCTGCCTCGTCGCCCGCTGGGCCTTCGGCCAGAGCAGCGTGCTGTGGGCACTGGTCAACTGGCGCTTCCTGTTCGCCGCGGCAATCGTCGGCAGCCATTTCACCATGAACGAGCTGCGCCGCAACATCCTGCTCAGAAGCCTGTTCTTCGTCATCTTCGCCGCGGCAACGCTGGCCTGCCTGTTCTGGACTTTTCCGACCTGACAGGGGCCGCTTCATATCGTCCATCTTGAGGTCGCGGCTTTCGTCGCGGCGCGTCATCGGCTATCCAGTCCGCAGCTAATCTCTGCCCTCACAGTGTCGTCATTTGTCTGATAAATGATTCAGGCATACGGCACCGCCACTGACAATTACAAGGAAACCGCGACATGACCCTGTTCCGCAAGAATCTGATCGATGGCGAGTGGGTCGGCGAAGCCGGCTCGCGCAACATCAACCCGTCCGACACCGGCGATGTCGTCGGCGAATATGCCTCGGCCGGTGCCGAACAGGCCAAGCAGGCGATCGCGGCGGCCAAAGCCGCCTTCCCGGCTTGGTCGCGCTCGGCGCCGCTCGCCCGTCACAGCGTGCTGAAAAAGGCCTCGGACGAGATCATGGCGCGCAAGGACGAGATTGGTCGCGCGCTGTCGCGCGAAGAGGGCAAGACGCTGGCTGAAGGGATTGGCGAGACCATCCGCGCAGCCCAGATCTTCGATTTCTTCGCCGGCGAGACGCTGCGCCTGTCGGGCGAACTGGTGCCCAGCGTGCGTCCGGGCGTCGGCGTCGAGATCACCCGCGAAGCCGTCGGCGTCGTCGGCATCATCACGCCGTGGAATTTCCCGATCGCCATTCCCACCTGGAAGATCGCCCCGGCGCTCGCCCACGGCAACACCATCGTCTTCAAGCCGGCCGAACTCGTCCCCGAAAGCGCCTGGACCATTGTCGACATCCTGCACCGCGCCGGCCTGCCGAAAGGCGTGCTGAACCTCGTCATGGGCAAGGGCTCGGTGGTCGGCCAGGCCATGCTCGACAGCCCCGACCTCAACGCCATCACCTTCACCGGCTCGGTCGGCACTGGCAAACGCGTCGCTGCCGCAAGCGTGGAACATATGCGAAAGTTCCAGCTCGAAATGGGCGGCAAGAACCCGCTCGTCGTGCTGGATGACGCCGACCTCGCGATCGCTGTCGATTGCGCCATCAACGGCGCCTATTTCTCGACCGGGCAGCGCTGCACGGCCTCGTCGCGCCTGGTGGTGACCGAAGGCATTCACGACCGCCTCGTTGCCGCGCTCAAGGAGCGCCTGGAAAAACTAGTCATCGGCGATGCGCTCGACGCCAAGACCCAGATCGGACCGGTCGTGGACGCGACCCAGCTGAAGCAGGACGAGGACTACATCGCCATCGGCAGCAAGGAAGGCGCCAACCTCGCTTTCGGCGGCGAGCGGCTCGATCGCGAAACGCCCGGCTTCTACCTCCGGCCGGCGCTGTTCACCGAGAGCACCAACGCCATGCGCATTTCGCGCGAGGAGATCTTCGGGCCGGTCGCCAACGTCATCCGCGTCAAGGACTATGACGAGGCGCTGGCGGTGGCCAACGACACGCCGTTCGGCCTGACCTCGGGCATCTGCACCTCGAGCCTCAAGCACGCCACGCATTTCCGGCGCAATTCCGAAGCCGGCATGGTGATGGTTAACCTGCCGACCGCCGGCGTCGATTTCCACGTTCCGTTCGGTGGCCGCAAGGGCTCGAGCTACGGCCCGCGCGAGCAGGGCCGCTATGCCGCGGAGTTCTACACCACGGTGAAGACAGCCTACACATTTGCCGGCTAATCGAACCGATGACATCGGTGAAAGAGGAGCTGACCTGGCTCAACCCGCCGCCCCACCATGTGTTCGGCGACGACACGGTGCACGTACGCACCGGCAAGGAAACCGATTTCTGGCGCGAAACCTTCTACGGCTTCTGGCGTGACAATGGTCATTTCCTCTATCGCCCGGTCGAGGGTGACTTCAGTGCTGAGGTCACCGTCAAGGGCGATTATAAGGTGCTTTACGACCAGGCCGGGCTGATGCTGCGGCTGAGCGAAACGCACTGGATCAAGGCCGGCATCGAATACACCGACGGGCTGGCCTATTTTTCCGTTGTCGTCACCAACGACACCTCCGACTGGTCGCTGGTCAGCATCCCCAACGACCCCGATGGTGTGCGCATCCGCCTGACCCGCCACGCCGAGGCGATCCGCATCCAGTATCTGGACTCCACCGACAGCCACTGGAAGCCGGTGCGGCTCGCCTATTTCCCGGTCTCGAAATCTGTCGATATCGGCATGATGTGCTGTTCGCCGCAGCGCGAAGGTTTTGAAGTCACATTCTCCGGCTTTACCGTCGGCCCGCCGATTTCCAGGCAATTGCACGACTGACGGCGATTTCCATCGCCGGACTAACCGTCGGCGCGGTGCTGGAAGAACTGCAAGAACAGTTCCCGTTCCGTGGTGATGTCGACCTTCTCGTAGATGCGGCGGCGGTGGTTCTTCACCGTGCCGACGGTGATGCCGAGCCGCTCGGCGATATTCGCCGTCGGATGCCCGGCGAGGATCAGTTGCACGAGTTCACGTTCGCGCAGCGAAAGCTCCGGCCACAGGCTCGTCGGGATGGTCGGCTTCTGCTGCGGCGAGGCGCCGGGCCCGGTCGGCGCCGAGGTGCGGGAGAACTCGGTGCCGCGCGCCTTGATGTCGAGCGCATGCAAGGCTTCGAACACCGGCAGGCGATCATCCAGCAGGGCGATCTCGCTGTCCTTGAACGATGAGGTCGAGCGGTCGAGAAAGATGCCGAGGCACCAGTCGCCGCCATCGGCCAGCATGATCCCGACCTCGTCGCAAATCTCCGACTGCGCCAGGAAACCGGCTATGTACTGGCCGCGCTTGGCCTCGTCATCGGCAAGCCGCTTCAGCGGCATGATTCCGAGCCTCCGCTCACGCCGCCACGAGGCATAGAAAGGGTCGAAGACATAGTAATTGTCGAGATAGCGCCGGACCATTTCGTCCGAGAAGCGCCGGTGCTTGACGAATTCCGGCGTCTGCGTCGCCGAATAGCGCGTCACGGTGACCAGGTCGTGATCGACGTCCGCGCCGATCAGGTCGATCAGGCAGTCGACATGCCTGTCCGTACCGGTGGCGGCAATCGCCTTTGCCAGCGGCCCCCAGATAGTGCTCATGCGCATGCCCTTTTCTCGGCGATGTCAGCCGCGCAGTCATTGTGTCTTTAGGCATATGGCGCGATCCGGCACCGAACCTCTAGCTTGCGGTCATTCTCGAAGAGGGAAGGCGACCCGTGGACCAGATCACTACCAACCCCATCGTTATCGGCATCGACGCCGGCGGCACCATGACCGACACCATCCTTGTCGATCAGGACGGCCACTTCAAGATCGGCAAATCGGCGACCACGCCCAAGAACGAAGCCGAGGGCTTCCTGGCCTCGGCCGAAGACGCGGCGGATGCCTGGGGCATCTCGCTGGAGTCGCTCTTCTCAGGCGTCAACGTCGTGCTCTATTCCGGCACCGGAATGCTCAACACGCTGCTGTCGCGCACCGGCCGCCGACTCGGCCTGATCACCACCAAGGGTCTGGAAGACATGATTTTGATGGGCCGCGGCCTGCAGGCCTGGGCCGACTATTCCTATGCCGACCGGTTGCATGCGGTCACCCATCACCATCCCGATCCACTGGTGCCGCGCCGCCGCACCCATGGCGTCACCGAGCGCATCGACCAGTTCGGCGACATCGTGCTGCCGCTCTATGAGCATGAAGCCACTGCCGCCGCGAAAAAACTGATCGCCGACAAGGTCGAGGCGATCTGCATCATGACCATCTTCTCGCACGTCAATCCCGTGCACGAAAAGCGCATCGCCGAGATCTGCCGCGAGGAGGTGCAGAAAGCCGGCGCCGACATTCTCGTCTACACCAGCCACGAAGTCCGCCCGGTCATCCGTGAACAGTCGCGGCTGAACTCGGTTCTGATCGAGGCCTACGCCACATCGCGCGGCCGCAAGCAACTCAAGGGCATCGAGGACGTCTCGAAGAAATACGGCTTCAAATACGGCGTGCAGACGCTGCTGTCCTTCGGCGGCCTGACCTCGATCAACCATCCGCGCCTGCACGAAACCATGATCTCCGGCCCGATCGGCGGCATTCTCGGCGCCGCCTATGTCGGCAAACTGATCGGCAACGACTCACTGATCTGCTCGGATATGGGCGGCACCTCCTTCGACATGGGCGTCATTTCGCGCGGCCAGACCCGGATCGAGAACGAACCGCTGATGGACCGTTTCAAGCTCAACGTGCCGACGCTGCATCTCGACACGATCGGCGCCGGAGCCGGGATGATCCTCAAGGTCGACCCGCTGACCAAGAAGGTCTCGCTCGGGCCGGAAAGTGCGGGCTCGGATCCCGGCCCGATCTGCTTCGCCAAGGGCGGCACGGAACCGACCATCGCCGATTGCGACGCCATCCTCGGCCGTCTCAATCCGTATTATTTCCTCGGCGGCAAGGTCGTGCTGCAGGTCGAGAAGGCGCGCAAGGCGTTCGAGGAAAAATGCTCCAGCATCCTTGGCGTCGGCGTCGAAGAGGCGGCCGAAGGCATGATCGACATGCTGGAAGCCGACGCCAACAACGCACTGCGCCGCGTCATTTCCGGCCAGGGCATCCATCCCTCCGAATTCACCCTGCTGTCCTATGGTGGTTCGGGCCCGCTGCACTTGGCCGGCTGCTCCAGGGGCATCGGCTTCAAGGACATCATCACCTTCCAGTTCGCCGCCGCCTTCTCGGCCTTCGGCTGCACCACCGCCGACTTCATGCGCCGCCATTCGGTGTCGACGCAGCACGACATCGGCGCGCGGGCAAGCGATGACGAACTGCTCGCCTTCGGCAAAAAGGTCACCAATGTCTGGAACGATCTGACCAAGGCGGCGGTCGATGAAATGATCGAAGACGGCCACGCACGCGAAAAGATCAAGACCGTGCCGTTCCTGATGATGCGCTACACCGGCCAGCTCGAGGATGTCGAAGTCATGGCGCCGCTTGCCGAGGTCAATTCGGCTGACGACATGCGTAGGGTCATCGACGAGTTCGAGGCGGTCTACGCCAAGGTCAACCACCGCGTGTCGCGCTATGGCGAAGCCGGCTTCACCATCACCGAGCTTGGCCTCATCGCCACCGCCGACAAGGTCAAGCCGGTGCTGCTCAAGCGCCCGCTCGGCAAGTCCGACCCGGCAGCCGCCCACAAGGGCGTGCGGGAGGCCTATATTGGCGGGCGCTGGCACAAGGCCAATCTCTACGAGATGGATCTTCTCCAGCCCGGCCATGAAGTCATCGGCCCGGCCATCATCGAACACCCGGCGACGACGCTCGTCGTTCACCCGCAAGACCGTGTCCATGTCGATGAATGGACGCTGCTGCACTACACCCACGCTTGAGAGGGCACCGCCATGCTGGACAAACCCGCCTCCGCCCTGCGCCTTCGCGAACGACTGCTCGATTCCGAGCGGCTGATGGAAGAGACGGGCTGCTATGATGGCATCACGGAACTCCATCTGCGCAACCAGGATCCGCTGAAATTCGAGACTCTGCACACCAAGCTGCGCGCCTATTGCGTCTCGGCCCGCGAAATGGCCCGCCGCATCTCGGCCTCGCCTGGCGTGCGCGAAGTCGGCGAAATGGTGGTGGCGATCTACACACCCGAAGGTGACGCCATCGCGCTGTCCAACGGCATCATGGTGCATGTCCACACGATGAGCCGCTTCATCAAATGGATGATCAAGAACAATTACGAGGAAAACCCGAAGATCCGCGAAGGCGACATCTTCGCCAACAACGACGCCTTCATCGGCACCGTGCAGGTGCCTGATGTCATGGACGTGGTGCCGATCTTCCATGAAGGCACGCTGGTCGGCTGGGCCGGTGCCGTCTGCCACGAGCTGGAGGCCGGCGGCATCACGCCCGGCGGCGACGTCTGTCTTGCGCAGGAACGCTTCACTGAAGGCCTGTTCGTCTGCGCCGAAAAGATCGGCGAGAATGACGAGATCCGCCGCGACTATGTGATCCGCTGCGAGCGCAATCTCAGGATGCCGATCTATTGGGTGCTCGACGAGAAGGCCAAGGTCGCCTCCTGCATCGACATGCGCGAAAGCGTCAAGCAGCTCATCTCCGAGATCGGTTTGGACTACTGGATGAAGGTGTCGAAGGAATTCATCGAGGAAGGCCGCCGCGCCCAACTCGCCCGCACCCGGCAGCTCACCGTTCCCGGTATCTATCGCGGCCACACCTTCTATGGCCACGTCACGGCTGGAAAACCTGGCTTCCAGCTGCTCGGCGATCCGGACTGGCTCTACAACATCCCGATCGAGATGGAGATCACGACCGACGGCAAGATCACCATGGACTTCGAGGGCACCCAGCCCTGGGGCTACCATTCGATGAACTGCACGCCGGCCGGCATGGACGGCGGCATGTTCGTCACCTTGACCCAGCACATGAATTTCGAAGGCTTGGTCAATGATGGCGCCTGGATGGCGACCGAGCTGAAACTGCCGCATGGTACCTGGACCAACCCCGACAACGAGATGGTGGCGACCGCCACCTCATGGGCGCTGCTGCTGCCGGCCTACGGTGTGTTCCAGCGGCTGTTGTCGCGCGGCTTCGTCGCGCGCGGTTTCGTCGAGGAAGCTTTCGTCGGCCAGGTCAACAGCCCAATGATCGAGATGGGCGGCGAAAGTCAGTACGGTACGCCATTCGGCATGGCGCATTTCGAATGCGCCGCCGCCGGCTCCGGCGCGCTGGCCATCGCCGATGGCCTCGACACCGCCTATGTCGGCTGGAATCCGGAATCGGACATGGGCAATATCGAGGTCTGGGAACAGTCGATGCCGATGGTTTATATCGGCCGCTCGATCGTTCCCAACTCCGGCGGCGCCGGCAAATATCGCGGCGGCTGCTCCTTCGTCTCGACCTGGCTGATCAACAAGACCTCGCATCTGCGGCTCCACACCTCGGAGCATTCCTCCAGGGTGTTTGACAATGGCGGCATGTGCGGCGGCTATCCCGCGCCGACCTGCCAGAAGCATCGCGCGGTGCGCAATTCCAACATCCACGAACTGGCGGCAAAAGGCGAACCGCTGGCGCATGCGCCGGGCATCGACCCGCACGTCTCCGACTACGAGAAGAATATCGGCGGCGACCATGTTTTGGTCGAGGGCCCCTACATCACCTCGCCGCACAAGTCCGGCGACATCTTCAGCCATTCCTACAATGGCGGCGGCGGTTACGGCGACGTGTTGGAGCGCGATCCGATCAAGACCGCATGGGATGTCGAGAACGGCTACCTCACCCGCGAAGCGGCGATCCAGGTTTTCGGCATTGTGCTGAAGGACGACGCCGACGGCTATCCCCTTGCCGATATCGATGCCACCGTCGAACGCCGCGCCGCCATGCGCAGAGAGCGTCTGGCCAAGGCGATCCCGGTTTCAGACTGGATCGCCGCTGAGCGTGGTCGCGTCGAGAAAGCCGACTTCGCGCCGGAAGTGAAGAAAATGTACGCCAGTGCGATCAAGCTTTCGTCGCGCTTCACCAAAGACTTCAGTGATTTCTGGACCGTCGACGCCAAATCGATCTTCATGCCGGGAGCAAAGCCATGACCTCGTACAGCAAGGACGTCCTCGGCGATCTGGCCGCCGGCAAGCTGCCCTGGCCGCAGACGCGGCGCATCATGAGCGCCTACAAGGACGACGACCGCTTCTTCAAGATGGTCGCCGTCTATCAGGACCGTGTTGCCTGGAAGGATCCGATCCTGCTGCCGGTCTCGGATCATCTCTTCATCTGCCAGAGCGGCGACGAGCGGATCACCCGCTGCGAATGCGGCCACTCCTTCGGCGACTACCGCAAGAACTGGAAACTCAAGGCCGCGATCATCGTGCGCAACACCGAGGAGGCGCTGCGCGAAATCTACCCCAACAGCGATATCCCCGATCCGCAATGGATGGAAATTCGCGAGTTCATCTGCCCGGAATGCGGCACCATGCACGAGGTCGAAGCGGCGGCACCCGGCTATCCCATTGTTCACGATTTCGAGCCGGATCTAGAAGGCTTCTATCGCGAATGGCTGGGCAAACCGCTCTAGTGATGTCGTGGCCGGCGCCGCAGGCAAGGTAGCGCTCGTTGCCGGGCTGGGTCTAAGACTATCGCATCAGATTTCGGCGTCGGAGATCCATTGCCTATGACAGACCTTTCCGGCCGCAGCGCCATCGTCACGGGCGGGTTTTCCGGCATGGGCTTCGCCATTGCCACGGCATTGGCCGAGGCCGGCGCCAATGTCGCCGTCGGTTCCTACATCGCGCCCGCCGGCACCGACAGATCCGATGCCGCCTATTATCCCGGCGCCGACGAGATCGAGCGTGTGCGCTCCGCCCTCTCGGCCCATGGCACCAAGGTTCACGCGGCGCATCTCGATGTCCGCGACAGCGAGGTGACCAACCGGTTTGCGGCTGACGCCGAATCCGTCATCGGCCCGGCCGACATCCTGGTCAACGCCGCCGGCACCACCGCGGAGCAGCCGGTCTGCGGCCATTCCGACGCGCTGTGGGACAAGATCGTCGACACCAACCTGACCGGAGCCTTCCGCGCCACCCGTGCCATGCTGCCCGGCATGATCGAGCGCGGCTGGGGCCGGATCGTCAACATCGGCTCGACCGCCGCATCGGTCGGCTGGAAGGACAACCCGGCCTATTGCGCCTCCAAGGCTGGGCTGCTCGGCCTTACCCGCTGCGTGGCGCTGGAGGGCGCAGCGCACGGCGTCACCTGCGTCATGATCAGCCCGACCTGGGTCGAGACCGAACTGATGCGCCGCAACGTGGCGCAGGTCGTCGAGCGCGAGGGCAAGGGCCGCACGGCCGAGGAAGCGCTGGCCGAGATTGCCAAGGGCAATCCGCAGCAGCGCTTGCTACAGCCGCAGGAGATTGCGGCCCTGACCGTCTTCCTGTGTTCGGACCTCGCCAAGGGCATCACCATGGAAAACATCCAGATCACCGGCGGAGCGCTGTGGTAGCGGCCTGATCTTGCGCGAGGCCGCATTCGTGCCATCTGGCTGTTGCATGGTCGTTCTGGCCGGCGCACGTGCCCCGTGACAACTTTTCCATTGAGTGACAGGCGATACAGGTTATATTGCACTGCACAATGGATGCCCGTAGATCGGGCTCCCGCAATGGCAGCGGTCGCGTGCGCCCGCCGGCGAGCGTCACGCCCGAGGCCCGACGCGGAAAAGCCGGTTCATGGGCGCTTATGCGCGGCTGAAAGGCGGCGTGCCCAGTTGGAAGTTGGCAGGAATGAGAGATCCGGTACGGATATGAAGATTCCGAAATCCATTCTGATCGATCCGGAAAGCAACAAGGCCTATGCCGCCTTCGCCGTTGCCGTGTCGGTCTTTGCCTTCGCCTATTCCACCAATTTCGGCAAGATCCTGATCCTTGCCTATTATCTGGTGTGGCTGCCGCTGCTGTTCGTCGACTACAGGCGCTTCACGCGCGATCTCTCCAGCACCTGGCTGCCGCTTGTCTTCGTGGCCTATATCTGCCTCTCGGTCTTCTGGTCGCAAGCGGCCGGCACCAGTGCGCGGGCGGGGCTGCAATATTTCTCGCACATCCTGTGCGCCTACGTCGCCGCGCGCACCATAAGCGTGCGCACGCTGGTGCTGGGCTCGCTGATCGGCATCTTCGTCGTGCTGCTTTATTCGCTGAAAGTCGGCGGCTATGCGCTCGACACCATCGACGGCACCACCAATTTCGTCGGCGCCTTCGGCTCCAAGAACCAGGTCGGCTTCTTCGCCTCGCTGGGCATCTTCTTTTGCCTTGCCTTTCTCGTCTTTTACCGGCGCAACTGGATGAGCTTCGTCTGGACCGCGCCGATCATGCTGTTGTCGGTCTACATGCTGGCGATTGCCCATTCGGCGACCTCGGTCGCTTCACTGCCGGCGGTGATCGGCATCGTTGCCTTGCTCACCATGAGCAAAATCCTGTCGCGCGCCTATCGGCGCGTCATGTTTGTCGTCGGCGCCGTCGCGCTTGTCACGGGTGTGGTGGCCGCGCTCAACCTCGGCCTGCTCGACTTCGTGCTCGGCATCTTCGGCAAGGATTCGACGCTGACGGGCCGCACCTATCTCTGGGAACAGGGCTGGCTGGCGGCGCAGCAGCATCCAGTGCTCGGCTATGGCTACGCCGCCTACTGGATACAGGGCTTTGCCGATCCGGAACGGCTCTGGGCGGAGTTCTACATCTCGACCCGCACCGGCTTCCATTTCCACAACACCTACATCGAGACGTTGGTCGAGCTTGGCTTCATCGGCATGACCATACTGGCGCTGATCATCCTGCGCTCCTTCTGGGGCCATGTCTCGAAAGTGGTGTTCGGCGATTGGAGTGCCGATTCGGTGGTGCTTGCCGGCGCGGTCGGCTTGATGCTGATCCGCTCCTTCTTCGAGGTCGAGATACTCGGCCCCTATTTCACGGCCTCGTTCATCGTCTATTACGGCTTGTTCAAGCTGCGCCCGGTGCCGGTTGTCCGGGCAAGGCGGGCCTATGTTCCCGTGCAGGACGAGAAGGCCGTCGGCGGCCGCATGCCGGCACGAGTCTGACAGGTCAGCCGCACAATAGATTCTTGCGAAGAGGGACCCCCACCCTGACCCTCCCCACAAGGGGGAGGGACCGCTGCCGCGCGCCTTTGCTGATCAGGTTCAGCTGAACGCGCTAATGGAAGTCTCCCTCCCCCTTGTGGGCAGGGCAATCGCATATGAGTTTTTACGAAGAGGACCCCCACCCTAACCCTCCCCACAAGGGCAGGGCAATCGCATATGAGTTTTTACGAAGAGGACCCCCACCCTAACCCTCCCCACAAGGGGGAGGGAACGCTGCCGCATGCCACCCCTTTTTGGCATCGAACCTAGGTGGTTTGCGGAGATCAGCGCCTACCAAGTCTCCCTCCCCCTTGTGGGGAGGGACTAAGGGTGGGGGTATTCGTAGAGCGAAAACCTGGCATATGCGATTGCCCTGCCCACAAGGGGGAGGGAACGCTACCGCATGCCACCCCTTTTTGGCATCGAACCTAGGTGGTTTGCGGAGATCAGCGCCTACCAAGTCTCCCTCCCCCTTGTGGGGAGGGATTAAGGGTGGGGGTATTCGTAGAGCGAAAACCTGGCATATGCGATTGCCCTGCCCTTGTGGGGAGGGTCGGGGTGGGGGTACTCCTAGGGCGAAAGCCTCCGCTATATGCGGCCGTCCTGGAGGATTAGGCGACGGCCCGCTTGCGCTGCATCAGGCGCTGCAGGAAGCGGCGCAACGGTTCGTCATAGATGCGCGTGGCGATATCGGCGATGACGATGACCGCAACCGCCATGACGATGCCGAACCAGGGATGATGCGCGAACGGGTCGATCGACGCGGCCTTGCCTGCGCCGGCGATGATCATCAGCATTGGCGTGTGTATGATGTAGATCGGGTAGGAAATCCGCCCGAGCCAGCCATAGAAGCCTGACAGGCGGGGTGCCGTCGGCGCTATGGCACCGACCACCACCAGGGCCGGGAAGATGAAGATGATGCAGGCGAGATCGTAGGCGATGCGCGCCCCGCCGGCCGGCGCGATGGCGAACACGACAAGCGTCAGAGCGATCGCAGCCTCGACCCACCAGCCGCGCCGCAGCAAGCCGAGGCTGCCTTGATAGCGCGCCATGGATCGGCAAAGCAGCACGCCGAGAAAGAATGAGAAACAGACGCGCGGCAGCCCGCTGATGATGGTCTTGCCAGTCATGCCGAAGTCGAGCGTGCCGGCAACGATCGAGGCGACCACCAGCAGCGCCAGGCTGACGGCGATGAGGACTGTCAGCACGCGCTTCGACAGCAGGAAAAAGACAGCGACATAGGCGATGTTGACGATCAGTTCGAAGAACAGCGACCACGACGCCGGATTGAGCGGAAAGATCGTGTGATAGGCATCGCTGACCAGCGGGATGAAGAACATGCCGGTCGTCAGCATCGTGCCGATCTCCGAGAGGGGCATGTATTCCGCCGGGATCAGCCGGTTCTTGACCAGCAAATAGAAGAAGCCGAGCAACGTGCCGGCAAGGTAAAGCGGGTAAAGGCGGATCAGGCGGATCGCCACGAACGTGCCGAAGCCCATGCCGTTTTCGATCTTGCGATCATAAGCATGCGCGATCACGAAGCCGCTGAGCAGGAAGAACAGGTCGACCGCGAGATAACTCGACGGCAGCACCTTGCCGTCGGCCAGGAACGGCGAGAAATGGTAGAGCATCACGCTGATCGCCGCCACGCCGCGGATGGCGTCGAGATTGAGGTAGACATGGCGCGGGGCGGCGGGCTGCATTGTATGCCTTCAAGCGGTCGGGATAGAATTGCTCGCCCGCGCCTGGGCGCGAACGAGCCGAAATTGTTCCTCCCGCCTCCGCCGTGCCGGTCTCACGGAACGAGCCCTGCGCGAAACTACTGGCTAGCCGTCGGCGCCAGCTTCACCTTGATGACGTCGCCCGGCAGCACCGGCGTGTCTTCCTTGGCCTCGATCTCGCTCGTCTTGCCGTCGGCAACGCGCACCAGCGAGTAGAGAAGCGTCGGCTCCTCACCGCTTGTGATGGCGGCGGTCGTGGCGGGATCCGATGCCTGGGCTATCAGGCCTTTCTGCATGCCCACCCTGAGCGCTGCCTCGTTCAGGTCGGCTTCGACCTGCTGGCGGCTGGAGGCAAGGTTCGAGTTCAAGGTGTTCTGGACATCAATGGCATCCTGCGACGCCTTGCTGATCGACTGCTTGGCGGTCAGGATGGCCGTCTCATAGTCGAGAATCTGGCCTTGCAGATTGGCGACGGACTGTTCCGAGCTTAGTACGCGCGTGTTGACGACCAGGCCCTTCTGCACCAGCGGGCCGATGCTTTCGAGCTGTTGCTTGGCAAGGTCGACCTGCCGCTGCTGGTTGACGATCTTCTTCTGAAGCGCTTCGATTTCGGCCTGCAGGACACCCTTCAACTCGTCGAGCGCCTGCAGCTTCAGCTTCAGCGCCTTCTGATCGGCCGTCAGGATCTGCATCTCGTCGGCGACGATGGCTGGCAAGCGCGGATCGCCCTCGACATCCTTCGGCACGTCGAAACTAGCCTTGCCGGCGAGATCCGCATCGATGCGGGCACGCTTGACGATCAGCCGCACGCGCTGGTCGTCATAGATATCGAAATTGCCCTTGGCGGTGACCAGGTCCTTGCCGATCTGCGGGCCATAGTCGGCGTTGCGCCGGATCCCGCCGGCGATGCTGACCGCCTTGAGCACGGTCAGGTCGGGCACATAGGGAAACTGGCCAGGCGTCTGGATCTCGCCCGAGATGTAGAACGGCCGGAACTGCACCATTTCCACCGAGGCTTCCGGCTTGTCCGACAGGGCAAGCTTGCGCTGCAGGGCAGCGCTGATGGCGGCCGCAACCTCCGACGTGGTCTTGCCGGCGGCCGGCAATTCGCCGACGAACGGCACCGACAAATTGCCGGCCGGGCCGACCGAATATTCGCCGTTCACGGCCGCCCAGTCACGGAACGTGCCTTCGACGGTCTGCCATTCGGCAACGCGGATGTTGAGCTTGTCCTGCGAGCCGAGCCGGTACTCGTCGGCCATGGCCGGAACCGTGAGCGACAGAGCGAGGCATGTGGCGACGAGCCGTGCTGGCCGCATCGGGCCGGCAAGGCGAAAATAGGCTGACATATCTGTTTTCAACTGAACGTTTCCGATCCGTTTTGGCCCCATCCGCCCGATAGGCCTGCTGCCGAATGCCGGTTGAGCACCTTGACTGCAATGCAAGGCCGGCCCATCGCCGAATGGCTTTGGGCCGGATTGGCTTCGGGCCGGACCGGCCCGATTGCTGACCAGTTGCGGTCGGTCAGTAGGAACCGCGCGACATCCACACCGCAGGCACAGTCTTGAGGATGATGCGAACGTCTTCGAACAGCGACCAGTTCTCGACATAGTGACGGTCGAACGCGACGCGGCTGTCATAGGAGACATCGTTGCGTCCGCTGACCTGCCAGAGCCCGGTCAGGCCCGGCCGCGACTTCAAATAGTAGACTGCGGCGCTGCCATAGATCTCAAGTTCGTCGCGCACCACGGGACGAGGTCCGACAAGGCTCATGTCGCCCTGCAGGATGTTGATGATCTGCGGCAGCTCATCGAGGCTGAGCTTGCGCAGAACGGCGCCGACGCGGGTGACGCGCGGATCGTTCTTCAGCTTGCGGGTCGCGGTCCATTCGGCGTTGGCTTCCGGATTGGCCGCGAGATAAGCGGTCAGCACGCGTTCGCCGTCTTCGACCATGGTGCGGAACTTGAGGCAGGGGAAAATCCGTCCGCCGCGTCCGATTCGCTTGTGTCCGTAGAAGATCGAGCCACCGTCGGAAAGCTTGACCAGAAGGGCCACCATCAGGAACAGTGGGCTGAGCGCCACCAGGCCGACAAGTGAACCGAAAATATCGAAACTGCGCTTTAGCAGCCCGCCGATCGGTGGCGGAAAATCTACGCCGACCTGCGAAAATGCCGCATTGGCCGACTTGGCAACGTCCCTCATGCAAAAGCTCCATACGTTGAACGGATGGTTTATGTCACGATATCAAAAAAATGCTGCAGCGCAACACACAATTTCCCATACGAGTGAAATAGTCACGTCATGAATTGACTAAATAATAAACGCGCCCTGCCCAAATTTTGCCCTTTATGGCAAGTTTGTGACGAATAATTAGCAACGGTAGGAAATGTAATGCCTTTTTCCGGCCAATTTTGGGCGAATCGTCCTTCGCCCCAGAGGGAATGGCTTTAGCTCGGTTTCGAATCCCTCGTTTTGCTGGATTAATCAAATAAAATACTAATCAAGATTGTAGATTCTACTGAAGTAAGAATCGTTTGACGAGTTAGGCCACCACCCCTGCGTGTGCATCGCAGCATGGCAGAGTCGAACGCGTTGGCAGACTGAAAATTATCGCTGGTTGCCCTTGCCGTCAGTTTCCCGCCTTAATAGAGTCGCAAATTATTTCTGTTAGAGTCTGAATGGGTTGGGAAGGCCGGAAGCAACCGGCCGAAAAAGAGCAGCTGAATAAGCTCGCATGGCGAATGGGGAGATACTCGGGTGGGTAAGTCATCGCTTTTGCATGCTCGGGCCGGTTGACGGGCCGCCGACCATGTCATTACCAAAATTCGTCATCGGAATGGTTTTCGCCCTCGCGATCGTGGTCGCGTGGTCGTACTTCGACGGCGCGTCGCTCTCCACAACGGTGCTTCGCGTCATTGGCTGTGCCGTCCTCATCCAGATCGGTTATTTCCTGCTGGTCTATGTGATGATCGCCAGGAGCGCGCCGACATCGGCTGACAGGGCTCGCGGCGCCGAACGAAGCCTCGGCGCGGAAAAGGCGTCCGAAGGTGAGAAACTCTCGGCAAGGCGCAGCATGCATTGAACACAGGCTGAGGTCGTACGCGACCTCGGACACATTGCAATCGGACTCAGCCTGCTTCGGCCGGCTCGGGTTTTGATTGCTCGCCTGAAAGCATCCTCGACAGGCGGCTGCCGGCCTTCGCCTTCAACCTCTGATATTGCCCGACTTCGACGATCCGGCCGGTTTCGATCGCAACCACCCAGTCGGCGAAGGCGATCATCGACGGCCTGTGCGCGATGGTCAGGATCGTCATCGATCCGCGCAAGCCGTCGATCGATTTGGCGATCAGGGACTGGTTCTGCCAGTCGAGCGCGCTGGTCGCCTCGTCGAGAATGAGCAGCAAGGGCTTGCGCAGCAACGCGCGCGCCAGTGCAATGCGCTGGCGTTCGCCGCCTGAGAGCCGCACGCCACGGTCGCCGACCACCGTGTCGAGCCGCAGTTCCAGCTTTTCGACAAAGTCAGCGCCGTGTGCCGCGCGAAGTGCAGTCCACAGCTCTTCGTCACTGGCTTGTGGCGCGGCAAGGCGCAGATTGGCGGCGATCGTGTCGTGGAGCAGGAACACATCCTGCGGCACATAGGCCACCCGATCGCGCCAGTGCCGGCGGTTCGTCGAATTGATCTCGACGCCATCGGCCAGGATCTTGCCTTCGCTGGGTTCCAGCAGGCCGAGCAACATGTCGGCAAGCGTGCTCTTGCCCGAGCCTGACGGGCCGATCAGTGCCGTTACCTTGCCGGCAGGCAGGCCGAAGGTGATGTCGCTCACCACCGGCTTGCCGCCGGCCTCATAGGCAAAGGAAACATTGCGGATGTTGAGCCCGATATCCAGCGACAGCTTGGCATCGGATTCGAGGTTCGCAGGCTCGCGCTCGGCGTCGAAACGTGCCTGCATGTCGCGCATCGAGGCATAGGCCGGCAGATTGATCAGCACCTGCTGCGCCTGCATCTGCATATCCATGAAGCGCGGCGCAATGCGCATGAACACCAGAAGTAGCACAACGATCTCGGCCAGCGAGAGGTTGAAGCGGACCAGGGCGACATAGATGAACAGGCTGAGGCCGATGACGCTGGCAACCTGGAACAAAGCGGTGCCGATGGTGCTGTTGCGCACATAGTTGATGTTGTCTGCCTTCATCTTCTCCAGTGTCGCGCGAAGCTGCGCGTAATAAGTCGCCTCGACATTCAGGCTCTTGGCCACCTTGATGCCGCCGAGGAACTCCGAGACCGTGCGGTACTGCTCCTGACGATTGGTGGTCAAAACCCGGCCGAAGGCGCTGGCCCGCGCGCGAAACGGTTGCAGCGCCAGGAAGGTGACGATGCCGACGACGATGGCGAAGGCCGTCATAACAGGGGAAATGAAGAGCGACACCACGAGATAGCCCGCCAGTAGCACGGCGATCTGCACCAGCATCAGCAGCGAGAAGGCGGCTGACTGAACGCGGTCGATGTCGCCGGTCAGCGCATGGTCGAGGTCGGAACTGCGCATGCGCGCAAAAATGCCCCACCGCGCTTTGCCGATGCTCTCGAACAGGTTCATGCGCAGGCGGTTGATGAAGTCGAGCAGCAGCCGTGCCATGTAGACGGATTTGTAGCGATTGAACGCTGCTTGCAGCGCGACAAGCCCGACCAGCAGGCAAAGCACCGTGGTCAACTGCAGCGTCCCGTCCGGCGCCAGCCAGCGCACGAAGTCGTTGTTCGGCAGCTTGACCGCAAAATTCTGCTCGGGCCGCCCGACCAGATGCAGCAGCGGCACCAGAAGCAGGATCGAGATGCCTTCCGTCAGGCTCCCCAGGATCAGGAACAGCAATGCCGTCAGCGTCCTGCGCCCGCCAATCCGGGCCATGGCGGCGCCGAACCCGGCGACATCCAGGTAAAACGAATAGCGAAGGATCTGCGATCCCGACATGTTGCTCACCGCGGTCCGTTGTCGGCGGCCAGATCGTTTTCGATCAGGGCGACGGCCTCGCCGATACGGTCGAGCCCGGTCGGCACTTCGAGGCGGCAGACGCCGATCTGGCTGGCGAGGGCTGCGCACTGGCGAAGATGCGTCGTGGCAAAATCGCCGACCAGGGCCGGGCGGCCGAACCGCGTCACATAGGAGAATTTGATGATAGCCGGCAGGGCGCCCCTGTTCGGCAGCGGCGTAATCGCTGCCTTTTCGCCGCGCTCGAGGATGTAGATCCGCGTTGCCGGCACCATCTCGCTTGAAAATCCGCCACGCAGGCGATGCTGCACCTTGTCGATCGCCGCATGCACCTGCGGGCGTATCTCTGCTTGCCGGATGGGAAACGCGGCGGCGGCATCCGCGGCGAGCTTCAACTGCGGAAAGCCCGGAACGATCATCGGCTGTTCGGTGAGATCGAGTGCTACGACATCGTCGGTCAGCAAGCGATGTCCGGCGCCGATCATAGCGCTTGCCGTCGTCGATTTGCCGGCGCCTTTGTCGCCCATGAAAACAGCGCTCTTGCCGCCGACGGCAATAGCGCTGGCATGCAGGATGAGCAGGCCGCGCTGGTGCAGGAGCAGCGCCATGACCGGGCCGAGCAGCGGAAACGCCAGCAGCGTATCGTCGACATCAGGCGCCGGCTCGACCTCGATGCGGCAGGCATCGGTGATCAGGAAGGCGCCGACGGTCTGCCATGCCAGATATTGCTGCCGCCGCTCGAAGCGGAAAGCAGTTCCGGTCTGGGGCGAAGGTTTTGGCGAGTCGATTGGGCCGACCGTGATTAGGACGTCGGCAGGAGCTGGTGCGCTCGGCTCCAGCTCGGGCAGCTCGATCTGCGAAGCGATCGTCAGGCCATAAGCCTTGTAGAAATGTCGCGCGCGAGCCTTGGGATGACCGGCCTCGCGGTTCGGATCGGTGGTGAGTGGCATGTTGACCGGCATCATGCGTGGCTCTCGCGCAGTTGCACCTGCCTTAGCCACAGCGACAGCGCGATCGAGCGCCAGACATACTGGACATCGGGCAAGGTGGCTTCGTCCGGTTGCCGCGAGATGCGGCCGTAGGCGGCGGTCACTTCGGGCAGGTTGACGTAAGGGGCAATCAGCGCCGCATCCGCCACCAGCACCTTGTCGAGGAGATCGCGGTGATTGCCGAGCATGCCTTTGACCAAATTGGAGGTGAAATCGATCTTGTCGCGCCGCCACTGCACCGCCGGCGGCAGAATTCCTTCCATGGCGCGCCGCAGCACCGAACGGCCAAAGCCCTGGTTGAGTTTCTCCGCACCGGGCAGCGCCAGGCAGAACTCGACCAGCGGCTTGTCCCAGAAGGGGTAGCGCGGCTCGACGCCGAAATTCGCCGCGGCCTTGTCGAGAACCTCGAAGGCGTGCGGCACCATCCCGTTCGACAGCAGCCAGCGATGGGTCAAGGTCTCACTGGCGCTGACCGCGGGCGGCATGTAGCCGGCCCGGCGAAACCGCTCGACGAGGTCCGTCCGCATCGCCAGATCCGGATTGATCAGGCCGCGCCAGCTTGTCGCTGGCCGCCCCGTGGGACGGCGTCGCAATTTGCTCAGCGCGCGGTTGGCGAACCGTTTGACTTTGGCGATGCGCCAGGCCGGCCCGTAAAGGGTGAGGAATTGATAATAGAGGCCGAGCATGCTGTCGCCATAAGTGTTGGAAGCGCTGCGCAGCTCGCGCCAAAGCTCCATCCATTTGCCGGCATCGGCGAGTTCGTGCAGATGGCCGTGGCCCTGCGAAACCACCTCGTCGCCGCCATGGCCGTCCAGCAGCACCTTCATGCCCTTGGCGCCGGCGGTTCTGTAGATGTCGCGTGTCAGCGACAGGCCAGGCGCCAGGAACGTTTCTTCCTGCTCTTCCAGGATGCGCTCGAACTCGGCGAAGGGCGCATAGTTGCCGACGGAAATCAGGGTCCCGTCGACCTTCTGCTGTGCCAGCACCGCCTCGATGAAAGGCCGCTCGTCCATCGGCGAACCCTTTTCGAACACCAGCGAGAAGGTCGGCAGCCTCGGCTTTCGCTGCGCCGCATTCTGCAGGCCGGCCACGCAAGCGATCGAGGAGGAATCGAGCCCTCCGCTCAGCATCGCGCCGACCGCCGGCGTGCCGCGCATGCGGTTGCGCACCGATTGCGAAAACAGATGGCGGAATTCCTCGGCCGCGTCCGCCCGCATCGGCCTTGGTGATGGCTCGATCTGCCAGTAGCGGCGCAACACTACCTGATTGCCGGTCACGGTCAGGCTGTGGCGCGCCGGCAGGCGGAAAATGTCGGCGTAGGCTGTTGACTGCGGATCGTCGGGCAGCCCAGCGAGAAATCCGGAAATCTGGTGTTCGCGGATGCGCATGTCGACGCCGCCGACATCGAGGATCGGCCCGATCTCCGAGGCAAAGACGAAGCACCGGTCGCTCGAATGGTAGTAGAAGGGTTTGACGCCGAAATGGTCGCGCACGCAAAACAGCTGCCGGCGCTCGCCATCCCAGAGGGCGAAGGCGAAGTCGCCCTGCAGATGTTCGGGGCAGGCTTCGCCCCAGCGCAGATAGGCGCGCATCAACAGCACGGCGTCAGCGACCGAACTGTCCCTGATGCCGAGCCTGGCCAGCAATTCGTCGCGATTGTCCAGCCGGCAGTCGGCGGTGATCGCGAGCTTGCCGCCGGCCATCGTCAGCGGGCCGGGGCCGGCTTCATCGGTGGTGTTGAGCCAGGCGTGGCCAAGAACGACGCTTGCGTCCATCCACCACGAACTGCCGTCAGGCGCGCGATGCTGCATGCGGGCAAGCATGCGCTGGATGTCAGCCGCAGCGGCCGGCTTGCCTTCCTGCCTGAGCAGAATTCCGGCGACGCCGCTCATCGGTCACTGGCCGTGATCGACGAGATGGGTAAACCTGCCAAGCGAGCCGCCAAGAACGATGTGGTCGCCGCTCACCAGCCAGGCATGCGCCTTCAACTCAGTGCCGGTATCGCGCTCGATGCCGATGCGGATCTTCGAAGCGTTGCCCTGGCGGGCAAGCAAATACTGGCCGGAAAGCGCCTGGGTGAGGCAGCTTGCGCCCGGCACCAGCCGCGCCGCGGCCGCGACGCCCCAGGCGACGCGCCTTAGATCGCCGATGCCGGCCGGCTCGCTAGCGTCGAGCCGCGTCACTATGCTGCGAACTCTGTTGTAGGAAAGCAGCGTCAGCCCCAGTCTCACCGCTGCAACCACCGCAAGGCAGTGGGCGAGGAAGAGCATCTCCGGCCCGCTCAGCGAGAAAACTCTAGACAAGTTCCTCATCATGGAGCCTCGCAAGCCCGGCGTCCGCCAGGCCTTTCAACAATCCGTCGACATCGGCTTTGCAGCGTTCGGGCTCGACATTGTAGCGTTCGAGCACGGCGCTGCGGATTTCCACAATCGGCTTCGGCTCCTGGATCAGTTCCCAAATGTAGGCCCCGACGCTGTTCAGGCTGTAATAGATGTTGGACCGCATATCGAGCAGCGCCAGGCCGTTGCCGAATTCGCAGGCAACCGCATCCTTGCTCGCGCTCACCCGATCATGCTCCGAGGGGTTCCAGTCCATCCTAAACCTCGCTCATACGGCACTGCTCACTACACCAACGCTTCGGCAATTCCGGACAAGGCACAAGAGCCGGGGCCTGAGCCCCGACTCTCCTTAGTGCGCTCTGTTTTCAGAGTCCGGACTTTGTCACCCCAACGAGAAGAGTCTCAGGAGAAGGTGAGTTCGCCGACCGGCGTATGTGCCGGAAACGAGGCGTCGAGTGCCGTGGTACCGCTACCGCCTTGCGTGATGGTCTCGATCGAGCCGTGGACCGTCAGGCTTGGGGTTTCGTACTCATGCTTTTCAACATTCTGTTCCATTTTACTCTCCAATACGGACTGGAAGCGGCCTGTCGATTGCCGGCAGCGATCTATTGCTGCACCGCAATAGCTGCATGGCAGCATTTATGAGTCAAGTCTGATTTACCTGCCGTTAATCAATTCTCGGTTGCGGCTGCCGTCAATGGTGATCAAAACGCTTGCATCTGCACTTTAGCCGCGCATTCCAGGTGAATTCAACAATGTATCCGTGGCCATTAATTAAGCATATGATTTAATTATACTAAATTTTCCACTTGGAATGCCCCGCGTTTTAGGCTCGAGCGAAGTCGCACGGAAGTTGCTGCAGGCGTGCCGTCGGCGGATCCGATTCCGGTGGCGCCTGTGCTGCGTTGCACAATTGTGCCGCTAAACGCTATGGTTGTGGTAAAACTGGTCCCGAAGGAAAAACTGGACGCGGCAGCTGAATTTGACGATGCTTTGCTTCGCACTTGCAATATAACGCCCCTCACAAATTTTTTGCGGAGATGCTGCAGCATATGGCCTTGCAGGAAGGGACCTTCGAGAGGTTGCGCGCCGCCGGCTGCGCCGACGAAGTGGCCTATGTGCAGGCGTGCCTGCGGCTGTTCTTCAACCCGGAGGCGAGCGCCAGCGCAGCACCTGCACCGGCCATCTCCGTTGCCGATGTCTGCGACATCGCGCGGCTGAACAAGGTCGCGACCTTTGTACTGAAGGCGCTGTCGCGCCCACCCGTGGGCGAGACCCCGCCTGGGCTGCTCGAGTGGCTCGACACCTACCGCCGGCGCACGATCGCGATGAACTCGTCCGGCATCATGGATTCGATGGCCATCGACAAGGCGCTGCGCGACAGCAAGATCGATTTCGTCTTCCTGAAGGGACCGTTCCAGCAGCAACTGCTCTATGGCGACCATTTCATGAAGCCGTCCGGCGATGTCGACATATTGGTGTCGCCAGCCGGCTTCTTCAAAGCCCGCGATGCGCTGCGCTCGATCGGCTACGAGGTCGCCGGCAAGTCCCGCTCCGTCTGGTGGGTGCGGTTTTTGGGCGAACAGCATATGGTTCGCAGCCAGGGTCCGAAATTGTCCACCGTCGATCTCCACTACCGGCTGCAGCAGCCGGGATCGCCAAGCCCACGCGACACGGACGGCTTTCTGCGCCGCAAGCGCGCACTTGCGATCGCCGGCTCCAGCGTACCTTTCATCTCGGCTTCCGACACCTTGCTCTTGTCCTGCATCAGCGTCGCCAAGGCGCTGTTCAACCGCGAGCCATGCGCGGGCTATGTCTGCGACATCAGGGCCGCGGCCAGCCGCCTGAGCGAGGCCGAGCAGCAGAATGTGCTCGACTACGCGGCCGAGCAGGGGCTGGCCGACACGCTGCTCCTGGGCTTGCGCGCCGCCGACGTGCTGCTTGGCGGCGCCGGCACGCTGCTCTCGGATCGGGCCACCAGGATCCTGTCACGCATCGGCAATGAAGACCTGTTCCACATGGTTATCGCGCCGTGGCTGTCGTCGCTGAGATGGCCGCAGCGGCGCACCGTTTTGTGGGAACTATGCGGCCGCGAACCTGTCCGCTATTTGACCGAAGCCGGCTGGGCCGCGTCCGCCGACCTCAGCCGGCGGATCTTTGAGCGACCGGAAGGCCGGTGATGATGAGGGTCGTCAGACAGCAGGCAGAGAAAGTTCCGTCCCGATTCGCTGGCGATGGATCACGGGAGGATGGATCGGGATCCGGCGCCGCGCGCCGGAAGGGCGAGGGGCCTCGCAACAATTTATGCAATCGAAAGGCCACCCTATGTCCATGACAGTACCCCAGGTCTGCGTGATCATCGCGGCCCGCAACGCGGCCCGGACTATTCCGGCGGCCATTGCGTCTGCGCTGCGCGAGCCGGAGGTGGCGGAAGTCGTCGTCGTCGACGATGCCTCCACCGACGACACCGCAAAAGTCGCCACTGCCGCCGATGATGGCAGCGGCCGGCTGTCGGTCATCCGCCTCGACGTCAATCGCGGACCGTCCTTTGCCCGCAATGCCGCCATTGCCGGCTCGAAATCGCCCTTTCTCAGCATTCTCGACGCCGACGACTTCTTCCTCGAGGGCCGGTTCCGCCAGCTGTTTGCCAGCACTGACTGGGATTTTGCCGCCGACAACATCATGCTGATCCGCGACGATACGGCGACCGATGTTTCCAAGATCGTCGCCCCGGCCTTTTCGGCGGATCCGGAGTTCCTCGACTTCGAGCGTTTCATCGAAGGCAACATCTCCAGCCGGCGCGTCCAGCGCGGCGAGCTCGGCTTTCTCAAGCCGGTGATATCAAGGGCTTTCCTCGACAGGCATGAGCTGCGCTACGATGAAAACCTTCGTCTGGGCGAAGATTACGAACTCTATGCCCGTGCCTTTGCCCTCGGCGCGCGGTTCAAGGTCATCCGGTCCTGCGGCTACGGCGCGATCGTGCGCGCCGATTCGCTGAGCGGCCGGCACAAGACGCAGGATCTGAAGCGTCTGGCCGATGCCGATCTTGCGCTTCTCAGGATCGACAGCCTGCCGGAAGGCTCCAAGGCCGTGCTGCGCAAGCACGAGCGGCACGTGCGCGACAAATACCGGCTGCGCAATTTCCTCGATGTGAAGGCCGAGCGCGGCATGGCGTCGGCTGCCGCCTATGCGCTGGCCAGCCAGTCGAACCTCATTCCCATCGTTCGCGGCGTGGCCTCGGACAAGCTCGATGCGTTGTTTCGTCACGTCGGTCTATCACCGAGACAGCAGCCAGTGCCGCCCTTGCGGTACTTGATGGCGGGGACCAGCACGGCCCCGAACAAGTAGGCCTCTCCAGTGCGCGGCAACGAGCACGGAAGCTGAAAAAATTGCCTTTCTGAAACTCGGAGGTTGCCTCCGCGTCCCGACGATGGCACTGTATGTTGCGGTGCAGCAATTTTGGAAGGCCAACCGGATGGCTTCAATTTTCGGCTTCAGGTCCAGGGACCCGGCCCGGGACAAGCAGACCGATCTGGCGCGTTTCGACCGTCTGGCAAAGTTGCTGGATCAGATCACGGCCGAGATCGCGGCTGAGAAAACCGGGCTGGAGAATCGCTATCGTTCGAAGTCCACCAACGCGGCCTTCCTGGTCGAGTCGATGGAGAATGGCTCGGCGTCGGCAAGCAGGATGTCTGAGGTCGGCGAGTTGACGAAATCGATCCTGAACTGCGAACAGCGCATCGCCGAATTGGTGCGCCAGACCAGCCGGATGAAGGAACTGCGTCATTCACTCGACGCGATTGTCAACGAGAATGCCCTGGGTCCTGATTCTCAGGCCGAATACGTCAAATCCGCAGGCCGCTCCGGCTGAAGCCGGTCATACGAGGCACAAACGAGAAAGTTCGAGGGGACGGAGGATCGGGATCGGCCCGTTGGGATGTGGGCCAGTCGGTGACTTTGGGTTGGGGCGGAACAGCACAAAGGTGAATTGATATGAACGTAGATCCGAAGACGACCCCTATCGTGGCAGTCGATGCCATGATTTCGGCGCAGCCAAATTGGCCGTTGCGTCTTCTGTCCGTTGGTGCGCTTCTGCTGGCGGCAGCCGCAGCTCTGTTCGGCGCCGCGCAGCCCTCCCGTGCCCAGGACGCCTCGCCGGAGATGAAAAGCGCACCGTCCTTCGTCGACGATTTCAAGAGTTTCGATCGATCGCGCTGGTTTGTCTCCGACGGCTGGTCGAACGGCAACCACCAGAACTGCACCTGGTCGAAAAGCCTGGTCAAACTTTCCGACGACATGCTGACGCTCGGCTTCGAAAAGCGCAAATTGAAGGATCGCGAGTTCGCCTGCGCCGAGATCCAGACCAAGCAGCGCTTTGGCTACGGAACCTATGAAGCGCGGATGAAGACGGACACCGGTTCCGGCCTCAACGCCGCGTTCTTCACCTATATCGGCCCCGCCGACAAACAGCCCTGGTACGAGATCGACTTCGAGGTCCTGACCAAGGACACCTCCAAGGTGCAGGTCAACAGCTACATCGCCGGCAAACCCAAGAACGAGAAGCTGGCCGAGGTCGAAGGTGGCACCGACAAGGGCTTCAACGACTATGCCTTCATCTGGGAAAAGGACCGGCTGCGCTGGTACGTCAACGGCAAGCTGGTCCAGGAAGTGACCAATCCCGAGCAACTGCCGACCCATTCGCAGAAGATATTCTTCAGCCTGTGGGGCAGCGACACGCTGACCAACTGGATGGGCGCTTTTTCGGATCCCGGCCGCCGGGTGTCGATGCAGGTGCAACGCGTCGCCTTCACCGCGCTCGGCCAGCCGTGCCAGTTTCCGGAATCGCTGGCATGTAGTGTAAGCAGCATAAAGTAGATCTGAACCGGCTCGGCCGTATCAGGCCAAAGGGCATGAACAGGAATTAACCCGAATGAATTTGACGGTCTTTGGAATTGGCTATGTCGGTCTCGTGCAGGCCGCGGTGTTGGCGGAAGTCGGGCACCAGGTGGTGTGCGTCGATGTCGACGAAAAGAAAGTCGAACGGCTCAACCAGGGCTTCGTGCCGATTTTCGAGCCCGGACTGGAGGCCCTGGTCAAGGAGAACCACGCCGCCGGCCGCATCAAATTCACCACCGATGCCGTCGCCGCCGTCAAGCATGGCGAAATCCAGATGATCGCGGTCGGCACGCCACCCGGCGAGGACGGGTCGGCCGACCTCAAATATGTGCTGGCGGTGGCCGAGACCATCGGCCGCGAGATGGACAGCCCCAAGATCGTGGTCGGCAAGTCGACAGTGCCGGTCGGGACCTGCGAGAAGGTCAAGGCCAAAATCGCCGAGACGCTGAAGGCGCGCGGCCGCCAGGATCTGGCTTTCGACGTCGCCTCCAATCCGGAATTCCTCAAGGAAGGCTCCGCCGTCTCCGACTGCATGAAGCCCGACCGCATCATCGTCGGTACCAACAGCGAGGACACCGAGGCGGTGATGCGCGAGCTTTATGCGCCGTTCAACCGCAACCACGAGAAGATGATCGTGATGGACGTGCGCAGCGCCGAATTCACGAAGTACGCCGCCAATTGCATGCTGGCGACCAAGATCTCCTTCATGAACGAGATGGCCAATCTGGCCGAGCAGCTCGGCGCCGACATCGAGGAGGTGCGCAAGGGCATCGGCTCGGACCCGCGCATTGGCTACCACTTCATCTATCCTGGCCTCGGCTATGGCGGCTCGTGCTTCCCCAAGGATGTCCGCGCGCTGATCAAGACCGCCGAAGGCGTCAAGTTCGACGCCAAGCTGCTGCGCGCCGTCGAGGAGCGCAACAACGAGCAGAAATCCGTTCTGTTCGACAAGGTCCACCGCTATTTCAAGGGTAGCCTCAAAGGCAAGACCTTCGCGCTCTGGGGCCTCGCCTTCAAGCCCAACACCGACGACATGCGCGAGGCGCCGGCACGCGTCCTGATGGAAGCGCTGTGGAAGGCCGGCGCCAAGGTGCAAGCCTATGATCCCGAGGCGATGCAGGAATGCCAGGCCATCTACGGCCTGCGCGACGATCTTCTGTTGTGCGGCACCAAGGAGGCGGCACTGCGCGGCGCCGACGCGCTTTTGATCGCCACCGAGTGGAAGAGTTTCCGCGCCCCGTCCTTCGACGCGGTCAAGGATGCGCTGACCACGCCGGTCATCTTCGACGGCCGCAACCTCTACGATCCCAAGGTCATCGCCCGCCACGGCATCGAGTATTTCTCGATCGGCAGGATGGCCGCGTGAGGGCAGGGCGGCACAACGAGGAGCCAGGTTCATGAAAGTTCTGTTTGCAGGCGGCACCGGCTACACGCCGCAATTCAGCGGCGGCGTTCAGTCGAGCACCCACCACCTGGTCGAGCAATTGCGTGAGAACGGTCACGAGGCATCCGTGCTGGCAGCGCTGTTCGGCGACGGCATGTTCGGCTTCAGGGCGCGCGCCAAGATGAAGCTCCTTCGTCAGCGCGCGGTCATCGACAATTTCCCGGGCTATCCGGTGGTGCGGGCGTGGTTTCCCTGGGAGGCGGCCGGCTTCGCC
The DNA here is from genome assembly GCF_056403115.1 of Mesorhizobium sp. P3_A2. NCBI lineage: Bacteria > Pseudomonadati > Pseudomonadota > Alphaproteobacteria > Hyphomicrobiales > Phyllobacteriaceae > Mesorhizobium > Mesorhizobium sp. P3_A2. The sequence continues at coordinate 109,362 of NZ_JBFUGC010000005.1, forward strand.
GTCGAAAAGTTGAGGCCGGATGTCGCGGTCGTGCAGTGCCACAATTCGGTTCCGATCGGCAAGGCGCTGCAGGCCAAAGGCGTGCCTGTCGTCGTCTACCTCAGGAACGTCGAATTCCACGAACTGGCCGGTGATCTGCGCGAACTGCATTCAGCGCTCTATATTGCCAATTCCGAGTTCACGGCGCGTACCTACAAGGCAAAATTCGATATCGATTCGACGGTCATTCCGCCGACCATCAATCCCGCGTTCTACAGCACACCGACGACCGGTGAATTTGTCACCCTCATCAATCCCTATGAGGAAAAAGGCTTCGATCTTGCGGTGCGCATTGCCGCCGCCTGTCCCGAGATCCCGTTCCTGTTCGTCGAAAGCTGGAAGCTCGACGACGATCATCGAGCCCGGATCGAAGCAACAATCTCTCCCCTCCGAAACGTCAAGCTGGAAGGCCGCACCAGCGACATGAAGACGGTCTACGGCCGCACGAAAATCCTGCTTGCGCCCAGCAAATGGGAAGAGGCCTGGGGCCGGGTGGCGTCGGAAGCGCATTGCAGCGGCATTCCTGTGGTCGGCTCGCGGCGCGGCGGGCTGCCGGAAGCGATCGGCTCCGGTGGCGTGGTGCTGGACTACGATGCCCCGCTCGCCGACTGGGTCGCAGCGGTCAGACGGCTGTGGAGCGATGAGGCCGAGTACAAGCGGCTGTCAGCGGCAGCACGTCAGTTTTCGGAGCGGCCGCAAATGAACCCGGACCGTCAGTTTGCCACGTTCATGGGCGTGCTCGACAGCGCAAGGCGTCTCGGCCTGGAGCGCGCAGCCTAACGCGTCGCGCTGGAATTCATCTGACACGCTGCGGCGCCGGGCGATGGCAGTCGCGCAAGGCTCCATGAGCCAGTTCCAGGTGTCGCGTGCCGATGCTTCCTGATCACTTTTGATTGCTGCAGTGCAATATTTTTGTGGCACCGCAACAATCAACGTGTATTCTGCCTGTCTACATTAGGGCTTGTGCGATATGGACCGCTTGGGGGTCCGGGCAAGCCCCAACCTTATGGGCGGGTCATGCGCGTGGGCTTTGTTGTCGGCGAATTCCCCCTCCTTTCGGAAACCTTCGTCGCAGACCAGATGGCTGGGCTGCTGGCGCGGGGCTTCGACGTGGAGGTCATATGCGACAGGACGAAAGGTGACGACCGAATCGACCGGCAGAGCGAGCCGATGGCGACGCTGGTCGCCAGAACTCAACATTGGTGGCGATGGGCCGCTGGACTTAGCGAATTCGTACGGCGGCTGCCGCCGCGCCTGCGATACAAGGCTTCGACCGCTCTTGATGCTGTTTTTGCACGCCGCCTGAACCGCTGTGACGTGATTGTCGCTCACTTCGGACAGAACGGCGAGAGAGCAGCCGCGCTGAAGAAATGGAAGGTTCTCAAACCACCGGTCATAACCATCTTTCACGGCGCGGACGTGGCGATCCCGGCGCGGCAGGCAGTGCTCTCGACGCAATACGCTGGACTGATCAAGCATGGGACCCTGAACCTGCCCGTCAACGATTACTTCCGCACGATGTTGCTGGAGGCCGGCCTGTCCCAGTCGAGCACGACGGTTCATCATATGGGAATTGATTCCCTCGAAATCGGCTATCGCTGGGAATCGTGGGAAGGCACCCAATTGGTCGTGACGACGGTTTGCCGCCTGGTCGAAAAGAAAGGCGTCGAGTTCGCCTTGCGCGCCCTGGCTTCCCTCAAGGCCTCCCATCCTGAGATAGACTGGCGCTACGACATTATCGGCGATGGCCCACTGCGGATGGATCTGGAGAAGCTGGCGCTGGAACTGGGCTTGACCGGGCGCGTAACATTCCTCGGCAGTCTCCCTCACGCGGAGGTGAAACAGCGGCTTCGCAAGGCGCATCTCTTCTTGCTGCCGAGTATCACCGCCAGTGATGGCGACATGGAAGGCATTCCGGTCGCGCTCATGGAAGCGATGGCCGCCGGGTTGATTGCAGTGAGCACGTATCATTCCGGAATCCCGGAGCTCATCGAGGATCGTGAGACAGGGTTGCTTGCGCCCGAGCGAGACGTTTCACTGCTTGCCGGCAAGCTTGCCTGGGCCGCGGAGCATCCGGCGGAATGCGAGCGTATCGCGCTTGCCGCACGCCGCAAGGTCGAGGAGGACTTCAACGCAGATGCACTGAACGAACGTTTTGCGCAGATCGTTATCCAACTGGCCGCGCAAGGCTTTGCACCTGAACCTGCCAGGCATGTCGGTGTTGCCGAGGGCTGGGCGGATCCTTCGTCTGCCGGCTGACACCGCCCTTGAGCGATTGATCGGCAGAGACGCCAAATCGAGGGAATCTTGCTACGCTGCACCAAAAATGTTGCAGTGCAGCAAGACCTGTACTAACGTCTGCGCGGGTGGGCCAAACAGCGGTCGAATTTCATGCTGCATGTCTTGTGCCTCGCGCACGACGTTTTCCGCCCGGCTGTCGTCAGGGGCACACCAGCTCCCCGCACGGGCGCATCCTGCCGATGAAGATTTGCTTCGTAGTCGACAAGTTTCCCTCATTGTCCGAGACTTTCGTTCTCGACCAGATAGCCGGGTGCCTTGAGCGCGGCATGGAAGTCGGTGTGGTTTGCAACGAGACGTCCTTCGGCAAGGACCGCAATATCGACGATCCGCGCTGGCAGGCGCTGCCAGGAAAGGTCGTATGCTGGTGGGGCGGTCTGGGTCGCTATCGCCCGCTGCTCAGGAAGTGGTCCGGCAGGTTCTGGGACAAGCTCTCGACGGCCATCGACATTGCTCACGCGCGAAAATTGCAGGGCGCCGACGTCATCGTCGCCCACTTTGGCAACAACGGCATGCGTGTGGCGCGCGCCATCAAGCGCGGCAGGATTTCCGCTCCCCTGGTGACGATATTTCACGGCCGCGATGTCGGCGAGCCGCTGCATGACAATACGCTCGCGCGCTACAAAATCGTGTTCGAAAAGGGCGTTCTTCAACTGCCGGTAAACGCATTTTTCCGCGATGCCTTGATTGAGGTCGGTGCATCGCCCGAGCAGGTTGTGGTTCATCATATGGGGGTGCGGCCAAATGAGATCGACTACCAATGGCGCTCGTGGGAGCAGGCCACGCTCTCTTTCATCTCGGTCTGCCGCCTGACCGAAAAGAAGGGCATCGAATATGCGCTTCGCGCGCTTGCCGGCCTGCCGCGCCGCGACTGGGTCTATTCGGTGATCGGCGGCGGCGAACTTCTTGAGGAGTTGAAGGCGATCGCTACAAATCTCGGCATTGCCGACAGGGTGAGTTTTCTTGGGTCCCGCCCGCACAGCGAAGTCAAGCAGCGTCTGCGCGATGCGCATGTGTTCCTGCTGCCCAGCGTCGGCGCGCGCGATGGCGATCTGGAAGGCATTCCGGTTTCGCTGATGGAAGCGATGGCCGCCGGCCTGACAGTGGTCAGCACATATCATTCCGGGATTCCCGAACTGATCGATGATCACAAGACAGGCTTTCTCGTGCCTGAGCGGGACGTTGCGGCGCTGACCGGGAAACTTGCCTGGATCGCTGAGAACCCGAAGCCGTGTGAAGAGATCGCCCTCGCTGCGCGCAAGAAGATCGAGGCGGAATTCAACTCCGATCTGCTGAACCAACATTTCGTGGAAATCGCCATGCAGCTTGGCGAAACGAGGTCGCTTGCATGAACGCCAATCCACCCCCCCAGTTCGGTCGTGTCGCCCTGCGCGGCGGGCTGGTTACCATCGGCGCCCAGGGCTTCAAGATGGCGATCCAGTTTCTCTCCGTCATCGTGCTCGCCCGTCTGCTCGTTCCCGAGGATTTCGGTCTGGTGGCTTCCGTCGGGCCGATCGTGGCCTTTGTCGGACTGCTTCAGAATCTGGGCCTGCAGCAGGCTGTGGTTCAGCGCAAGGACATCACCAACCAGCAGCTCAACCAGGTGTTCTGGATCAGCGCGCTCGTCGGGCTGGGCAGTGCCGTGGTGGTCGTCGGCCTGGCGCCTGCCATCGCCGCGTTCTATGGCGATCAACGGATGACCGGCATCACTCTTGGCTCCGCCCTGCCGCTGCTTCTCGGCAGTCTGGCCGCGGTGCCGCTGGCGTTGATGAATCGCCACCTGCAGTTCGGCCAGCTCGCACTGAACGACGTGATAAGCGCCGCCGCCGGACTTCTGGCCGCCGCGATCGCGGCCTATGCGGGGCTCGGCTACTGGTCGCTGGTCATCGGTCCGGCGGTTTCGGCGGTTGTCGCCCTGGCCGCCGCCTGGCGGGTGGCGCGATGGACGCCGTTGCGGCCGGACCTGAAAGTCGACGCCGACATATTGTCGTTCGGCGCCAACCTGACCGGCTTCAACCTCGCCAACTTCTTCTCGCGCAATCTCGACAACATTCTCATCGGAAAATATTCCGGCGCGATCGAGCTCGGCTATTACGACCGCGCCTACAAGCTCTTGCTGTTCCCGCTGCAGAACATCAACCAGCCGCTGACGCGGGTGATGGTGCCGCTGCTCAGCCGCATCCACGACGACAAGGCGCGCTTTCGCGATATCTATGTGCGCACCAACTGGATGCTGGCGGCCGTTACCATGCCGGGCATCGCCGCGTTGACGCTGACCTCCGATCAGATCGTCGGACTTCTCTTCGGTGCGGGCTGGGCACCGGTCGCGCCGATCTTTGCCTGGCTTGGCATCGCCAGCCTGGTCCAGTCCGTTTCAAGCACGACGGGGTGGATATTCATCTGTCAGGGCAAGACGAAGACCATGTTCCACTGGGGCATCTACTCGTCGCTGACGACCGTCGCTGCCTTCGTCGTCGGCCTGCACTGGGGCGCCGTCGGCGTTGCCGCGGCCTATGCCATCAGCGGTTACGTGCTGCGCGTTCCGGTGCTCGCGGTACTGGTCCATCGCGTCGGTCCGGTGACAGCCACCGACTTCCTGCTCATGCAGGGGCTTTTCATCGCCTCGTCCCTGCTTGCCTGGTTCTTGTACCTGTGGTTGCCAGCGTCGCTGACCGGCCAGTCAGACCTGCTCGCGGTCTTTCTGGCGCTTGCCCTCAACTACGGCATCGGTCTCGTTTTCATGCTTGCCGTCCCGCAGTCGCGACGCGCTTTGTTCACCACCCTGTCCAACGCCGCGCGCAACATCCGCTGAGCGACTACCGATCAGCGACGCCAGCAGGTTTGTGGCCGACATAGCCGAAGCGTGTTCCTCAAGCACGGCCTGAAGGCTTGTCTTGCGATAGCGGTCGAGATTTCCCGCAAACCGGCCGAGCTTTTCGCGCGCCTCTGCGGGCGTCACGGTGTCGATGTCGAGCAGCACATCGTCGACGCCTATGCGCTTGGCCACTTCCTTGGTCTTGAACTCATAGGCGATCGGCAGCACCGGCGTGCCGACGCAAAGCGACATGATCATCATGTGCATGCGCGTCGCGACGACGAAGTCGAAGCCCTTCACCAGCGCCATCAACTGGTCCGGCGTGTGGAACTCTGCGTCGACGGTCACATGCCTGGCGATCTCAGGATCGAGCTCCGCGACGATCGCCCGCGCGGTCTTGGAATCGTCATGGGCATATTCCGGCACGCCCTGACACGTGGAGACAAAGGTCACCTCCTTGCCAAGGTCCCTGACAAGAATTGTGGCGATCTCGCGGATCGAATCGAGATAGCGGCGCATGCCGCCTTCGCCATCGCTGACGTAGTTCCAGTGGCGTACGGAAATGCCGACACGGCCAGCCGGCGCCGGCGACTGGCTGGAAGCGAGTGACTTGCCGATCCTGTCGGTATCGGCCAGGGCGAATACGGCATCGGCCACCACGTGGCACTTGCCGAGATCCTTCACCAGATCCTGGATATGGGTCCGCGACCGTTCATCGCGCAGCAGGATGAGCGGGCTGCGGTCAAAGATCGGGCCAAGCTCCTGGCGGTTGTAACTTTTGTTGAACGGGCCGAGGGACTGCGTGAAGAAGACCGGATCCTTGCCAAATATGGCATCAAGCCGGAACTGATTGAGGCGTCGTTCGAGATTGTAGTTCTCGACGAGATAGGTTCCCCCTGTCGTGACCACCATGTCCGCGTCGGCGTAAATGTCGAGACCGCGCCGGTCGCCCTGGCTGAAAAAAGTGCCAAGCGCGCTGGTGCCAAACCAGCGCAAAGCCTGGAGAACGAGCCGATTGTAGATCGGCTTGAACCGATCCTTCAGCCCGCTGCCATTCTTGTATCGGAACAGGGACTCCGACAGCAGCTTGTGAAATTCGAGGTCCGGATAATCCTTCTTCGGATAGAGCCTTTCTGCAACCTCGGGCTGGCTGTCGAACACGGCGAACCGCAAATTGCCCGGCACGATCGTCTTGAGAATGTGGCGGATCGCCAGCAGAATCGCCGCATCTCCGGTATTCAGGCAGACTGTGTTTTCGACGACGATCTTCATGGAATTACCTCATTTCGTCAGCAGGTCCCGCGGCAGGGCCCGCGGTGCTCAAGACGGGCGTAGTGACCGAAAATGCTGCACGCCAGGACAATCCCGATGCGGTCCGCGTCACGATTTAGGGCGTTGCACCGGGCTGGTGGCCAACGCACGGCCCGAGCGGCACTCAAGCAGGTCCGAGATTAGCTGATCAATTTTGCGCTGCAACAAAAAAACGTCCGCCTATTGCTACGGCGCACCAAAAATGTTGCGATGCAGCATCAAGTCGCACCGGCACGACCCAACCATCTGCTCGATATTCGACATAAGCAGCTTTCGCTGCCGGTTTCTTGACTTCACGGGCCGATATCGCTTCGCCTGTAACCGTGAAGGGTCATGACCAATCTGTCCGAGGCTGCCATTGGCTCCCATTTGCCGGCCCAGCGTGTGTCCATGACAGCGCCTGCCGCAACCCAAAGGTCGAAATATGGCTTCATGGGCTGGTTCGGAAAGGCGCCGCCAGTGGTGTCAGCCGGCGTGACGACAGCAGCTTCCTTCCCGTCGATGAAGAAGGCAACGCGTTTCCCGGCCTCATACTCTATGCCAAGGCGGTATCGCTTGCCCGACAGATCCCCAAGCAGAATCCATTTTACCCAAACGCTCTTGTGCTGGTTGTCGACGTCCGCCCAGACGGTGAGCTGCAACCCGTTCGTGCCGACGATCTCAAAATCGATTTCCTCATGGGCTTTGTCGTTGAATGTCCAAAGCGGCGCTGCGATCAACCCTGGCTTCATCGTCGGGAGCGTTACGTCCACTTCCCACCTTGCCGAAGAAGAATCGGATTTGCCGCCGGATATCACCTGCGCGGACGCTTTCTCGCTGACACTAAGCTGGAGTGCGCCGTCGACGATTTTGACGTTCGCGGCCTTCCAGTCATAGCCTCCGAGCTTGGGCTCGCTCCATTGCGACGGCACGAAGGGATTGGTGTATTTCCAGAGCTGGAGCTTGACCGCCGACCAGTCGGGAAGCTTGTCGAGGGCAGCGTCCCCTGCTCCTGCCGCGACGCTCTCCGCCAGCCCCTGTCCAGCAACCGATTGCACTGCCGTGGAGGCAGCCAGAAGCACCAGAAGTTTTCTGCGTGTGCAATTCATGCATGGCCTCCGTTGGCGCCTTTAACCTTTCGGCGGCGACTTCAAGCCGGCCGTTTGATGCAGCCCTTCGACGTATAGCAGCTTACGCGCCGCCTTGATCATTGAGCCGTGCACCAAGGATATGGCAACTTTTCGCCGCACTGCATCAAAAATGTTGCGAAGCAGCAAATGCGATCTCCTTTGCCCCACTCTCCTGGAACAAACCGCCCCTTCTGACCGACGGGCCAATGCGCCACGGCAAAGGAACCGCTGCCGCAACCTTCGGCGGTGCCCGGTGCTCAAGCCGCAGAGGCTGTCCGGATGGGGCGGGGCTGCTCCAGCGCATTCTGTCGGTTCGGCACGAGCGGCGATGATACAATTGGAATGGTTTCAGCCTGCAAGGATTGCGGAGAGGAAACGTCAAGAGCCGGATCGAGTTGCGCCGGATCCGTCGCGCGCTCCAGCGCAACACGATCGTAAAGCGCATCGAGAAATGCACCTGCGGGTTCGGCCGCAAACATGGTTTCCGCCGTCCTGCGGGCTTGGCGCCGTAGCGGCGCCATCAGTTCGGGGTGGCCTATATAGGTCTTCAACCGGTCAATCGCCAAGCAGGCAAGGCGCTCGACTTCATCGCGGAAATATTGGGCAAAATTCGCGTCGCCGCGGAAGTCGTATCCCGGGTTCCACCAATCACCGACCTCGTTCAGCTTCACTGGCAATGAAATCCCGTTGACGCCGTCCTCCAGGAATTCCGGCAGAGCGCAGACTCCCGTCCCAAGAATCGGAGTGTGCTCGGACATCGATTCCAGTGCAGAGTACCCAAACGTATCGCCGAACGTGGCGAGGATGCCGAAATGCGAATTGCGCAGCAATTCTCGCACCGCCTGGTTTGGCAGCACCCCGTGATGTTGGACATTCTTCAGTCCGAGCAGCTTGAGATAGGGGTCGAAGAACCCTGGAGCTGTCGGGTCCGTCCATATGGGACCACCAACCTGGAGACTGGAAACGATGTTCACCCGGATTGGCAAATTCTGCTCCAACGCCTTTTCCGCGATTTTGACCGCAACACATCCGCCCTTTCGGCCGAAATGGGCACCGACGAATGTCAGTACCAGTTCCGCTGCGGTGTCTTGGGACATCGCATCCTCAACCGCGGGCACGACGATATTCGGGTGACGAACCATCAGCTTTGCGGTCAGGAGGTCCAGCTGCGGATTTCCGGCATGCTGGGCCAGAAAACATCTGCGGGCAAAATGCGATAAGGCGATAATGCGGCGGCAGCCGGGGTTCGTGATCCGCGAGACCAGGTAACGCGCCATAAGTCCGCGTTTGCGAAGCGCGAACTGCCGCGGCAAATGGGATTCGAATGACATGATGTACTTCGAGGAATTGACAGGTATCCGATTGAACGCATGCACCATGTCAACGGACAGAGCAGGTTCGATCAGCGTCACACCTTCCAGCTTCGAAGAGATCAGGTTAAACGGCAGAAATCGCTGTCGCAGGATCGTATGTCGGGACGCTCGTGGCGTAACGAAACTGGTCGGATACTTGTCGTCATAGACGGCAATACGAAGAGACTTGCCCATACAGCACCCACCCGTATTTAAACAGTTGGCATCAGGAGTCTTCGCAAGCTATTTCAAAAGTGCAGCTGAGCTGCCATGCGCTCATCATCCCGCACTGCGGCAGAATGCAGCGCGGATCCCCTAGCCAATTCAAAACCCCAACTTCCCTAGGGTGAATTCAACATCATTTTTTGTTGCGGTGCAACACAATATTAGCAATTGGTTTACCACGATCGCCGGCATCGGAATTTTGATGGTCGGCGTGATCGGATCGCGATTTTGCCGCGCACGGGGGCAAAATTGCCCGAAACTGCCGGCTCCGCATGTCGTACCATTTTCTGCGGCTCACCTGTGTAGCCACTTTTTGCGCTGCCGCCTTCCGGCGATGTATTTGTGCGGCGCGGTAGAGGCGGCTAATTTTGCTACGGTGCACCAAAAATGTTGCGATGCAGCAAAAGCTGCGTTAGCATTCCTTTGGGTGGGCCAATAGTGGTCGAGTTTTCATGCTGCATGTCTTGTACCTTGTGCACGACGTTTCCGACCCGGCCGTGCGCCGGCGGATCATAATGCTCAGGGCAGGCGGCGCGCGGGTCACATTGGCCGGCTTCCGTCGGACCACAAATGCTGTTCCCGACGTCGAGGGCCTGCAGCCGATCGACCTTGGCGCGACGCGTGACGGCCGATTCGGCCAGCGCATGGCGGCGGTCGCCAAGGCGGCGCTGTCGATAGGCTCGAAGCTTGGGGCGATGCCGAAGCCCGATCTCATCATTGCGCGCAATCTGGAAATGCTGGCGCTGGCCAGACGTGCCAAGGCGGCGTTCCGGGGCGTGCCGATCGTCTACGAATGCCTCGACATCCACCGCCTGGTGCTGCGCAACGACATGCTGGGCAAGGCGCTGCGCACCGCGGAGCGCTATCTCGCCCGCGACGTGAAGCTGCTGGTGACCAGCTCGCCGGCCTTCATCGCCAATTATTTCAAGCCGTTCGGGCAAGTCGCAGCTCCGGTGGAGTTGGTCGAAAACAAATATTTCGAAACCGCGCCGGTCTCCACGGACGATCGCTTGAAGGCCGAAAACCCTGTCGCGCCGCCGTGGCGCATCGGCTGGTTCGGCGCGCTGCGCTGCCGCCGCTCGCTGGAACTGCTGGCCGATTTCACCCGCCGCCAGGGAGGGCGCTTCGAGGTGGTCCTGCGGGGCCGTCCGGCACTCTCGGAATTCCCGGATTTTCACGCGTTTGTCGAAGCCGAGCCCTATCTCTCTTTCCATGGCCCCTACCGCAACCCGGAAGACATGGCGACGATCTACGGCGAAGTGCATTTCTCCTGGGCCATCGACTTTTTCGAGGAAGGGCAGAATTCGGAATGGCTGCTGCCCAACCGTCTCTATGAGGGCTGCCGCTTCGGTGCCGTGCCGATCTCGATGGGCAACACCGAGACCGGGCGCTTCCTCAACCAGCAGGACATCGGCGTCCTGCTGTCCGACGCCACGCCGCAGACGCTGGAAACCGCGCTCGGCCGCATGGACCAGGAGCGCTTCGGCAAGGCCAAGGCACGCGTGTTGGCCCGCAATCCGCGAACCTGGAGCTACGATCGCAGCGACTGCCGCGCCTTTGTCGACCGGCTGCGCGGCCTGGCGGTTTCACCCGGCTCCTTCGTCACCGAGGCACTGGCTTAGGGATGATTGGCGATGACAAAAATACAGAGCGCGGTAAGGCACCGATGACGCAAACGAAAGCGCTTCCGCCAAGCCTGATCGTTATCCCGTGCCTGAACGAGGCGACGCATATCGGTGCATTGCTCGAGCAACTGAGGCCAGTCGCTGCAAGGCTCGGCGCCTGCATCGTCGTTGCCGATGGCGGCAGCACGGACGGCACTTTGGCCATTGTCGAGGCAGTTGCGGCCAAGGACCCTCAGGTCGTCCTCCTGCACAACCCAAAGCGCATCCAGAGCGCCGCGATCAACCTCGCCGTCGCCAGCTACGGCGTCGGCGCCGAGTATCTGATCCGCATCGACGCCCATGGCGGCTATCCCGCCGATTATTGCGACCGGCTGGTCGAGGAGGCGCTGGCCACATCAGCCGATTCGGTCGTCGTCTCGATGTTGACCAGCGGCAGCGGCGCGGTGCAGAAGGCAGTCGCGGCGGCGCAGAATTCCAAGCTTGGCACCGGCGGCTCCAAGCACCGGCACCTCTCGGCCGGCGAATGGGTCGACCACGGCCATCACGCGCTGATCCGGATCTCGGCCTTCACCGCGGTCGGCGGCTATGACGAGACCTTCAGCCACAATGAGGATGCCGAGCTCGACTACCGGCTGCGCCAGGCCGGCTACCGCATCTGGATGAGCGGTAAGACGCAGATGGTCTACTATCCGCGTTCCTCGCTGAAGGGCCTGTATTTCCAATATCTCGGCTATGGCCGCGGCCGCGCCAAGAACGTGCTCAAGCACCGCATGATCCCGAAGGTCCGGCAGATGATCCCGCTGCTGGTGGCGCCGGTCGTTCTTCTCGCGGCATTTTCCTTCATCCACTGGCTGGCGGCGGTGCCGCTGCTGGTCTGGGCCTCGGTCTGTCTCGGCTATGGCGTCTGGACCGCGATTGCCCAGCGCAACCCCAACAATGTGCTGACCGGCATTTCGGCGATGGTCATGCATTTCGGCTGGTCGGTCGGGTTTTGGCTGCAACTGCTCGGGGCGCGATCGCAGCGCAAGGTGGCGTCATGAGCATGGCCGCCAGGGATCGCCGCATCGACATCTGCGTCTGCACGTTTCGCCGGCCGGAACTGGCCGAAACGCTGCGCTCGCTCGCTGCCATGAACATGCCTGCCGGCTTCGGCATCGGCGTCATCGTTGCCGACAATGACGACGAGCCGACCGCACAGGCGCTGGTGACCGAGCTGGCGCGGGAATTGAAGCTGGTGGTCCGCTACCGGCACGCCCCGGCACGCAACATCTCGGTCGCCCGCAACGCCTGTCTTGACACCAGCACGGCGGATTTTGTCGCCTTCATCGACGATGATGAGACCGCCTCCGCGCAATGGCTTGCCGAGCTGGTCGCCACCGCCGAGACGAGCGGCGCCGAGGCCGTGCTCGGCCCGGTGCGGGCGCTCTACCGCGCGGACGCGCCGGACTGGATGCGCAAGGGCGATTTCCATTCGACCTTGCCGGTCTGGGTGCAGGGCGAAATCCGCACCGGCTACACCTGCAACGTGCTGCTCAGAATGGGCGCCGACAGCCTGCGCGACCGGCGTTTTAGCCTGGCGCGCGGCCAAAGCGGCGGCGAGGACACTGAATTCTTCGATCGGATGGTCAGGGACGGTGGCCGCATCGCCTTCGCACCGGAAGCCTGGGTCGAGGAAGTAGTGCCTTCCGCCCGTGCCGCGTTCGACTGGCTGCGCCGCCGCCGCTTCCGCTTCGGCCAGACACATGGCCACCTCATCGGCCAAAATGCCGGTGCTGCCAGACGCGTGAAGGACGTCGGCCTTGCCTCGGCCAAGGCCGCCTACTGTTTCGGCATGGCGGCGCTCACCGCGATCAGCCCGGTTCGCCGCAACCGCAGCGTGCTGCGCGGCATCATGCATGTCGGCGTCGTCAGTGGCCTGGTCGGTATCAGCGAGATTCGCCAATACGGCCTGCCTTCGCCACAGCAAGGAGGCAAGCGTGCAGCCTGACGTCTCCTTTGTCATCGCCGCGTACAATGCCGCGGCCACGCTTGACCGGGCGATCGTCAGCGCCATGGCCCAGCGCGATGTGAGCGTCGAAATCATCGTCGTCGACGACCAGTCGCGCGACAACACGCTCGACGTCGCAAGAGCCTACCCGCAGGACACCGTCCGCGTCGTCGCATTGCCCGCAAACCGCGGACCGGGCGGCGCCAGGAATGCCGGGCTCGAGCTGGCTTCCGGCCGCTGGGTCGCGGTGCTCGATTCCGACGATGCCGTCCTTCCCGGGCGGCTTTCCGCCATGATCGCGCGGGCGGAAAAGGCAGGCGCTGTGATCGCCGTCGACAACCTCCAGGTGGTGCGCGAGGACGGCGTTGCCGAAGCGACGATGTTTCCCGCCGAATATCTGGAAGGCCTGCGTGAGATCACGCTCGCCGACTACATCGCCGGCAACATCGTTTTCGAATCCACGTTCAATCTTGGCTATCTCAAGCCGATCTTCCAGCGCCGCTTCCTGACCGAAAACGGGCTCCGCTATGATGAAAATCTGAGCATCGGCGAGGATTACATCCTGCTCGCCAACGCACTGGCCAAGGGCGGCAAATGCGTGGTCGAGCCGACGACCGGCTATATCTACCACATCCGCACAGGCTCGATCTCGCGTGTGCTCGAACTTCACCATGTCGAGGCGATGCGAAAGGCCGATGCGGTCTTCGCTGAGACCAATTCCATGGACGCGGCTGCCGCGGCCGCCTTCGCCAGGCGCGCCCGCAGCCTGCGCAAGGCGGCATCGTTCCTGTCGCTGGTCCAGCACATCAAGGCGCGCTCGCCGTTGAAGGCGATACGCACCGCGCTAAGTGATCCGGCAGCTGTCAGGCATATGTCGATGCCGATCGCCGTCCGGCTGCGGAGGGTTGCGGCACAGTTTGCCGTGGGGACGGGGAGATGAAGCATGCGGGCCAGAGCATGATCCCGAAAAGTGGGAACCGGTTTTCTCGGACAAAACGGTTCCCGTTTTGTCCGGAGATCATGCTCCAACAGTGAATCGGCCGGCGATAGGTAGAAATCTTTTCTCTCAAGAAGGAATACCAGATGCAGAAAGTCAGGAAGGCAGTCATCCCGGTGGCGGGGCTCGGAACACGGTTCCTGCCGGCGACCAAATCGATGCCCAAGGAAATGCTGCCCGTGGTCGACCGGCCCGTCGTCCAATATGCGGTAGACGAGGCCTTCGAAGCCGGTATCGAGCACGTTGTGTTCGTCACCGGCCGCAACAAGGCTGTCATCGAGGACTATTTCGACCTGCATCCTGAACTGATCGGAACGCTTGAGCAGACCGGCAAGAAGACCCAGCTGGAGGCGCTCGAAAGCATGCTGCCGGTGGCCGGCGCCACCAGCTTCATCCGCCAGCAGTCGCCGCAGGGCCTCGGCCATGCCGTGTGGTGCGCACGCGAAGTCATCGGCGACGAGCCGTTTGCGCTCCTGCTTCCCGACATGGTGTCGTTCGGCGGCCGCGGTTGCCTCGCCGAAACCATGGATCTCTACCGCCAGACCGGCGGCAACGTCATCGCCGTCGAGCGCTGCGACCCGTCTGAGACCAGCAAATATGGCATTGTCGGCCGTGGCACTGAGGCCGGCAGCGGCTTCGAGGTGACGGCAATGGTCGAAAAGCCGGCGCCGGCCAATGCGCCGTCGAACTATTATATCAACGGCCGCTACATCCTGCAGCCCGAGATATTCTCACTGCTGGGCAATCAGCAGCGCGGCGCCGGCAACGAAATCCAGCTCACCGACGCCATGGTCCGCTTGGCGAAAAGCCAGTCTTTCTATGCCCAGCCCTTCAACGGCCGCATGTTCGATTGCGGCTCCAAGGAAGGCTTCATCGAGGCCACCATCGCCTTCGCGCTGGCGCGCGACGACATGAAGGGTCCGGTGCTGGAAATGCTGCAGGCGTTCGTGCGGTCGCATGAGCGTCAGGAAGTGGCCGCATAATGCCCATCTTTCGAGGGCATATGCGTTTGGACGATGGCGCAGCTCATGCTTGCGCGCCTGGCCGTTCAGGCCCGGCGCCAGATGGCATGAAGCTTGCGTTGCATACCTTGCCCCCGATCTCCGCAGCTTCGGATGAGACGGGGCCTGACCCCGTCTCGCTCCGGCGCCTGTAACCTAGAATTGGACCGAAGATGAATTATGCCAGCTTTCCTCTCGACAAGAGGATGCCATTGCCCAACACCGATCAGGAAAAGGGTGAAGACTTCATCGACGTCGAGCGCCTGCTTGGCATGGCGGCGCGGCAGGTCAAGGTGGTGGCGGTCTGCGCCATCATCGGCCTGTTCATGGGCGTGCTTTATCTGCAGACCACGCCCAAGCAATACACGTCGGTCGCCAGCGTGCTGATCGACGAAGGCCTGAACAAGGTGGTCGACGACATCTCGGCTACATCCGTCACCATGCAGACCGACGCCGCCCTTCTCAGCCAGATCGAAATCATCAACTCGGCGCGGCTTGCCTCGGTGGTGGTCGACAAGCTGAAGCTTGACCAGAACGCAGAATTCATGAACCCGCCGCAATCAGCCCTGGCCAAGGGCATCGGCTTCGTGCGCGGCGTGGTCGGCTATTTCCGCTCAAGTTCCGCCGACCAGATTCCCGGCATGGAAAATATCGATGAAGCGACGCGCCAGGCGATGATGCAGACGGCGCGCCATGACTATGCCGTGCTGAAGCTGCAGAGCGAGGTGCTGGCACAGCGCACCGGCCGCAGCTATGTGATTGCCATCGGTTACCAATCGACAAATCCGGCGCTGGCCACCGCCATCACCAAGGCCTATGCCGACGCCTATCTCGCCGACCAGCTCAACGCCAGCTTCGACGCCACCGAGCGCGCGGCGGTTTGGCTGCAGGGCCGGCTGACCGAACTTCGGCAAAACTCGCAGGCAGCGGCGCTCGCGGTCGAGAAGTTCAGGTCCGAGCACGGCCTGGCCGCCAACAGTGACGGCCAGCTGATCAGCGACAAGCAGATCGCCGACCTCACCGCCCAGCTGATCGTCGCGCAGGCCGATACGGCGCGCGCCGGCGCCCGCTACCAGCAATACAAGGCCATCGTCGAAAGCGGTTCCGACAACGCCTTCAACGATTCCGCCATATCGAGCGACCAGCCGGCGAGCTCGGTCATTGCAACGCTCAAGACCCGCTATCTCACGGTCGCCAAGCGACTGCAGGACGTGACGGCCAATTTCGGCGCCGAGCATCCGCAAGCCGTGGCGCTGACCAAGGAGAAGGCCGATCTGTCGACACAGATTTTCGGCGAGTTGAAGCAACTGACCGAAAGCTATCGCAACGAATATGAAGTGGCTCTGTCGCGCGAGACGGCGTTGAGGCAGAAGATCGCCGACGCCGCCGGCAAGAGCTCCGTCGACAACCAGTCGCAGGTCAAGCTGCGCGAACTCGAGCAGCAGGCGCAGGCGCTGACCACGCTCTACCAGACCTTCCTCGGCCGCTATGAGGAAGCCTCGCAGCAGCAGTCCTTCCCGGTCGGCAAGGTCCGCATCATCTCGGATGCGTCAGCACCGCTTTCCGCCTCGAGCCCGCGCACCTCCAGGGTGCTGGCGCTTGCACTGGTGCTTGGCGTGCTGCTCGGCGCCGGCTTTGGCGGCCTTAACGAGTTCAACGAGCGGTTCTTCAGGACCGGCGAGGACGTTCGCGATCGCGTCGGCCTCAAATTCCTCGGCTATCTGCCGACGATCGGCGGCAGGCTGAGCAAGGACGCCGATGAGGGTGCGGCGGATGCCAAAGGCACCAACACCTTGTCGGCGGCCGAGAAACGGGCGCGCATGCGGGTCAGCGTTGATGCGCCGGCCTCGATGTTTTCCGAAACGCTGCGCAACGCCAAGATCGCCTTCGACGTCGTCATGGAAGGGCAAGGCAGCCGGGTCATCGGCGTGATCTCGATCCTGCCTGGCGAGGGCAAGTCGACGGTCGCCGCCAATCTGGCTGGATTGCTTGCCGCCAACGGTTCGAAAACCCTTTTGATCGACGCCGATCTGCGCAATCCGGGCCTCAGCCGCAACCTCGGCATGGAGGCCGAGCAAGGGCTGATGGAAGCCGTGGTCAACGGCCAGACCTGGCAGTCGGTCGGAAAGGTCGACCGCCAGACCAAGCTGGCGATCATCCCGGCCGTGCTGCGCGGCCAGTTCTCGCACACTAGCGAGCTGCTTTCGTCGGCCGGCATGCGGCGCTTCATCGACAACGCCAAGGAGACATTCGAGTACATCGTCGCCGACCTGCCTCCGCTCGGCCCCGTGGTCGACGCCAAGGCCTTCGCGCCGCTGGTCGACGGCTTCGTGCTGGTCGCCGAATGGGGCCGCACGCCGCGCGCCATGGTGCGCTCGCTGCTGGAGCAGGAGCCCTATGTTGCCAACAAGATCGTCGGCGCCGTGCTCAACAAGGTCGACCTGAAGAAGCTTGCGAAATACGGTTCGCTCGGCGGCTCGGAGAAATTCTTCGACCGCTATTCGACCTATTATCTCGAAAAGTCGGATCTGCGCGCCAAGAAGGCCGCTTAGAGCCGGCGCAGAACGAGTTCAAGCAGGCCAGCGTTAAACGCTGGCCTGGCCGGAATGCCGCCTCTCATCCTCGCGCGCCTGGCAACTGTCAGGAAAAGATCAGCTTGCCGAACTTGTCGGCGATCCTGACGGCGGTCAGCCGGCCGCTGTGAAAGGCGCCCGTGTCGATGTCGAGCCTCCGTCCATCGAGCCGGGGGATGTCGACCGGCGTGTGCCCGTGCACAACAAAGCGGTCCAGCAGATGGGCAGCGTCGAAGAACTCGTCGCGGATGTTGAGCAGATCCTGCTCGTCCTGCGCCACAAGGTCGATGCCCGGCCTGATGCCGGCATGGACGAAGACGAATTTGTCCGAACAGAGTAATACCGGCAGGCTACGCAGGAAGTCGATATGATCGACCGGGATGACCTCCCTTATGCGCCTGTCGACCTCGTCGCTGGATGCATAGAGGCTGCTCAGTCGCTCCGGGTCGACGCCGTAGGAAAACAGCGTCTCGCGGCCGCCGACCGCCAGCCAGCGGTCCCGCGACAGATAGCCGTCGAGATAGTTCAGCATCGCCACTTCATGGTTTCCCGCCAGGCAGACGCGCAAAAACCCTTTCGGCGGCGGCGCCAGCAGATGATCTAGCACGCGCGCCGATTGCCGCCCGCGGTCGATATAGTCGCCAAGCATGACGATGATCTTGCGCCCGCGAAATTGCAGCCCGTCGAGCGCGATCTTCTCTTCCAGCGACAGCAATTCTTTGTAGCAGCCATGCACGTCGCCGATCGCGTAGACGACTGTATCCTCCATATCCATTTCCAGGCGCTCGCGCGGCGCCGGCCGAGGGGGTCTGGATCGCTGAAACAAGGCCACTGGGGCTCGATGCCTGCCGAAAATCGTGTTTCGTTTCCACGGGCGCGCCTTTGTGACGCGCCGCAAACCCGTGGATACATGGCAGGTGTTGGAAATTCCATAACGGCGGCTGCTTTCGCCGCCGGCCTCAAGGCCCGGTGGTCAGGCGGCGTTCAGGTCGAGCAGCAGCCGGATCCGTGGCTCAGCCGATCGCCACCACGCCTCTGCCCCGGCTCGGCCCCCGCAGCGCGAGTGGTCAGATTCCGATGCCGCGTCCTTTAAGCGCCGCGGTGATCTCGTCGAGGATGACGGGATCGTCGATGGTCGCCGGCATCGTCCATTCTTCCTTGTCGGCGATCTTCTGCATGGTGCCACGCAGGATCTTGCCGGAGCGCGTCTTGGGCAGTCGCTTGATCGTCACCACCGTCTTGAAGGCAGCGACCGGACCGATCCGTTCGCGCACCAGCCCCACCACCTCGCTTTCGATGGCAGCGGCATCGCGGGCGACGCCGGCATTGAGCACGACGAAGCCGAGCGGCACTTGGCCTTTCATAGCGTCGGCGATGCCGATGACAGCGCATTCGGCGACATCGGGATGCGCTGAAAGCACCTCTTCCATGGCGCCGGTCGACAGCCGGTGGCCGGCGACATTGATGATGTCGTCGGTGCGCGCCATGACATAAAGATAGCCGTCCTCGTCGATCATGCCGGCATCGGCCGTCTTGTAGTAGCCGGGGAACTCTTCGAGATAGGCTTGCCGGAAGCGGGCGTCGGCGTTCCACAATGTCGGCAGGCAGCCGGCCGGCAGCGGCAGTTTTACCACCACATTGCCAAGTGTGCCGCGCGGCACTTCATGGCCGGCATCGTCGAGCACGCGGATGTCGTAGCCCGGCATCGGCACGCCGGGCGAGCCGTATTTCACCGGCAGCAGGCCGAGGCCCGCCGGATTGATGGTCATCGGCGATCCCGTCTCGGTCTGCCACCAATGGTCGACCACCGGTACGTTGAGTTTCTGTTCCGCCCATTTGATGGTTTCGGGGTCGGCGCGCTCGCCGGCGAGGAACAAGGTGCGGAATTTGGACAGATCGTATTTCGCAACGAACTCGCCTTTGGGGTCCTGCCCCTTGATGGCGCGGAAGGCGGTTGGCGCGGTGAACAGCGCGACGACCCCATGCTCGGCAATTATTCGCCAATAAGTGCCGGCATCGGGCGTGCCGATCGGCTTGCCCTCGAACAGCACGCTTGTCGCGCCATGCAGCAGCGGCCCGTAGACGATGTAGGAATGGCCGACCACCCAGCCGACATCGGAGGCCGCCCAGAACACTTCGCCCGGTTTGACGCCGAACTCGTTTTCCATGGTCCATTTCAGCGCGACCATATGGCCGCCATTGTCGCGCACGATGCCCTTTGGCTGGCCGGTCGTACCGGAGGTGTAGATGATGTAGAGCGGGTCGGTGGCGAGCACCGGAACGCAGTCGACATTGGCGCCTGCCGCGCGCTCGCGCGCAACTGCGTCGGCAAAATCGATGTCGTAATGCTCCTTCAGATCGCAGCGCAGCTGGTCGCGCTGCAGGATCAGGCAGGCGTCCGGCTTGTGCCGCGACATCTCGATCGCCTTGTCGAGCAGCGGCTTGTAGGCAACGACGCGTCCGGGCTCCAGGCCGCACGACGCCGAAATGATCAACTTCGGCTTGGCATCGTCGATGCGGGTGGCAAGCTCGTGCGAGGCAAAGCCGCCGAACACGACCGAATGCACGGCGCCGATGCGGGCGCAGGCGAGCATGGCGATCGCCGCTTCGGCCACCATCGGCATGTAGATGATGACGCGGTCACCCTTGACGATGCCGCGGTTCTTCAGCACCGACGTCAGCGCCACCACTTCGCGCTTCAGCTCGGCATAGGTGAATTTCTTGACCGTGCCGGTGATGGCGCTGTCATGGATCAGCGCGATCTGGTCCGCGCGGCCGCCGGCGACATGGCGGTCGATGGCGTTGTAGCAGGTGTTGCAGGTGGCGCCGTTGAACCAGCGCCCGTAAACGCCCGCACTGGCATCGAACACGCTGGTCCACGGCGAATACCAGTCAATCGCCTCGGCGGCATCGGCCCAGAACTGTTCCGGGTCGCGTTTCCAGCTGTCATAGACCTCGTGGTAGCGTGACGCCATTCATCCCTCCCTCGGGAAAATTCCCTGTCTTGCAATAGCCTATGCGGGTTTTCCGGGCCATGTCTTCCCCGAAATGCCATGTGGCTCCCGAAATTTGGCGCATAGGCGATCTCGCCTTGGCCACAAATTGCATGCACGATTGCCCGGGTTTGAAATCGGGGCAGGGCGCGCAATGATGGTGCGATACGGGATTGCATTTGCCGTTGGAGCAGCGCTGCTGTTGACGATCGTTTCCGCCGCCCAGGCCGGCGATGCCGCGGCTCGGCGCATCATCGGCTTTTCGCCCGACGGCAATTATTTCGCTGTGACCGGGTACGCACGATAATCCGCGGCCTGCCTTGCGGCAGGCAGCAACGGTTTATGCGCCCCGTGAGGCTCGTGTCGGATATCAGCTCTTAAAGCGGCAAGGCCGCCAGCATCAGGCCGACGCCACCTGCAATCAATATGGCGGCTGCCAGTGCCTTCCGATGGCGTTCGAACGCCGTCGGAGCCCGCTCCCAATTGTAACGCATACTCGTAAGTCTCCCAAAACCCGGCGACTCAATAGCTTACTTAAGGTAAGAAAAGCAACACCTTGACCCTGTCCGACAGCCGGCTTGACGGTTTGCGCACCGACTATTTCTGGGGAGGGTTCCTGCTCTCAGCCTTGCGACGGCGTGGAAGTTACCACAACCCAGGATTGGATGTCTCCACCGTGTTTTGCTTGCGTGTGTCGTAGAGGTGTTGCCGTTGCCGGATTGCCACAGATCGTTTCGACCGGCCTGTTCTCCGTCCCGTCCGCGTAATGGACATCGCCGCATCGCCGCGCTATCTCCTCTTCAGGAAAGAGGTCTGGAGGGGCGCCATGGCCCAAATCGCTTCTGAAATGGTTCTGCGGCTGGCCGACGACGCCTCGGTCCAGCATGTCGGCGATGGCGCTGTCGTGCTCCTCGCACGCAGCGGTCAGCTTTACACCTGCAATGGCACCACGGAAGCCTTTCTCGACAAGGTCGACGGCGCCCGCAGCCTCGACCAGATCGTTGTCCTGCTTTCCGGCGAGTTCGAGGTCGACAAGGATACGCTCGACCAGGACATGGCGGCGCTGGCTGCCGAACTGGTGAGCGAAGGCATTCTCGCCGCCCCGGCTGTGTGATGGCGGACGGTGTTCTCCTGCGCACCCTGTTTCGCGTCCATTTGTGGACAAGTGCGCGGCTGATGCCGGTTCTGATCGGCCGCCGCAGCTTCGAATCGGTGTTGAAATGGGCGCCGCTCAGCGCGCCTGCCCCCTATCGCGGCCTGTCGTCCGCCTACATCGTGGCTGCCGTCAACCGCACCGTCCGACACCCCTGGCTCATGCGCGATCGCAGATGCCTCAGGGAAGGCCTGCTCGCCCACCGCTTCCTGCGCTTTGCCGGCTTCGATCCGGATCTGCGCTTCGGCGTCGATCCAAACTCGATGCAGGCGCCGCGCATGTCCGCCCATTGCTGGGTTTGCCTCGACGGCCGGCCGGTGGTCAGCGACTGCCTGCCCGGCATGGTGCAGATCTATCGCCATCACGCCGATGCCGGAAAGGCGCACGCTGCTTGACCGGTTCGGCGGCCACTTTCTGCTATGACCTCAAGGGCCAGGTCATCAGCATATCGGCCTCGCGGGCCGATCTCTGGCCGAGTTTCGACCTCATGCTCGGCACGTTGCGTGTGGCCGAACCCGTCGAGCCCGCTTTCCGCGTCAACATCGTCGAGACGTCGGCGCTGCAGGAATCGCCTGCCGGCAACCTCGCTTTCGACGGCGAGGTGCCGGAGGAAGGCCATTGCCGGATGATCGACGGCGGCGGCATCGTTCACCTGATCTTTCCCGGCCTGCAGACCGCCTCGATCAACGCCGATGAGGGCCGGGCCGAAATCCGTGTTCATCCCGACGCCAAGGTCAAATGGACGTTGCTGATGATGGTGCTGGATGCCGCCCTCGATGCCGGCGGCCAGCATATGCTCCATACCGCCGGCCTGACGTTGCCCGACCGCGAGGCGCTCGTGCTGATCCATGCGCCGAGCGGCACCGGCAAGTCGACGACCTCGCTGGCGCTGGCATCGCAAGGCTTCGGCCTGTGCTCGGACGACGTCATGATCCTCAAGCTTGCGTCCGACGGCGGTATCACGGCCTGGGGCTTGCCGCGCAAGGTGAAGGTCCACCGCAACACGGCGGCAATGCTGCCTTTCGTGGCTCCCTGCCTTGGCGACAAATGGGATACCAATGGCGAGCAGGCCGTCTCGCTGGAACGTCTCGCCGAGATCATCCGCATCGAGGAGACAGTCGACCGGCCGGTTGTAGCATTGCTTCATCTCGCCCGCTCGGCGGACGCGCAAACCCGGCTGGTGCCGATGGCCAGGACCGACGCCATGGTGGCGCTCGCCGCCGACAATGTCAGGACCGGCATGACCGGCCTTTTGCCGGCGCAGAAGCGCCGCATGGCAACGATCGCGATGCTGGTCAAAGCCGTTCCGACGTTTACGCTGGAAGTCGGCGCGAACCCGGCCGAGGCGGCCCCGTTGATCCGCTCGGCGCTGGCGGCGCGGGACTAAGCACCATTCAGGCGAAATGCGGCTTTGGCCTGGCAAGCCGCTGAACCCAGCGGAAGGCGTCGCGGCGCAGACGCGAATGCATCTTGTCCCTGGAATTGACGCCGAGCAGCGTATCGCCAGTGATGAGCCATTTGGCCAGACGTATCGTGAGATCGGGTTTGATGCGGTCGGCCAGTTCGACCGCGCGCGGTGCATTAAACAGCCGCCCCGTCACATTGAGAACCGTCGCCAGTTCCAGTTCGATGCCGCTCATGCGCGCCGCCTCGAACAGCCGGTCCTCGTCCGCAGGCGAGCGCAGTGCGCGTACGCCTTGCAACACGTCGACGCAAAGCTGCAGCCGGTGGAACTTGTGCCCGCCAGCGGCATGCACGATGGCGATGGTCAGCAGCGCGGCCGGCGTGTCGGCCTCGCCCCCGTCGATGATCTGCAACTCGCGAAAGCCCAGCGAAAGCCGCCGCCGCATGCCGGAATCATGCACCAGATTGCCGTGCAGTTCGATCAGCAGGCTGGTATTCTCCTTCTCCAGCCATTTGAACTCCTGCAGATCCTGCGACTGCGCTTCGCCACTCCAGAGATCGAAGCCGCATCCGGCAATTACGGCATTGGCCTCGACGATGCTGGCCGGCTCAACCAGAATGTCGATGTCGGTGAACGGCCGGTCGGCGGCGTGGCGATAAAGCTTGCGTGCGAACACCGGGCCTTTGACGATCCGAGCCGGAACGCCCTTCGCCGCCAATGCCTTCATGATGCGATCGCCATGATACTGCAGCAGCATCGACTGGCCGGTCGCCAGGGTCGACTGGTCGCGCAGTTCCGACAGTTTCTGTTGCAAGGCGGCGTCGACCGGCAGTTGGGCGTCGCCGATTTCCCTGAGCTTGCGCAGCATGATCGGCAGCACGCCGTGGAACTCGGCATTGGCGAGCAGTGCCAGCAAGGTTTTGGCAGCAACGTCACTGCCAACAGCAGCCGACGCCTCCGGGTCGGCGAAGGTCAGCAGCAGTTTTTCATCGGCAGGCGTAAGTGGTGGCAGCATCAACCCGGATGACGTTGGCTTCTGGAAGGGCGTATGTTGCAGAAAAGCATGCATGAAGCCAGCATAGGGTCGCAGAACCGGGCTCATGAATTGACTTTCTACCGTTTCCGTCCATTCTTTTTCGTTGGACTCAAAGGGTGTTTGGAAATGATCAAGAAAAAGTATGAGGCGCCTGTGCTGCGCAAGGCGGGAAAATTGTCCAGTCTGGTGGCCGGTGGAGCGTCGAAGGCACTTTAAGACTTCTGAGACTTCGGTTTGGCTGAGGCCAGATACCGGTGTCCTTGTCGGGGCCACCACTGGAGTTGCCGACAAAGGGGGAATGAAATGACCAAGAAGCAATACGAAGCGCCGGTGCTGCGCAAGGCGGGCAAGCTGTCCAGCGTGACCGCGGATAACGGTGCGTCCGGTCCGGCGGGCTAAGCGGCAAGTTTCATAAGACCGCCTGATCGAGGTATCGGGCAAAGCCTCTCCGTTACATTCCCCAGCGCAGCGCCGCCGTATGCACCGGCGCGTCCCACAAGCCCGTCATTTCGCCGTCCAGCATGGTCAGCGTGATCGAGCAGCCAGCCATGTCCAGAGATGTCACATAGGATCCGACCAGCGAACGGGTCACCGTCACGCCGTGCTTTTCAAAGATTGTGCGGGCGCTGTTGTACATCAGGTAAAGCTCCATCAGCGGCGTGCCGCCGAAGCCGTTGACGAACAGCAGCGCCGGGCCTTTCGCCCTGTCACGGAGATCGCCCAGGATCGCGGCGCAAATTTCGCCGGCGATCGCATCGGCGCTTTTCAATGTATCGCGACGCCGGCCGGGCTCGCCATGGATGCCGACGCCGAATTCCATCTCGCCATCGCCAATGTCGAAGGTCGGCTTGCCCGCCGCCGGCACGGTGCAGCTGGTCAGCGCCACGCCCATTGAGCGCGTTGCGCCGTTGACGCGATCGCCGAGCGCCTTGAGCTGCGTCAGCGCCATGCCTTGCTCGGCGGCGGCGCCGATGACCTTTTCGACCACTAGCGTGCCGGCAACGCCGCGCCGGCCGGTTGTATAGGACGAGTTTTCGACCGCGACGTCGTCATTCGTCACAACCTGCAGGACGCCGTCGGCCATCTCGGCGGCCATGTCGAAATTCATCACGTCGCCTTCATAGTTCTTGACGATGAACAGGCAGCCGGCACCGGTGTCGACGGCTGTGGCCGCCGCCAGCATCTGGTCCGGTGTCGGCGAGGTGAACACCTGGCCGGGGCAGGCAGCATCCAGCATGCCGTGGCCGACAAAGCCGGCGTGCAGCGGCTCGTGGCCGGAACCGCCGCCTGAGATCAGCGCCACCTTCCCCGGCTTCAGCACCTTGCGGCGGATGAATTTGTGCTCGTCACCGAGCACTAGAATGTCGGCATGGGCGGAAACGAAGCCATCGAGGCTTTCGCTCAGCACCGTGTCGACGGAATTCATAAACTTCTTCATGTGTCCTCCCGACACGAGACGATCAGCCACCACTCCTGCCGGTGATGCTGGTGATCTTCTGGATGAATTCGTTGATCGCGCGGTCGAGCGCCGCATTCTGCTTGTCGTCGCCGAAATCGGGCACGATCAGCGAGACATGCCGCGTCTTGCGCATGCCTGCGGCGATCGACATTTTGCCGGGATGCGCCAAATGGTAGGCGGCGAGAAAGTGGTCGCGCTCGACTGGGCTGAAATGGCAGACGGAAAAAATAGCCGGCAAATGTTTTGAAGGAATCGGGATCGAATAGGCCGCGCTGGAGATTTGCGTCACGAAGCTGCGGTGCTTGCCCAGCGCATCGGCAAGGCGCTGGCGCATGCCCGACGGGCGCTGGTCGATGACCTGCGACAGGATCGTCTTGTAGGCGCGGATCGCCTCTTCGGAACCGGGTTCTGGTGTCTTGTCGACCATCTCAGCCACGCCTAGATCGCAACATCGGCTATAGCCGCCTTGGCCATGGCGAGTTGTGCCGGAGCGACCGAGAGATCGCGCAGGCCGGCCTCGATCAGCGCCGGTATCGCCGCAGGGTCGCCGCCGGCATCGCCGCACAGGCTGACCGGAATCTTTGCGCGCAAGCCGAACGCGGTCACTTCCGCAATGAGCCGCAGCACGGCCGGATGTCGCACCGAATTGAGATGCGCCACGGCAGAGTTGTCACGGGCGGCCGCCATCACATACTGGGTCAGATCGTTGGAGCCGATCGAGAAGAAGGCGACATCGGCAAACGCCTCCGGCGCGATCGCCACCGACGGCACCTCGATCATGATACCGAGCGGCGGCATTTTTTGCGCGACGCCGCGGGCGACGAGCCCAGCCTGCTCCTCCGCGAACAAAGCGGTGGCGCGCTGGTACTCCTCCGTGACGGCGATCATTGGGAACATCACCTTCAGATTGCCGTGCACCGCGGCGCGCAGCAACGCCCGAATCTGCACACGAAACACGTTCGGCCTTGCCAGCGACAGCCTGATGCCGCGCAGGCCGAGGAACGGGTTGCTCTCCTCGACCGTAAAGCCTGGCACCGGTTTGTCGCCGCCGGCGTCGACGGTGCGGATGGTCACCGGCTTGTCGCCGGCCCATTCCAGCACTTTGCGATAGCAGCTGTATTGCGTCTCCTCGTCCGGCGGCGCCTTGCCGAACAGGAATTCGGTGCGCATCAGCCCGACGCCGTCGCAGGTTGCGATGTCGATGCTGTCGACCTCGGACGGATCGGCGATGTTGACCTGCACGCGCACCGTAGTGCCGGCCTTGGTCACTGCCGGCCTCGCCAGATAGGCTTCGGCCTTGTCGCGGCGTGCCGCAAACGAAGACGACGAACGGCGAAAGGTTTCGATCTCGGCCTTTGAGGGCGCCAATACAATGCCGCCATGTTCGGCATCGAGCAGGGCCAGGCCATCGGGATTAGCCGGCGAAGAGCCAAGCCCCACCACCATCGGCACACCGCGTGAGCGCGCGAGCATGGCAACATGACTGGCGGTGCTGCCGGCCCTTAGCGCGATGCCGCCGCCGGCGCTCCAGTCGGTCTCGAGAAAGCGCGTCGGCGCAATGTCCTCGCCATAGAGAATGGCGCCCGCTGGCGCAGCGCTCTCCTGCTCCTCGGTCAGGGCGCGCAGCACGCGGTCGCGGATATCGCGCATATCGGCAGCGCGCGCCCGGAAATAGTCCTGGTCTGACGTTTCATAGCCGGCAATCTCAACGTCCAACGCCTGCCGCCAGGCCAGGTCAGCCGGCATGCCGGATGCGATCGCGGCGAAGGCCGGACCGGTCAGGGCATCGTCCTCAATCATGGCGATCTGGAACTCAAGGATGCCGGCCGCCTCGCCATCGGCGGTTTCTATCAGGGTCGCGAGCCGACCCGTCGCGCTGACGAGTGCTGCTTCCAGTGCAGCCTTCTCCTCGCCGGCTGTCGCCTTGCCCGTGTAGCGCGCAGGGCCGCGGTCGAGATTGAACAGCGGCCCTTCGGCATAGCCGGCCGAAGCCGAAATGCCTTGCAGCCTAAGCGGTTCGGGCATGGCCCGCGCCCTCGTCGAAATCGCGCCGCACCAGTTCGGCCAGCGCGCTCACGGCATCCTCGGCGCCGTCGCCGGTGGCCCTGATATGCAGCATGGTGCCTTTCGGCGCCCTGGTTGCCATCACCTTGACGATGCTCTTGGCGTCGAACCACGGACCGTTGGCGGCAAGCGCTATTTCCACCTCGGCGGCAAAGCTCTTGGCAAGCTTGGTGAACTTCACCGAAGGGCGCGCATGCAGACCCACCTCGTGGGTGATCAGGACGGTCGCTTCGGCAAATGCGGACATGCGCTCAAAATTCCCGTTCACTCACGACGGCGACAATTCATGCGCCGTCGCCACCACTTCCTTCAGCGAGGCGCCGCCGGACGCCTCGGTCGCCGCCATCACGGCACCTTCGACGATCGGCGCGTTGCAGACGACAATCTTCTGCGCCCGCGGCTCACCGATCATTTCCACCGCCATCTCCGAGTTGGTCTCGGCGCCGCCGAGATCAACGAGGATGGCGACTCCGGCCTCCGACCAGGCCTTTTCGATGGCGCCCATGATCGCCTCGACACTGGTGCCGAGCCCGCCATGGCCGTTTCCGCCGCACCATGCAAGCGGCACTTCGTCGCCCACCATCTGGCGCACCATGTCGGCCGTGCCTTCGGCGACCAGCGGCGAATGCGAGACGATGACGATGCCGACATTGCTCATACGCTTTCCCCGATGGTTTCGGCGACGGTCCGCACCAGCAGCGCAGTCGAACGCGCGCCGGCATCCATATGGCCGATGGAGCGGTCGCCGAGGAATGAGGCGCGCCCGCGCAGCGCCTTCATCGGAATGGTCGCGTCGGCCGCCGCGTCAGCGATATTAGCGATCTCAGAACCTGTCTTTCCATCCGCAAGCGCGTCATGCACCGGCTGCAGCACGTCGAGCATCGTCTTCTGGCCGACCTGCGACTTGCCTCTGGCGGCCACCGCTTCGATCGCCTTGCCGAAGGCAGCTGTCAGGTTGGCGCGATCCGGCTCTGCCGAAATTTCCTTGCCGAACGCCAGGAAAAGCGTGCCGAACAGCGGCCCGGACGCGCCACCCACCGTCATCACCAGCTTGGTGCCGATCCCCTTCAGGGCCTCGGGCAGCAGCTTGGCCGAAAAAGCCTCGGCCTCGTTGCGCACGGCTTCAAAGCCGCGCTTCATGTTCAGCCCGTGGTCACCGTCACCGATCGCCTGGTCGAGCGCGGTCAACTCCTCGGCGTGAGCGGCAATCGTATCCGCGGCGGCCGTGATCAGCCCGACAAGGTCCAACGCCGCCATATCCAAATTCCCGGTTTCGGTCCTGCCGGCAGTATCGAAAGAATTTTCATTCGACAACTGAAGCATGCCATCAGGCCGCTGCATACAGCGCGGCGGCGGCGGCGAACACTTCGGCCACGGCATGCGCGCCGGGGTCGGCCACGCCCTGCAATTTTGTGCCGACATAGGCCGATCGTCCGGCCTTCGCCTTCTCCATGGCCGCCGTCGCCTCGGCGCCGTGCCGGGCTGCTGTCGCCGCAGCGTCCAGGCCATTGGCGTCGAGCGCTTTCAGCGCCGGTTCCAGCGCATCGACCATGGTGCGGTCGCCGATCTTGGCGCCGCCGTAGAAGGTCATCCGGTCAAGGCCGGCAAGCAGCGCCTTGGACAGGGTCGCACTCGTATTCGTAGCCTGCGCTGCCGCCGTGAAGAAGATCGACAGCAGCACGCCCGAGGAACCACCCATGGCGACACCCAGGAGATCGCCCACCGCCGCCAGCGTGGCGGCCGGATCGGCCAGCGGCAGCGCATCGAGCTTTTCCAGCACGCTGCGCGCGCCGGTCGCTACCGTCGAGCCTGTATCACCATCGCCCGCCTTGGCGTCCAGTCCGTTTAAAGTCTCTTCAAGCGCAATCAGCCGTTCGCAGATCGTGATGACAAGGCGCCTGGTGCCGGCGTCCTGGCTGGCCTTTTGGGCTGCGCTCTTTCCGGCCGCTTTCGCCATTGGCACAATGGCAGGCGCTGCAACGGGCTTTGCCGGCATCCAGGCGTGCGGTCCGACCGGCGCCAGCAAGGCCGCCTCGCGCGCGGCATCGAGCTTGATCAGCGACAGCGAAAAGCCGTTCATGTTGAGCGCCGTCATCAGCGGGCCGGGGCCGATGGCAAGCTTCACGGTCCTGGCCAGCGGCGAGGTCAGCACTGCATTGGCAACCAGCGACATTTGGAGCGGCGGCACCGAACCGAGATTGCTGATCAGCAGCGCATGCTTGGCCGACGGGTCGAGCCGTGCCGTAAGCCGCTCCGCCATGATCGCGACAAGCTTGTCGGCGCTCTGCACCGCGATCCGCTCGACGCCCGGCTCGCCATGGATGCCGAGGCCGAGTTCGCCATCGTTTTCGCCGAACCGCTCTTCATGTGGCTGGCCGGGGATCGAGCAGGATGACAGCGACATGCCGAGCGAGATGACGTCCTTCGCCGCCGCGCGCGCCGCCGTCGCGATCGCTGTCAGATCGCTTCCGGCCTCCGACAGATGGCCGGCTATCTTGTGCACGAACAAGGTGCCGGCGACCCCGCGCGGTTGGTTGATGTCCGGCAAGGCGATGTCGTCGGCGACGATCGCCATCTCGACACGAAACCCCTCGGCGCGCGCCTTCTCGGCCGCCAGGCCGAAATTGAGCCGGTCGCCGGTGTAGTTCTTGACGATCAGCAGGCAGCCGGCCGGACCGGTCACCGCGCGGATGGCCGCCAGCACCGCTTCGACGCT
Organism: Mesorhizobium sp. P3_A2; assembly: GCF_056403115.1. Classification (NCBI taxonomy): domain Bacteria; kingdom Pseudomonadati; phylum Pseudomonadota; class Alphaproteobacteria; order Hyphomicrobiales; family Phyllobacteriaceae; genus Mesorhizobium; species Mesorhizobium sp. P3_A2. Next base: position 139,520 of record NZ_JBFUGC010000005.1, read on the forward strand.
TGGCGAGGCGAAGATCTCGCCCGAAACGGCCGCCGTCAGCATGCCCTTGCCGACGAAGCCGGCATGCGATGGCTCGTGCCCGGCGCCGCCGCCGGAGACGACGGCAACTTTTGCCTTGTCCCAGTCGGCGCGCAGCACGACCTTGATCTCGGGATAGCCATCGAGGCGCGCCAGATCACCCGAACCGATGGTCCGCAACAGACCGTCCAGCGCCTCGGTGACGATCGTTTCCCTGCGGTTGAAAAAATGCTTCATCGAATTCGTCCTGTATTCGTCAATCAGAAGCCGGTGCCGTACCCTTGGCGAGACACCGAAACCTCACATCAGTCGTTGCCCATCGGCGCCGAAATAGAGTGGCGAGCGGTAGCGGATCACCACTTTGTCGCCTTGCGCCAGATCCGTGTCGGGGTCGGTCAGCGTCACCAGCTTCTTGGCCCCCACCGTCACATGCAGATGGTTCTGGTCGCCGAGATGCTCGACCCAATCGACGACGCCGTCGGCGAGGCCGTTCGCGGCCTTCGCGATCGACAGATGCTCGGTGCGTGCGCCGATCGTCTTGGTGCCGGTTGGAGCGCCGCCATCGGGCAACAGTCCGGCCGGCAGAAGATTGATCGCCGGCTGGCCGAGCCGTGCCGCGACATGAAGATTTGCCGGCTCGGAATAGATCGTGCGCGGCGTGCCGATCTGCACCAGCACGCCATCGGCGAGGATGCCGATGCGGTCGGCCATGGTCATAGCCTCGATCTGGTCGTGGGTGACATAGAGCATGGTGGCGCCGAGTTCGGCCTGGATACGTTTCAGCTCGAGCCTGAGATCGGCGCGCAATTTGGCGTCCAGCGACGACAGCGGTTCGTCCATCAGATAGATCGACGGTTTTCGCACCAAAGCGCGGCCGATGGCGACGCGCTGCATTTCACCGCCGGACAGCTTGGTCGAGCGGTTGTTCAGCTTGTGGTGGATGCGCACCATTTTCGCCACCTCCTCGACGCGGCGGCGGATCTGGTCCTCCGGTATTTTCCGCGCCGGCGAGCGCAGCGGGAAGGCGAGGTTGTCGTAGACCGACAGATGCGGATAGAGCGAATATTGCTGGAACACGAAAGCGGTGTCGCGCTCGGCCGGCGACAGCATCGTCGCATTTTGGCCGCCAATATGGATCGTGCCGCTGTCGGGCCGCTCCAGCCCGGCGATCAGGCGCAGTGTCGTCGTCTTCCCGGCGCCGGTCGGCCCGAGCAGCACGACGAACTCGCCATCCTTGATCTGGAGGTCGAGATTGCTGACGGCGGCGTGGTCGCCAAACGTCTTGGTCACGCCTTTGATGTGTACGTCAGCCATGCTGCGCTCTCCCTTGAGAGGCCGTGTCGTGAATCGCGGTGCGCACGGCGCGGCCCGATCCCTTGTCGAACAGCGACAGCCGCGCGCTGTTCAGGGTCAGGCCGACATGATCGCCGGCAGCGAGCCGGATTTCGGCCGGCACCCGCGCCTTGATGATGCCGTCCGCCGTCTCCACCGCGACGATCTGCGTGGTGCCGAGATATTCCGTGCCGTAAATCGCGCCGCGCAGTTTCGAGGCGTCGTCGAAGCGGATGTGTTCCGGCCTTATGCCGAGCGCCATGTCGGCTGGTGCGATGTCCTCGCGCACCTCCGGCACCGCCACCTTGGCGCCCTGGACGACGATTTCCTTTGCCCCCTTGGCCAGTCCGCCGCCAAAGCCCAGAAAGTTCATCGGCGGCGAGCCGATGAAATCGGCGACGAACATGGTCGCCGGGCGGTCGTAGATTTCGCGTGGGCTGCCGAACTGTTCGATGACGCCATGGTTCATGACAGCGATCTTGTCGGCCATCGACATCGCTTCCATCTGGTCGTGCGTGACGTAGACGGTGGTGGCGTGAATGCGGTTGTGCAGCTCGCGCAGCTCATGCACCATGAGGTCACGGAACTCGGTATCGAGCGTGCCGAGCGGCTCATCCATCAAAAAGCATTTAGGCCGCCGCACGATGGCGCGGCCGAGCGCGACGCGCTGGCGGTCGCCGCCGGCAAGCCCTGAGACCGATTTGTTCAGCAGATGGTCGATGCGCAGCAACTTTGCGGTCTGTTCGACGCGTTGACGGATTTCGGCCGACGGCATGCCTTGCGCCAAAAGCGGGAAGCCGATGTTCTTGCGCACATTCATGTGCGGGTAGAGCGCGAACAGCTGGAAGACGAAGGCGATGTCGCGCTCCCGCGCGCGCCGCATGGTGACGTCCTCGCCGCCGAGCAGGATCTGGCCGCCGGTCGGCAGCTCCAACCCGGCGATCATGCGCAATGTCGTCGTCTTGCCGCAGCCCGACGGCCCGAGCATGACGAAGAATTCGCCATCCTCGACGACGAAGCTCGAATCCTGCACGGCGACGAAATCGCCGAAGGCCTTTCTCAGGTGTTGGACGCGGATCTCGGCCATGACTATTCCGGGAATTTCGAGACGATGATGAACATCACCGTGCCGGCGAGCATGGTGATGAAGGAGTAGGTGTAGAGAGCCAGCGCGAAGGGCTGGAACAGCATCAGGAAGCCGATGGCGATGATCGCCGTGGCGATGTTTTCCAACAGGCCGCGCCGAGCCCAGCGCGGCCAGCGCGATTTGCGTTTGGTGGGTTGGCTGAGGCTCATTTGCGCACCGCGCCGAAGGTGATGCCGCGCAGCAATTGTTTGCGAAGCAGGATGGTGAAGACCAGGATCGGCACCAGGAAGATCGTCGTGCCGGCAGCCACCGCCGGCCAGTCCTGGCCGCCTTCGCCGATGATGGTCGGGATAAAGGGCGGCGCGGTCTGCGCCGTGCCCGAGGTGAGCAGGGCTGCGAACGCATATTCGTTCCAGGCGAAGATCAGGCAGAAGATGGCGGTCGCGGCAATGCCGGTGGTGGCCTGCGGCAGCACGGTGCGCCAGAAGGCCTGCAACCTGGTATAGCCGTCGATCATCGCCGCTTCTTCGTACTCGCGCGGGATCTCGTCGATGAAGCCTTTGAGCAGCCACACCGCCAGCGAGACATTGACCGCCGTGTAGAGCAGGATCATGCCGAGCGCGGTGTCGGACAGGCCGAGCTCGCGGTACATCAGGTAGATCGGGATCGCGACCGCGATCGGCGGCATGAAGCGCGTCGACAGGATGAAGAACAGCAGGTCGTCGGCCAGCGGCACCTTGAAGCGCGAGAAACCGTACGCCGACAGCGTGCCGAGGAAAACCGCGCAGAAGGTCGAGCCGAAGGCGATGATCAGCGAGTTGACGAAGCGCGGCAGGAAGTTGGACGGGCCGGCAATCACCATGTTGCGCTTGCGCACGGTCTCGTCGCAGAAGCCGGTCGCCGGTCCCAGCGAGTTGATGTATTCCGGCGTCTGCCGGGTGCGGGTCGTGAACAGGTTGCAATAGCCTTCGATGCTCGGTTGGAAGACGATTTTCGGCGGATAGGCGATCGAATCCGGCGGCGTCTTGAAGCTGGTGGCAAAAATCCACAACAGCGGCACGATCGAGATCAGCGCATAGGCGACGATGATCGTGCCGGCGATGCCTTTTGCCGTTCCCGACGGGGCGACGACGGAGTGGGCGGTGGTCAGGCTCATCTCTGCTTCACCTTGTTGAGCGCCTTGACGTAGATGTTTGCGAGGCCAAACACCGCGACGAACAGGATGATGGCGAAGGCCGAGGAATAGCCGGTGCGCCAGCTCTCGAAGGCCTGCCGTTTCAGCGTGATCGAGGCGACCTCGGTGGTGGAGCCGGGTCCGCCGCCGGTCAACAGATTGACCATGTCGAACATCTTGAAGTTCTCAATGCCGCGGAAAAGCACCGCCAGCATGATGAAGGGCAGCGCCATCGGCAGCGTGATCGACCAGAACTGCCGCCAGTTGGAGGCGCGGTCGACCTCGGCCGCCTCATAGATGTATTCGGGGATGGAGCGCAGGCCCGCGAGGCAGATCAGCATCACGTAGGGCGTCCACATCCAAGTGTCGACGATGATGATCGACCACGGCGCCAGCTCGACGTTGGACAGCATCTGGATGTTCGTCGGCGGAATGCCGGTGACGAACGAGATGGCGTAGGCGAACAGGCCGATCTGCGGTTCGTAGAGGAAGCGCCAGAAATTGCCGACCACCGCCGGCGACAGCATCATCGGCACCAGGATGATGGTCGTCCAGAAGGCATGGCCGCGGAATTTCCTGTCGATCAGCCAGGCGAGCGTAAAGCCGATCAGCGTCTGCAACAGGATGGTCCAGAACACGAAATGTGCCGTCGTCTGCATGGCTATCCAGATGTCCTGGTCGCCGAGGATGCGCTGGTAATTGGCAAAGCCGAGGTTCTTCACCACCTCGTTCGGCCGGTTGGCGCGGAAGTTGGTGAAGGACAGGTAGATCGCCCAGAACAGCGGGAAGATGTTGATGGCGAGCAGCAAAAGGATCGTCGGCGAGATGAACAGCCAGGCGAGGCCCTTGTCGCTGATGCCCCGGACCTTGCGGGCCAACGGCTCCGGGGTGGCCCGGGCAACGTTCTCCGCAGTCCGATTGAGCATGGTGAGTCCTGCTTCGGTCACGTCAAGTCTCGACACTGGAATTTATCTGAACTGCGTCCCGTGCCAAGGGCGGCACGGGACGCGTCGGTCTGGCTCGGGAGGAGCCGTTGGTCCGGTTACATCTTGCCGTCGTCCTGGAAGACTTGCGTCCAGTCCTTGACCAGGCCGTCAAGCGCATCCTTGGCCGAACCCTGGCCGGCAACGACATAGTCGTGGAAGCGCTTCTGCGAGGCCTGCAGCAGCGGTGCGTAGCTCGGCTCTGCCCAGAAGTCCTTCACGATCGCCATCGAGTCGAGGAAGGTCTGCGCATAGGGCTGGCTGGACGGGAAGGCCGGGTCCTTGACCACCGCGTTGAGGCAGGAATACCCGCCGAGCGACCACCACTTGGCCTGCACGTCCTTGTTGGCGAACCACTTGATGTATTTCAGCGCCGATTCCTGCTTGTCGGAATAGGACACGACCGAAATGCCCTGGCCGCCGAGCTGGGCGAACTGGTCGCCGTTCGGACCCTTGGGGTTGACGAAGTAGCCGATCTTGTCGCCGCCGACATTCTCGTCCTTCTGCAGGCCGGGCCAGGTGAAGGCGAAGTTCATATGCATGGCCACCTGGCCGGATTTGAAGGCGTCGACGCCTTCGCCCATGTAGCTGTTCGATGCGCCGGGCGGGGTGCAGCAATCATAGAGCGCCTTGTAGAACTCCAGCCCCTTCACCGATTTCTCGGAGTTGACGTAGCCTTCCATTTCGTAGGGCTTCTTCGGGTTTTCATACTGGAAGCCGAAGCTGTAGAGCACGTCCATGGCGCCCATGGTGATGCCTTCCGAGCCGCGCTCGGTGTAGATCGAGGCGCCATAGACAGTCTTGCCGTCGATCTCGCGCTTCTGGAAGAATTCGGCGATCTGCTTCAGCTGGTCGAACGTGGTCGGCGGGCCGAGGTCCCAGCCGTACTTTTCCTTGAATTCCTTCTGCAGTTCCGGCTTGGAGAACCAATCCTTGCGATAGGTCCAGCCGACAACGTCGCCCATGGCCGGCAGCGCCCAGTAATTCGGCGTGTTCTTCGGCCATTCGGAATAGCCGACGACGGTTGCGGGGACGAAATCGTCCATGCTGATCTTCTCCTTGTCGAAGAAGTCGTTCAGCTTGACGTAGTGGCCGTTTTCGGCCGAGCCGCCGATCCACTGGCTGTCGCCGATGATCAGGTCGCAGAGCTTGCCGTGCGAGTTGAGCTCGTTGAGGAAGCGGTCGGCATAGTTGGTCCACGGCACGAACTCGAATTTCATGCCGATGCCGGTTTCCTTGGTAAAGTCCTTGGACAGTTCGACAAGTGCGTTGGCCGGGTCCCAGGCGGCCCAGCACAGCGTCAGGTCTTCAGCGTGCGCAACGTTCGAGACGGCTGTCGACGCAGTGATCGCCGAGGTCAGTCCCAACGCCAGTTTCAAGCTCGATTTCATGCCTTCCTCCCATTTGCGAAACGCGCCCGGATGGCGGTTTCAAGAGCCCCTCAACCCTCGCTCCTCCGAGGGCCTAAACATGGCGGCGCGGTGCGTCGCGGATGTTTAGTAATTTGTTTAGTGATGCAATTTTTACTAAACAAGGCAAGCGAATTCGTTGCTGCGCCGCAGCATTGCCAAACGAGGATTGAAATCGTTGGGAAATGATTGTCGGAGGGTTCGCCCGGAAGTTGCTTAGCCGGCGTCTCTTACAATTTTCGTCTGTGGCGTCACTGGTCGCACAGGCGGCGCGGGCGGCAGCAATGCGCGAATATCGGCGAAGGGAAATGTCGGCTCGAAGCGGAAAGCCTCGGCCAGTGAGCCGGCGACGCCGTTGCACTGCCCGGCGCGAAACTCGTTCTGGACGCGCGCCCTGTCGACATATTGCTCCGGCATCTGCGAGCGATGCGCGCGGATCGCCTGTGTTTTGATATCCCGGTAGGCGGAAATGTCGACATAGTGCGTCGGCGAAAATCCGGTTCCGCCCATCGTGTCGGCATGCAGCACCGGCACCGCGAAGGAGGCCGCGATGCGCACGCCGTCCGACAGCGCGCGGTGGTCGGCGTGATAGTCGTTGGGCGCATGGGTGATCACCAGATCCGCTGCTGTCTCTCTTATCAGCGCTTTCAGCGAACTGATCAGCGCTGCATCGGCCACCAGTTCGCCGTCGGGAAAGTCGAGGAAGCGCGGGGTCGCGCCGAGCAAAGCCGCAGCGGCAGCCGCTTCCTCGCGCCGGACACGAGCCAAAACGCTTGGGTCGCCCTTGCCGCCCTTGGCGCCATCCGTGGCCACGGCAAAAGTGAGTTCTGCGCCTTGCGCCGCATAGGCGGCCATCGTACCGAACATGAATATCTCTATGTCGTCCGGATGCGCGCCGAGCGCCAATACCTTCACCGCACTCTCCCCGGAAATGGAAAAACGTGACGAACGGAATCCTGCTCGCTCTCATCGCCTATGCAAGCTATTCGTGCAGCGACGCCGTTATCAAGAGCCTTGGCGGACAGTTCACCGTCTTCGAGATCGGTTTCTTTGTGACGCTGTTTTCCGGCTTCTTCCTGCTCTTCACCCGGCCGAAAGGCGAGCGCTGGCGGGACTTCTGGCGGACCAAACGGCCGTGGGCGGTGCAGGCCCGCACTTGGGCCGGCATCGCGTCGGGCGTGCTCGGCGTTTATGCCTTCACCACCATCCCGCTGGCTGAGGCCTATGCGTTGATCTTCCTGGCGCCGCTCTGCGTCACCGTCCTTTCTACCGTCATTCTCAAGGAGAAGGTCGGCCCATGGCGCTGGCTGGCTGTGGTCGCCGGCTTCGCTGGTGTCATGCTGGTGGTGCGGCCGGGCTTTCGCGAGCTGCATCTCGGCCACCTCGCCGCTTTCGGCGTCGCCTTCCTTGCCGCCACCAGCATCATCCTGACGCGTTCGCTCGCCCAGCAGGAAAAGCGCACGACCATGCTCGGCGTCCTGGTCGGCTGCGCCCTGGTCTTCAATGGAATCGCCGCCGCCGCCACCTCGTTCAAGCTCCCGGATGCCAGGCAGCTGGTATGGTTTGTGATATCGGGCGCCTTCACCTCCTGCGGGCAGTTCCTGCAACTGCTTGCGGTCAAATACGCTCCCGCCAACCGCATCGCGCCAACGCACTATTCGCAGATCGTCTGGGCGGTGATCCTCGGGGCGCTGTTCTTTCAGGAATATCCCGACTGGCTGTCCCTGGTCGGCCTCGCCGTCGTTGGCGCTTCCGGCCTGCTGACCATGGTGCGCGAGGAAGTGCGGTTGGGTACGGTGCGCTGGAACCCGCTGTCGCGGACAAGACTGTGAGCGAGCGCCGGTTGCACGGCCATAGTGACCGCTGATATGCGGACGCGATGACGACAAGACCCTTGCCGGAGCTTCCGGTGTCCGCCGTACTGCCGGCGCTGAGCGAGGCGCTCGGCGCTAGCAACAGCGCCGTGCTGGTGGCGCCGCCCGGCGCCGGAAAGACGACGCTGGTGCCGCTGGCGCTGCTCGATGCGCCGTGGCTGGGCGCCGGCAAGATCGTCCTGCTCGAACCGCGCCGGCTCGCCGCCCGCGCTGCCGCCCGCCGCATGGCCGAATTGCTCGGCGAGGAGCCCGGCGCCACCGTCGGCTATGCCATGCGCATGGAAAACCGCACCTCGGCCCGGACAAGAATCCTGGTCGTCACCGAAGGCGTGCTGGCGCGCATGATCCTCGACGATCCGGAGTTGCCCGGCGTCTCCGCAGTGATTTTCGACGAGTTCCATGAGCGTTCGCTCGACGGCGATCTCGGCCTCGCTTTGGCGCTCGATGTGCAAGACGCGCTGCGGCCGGATTTGCGGCTGCTGGTGATGTCGGCGACGCTCGACGGCGCGCGCGTTGCGAAACTCTTGTCCGGCGCGCCGGTGATCGAAAGTCAAGGCCGGGCCTTTCCCGTCGACATCCGTTACGACGAGCGGCCGGCTGGCGTTCCCGTCGAAGACGCCATGGCCAAGGCAATCCGTTCGGCGCTTGCCGAGGAGAGCGGCAGCGTGCTCGCCTTCCTGCCGGGGCAGCGCGAGATCGAGCGCACCGCCGAGCGGCTGCAGGACCGCCTCAGCGCCGACACCGACATCGTGCCGCTCTACGGCCAGCTCGACAACAGGGCGCAGGACGCCGCCATCAAGCCGGCGCCATCGGGCCGCCGCAAGGTGGTGCTGGCTACGTCGATCGCCGAGACCTCGATCACCATCGACGGCGTGCGCGTCGTCATCGATTCCGGCCTGTCGCGGCTGCCGCGCTACGAGCCGGCAAGCGGCCTGACCCGGCTGGAGACGGTGCGGGTTTCCAGGGCATCGGCCGACCAGCGCGCCGGGCGCGCCGGGCGCACGCAGCCCGGTGTCGCCATCCGCCTGTGGCGGGCCGAACAGACGGCGGCACTTCCTGCCTTCACGCCGCCCGAAATCCTCGAAGCCGATCTGTCCAGCCTGCTGCTCGATTGCGCCGCTTTCGGCGTCGCCGATCCGGCGAGCCTGTCCTTCCTCGACCCACCGCCTACGCCGGCGCTCAACGAGGCGCGGGCGCTGCTCAGTGCGCTGCACGCCATCGACGCGACCGGACGGCTGACCGAGGCGGGCGGCGCGATGCGTAAGCTGGCGCTGCCGGTACGGCTGGCGCACATGGTCGCCGAAGCTGCGGGGACCGGCCATGCGACGGAGGCTGCGATGCTGGCGGTGCTGCTCACCGAACGCGGCCTCGGCGGCGACGGCGCCGACCTCGAACGGCGGCTGATGCGCTTTCGCACCGAGAAGTCGCCGCGCGCCGTGGCAGCAAGGCAGCTGGCTGAGCGGCTGGCGAAGCAGGCGGGCGGCGGCAAAGGCGATGCGCCAGCAGGTGCCGGCGCTCTCCTCATCCACGCCTGGCCGGACCGGGTAGCCAAGGCGCGCGGCGAGCGCGGGCGTTTCGTGCTCGCCAACGGCTCCGGCGCCATGCTCGACGCCGCCGACCCGCTGGCGGGCGAGGCCTGGCTTGTCGTCGCTGATTTGCAAGGCAAGGCGCAGAATGCCCGCATCACCGCAGCGGCCGCCGTCGACGAGGCCGACATCCGCGCAGCACTTTCCGACAGGATCGAGACCCGCCGCGAAGTGAGCTTCGACCGCGAGAGGCGAGCGGTGCGCGTGCGCGAGACCGCCCGGCTCAGCGCCATCACTTTGTCCGAGCGCATGCTGCCGGCGCCGTCCGGCACCGACGCCGACCGCGCCATTCTGGATGCCTTGCGCGAACACGGGCTCTCTCTGCTGGAGTGGGGCAAGGAGGGGGAGACGCTACGCCAGCGCCTTGGCTGGCTGCACCGCGGCCTCGGTGCGCCCTGGCCCGATGTTTCGGACACGGCCCTCATCGAACGCCTCGACGACTGGCTGCTGCCGTTCCTGCCCGGCAAGGCGTCCTTCGCCGCGATCGATCCGGGCACGCTGTCTTCAGGCCTGATGGCACTGGTGCCGCATGAATTGCAGCGCAAGATCGGCTCACTGGCGCCGACCCATTTCGATGCGCCGTCCGGCAGCCATGTGCCGATCCGCTATGACGGCGAATGGCCGGTGCTGGCGATCCGCGTGCAGGAGCTGTTCGGCCTCGACCGCCATCCCGCTATCGCCAACGGCACCGTGCCGCTGACGCTCGAACTTCTGTCGCCGGCCCACCGGCCGATCCAGACGACGCGCGACCTGCCCGGCTTCTGGCGCGGCTCCTGGGCCGACGTGCGCACCGACATGCGCGGCCGCTACCCCCGCCATGTCTGGCCGGAAAATCCGCTGCTCGCCGCTGCTACCGCGCGGGCAAAACCGCGCGGCACCTAGCGTTTCTGCTTTCCTGGCTATAATCCTTGGCCATGATCAACATCCTGCGTGCGCCCGACTTCCAGCAAAGCCAGCGGCTGCGCCTCAACACGCTGATCCGGCTGCGCTGGCTGGCCATTGTCGGCCAGAGCCTGACCGTGCTGGTCGTCGCCTATGGGCTGAAATTCCCGCTGCCGGTCAGCCTCTGTTTCGCGCTGATCGCATGTTCGGCCTGGCTGAACCTGGTTCTGACCTTCCGCTATCCGGCGGCGCACCGGCTGACCCCGTTTTCGGCCTTCGTCATCCTGACCTTCGACAGCCTGCAGCTTGCCGGCCTGCTCTACATGACCGGCGGTCTCACCAATCCGTTTTCGCTGCTGATGACTGTGCCCGTCGTTGTCTCGGCGACATCGTTGCCACTGCGTCTCACCGCCATTCTCGGCGGGCTGGTGATAGTGGGAGCAAGCTTGCTGGTGTTCTTCCATCTGCCGCTGCCCTGGTACGAGGGCGCGCCGCTGCCAATGCCGTTTATCTATGTCGCCGGCATTTGGATGGCGGTGTTTTCCTCGATCGCCTTTACCGCCATCTATGCCTTCCGCGTCGCCGAGGAAGCCCGCCTGCTCGCCAATGCGCTTGCCGCCACCGAACTGGTGCTGCAGCGCGAACAGCATCTGTCGGCGCTGGATGGCCTGGCTGCCGCCGCAGCACACGAGCTCGGCACGCCGCTCGCCACCATCGCGCTGGTCTCCAAGGAGATGGAAAAGGCGCTTGGCGACGACCCGAAATACGGTGAGGACGTCAAACTTCTGCGGTCGCAGAGCGAGCGCTGCCGCGAGATCTTGAAACGCCTTACCAGCCTGTCCTCGGAGGGCGAGGCGCATCTGTCGCGGCTGCCGCTGACCTCGCTGGTCGAGGAGGTGACGGCGCCGCACCGCGATTTCGGCATCTCGATCAAGCTTCGGCCGGGCGAGCGCATCGGCCCCGAACCGGTCGGGCGGCGCAATCCCGGCGTCATCTACGGCCTCGGCAATCTGGTCGAGAATGCCGTCGACTTCGCCCGCAAGACCGTCACCGTGCGATGGAGCTGGGACGAGCTCGACGTCACCTTTTCGATCATCGATGACGGGCCGGGCTTTCCGCCCGAAATCATCGACCGCATCGGTGAGCCCTATATGTCGACGCGCCAGGGCAACGAAGCCGGTGGCGGCCTGGGTCTCGGGCTGTTCATCGCCAAGACCTTGCTCGAACGCTCCGGCGCCACGCTCGACTTCCGCAATTCGAGCGGACTGGGCGAGGGCGCCATCGTGCAGATATCGTGGCCGCGCACGGTCTTCCTCAACCCGGAATCGGTGGGAACGTCGATGTTCGACACCGCCTGAAGCTTTGGCCGCAGCCGGCAAAATTGGACAATGGCGTTCAGGAACTATATCTGCGTAAAATTAAGGCAGCAGGATTTTTTGAGACGATGACTGGCGAAGAAACAATTGGCGCAATGGTTGAAGGCGAGGACACCTCGCTGCTGATCGTCGACGACGACAAGCCGTTCTTGACGCGGCTGGCGCGGGCCATGGAAACCAGGGGCTTTGTGGTCGAGACGGCCGAGAGCGTCGAGGAGGCGGTGGCCAAGGCGCGCGCCCATCCGCCGGCCTATGCGGTGGTCGACATGCGGCTCGGCGACGGCAACGGGCTCGACGTCGTCGCCGCCATTCGCGAGAAGCGCGACGATGCCCGCACGGTCATCCTCACCGGCTATGGCAACATCGCTACCGCGGTGACGGCGGTAAAGCTCGGCGCCATCGACTATCTGTCGAAGCCCGCCGATGCCGACGATGTGTTTGCGGCGCTGACCCGCACCGCCGGTGAACGCGCCGCCCCGCCCGAAAACCCGATGTCAGCCGATCGCGTGCGCTGGGAACACATTCAGCGCGTCTACGAAATGTGCGATCGCAATGTGTCTGAAACCGCGCGAAGGCTGAACATGCACCGCCGCACGCTGCAGCGGATACTGGCCAAGCGCGCACCGCGCTGAGGTTCACGCGGCGCAGGCCGCCAATTGCCGAACGTCAGCGCTGCCCCTCACCTGCCTGCCGGCATCCTCTCCCCGTATAGAGACGGGGAGAGGGGCGCTCTCATCGCTGGTTTCGCCAATCGCCGGCGTTGCAGGAAACGACGGCTAGGCTGAAGCTGCCCCTTTCTCCCCGTCACTATACGGGGAGAAATGTCCGGCAGGACAATGAGGGGCGGCGCCAACGCTGGAAAGAGTTGCGCTTGCCCTGCCATCGACCTTTGCGCATCATCGCTAACGCCACCGGGAAACCCGGCAACGGAGGAAACATGCGCGACGAGCGGCCGAAATCCATCCTGCGCGAATTCCTCGATGGCGAGGCGGCGGGCGGCATCATCCTGATGGTGGCGGCAGCGCTTGCGCTGATCGTCGCCAATTCGCCGCTGGCCGACACCTATTTCGCCGCACTCCACGCCTATCTCGGCCCGCTCAGCCTCTCGCACTGGATCAATGACGGGCTGATGGCGGTGTTCTTCCTGCTGGTCGGCCTGGAGATCAAGCGCGAGATGCTGGACGGCCAGCTCTCGACCTGGCCGCGCCGCGTGCTACCGGGCGTCGCTGCCGCCGGCGGCATGCTGGTCCCGGCGCTGGTCTATGCCGCCATCAACCGCAACAATCCGGCCGCGCTCTCCGGCTGGGCGATCCCGACCGCCACCGACATCGCCTTTGCGCTCGGGGTGCTATCGCTGCTCGGCAATCGCGTGCCGGCCTCGCTGAAAATCTTTCTCACCGCGCTCGCCATCATCGACGATCTCGGCGCTGTCATCATCATCGCCATCTTTTACACAAGCGGGCTGTCGCTCGCCTATCTCGGCGCCGCCTTCGCCGTCATTGCGGTACTCATCGTGCTCAACCGCATGCGGGTGACGGCTCTGACGCCCTATCTCGTGCTCGGCGCCATCCTGTGGGTGCTGGTGCTGAAATCAGGCGTCCATGCGACGCTGGCCGGCGTTGCGCTGGCGCTCACCATCCCGCTCAAAGTCTCTCCAGGCAGCGGCCACGATCTCGACCATTCGCCGCTGCACCGGCTCGAACACGGTCTGCACAAGATCGTGCCTTTCATCGTCATTCCGATCTTCGGCTTTGCCAATGCCGGCGTGTCGCTGGCCGGCCTCAGCGCCGCTGCCCTGGTCGAGCCACTGACGCTCGGCGTTGCCGCCGGCCTCGTGCTGGGCAAGCTGGTCGGCGTCTTTGGCTCGTCGGCGCTGGCGATCCGGCTCGGCTTCGCCGACCTGCCGGTCAACGCCGGCTGGCTGCACATGATCGGCATTTCGCTGCTCTGCGGCATCGGCTTCACCATGAGCCTGTTCATCGGCTTGCTCGCCTTCGCCAACGACGTGGCGCTGCAGGACGCGGTCAAGGTCGGCATCCTGGCAGGCTCGTTCATCGCCGCACTGCTCGGCGCCGCCGTGCTGCTGATGGCGCCGGCCGTGGGGGAGATTGACGAAGACTAGATTGGCGGCAGGCCGAAAGCCGCGAACAGTTCGGGTCCGAGCGGCGGCACGTAGATCGTCAGCGAGGCGATTTTGCCGTCCGCAGCTTCGATGACATGCAGCGAATGCGGGCGCCATAATAGATCCTGATGGCTGCGTGCGTAGACGCCGACCGCCGGTTGGGCGTTGGCTCCGATGGCCACCGTGCGGTAGCCCGAAAAATTGCCCCAGACGGTCTCGAAGAAAGCATGGATTGCCGCGCGTCCCCGGTACCATTCCCGCCATGGCGGCATGTGGTAGGTGGCGTCCTCCTTCAGGAGCTCGATGAGGCTGTCGAGCTTGGCCGCCTGCCAGGCCTGCATGTAGCGTTCGAGCAGCAAGGCCTCTTGCCGGCTGGGCCGTGACCGCTGCTGCGGACGCCCCTGGGGATATCGCTGGCCCAGCGTTGCGCGGGCTCGCTGCAAGGCGCTGTTGATCGAAGCGGTCGAGCCGCCCAGCAATTGCGCCGTCTCGACAGCCGACCATCCCAGCACATCGCACAGAAGCAGAATGGCCCGCTGCCTGGGCGGCAGAAGCTGGATCGCTGCCACGAAGGCGAGTTGCACCGCTTCACGCGCTTCGTAGCGCGCTTCCGGACCGGGCTCGCCGTCAACAAGGTCCGGAAGCTCTGTGTCCGGATACGGTTCCAGCCAGGTGAACTCGGCGGCAGGCCCGCCGGTGGCCCGCCCGTCGGTCTCAAGTCGTCCGGGCTGCTGGAGAATGCGATGCGCCGTCGACCTCGCCTTGATGGCGTTGAGGCAGCTGTGGGTGGCGATCGTATAGAGCCAGCCGCGCACCGAGCCCCGGCCGTCGAATTGCGACCTGCCGCGCCACGCCCTCAGGAACGTGTCCTGGACAAGGTCGTCTGCCTCGTGCAGCGAGCCCATCATCCGATAGCAATGGAGTTTGAGCTCGCGGCGGCGAGCCGCCGTCAAACGCTCGAAGGCCAGTCGATCGAGGATCGGCCGGCCCAGGGGCTCAACGGGGCGAGGAGCGTCTGTCATGGAGGAGCCTGCGGTGCTGAAGCTTCCTGGCATCGTGCGCGCCTCACGCCGCTGCCGCAAGTCCGCTGCCGCTGACGGTGAAGGAGCTGCCTTCCGATTTGCCGGTGGCGAGCGCGACCACCGCGCGGCCGACATCGGCCGGCGTCTGCAAGTCGGTCATGCTCGCGAGGACGTCCGCAGGCCGGATGCCCAAATAGGCCGCAAAGCCATCGAGCCCGGCATCGCCTATGCCGGTCCCTGGCATGATGCGAGCCGGTGCGAGCGCCATAAAGCGCAGGTCCAGTCCAAGCCGATCCGATTCCTTCTGGCAATGACCGGCCAGGAACATCTGCATGCGTTTTGCGCCTGCATACCCGCCGGCGAACGGCGGTCCGCCGGTCAAGGCTGCGCCACTGGAGATCAGCACAACCCGGCTGCCTGGCTTCAGCCGGCCCTGGAGCGCGGCCTTGCAGAACAGGAACGACGCCTTGACGTCCATTTCCCAGTTCACCGAGAAGTCCTCCCAGTTCTGATCCTGGACGGGCGCGGACGGGGCAAGGGCGCCGGCGCAGATCACCAGCACGTCCGGCGCGAGCGCGGCGAAAACCGCATCGGGTGCGGTCTCGTCGGTGGCGTCGACCGCAAGCGTCTTCACACCTGATGTCTCCCAGGAGAGTTCCTTCAGCGCCGCGGCACCACGGGCAACGGCGAGCACTGTCGCGCCCTCGCCAAGCGCAGCCTCCACGATTGAGCGGCCGACGCCCCGGCTGCCTCCAATGACGACGACATTCTGACCTTGTAACGATCCCATGGATCACCTCTCGTTCCGGCCACTGGACCATCCAGCGCCTATTGATCAGGACAATCGAGGTGATCGGAAATCATCGGTGCAGGTCAAAAATTGTCTCGATGGATCGGCGGGCTCGCGCGAAGCCATGGTCGGGCACAAGCGGGACGCGCCACCGTCGACCCGGCGCACACTGTTATTCGCTCTCTCCCTCCAGCGCCGGCACCGCCACGCCCGCCAGCTCCGCCGCCAGCAGCCGTGCAGCACCCGCCCTTGCAATGCGCAGCATCAGCGCCTTGCGCGTTGCCGCCGCCATGCGGTGCTCCGGCGCATCGCGCAGGACCTCGGCGCCGTAGCCGTCGGAAAGGATGAAGCCGCATTCCTCGGGGAAGATCTCCGCCGGCACGCCGGGATGGGTGGCGAAGAAGAAGCGGTCGGAATGCAGCCGGTAATCCGGCCATTTGCGGTCGACGCGAAAATCCTCGATCGAGGATTTGATCTCGATGATCCAGATGTCGCCCTGCCGGGTCAGCGCCACCAGATCGGCGCGCCGGCCTGTGGCCAGCGACAGTTCGGGCAGCACATGCATGCCCATCTGCATCAACAGCCGCTGCACGCCGCGCCGCACCAGCATGGCGCGTTCCGACTGGCGGCCGTCGATCAGGGGATTGAGGGGAATCGGCGAAATGATCGGCATGGCAGCCACCATGCCAGATTTTGTTCACGGTTTGAACCTGTTTTTGGAAAGGGATTGTGTACTTGGCAAACAGACACCCTCAAAGCACCTCAACCCTATAAAGATTTTGGGGATTTGTGGATTAGCGTCGCTGCGAACTCATCCGGGTTTTTCGGTGTGATCGCTAAGAACCTGGGCCACCACCGCTTTTCGACCAAGACCACCTTCCGAGGCCAACGATTGACGATGCTGACGGTATTCCAAGGATGCGAGCCTAGATTCAAGATAGCGGCGAAATTGAACCGACCTTCGATGACGTGGGCGGCGACGATGTTCGTCGCTTTCAGCCGATAGATTGGCAGAAACCGAAAGAGTCGAATCTCAAAGCATTCGGGCGTCGCATAGAACTCCCAGAGCAGACCCCACATTTCTCATGTCCGTCGCTTGCTACCGCATCAGGCGCCTTCGCTCGCGCGATCCTTCCCGTGTTTGTAAGGTACATAATCGCCTCCCAAAAGGGGATTATGTACTTTACAAACGCCGCCCCGCTACGCTTGAGATAGGCTACTGGGGGATGCAAACCATGAAGCGTAGAACCACACTCACCGCGCTGCTCGTATCGTTGGCTACGATAGGCCTCATCTTGCTGGGGATTGGCCTTCTTGCTAGCGCGGGAATCGTAGCGAATAAGGGTACTTGGCCGCATATTGTCGGTGGCTTCATTGCGGTATCGATGATGCCGATAGCGTTTGTGGCGTTTCTGTCCTGTATGTTTTCAGTTCTGACCGCCCTTCTTCTTGCGGCTATGCCGCGAGAAAAGCTGATCCCGTATCTCAGAGCGTGGCCATTCAAGTTCTTGCTCTGGAAGGAAGTCAGAGAAAAGTTTGAACCTACCTCGAGCTAGGTCTGCTTCTTACTCGTTCGGTCTGAAGGTGGCAGTCGCTTTCGGATTTTGATCCCAGCATCAGCGCCTCATTAGGCGATTATCCGGTTGGCAAACCTGGGGTGACGGCTTGATCCGAGCGCCGCGATTGCACCATATTCGTCTGGGTGCGGTCTGGTATTAATCAGCGGCGGCCCTATGTCGTGCCAATCAACTTCCGTTCTTAGCTATAAGACGGCAGGACTAAAGTCTTGCGCCGTGAGCGCAAAGGTCTGATGTAACCGCTTTGGTTCCGTTCTTGTCCATTGGACGTTCCGTATTTTAGTCAAGCGAGATATTAGACCTACCGAAGTCAGCTTTCGTGCGCCACCCAGCCATGGCGGCCCGAACCGGCCCGTTCCATACCATAGCGGCACCCTATCAACCCCTGGGGCATGCCTTCAGGCCACCTCGATCGTCACCGGCACGGCCCGCCGCAGCGAGTTGCTGATCGCGGAAATCTCACCGGCTTTGTCGATGACCTTCCGGGGATCTGAACCGTCCAGTGTTTCGCAGGAAACGGTCATCGTGGCTGAGGTCGCCAGCAACGGCTTGCCGTCCAGGTTCACGGTCACGCTGACGGCAATCTTCCCCAGACCAACGCCCATCTCCTCGGCGACATAGCGCAGGTCGTTGCAGAAGCAGCCGCCGATCGCCAGCGCCAGCATCTGGGCGCCGTTGAAGCCCAGGCCCATGCCGCCGGCCTTGCCTTCGGGCCGGTCGACCACCACCGTATGTCCGCCGGCCCAGCCCATCGCGGCCTGCGTGCCCTCGACCGTGCGCAGTTCAACGGTTGCCGACATCATTGCTGGATCGCCCTCCCTGCGAAGCGCCGAAAGCGTCCGGCGCCCAGTCCTTCAAGCCGTGGCCGAGGCCGGCCTGTCTCCGGCCGGCGCCGATCCCGCAATATCGTCCAGGATCGGGCAGTCCGGCCGGTCGTCGCCATGGCAGGCGTGGATCAGCTTCTGCAGCGTCGCGCGCATCGACTGCAGCTCGCGCACCTTCTCCTCGATCGCACTGACATGGGCGGCGGCGATCTCGCGCACGTCATGGCTGGCGCGGCTGCGATCGCGGTAGAGCGCCATCAACTGGCGGCAATCGTCGATTGAAAAGCCGAGGTTGCGGGCGCGGCGCAGGAAGGCCAGCCGGTGGATGTCGTCGCTGGAATAATCGCGATAGCCATTGCCGGCGCGCGCCGGCGCGATCAGGCCGATCTCTTCATAGTAGCGGATGGTCTTGGCCGGCAGGCCGGACCGCACCGCGGCATCGCCAACATTCATAGTGGTTCCTCGATTCCGGGCCATCCGACAGGACCGCCCATTGTTTTTCCTTCACAATCCCGTGACCCCTGTTGCCGAAATGCCATAGTTGACGGCTTACCAGCAGGTAAGGTCTCGCATATAGGCATCGCGCGCTTGGCAAGCAAAGCAAATGCCAGCATGAATGATTTCAGGAAAAGCGGCCGCAACGTGCCGCTCGATTCTGGGCGGGGCATCGGACCATTTCATGCGCATGAAGTCATTTGCAATCGTCGCTGCACTTGCGTTGTCGACCGCGATCTCGGGTTGCAGCACGATCGGCTCGCAGCTCTTCAGCAACAACTACGGTGCGGTGAACGATGCAGGCTATCAGCTGCCGCGCATCCCGATCGAGAAAGTGCCGCTGAAGTACCACCGGCAGGAGGTGAACTACGACACCTCGGAAAAGCCGGGCACCATTGTCGTCGATACGCAGAACAAGTTTCTCTACTTCGTCGAAGGCGACGGCCGGGCGATCCGCTACGGCATCGGCGTCGGCCGCGAAGGTTTTGAATGGCACGGCACCGCCCACATCGCGCTGAAGCGCGAATGGCCGACCTGGACCCCGCCGCGGCAGATGATCCAGCGTCAGCCGGAACTGGCCAAGTTTGCCGGCGGCATGGAGCCGGGCCTGAAGAACCCGCTCGGCGCGCGCGCCATGTACCTGTTCAACAAGGGCGGCGACATGGGCTACCGCCTGCATGGCAGCCCGGAGTGGAATTCGATCGGCAAGGCGATGTCGTCGGGCTGCATCCGGCTGATGAACCAGGACATCATCGACCTCTACGACCGCACGTCGGTCGGCGCCAAGGTCATTGTGATGTGATTACAGTTCGTGCGCGGACCGTCTAGGCAACAACGGACGTCCCAAACAGAAAACCGGGCAATTTGGCCCGGTTTTTTGTTTTTTACGGCACTGGCGGAAGATGTACGCTGAGAACTCTCAGGAAACCTGTTCGACTTGCTGTACTTCCGGCACAAAGTGGCGGAGCAGGTTCTGGATGCCGTGCTTCAGCGTCGCCGTCGACGACGGGCAACCGGCGCAGGCGCCCTTCATGTGCAGGAACACAGTGCCGTTCTCGAAACCGCGGAAGGTGATGTCGCCGCCATCCTGGGCGACCGCCGGGCGCACCCTGGTATCGAGCAGTTCCTTGATGGTGATGACCAGTTCCTCGTCGGCCTTGTCGTAGAATTCGCCGGTCTGGCTGGTCTCGGCGGCGGGGCCGGCGTTGACCATGACAGGCGCGCCCGACATGAAATGCTCCATGATGGCGCCGAGGATTGCCGGCTTCAGATGCTGCCAGTCGGGGCCGTCCTTGGTCACGGTGATGAAGTCATAGCCGAAGAACACGCCGGTAACGCCGGGAATCTCGAACAGCCGGCCGGCCAGCGGCGAGGCGCTCGCTGCACTGTCGGCGTCGCGGAAGTCGGCGGTGCCTTCAACAAGCACTTCCTTGCCGGGCAGGAATTTCAGCGTTGCCGGGTTCGGCGTCGATTCGGTCTGGATGAACATGGCCGTCTCCGTGCCCCAGTCGGGCAGCTAGTTTGGAATAATTCTAAATAGGCTCAATCGGCTGGACATTCAAGCGAAACGCATCGCTCAAAGGGCTGGCTGGCGGAATGTTTTTGCTGGCCCGAGCACTCACATCGAGATGTGCCGAGATTCAGGTCAGGCCGAGTCGAAAATGGCGGTTTCCGAGAACCGGAGCGGAGCGTACTTGAAGTACGTGAGCACCGGAAGCGCAGGAAGCCGTCATTTGCAGGCCGGCCTCACCTGAATATCAGCATATCTCAGGCGAGGCTGTCGATCTCCTCGTCCGACAAATTCTGCGGCACCACTGTGACCGGAATAGGGAAGGCCGCGCCCTTGCCGGCGACAGCGCCGACCAGCGGTCCGGGACCTTCCTTGCCGGCGCCTGCCGCCAGCACCAGGATGGCGATATCCTGGTCTTCCTCGATCAGCTTGTGGATCTCTTCGGTCGGCTTGCCTTCGCGCACCACCATTTCGGGCTCGATGCCGAGCTTCTGGCGCACCTTGTTGGCATAGCCGTCCAGCGCCGCGCGCGCCGTGGCGTTGGCCTCCTCGCGCATGATCTTCTCGACGCCCAACCAGTGCTGGAAATCATCCGGCGTGATGATGTAGAGCAGCACCAGCGTGCCGCTGGTGCTCTGCGCCCGCTTCGAAGCGTAGGCGACGGCGCGCTCGCACTCCGGCGTGTCGTCGATGATCGTCAGGAATTTCCTGCGATGGCCGGCTTCGCGACTGAGGCGTTTGGAGACCATGTCTATCTACTCGATGCTATTTCGGCCGCAATCTGCCACCACGGCAGACCGGCGGCAAGCCGCCGGCCTTGTGCCAGTGTGGTGCAGTGCACTGTGACGGCTAGAGCATGATGCCGAAAAGTGTGAAGCGGTTTTCTCGGACAAACGGGAAACCGTTTGTCCAGGCATCATGCTCTATCTCTTTGATCTAGGGCCGGATTCAGATTTCAGGTCGATTCGACCTGAAATCATCCGGCTCTAGGCTCAGCCCTGCAGCAGGCCGATAATGTCGCGCACGGTCTTCATCGTGGTCTCGGCCAGCACCCCGGCTCGTTCGCCGCCATCCTTCAGCACCGCATCGACATAGGCGCGGTCGCCCTCGATGCGGCGCATCTCGCCGGCGATCGGCGCCAGCTTTTCCACGGCAAGGTCGGCCAGCGCCGGCTTGAACACGGAAAACTGCTGGCCGCCGAATTCCTTCAGCACGTCGGCCTTCGACATTTCGGCCAGCCCGGCATAGATGCCGACCAGGTTTTCCGCTTCCGGGCGGCTTTCCAGTCCGTCGACTTCGCTCGGCAAGGCCTCCGGGTCGGTCTTGGCCTTGCGAATCTTCTTCGAGATGGTGTCGGCATCGTCGGTCAGATTGATGCGCGACAGGTCGGACGGGTCCGATTTCGACATTTTCTTGGAGCCGTCGCGCAGGCTCATGATGCGCGCTGCTGGGCCGCCGATGACCGGTTCGGTGATCGGGAAAAAGCCGTTCACGGTCTCTTCGCCGACCTGCATCTCGACGCCGACGCCAAGGCTGGCGATCCGGTTCGAAAAGTCATTGTTGAATTTTTGCGCGATGTCGCGGGTCAGCTCCAGATGCTGCTTCTGGTCCTCGCCCACCGGCACATGGGTGGCGCGATAGAGCAGAATGTCGGCCGCCATTAGCGAGGGATAGGCAAGCAGCCCCAGCGAGGCATTCTCGCGGTCCTTGCCGGCCTTGTCCTTGAACTGCGTCATCTTGTTCATCCAGCCGATGCGCGCCACGCAGTTGAAGATCCAGGCAAGCTCGGCATGCTGCATCACCCGCGACTGGTTGAAGACGATGTGCTTCTTCGGATCGATGCCGGAGGCGAGGAAGGCGGCGGTGATCGAGCGGGTCTGGTCGGCGAGGTCGTCATGGACGAGTTGCGCGGTCAGCGAATGCAGGTCGACGACGCAATAGATGCAGTCGGACGTGTCCTGCAGGGCGACGAATTTCTTGATGGCGCCGAGATAGTTGCCGAGATGCAGATTGCCGGTCGGCTGGACGCCGGAAAAGACGAGCTGTTTGAAGGCGGTCATGGGTTCCTCATGGCTTGTGGAGGGCCGTTTCGCACGCGGCGAAAGTCTTGCGACGGCGCGCTTATGGACGAAGGCGTGGAGAGGATCAAGAGGCGGGGGATGGTCCCTGAGCAACTGTTTCAGGCGGACTACTTGTTCGTTTTGTTCGTATCACGCTTGTTGGGTCTGTATCTCGGCCTGACAGGTCCGCGCCGCCCCTCATTGTCCTGCCGGACATTTCTCCCTGTATCCGGACATTTCTCCCTGTATATTGACGGGGAGAAAGATGCAGCCGTCGCCGATTTCGCCATCACCAGCGTTGCCAGGGAGGCGCAAGCGCCCGCCCAGCTTCTTTCTCCCCGTTTACGGGGAGAAATGCCCGGCAGGGCAATGAGGGGCGGCGCCGACATCGACATTCATGATATGGTGGGATGTGTCTTGCAGATAATGAGAAGATGGATGCCTCTCGCAGCTGACGACGACGAGCAAAGCGCGCCCAAGCGCCCACACGCCCGCGAGATGCCGCTGGAGACAGCGGCACGGCTTCGCGCCGAGTTCGGAATCCAACTTAGCAAGCAGGCTCGCGAACCCCTGCCACGCTCGGTCTACGACGAATTGTCTGGCGACGACTGATGCTTGCCGAGCGAGTCGCTACGGTCCGCCTTACGGATCTGGAGACGGTTCCTTAACGGGTGGCACCTTGCCCGATCCGCGTTTCACATTGCGCCGGATCATGCCGAAATCGGCGCCGCCTGTGGCAAAGGCGGTGACGAAATAGAGCAGGGCGCCGCCGGCGACCAGCGCCAGCAGCGTCGTCGCCTTGATCACCAGTGGCGAGCCGGGGCCGAGCCTGACGGCCAGCCAATGCTCGGCGAAATAGAGTGCCGCTGCCATCACCGCCGCCGACAGCACCAGCCGGGGAATACGCTTCAACAGCGGCACGTCGCGCCCCCAGTGGCCGCGCCGGATCAGCACTGCAAGCAGCATCATAGCGTTAACCCAGCCGGCGACGGCCGATGCCACGGCAATGCCGGGTGCACCCATCCTCGGAAACAGCGTCAGCGCCGTGATCACGTTCACGCCGACCGAAATGGCGGCGAACATCATCGGCGTGCGCGTGTCCTCGCGGGCGAAATAGCCGGGGGTGAAGGCCTTGATC
The DNA here is from genome assembly GCF_056403115.1 of Mesorhizobium sp. P3_A2. Taxonomy (NCBI): domain Bacteria; kingdom Pseudomonadati; phylum Pseudomonadota; class Alphaproteobacteria; order Hyphomicrobiales; family Phyllobacteriaceae; genus Mesorhizobium; species Mesorhizobium sp. P3_A2. Next base: position 162,779 of record NZ_JBFUGC010000005.1, read on the forward strand.
AGCACGAAGGCCGGCAGGCCGAGGCCAAAGATCGCCAGGATCGCCGCCACCGTCGGCGTCGAATGGTTGGCTGCGAAGGCGCCGCGCTCGTAGACCAGCCGCACGATCGGCTCTGCCATCACCCAGAGGGCTGCCGCCGCCGGCAAGGTCATGAACAAAGTGAACTCCACCGAGCGGTTCTGCAGATTGGCCGCCTCGACCAGATTGCCCGATTTCAGCGCCCGCGACAGTTCCGGCAAAAGCACGATCGCCACCGCGACGCCGACGACGCCGAGCGGCAGCTGGTAGATGCGGTCGGCGTAAGCCAGCGAGGACACGGCGCTGTCCTGCGCCGAGGCGATCGCCGTGCCGATCAGCTGGTTGATCTGGGTGATGCCGCCGGTGATCGCCGCCGGCAGCGCCAGGATCAGCAGCCGCTTGACGTTGGGCGTCATCTTCGGCCGGCGAAAGCCGATTGCGATGCCGGCATTGCGCACCGCGATCCAGACGATGGCGAGCTGCACCAACCCCGCCGCCAGGACGCCCCAGGACAGGCTGAAGCCGACATCATGCGCATCCATGCCGTGGTACCAGGCGTAACCGAGCACGCTGATCAGGATGATGTTGAGGAAGGCCGGTGCGACGGCAGCCGCGAAATAGCGGCGCAGCGAATTCAGCATGCCGGCCATCATGGCCGCGAGCGACATGCAGATGAGATAGGGGAACATGATCGTCGCAAGCAGGACGGTCGTCTCGAACTTGCCCGGCGTGTCGGCAAAGCCCGGCGCCACCAGATAGCGCACGATCAGCGGCATCGCCAGTTCCATGACGATGGTCAGCGCCAGCAGCGCCGAGAACAGCACGCCGAACACTTCCTCCGAAAAGCGCTTGGCGCCGTCGGTGCCGTGGGTCTCGATCTCCTTGGCAAACAGCGGCACGAAGGCGGCGTTGAACGCGCCCTCGGCAAACAGCCGGCGGAACGTGTTGGGAAACTGGAACGCGGCGTTGAAGGCGTCCGCCACCGGCCCGGTGCCGAGTGCGGCCGCCATCAGCATTTCGCGGCCAAAGCCGAGCGCGCGGCTCATCAGCGTGCCGGACGCAACTGTGGCGAATTTCTTGACGAGGCTCATGCGCGCGGAGATTGCCTAGATGATTGGGAGAAAGGGGGTGATTGGGACAAAGTGATGGTCACTCGGCCGCCGCCTTGGCCTTGCCGCCGCGCTCGGGGGCCACGCCCTCGAGCGCTGTGATAAGCCTGGTGCGGATGGCGGCGGTGCGCGCCGGGCTGTCGATCTTCTGTCCCGTCAGGTCGGTGACATAGAAGGTGTCGATGACCTTCTCGCCGAAGGTGGTGATGTGGGCCGAGGCGATGTCGAGCGACAGGTCGGACAGCGTTCCGGTGATCTCCGACAACAGCCCGGGCCGGTCCAGGCCCTCGACCTCGATCACCGAAAACCGGTTCGACAGCGTGTTGCGGATCTCGGCGCGCGGCGGAATCCTGAACACCTTGGCGCCGCGCCGCGGCCTGGTGCGTTTCTCGATCATCTCCGGCAGCCAGCTCTTGCCCGACAGCACGTCCTCGATCAGCCGGCCGACGCGCTCGGCGCGGCGGCGCTCGTCCTCGTCGCGGTCGAACTCCCTGGAGATCAGGATGATGTCCAGCGCGCGGCCGTCGGATGTGGTGAAGATCTGCGCGTCGACGATGTTGCCGCCGGCCCCCGCACAGGCGCCGGCAATGACAGAGAGCAGGCGCGGATGGTCCTGCGCCAGCACGGTGATCTCGGTCACCGCCTCGAACTGGTGGGTCCTGACGACGGTGGCGAGCTTCTTGCCCGCCGCGTCCGCCTCGCGGATGAATTCGGCATGGCGCAGCTGATCGGCAAGATCGACGGTCAAGAGGTAATTCTCATAATGCAGGCCGACATAGCGCTTGCGCGCCTTGTCCGGCCAGTCGGCAAGCGCCTCGGCCAGCCGTTCGCGTGATGCCGCCGTGCGCTGGGCGCGCGACACTTCCGAAAAGCCGCCGGTCAACAAGAGTTCGGTCTCGTAGTAGAGCGTGCGCAGGAGCTGGCCTTTCCAGCCGTTCCAGACGCCCGGACCGACGCCTCTGATGTCGCATACGGTGAGAATCAGCAGCATCTTCAGCCGTTCGACCGACTGCACGATCGCAGCGAAATCCTCAATCGTCTTGCGGTCGTTGAGGTCGCGGGTCTGCGCCGTCATCGACATGACGAGATGGTTCTCGACCAGCCAGGCGACGGTCTCGGTGTCGGCCGCCGACAGGCCCATATGCGGACAGATGCGCCGCGCGATCCGGGCGCCGGCCTCGGAGTGATCCTCGGGCCTGCCCTTGGCGATGTCATGCAACAGCACGGCGACATAAAGCGCCTCGCGGCTTTTCTTCAGCCCCGGCATCAGCGTGTGCGACAGCGGATGCACCTTTTCGCCATCGCCGCGCTCGATCTCGGCCAGCACGCCGATGCAGCGGATCAGGTGCTCGTCCACCGTATAGTGGTGGTACATCGAGAACTGCATCATGGCGACGATCTTGCCGAAGTCGGGGATCAGCTTGCCGAGCAGGCCCGCCTCGTTCATGCGCCGCAAATTGAGCTCGGCATTGCGGTCCGAGGTCAGGATGTCGAGGAACAGCCGGTTGGCTTCCACGTCGCGCCGCAGCGACTTGTTGACGAGACCGAGCGAACGGGTGAGCAGCTTCAGTGCATCGGGATGGAATTCCAGCCCGTGCTTGTCGGCAAACCAGAACAGCCTGAGCAGATTGACCGGGTCGCGCTCGAAGACTGTGTCGTCGGCGACGTTGATGCGATGGTTGTCGACGATGAAATCAGAGGTGCCGGCCAGCTTGCGCTTGCGGCGCTGGAAGGTGAGGAAGATGCGGTTGAAGCCCGGCACGTGCTTGGCCTGCTCTTCCTCGAGCGCGGCGCAGAAGATGCGGGTCAGGTCGCCGACATCCTTGGCGACGAGAAAATAGTGCTTCATGAAGCGCTCGACCGCCGACAGGCCGGGATGGGTGGTGTAACCGAGACGCTCGGCGATTTCGCGCTGGATGTCGAAATGCAGCCGTTCCTCGGGCTTGCCGGTGAGGAAATGCATGTGGCAGCGCACCGCCCACAGAAAGTCCTCGGCCTTGAGGAACTCCCTGTATTCGGCCTCGGTGAAAACGGCCTTGTCGACCAACTCCTCGCCGGTGCGCACGCGATAGAAGTATTTCGCGATCCAGAACAGCGTCTGCAAATCGCGCAGGCCGCCCTTGCCGTCCTTGACGTTGGGCTCGACCAGATAGCGGCTTTCGCCGGCCTTGGCATGGCGCTCGTCGCGCTCGGCGAGCTTGGCCTGCACATATTCCGGCCCGGTGGTGCGCACCACTTCATGGTCGAAGCGGATCAGCAATTCGTCAAAGAGCTTTTGCTCTCCCCACAGGAACCGGGCCTCCAGGATCGAGGTGCGGATGGTGATGTCGCTGCGCGACAGCCTCAGGCATTCGTCGATGTTGCGGGTGGCGTGGCCGACCTTCAGCCCGAGGTCCCACAGCATATAGAGCATGTATTCGACGATCTGTTCGCCCCACGGCGTCTGCTTGTAGGGCAGCAGGAACAAGAGGTCGATGTCGGAACCCGGCGCCAGCGTGCCGCGACCATAGCCGCCGACCGCGACGACGGCCATGCGTTCGGCGGTCGACGGGTTTTTCACCCGATAGACATGGGTCGCGGCGAACTCGTAGAGGGCACGGATGATCTCGTCCATGAGATGCGACAGCCGGGCAGCACAGGCCGCGCCGCTGCCATCGTCCATCAGCATGCGCTCGGCGATCTTGCGGCCCTCGGTCAGGCGTCCCTTCAACAGCTTGAGCGCACCGACGCGCGCGCCGGACTCGGCGCCGTTGCCGGCCGAGGTCAGCGCCGTCATCTCGCGGCGCAAGGCCTCGCTGTCGATCAGCTCGTCGAGCTTGAGGGAGATTTTTGCCATAGATTGCCGGTTGGCCTCGCCTTTGCGCGGCGTCTATAGCGCGTTTTCGCGGCGCTGTGTATGGGGCCGACGGACGCGTCGGCCGCGATACTCGAACGGAATGATTTTCTCCCGCCGTAACCGGAAGAGATCGGCGATTTGCCGCGCCAGTCGCCTTATCTCGATCCCTATCTTGGCCGCAATCGGCTTGTGGCGTTTCGTGCTCATCCCGCTTGCCACCCGTTCCTCTGCGCGCTCCTGTTTGAGCAGGCTCGGCAATTGCACCGGTTCGCCGCCAAGGAACTGAGCCTGCAGGCACAAAGCCGGCACAAGCTGATAAATGATCTTGTCGGACGAAGTCGCAAAACGCGGATTGAAGACGAGATGATCGACGGGCATGGCGATCTCATTCGTCGCCTCGATGAGGTCTCGTGCAGCCTGTCTCGACAGGATGTACCCGGCCGCGCCGATATGGACGGCGTGCAGCCTGCTCGCAGAAAAACCGTGGCCACAAGCGACCCCCTTGCGTGAGATCACGGTTCGATTGAAGAATGTTTCCAGCTTGACAATGTCCGCATCGGCGGGGATCCAGGCCATATCGGCAAGCAAAGCGCCGGCATTGTCAGAGAAGACGACATCGTCCTCGAAGATGGCGCCATAGGCGTCATCGCCTGCCGCGATCATCGACCAGCACTGTTTGTGACTGAGCAGGCAAGCGATCTCGGTGTCGGCCATACGCAAACGCTTTTTCCTTTGCGGCATTTCGGCCAGATCAGGCCGATCGCGCGCGTCGATGGCGACGACCCGTTCAAAGGCGACGCCGATGCGGGCGAACTCGGCCGTCATATGGGCGAGGCGGTCGCGGGACCGATCGAGATTGATGACCAGGCATTTCATGTGGGTGGGTTCGATGCAGCGGATGCAGTTGGTCGCGTCCATAACATAGGAAAGAAATTGCGTAAGCGACTTTTCCCTCGATGCCGTCCGATGGCGGCCATGATCGAAAAGTGGAAATCGCCCCTTGACCTTCCAGTTACTGGAAGCACTACCTCCGCATCCAGACAGACATGAAGGCATTTATTCGATGGCGCATTCCGAGCATCACCACCATGGCGGCTGCTGTGCGGCAAAGGCGGCTGCACCGGCCCCCGAGGCCGTGGTGCGCGATCCCGTCTGCGGCATGAGCGTCGATCCGGCAGCGGGCAAGCCGTCGGTCGAGCATGGCGGTCGCCTCTTTCACTTCTGCAGCGAGGGCTGCCGCACGAAATTCGTCGCTGAGCCTGAAAAATACCTGACCGCCATCGACCCTGTTTGCGGAATGAGCGTCGACCGCGCCACCGCGAAGCATTTTCTCCGGCACGAAGGCCAGGGTTTCTATTTCTGCTCGGCCGGTTGCCAGGCGAAGTTCGGGGCCGAGCCGCAAAAATATCTCGGCGACAGGCCGGCACCGCTGCCAATGCCGAAAGGCACGCAATACACCTGCCCGATGCATCCCGAGATCATTCGCGACAAGCCCGGCTCGTGCCCGATCTGCGGCATGGCGTTGGAGCCGATGGGCGTACCCACTGGCGATGAGGGCCCGAATCCGGAACTGGTCGACTTCACCAGGCGCTTCTGGGTCAGTACGGTGCTGTCCGTGCCGCTGCTGATCGTCGCCATGGCGCCGATGCTCGGCCTGACCTTCCAGGCCTTTGTCGACGACCGCACGATGGTTTGGCTCGAACTGGCGCTGGCGAGCCCCGTGGTACTGTGGGCGGCCTTCCCGTTCTTCCATCGCGGATGGGATTCACTGGTCAACCGCAGCCCCAACATGTGGACGCTGATTTCGCTCGGTGTGGGTGCCGCCTATCTCTACAGCGTCGTGGCGACACTGTTTCCGGACATCTTTCCGCATCAGTTCCGCGGTCATGGCGGCACCGTGCCGGTCTATTTCGAGGCCGCTGCCGTCATCGTCGCGCTGGTGTTCCTTGGTCAGGTCCTCGAATTGCGGGCGCGCGAAAAGACCGGCTCGGCCATCCGCGAGCTACTCGACCTGGCGCCAAAGACGGCACGGCTGATTGGAGCGGATGGCTCCGAGACCGACGTGCCGCTCGACGCCGTCAAGGCCGGCGACCGGCTGCGCATCCGCCCGGGCGATGCCGTGCCGGTCGACGGCATCGTGCTTGAGGGTCGCTCCTCAGTCGACGAATCGATGATCTCGGGCGAGCCGCTGCCGGTGGAAAAGACCGAAGGCGATGCCTTGACCGGCGGCACGCTCAACAAGAACGGTTCGCTGATCATGCGCGCCGAAAAGGTCGGCGCCGAGACCACGCTGGCGCGCATCGTCGAACTGGTGGCCAAGGCGCAGCGTTCGCGCGCGCCAATCCAGGCCCTGGCCGACCGCGTCTCCTTCTACTTCGTGCCTGCGGTCGTGCTGGTCGCGCTCGCCGCCTTTGCTGCCTGGGCCGTCTTCGGCCCCGAGCCCAGCCTGATCTTCGCCATCGTCTCGGCGGTCTCGGTCCTGATCATCGCCTGTCCCTGTGCACTCGGCCTGGCGACGCCGATGTCGATCATGACCGCCACCGGCCGCGGGGCGCACGCCGGTGTGCTGATCAAGGAAGCGGCAGCGCTCGAGCGCTTTGCCTCCGTAGATACGCTCATTGTCGACAAGACCGGCACCTTGACCGAAGGCAAGCCGCGCCTGACCGATGTCGTCGCGGTCGGAGGCTTGTCGGAGAATGAATTGCTGACGCTCGCCGCCGGCCTGGAAAAAGGCTCGGAGCATCCGCTGGCCGAAGCCATTGTCGGCGGCGCCGGTGAGCGTGGCCTGACAATCGAAGAGGCCAGTGGCTTCGAAGCCGTCACCGGCAAGGGCGTGTCCGGCATGGTCTCGGGTAGACAGGTTGCGCTCGGCAACGCCGCCATGATGGCCGATCTCGGCATCGACACCGCTTCGCTGTCGGCCAGGGCCGAGGCGCTGCAGGCCGAAGGCAAGACCGTGATGTTCGTTGCCGTCGACAAAAAACTGGCCGGCATCGTCGCTGTCGCCGACCCGATCAAGGCAACGACGGCCGAGGCGATCCGGGCGCTGCACGACAGGGGACTGAAGATCATCATGGCGACCGGCGACAATGAGCGCACGGCGCGCGCCATCGCCAAAAGCCTCGGCATCGACGACGTGCGCGCCGGCCTGCTGCCGGAGCAGAAGGCGGCATTGGTCGAGGAACTGCGCGCCAAGGGCACCGGCGTCGCCATGGCCGGCGACGGCGTCAACGACGCACCCGCACTTGCCGCCGCCGATGTCGGCATCGCCATGGGCACGGGCGCCGACGTTGCGGTCGAAAGCGCGGGGATCACCCTGGTCAAGGGCGACCTCAACGGCATCGTCAGGGCCCGCACGCTCGCTCAGGCGACGATCCGCAACATCCGCCAGAACCTGTTTTTCGCCTTCCTCTACAATGTGCTTGGCGTGCCGGTCGCCGCCGGCGTGCTCTACCCGCTGACCGGCACACTTTTGTCGCCGATGCTGGCGGCGGCGGCGATGAGCCTGTCCTCGGTTTCGGTGATAGCCAACGCATTACGGTTGAGGACATTGAAACTCTAGGCGAAGCCCCCAAATACGAAGTCCAATCAACAGGAGATCATGGATGACCTTGGCTAGGAAGATCGTACTTTTGCTGATGGCGGCGGGAATGCTGCTTGCCGTTTTCCTCGAAAGCGTTCCGGCGCAATCCGAAGAGATGAAACATGACATGGGCGCGATGGCGACAGACGCGACCAGTCCGTCGACCGAAGGCTACAAGGCGGCGATGGACAAGATGCATGCTGACATGATGGCCTCGCAATATACCGGCAATGCCGATGCCGATTTTGTGCGCGGCATGATCCCGCATCATCAGGGCGCGATCGACATGGCCAAGGTGGAACTTGCCAATGGCAAGGATCCCGAAATCCGCAAACTGGCCGAAGGCGTCATCGCCGCCCAGGAAGCCGAGATCAAGCAGATGCAGGCTTGGCTCGCCGCCAATCCGGTGAAGTAGTGCAGCAGTTGCCGTGCGGGAGAGATCCATTCTGGATTTCTCCCTGTGCCTGTGATGGCATACGCACCGACCGCCACTCCAGCAATTCCAGGAAAAGTGCGAGCGGTTTTCCGTTCGGAATTGCGTAAACAAAGATAGAGCCTCTATGCCCACGACGATCAGAACCACCACGCTGCCTTCGGGCGAGGCCGTCCAGGTGCTGGGACAGGGCACATGGAAGATGGGCGAGGATTCCCGCCGCCGTGCCGGCGAGGTCAACGCCCTGAAGCTCGGGCTGGACCTCGGCATGACGCTGATCGACACCGCCGAAATGTATGCCAGCGGCGGTGCCGAGGAGGTGGTGGCTGAGGCCATTGCCGGGCGTCGCGACGACCTCTTTCTCGTTTCGAAAGTGCTGCCGTCAAACGCCTCGCGCGCCGGCGTGGCGCGGGCCTGCGAAAACAGCCTGAAGCGCCTGCGCACCGACCGCATCGATCTCTATCTGCTGCACTGGCCGGGCAGCGTGCCTCTGTCTGAAACCGTCGAGGCTTTCGAAGCGCTGAAAAAGGCCGGCAAGATCCGCCACTGGGGCGTCAGCAATTTCGACACTGACGAGATGGAGGAGCTGACCGGGCTGCGCTCGGGCGGCAATGTCCAGACCAATCAAGTGCTCTACAATCTGTCGCGGCGCGGCCCCGAATTCGATCTCGCGCCATGGAGCCGGCAGCGTGGCATTCCGCTGATGGCCTATTCGCCGGTCGAGCAGGGCGCGCTGGCTCGCAATGCCAGGCTGGAGACCATCGCCGCCCGCCACAACGCCACGGCGGCACAGATCGCGCTTGCCTGGGTGGTGGCGCAGCCAGGTGTTATCGCCATCCCGAAGGCCAGCAGCCAGGACCATGTCCGCCAGAATGTCGCCGCGCTCGACATCAAGCTCACCGGCGAAGACCTCACCGAGCTCGACCGCGCCTTCCCGCCGCCGACCCGCAAGCGCGGGCTGGAGATGATCTAGAGCAATTCTGCGTTTCCGCGAAACGGCGAACTGCTCTAAGGAAACAGGCTTTCGGAAGAGATTTTCCAGCGAAACAGAGAGTGGGCATTGGAACGAATTTCAGCTGGGCCTCGTCACACCGCGTACAAAATCGGCGATATCACGGTCACGTCGCTGCGTGACGGTTACGTCGACATGCCAATCAGGCGGCTGCGCCAGCCGGGAGATATTGCATTCGGCGATGACCTGCCATCGCAGGTATCACTCGTCGACGGTGCGCTCAGGCTATCGGTCAACGCCTTTGCCATCGATGACGGTAACGACATCACGCTCATCGACACGGGCTCCTCGAACGCCTGGCACCCGACAATGGGGCATCTGCCCGAGGCGCTGCGCGAGGCGAAGATGGCCATCGCTCGGATTCGGACCGTTGCCTTCACCCACACCCATCTCGACCATATCCACGGGCTGATCCTTGCCGATGGTCGGGACGGCTTCCAGCAGCTCTCTCGTCTGCTTGTCCCGCGCGCTGAGCTCGGCATGTTCCGGGAAGTGGCGAGGCTGGAACGCTTCCACGATCGCGCCCAGCCTCTCGACGCCGGACAGCGTCTGGGCGCGAACATCGAGACCATCGCCGCCGTCGGCCATGAAGTCGGGCACACGTGCTTTCGCGTGACGAGCGCCGGCGAAACACTGTTGATTTGGGGCGACACCGTGCATGTGCCGTCGCTTCAGTTCGATCGCCCGGAGATCGCCTGGGAATTCGACGCCGACCGGGAGCAGGCGCGCGCAAGCCGATTGCGACTGTTGGCCCTTGCCGCCGACAACGCCTGCTTCGTTGCGGGAGCGCATCTCGATTCACCTGGAGTCGGTCGGGTTTCCCGAACTGAAACGGCCTTCCGCTTCGAACCTGTCTAGATATCGTCACCTGCTGTCAGCCCCAACCGCATACGCGTCCTGCGCAGCGCGCGCGAAAACATGCCGGCATCGTCGACGGCGCGGGCAAGCGTGAGCGCGCCCTGGATGGCGGCGACGGCTTCTTCGGCAAGCTCGGCTGCCTCGGTCGCTCGGTGCCCGTCTCGCGCCAGCGCATCGGCGAGGTGCCCGACCCAGCGGCCGAAATAGTCCCTGATCTGGCTGGCGAAGAGATCGCGCGATTCCTCCAGCGCGAAGGCGCCGATAAGGCACACGCGGCGCCCCGAGCGGAAATAGCTGTCGGTCGCCTCGAACATATGCTCGATCCCGGCTCGCGGATCGGTGCAGTCGCGCAAGGGTGCGAAGACATTGTCCTCGAACCAGCCGTCGATATGGGCGATGACGGCCCCTGCCATCTCTTCCTTGCCGCCGGGGAAGAAGTGGTAAAGGCTTCCCTTGCCCAGCCCCGTCGCCGCGCCGATCAGCGCGATGCTCGCGCCCTCATAGCCGTGTTCGCGAAAGACCTCAGCCACCATCGCCAGCAGCTGGTCGCGGTCGGGTGCGATGCGCCGCATTAGCGACTTTACAGCCCGAGTTCGGTCAGGCCCGGATGGTCGTCGGGCCGGCGGCCGAGCGGCCAGTGGTATTTGCGCTCGCTTTCGGCAATGGGCAGGTCGTTGATGCTGGCGACGCGGCGGCGCATCAGCCCGGCGGCGTCGAACTCCCAGTTTTCATTGCCATAGGAGCGGAACCAGTGGCCGCTGTCGTCGCGCCATTCATAGGCAAAGCGCACCGCGATGCGGTTGTCGTTCCAGGTCCAAACCTCCTTGATCAGGCGGTAGTCGAGCTCGCGCGCCCATTTGCGCTTGAGAAAGCCGACGATCTCGCTTCTGCCGGCGACAAATTCGGCGCGATTGCGCCAGGTGCTGTCCTCGGTATAGGCGAGCGAAACCCGTTCCGGGTCGCGGCTGTTCCAGGCGTCTTCCGCGAGGCGCGCCTTCTGTGCAGCGGTCTCGGCGGTAAAGGGCGGCAGCGGCGGACGGCTCATGGAATTCTCCCATCGGCAAAGGCGATGAGAGGCATTGTACCGTTTGGTACAGTCGGGTCAAGGCCAATGGTCAAAGGCCTGAGTTAGGCTAGGGTTTCCCCGCCAGCCCCTTCAGTCGATAGAGCGCCTCCAGCGCCTCGCGCGGCGTCATCTCGTCGGGATTGATCTCACCAAGTGCTGCGCCCAATGCGTCAGTCTTCGCCGGCTTGGGCGCTTCCCGCCTCGCCGCCACCGAAAACAGCGGCAGATCGTCTACAAGCCGGTTGGTCTTGCCCGAAACCTCGCCTTCTTCCAACTGGTGCAGCACCTCCTTGGCGCGACCGACCACCGCTTCCGGCAGTCCCGCCAAGCGGGCCACTTGCACGCCGTAGGAACGGTCGGCGGCACCCTTGCCGACCTCGTGCAGGAAGACCACGTCGCCTTCCCATTCCTTGACCCGCATGGTGACATTGTGCAGTCGTGGCAGTTTACCAGACAGTGCCGTCATTTCGTGGAAATGGGTGGCAAAGATAGCCCGGCAGCGGTTCTTCTCATGCAGGTACTCGACCGCCGCCCAGGCAATCGACAGGCCGTCGAAAGTGGCGGTGCCGCGGCCGATTTCATCCAGGATCACCAGCGCCCGTTCGCCGGCCTGGTTGAGGATCGCGGCCGTCTCGACCATCTCAACCATGAAAGTCGAGCGTCCGCGGGCCAGATCGTCCGAGGCGCCGACGCGCGAGAACAGCCGGTCGACGACGCCAATATGGGCCGATGTCGCCGGCACGAACGAGCCGGTCTGGGCGAGGATGGCGATCAGCGCGTTTTGCCTGAGGAACGTCGACTTACCGCCCATGTTGGGGCCGGTCAGCAGCCAGATGGCGCCGGCCTTGGCGCCGCCTTGCGGCGACAGGTCGCAATCATTGGCGACGAACGGCCCTTCGCCTGAACGCCGCAGCGCCTGTTCCACCACCGGATGGCGCCCGCCTGAAATCTCGAAGGCAAGGCTGGCATCGACCAGCGGCCGGCACCAGGCTTCGCTCTCCGACAAGAGCGCCAGCGCCGCCGACACGTCGAGCACGGCGAGCGCATCGGCGCCGGCGCGGATCTTTTGCGCCTCGCCGACCGCCTCGGCCGTCAGCGTGTCGAAGGCGGCAAGCTCGATGCTGAGCGCCCGGTCGGCGGCATTGGCGATCTTGGTCTCGAGCTCGGCAAGTTCGGTCGTGGTGAAACGCATGGCGTTGGCCATGGTCTGGCGGTGGATGAAGCGCGCCTTGGCGCCGTCGCTGCCGGTCATGATCGAATGGTGGTTGGCGGTCACCTCGATGTAGTAGCCCAGCACATTGTTGTGCCGGATCTTCAGCGAGCGGATGCCGGTCTCGTCGATCAGCGAGCGCTCCAGTCCGGCTATGACCTTTCGCGACTCATCGCGCAGCGCCCGCATCTCGTCGAGTTCGGCATGGTAGCCGCCGCGCACGAAGCCGCCGTCGCGTCGGAGCAGCGGCAGTTCCTCGCCGAGCGCTTGCGTCAGATGCTGGGCCAGCGCGGTCGGCAGCGCTTGAATAGCAGCAAGGGCTTCCGCCAATTCATGCGGCAAACTAGTGGTCGCAACGATTTCGGCAATCGCGCCTGCCGCCTCGAAGCCGGCGCGCAGCGCGCCGAGGTCGCGCGGCCCGCCACGGTTGAGGGCCAGCCGCGACAGTGCTCGCGGCATGTCGGCGACGCTTTTCAGGCTTGAGCGCACCGCTTGGCAAACGTGAGTCTCCGCACGGAAGAACGACACCGAATCGAGCCTGGCAGCGATCGCTGCCGGGTCGGTCAGCGGCGCCATCAGCCGGTCGGCCAGCAGCCTTGCGCCGCCGCCGGTCACCGTGCGGTCGATCGCCTTGAACAGCGAGCCGTCGCGGCTGCCCGACAGCGTGCGCAACAGCTCCAGATTGCCGCGCGTCGCCGGATCGATGAACAGCGTCGAGCCCTGTTCCTCGCGCTCAGGACGCGACAGCGGCGGCCGCTCAGCCTTCTGCGTCTTTTCGACATAGGCGATGGCGCCGGAGATCGCCGACAGTTCGGCGCGCGAGAAGGCGCCGAAACTGTCCGGTGTCGCCACCTCGAAGAAACGCGCGATCCTGCCTGCGGCCGAAGCCGAATCGAACAGCGACGGCGGCTGCGGACTGGCGACGCGGCCGATGACGTCGAACACCGCCTTCAGTTCGGGATCGTAAAACACCGGCTCGGCGACAATCAGCTCGCGCGGATCGACGCGAAACACATCGGCCAGCAGGCGGTCGGCCGTGGTCTCGGCAACGCGAAAAACGCCGGTCGAGATCTCGATCCAGGCCAGCGCAAAGGCGTGTTCGCTGCTGCCGCCCTTCACCCGTCCCAGCGCCATCAGGAAGCTTGATTCCGATGGCGCGAGCAGTTTGTCCTCGGTGATGGTGCCGGGTGTGACCAGCCGCACCACGTCGCGGCGCACCACCGATTTGCCGCCGCGCTTCCTGGCTTCCGCCGGATCCTCGATCTGCTCGCAGACGGCAACGCGAAAACCTTGGCCGATCAGCTTCTGCAGATAGTCGTCGGCCGCATGCACCGGCACGCCGCACATAGGAATGTCATGGCCCTGGTGCTTGCCGCGCTTGGTCAAGACGATGCCCAGCGCCCGGCTCGCCTTCTCGGCATCGTCGAAGAACAGCTCGTAGAAATCGCCCATGCGGTAGAACAAGAGCGAATCCGGGTTCGCCGCCTTGATCTCGATATACTGCTCCATCATCGGCGTGACGCTGCCGGAGGCGGACGCCGGCGGTGTCACCTCGGGGGCGTCGGTTTCTGCTGAAGTGTGCATGTTCATGCCGGCACGCTAGCAGATGTGGATGCGGGGTTTAATGCCGGCGGCTCGAAAAGCAGGGGACGACCGGGCCTCTCTTGCCATTGACAGGCAGCGCCGCCGGCATTGCAAGGCGCTGGTGGTCGGCATAATCATCCATCGGGGTTGGTGAGGCGGATTATGGACGGGGTTGGCCGGAAATCGTTTGAGGAAACGTTCGGGGCGACCGGCTCGCCGACCGATCGCATGAGGCATCATGCCGGCCGGGCGCTTGACCGCCTCAAGCGTTCGGTACGCAAGCGCTTGCCTTTTGTGCTTCCGCAAAGCGGCCCTCTTTCCGATCTCGATGGCGACATGCAGGTGGCCGTTCATCTGGTCGGCCACGATCCACTGATCATCTACACACCGATCGGCGGACAGCGGCCGCTCGCAACCATCGCCGCCATCGGCCGGCGGCTGGCCTCGCGGCGGGCCGCATTCCTGATGATGCCGAGTTGGACACTCGAACGACCGCATATCGTTGAACAAATAGGCGGAGATCTCGCGTGGTATCGCCAGCGCTTCCCGCTGCATGAGCTGATTTTTCTGTGCAACACCGAGGAGGAACGCCGACGTGTCATCGCGGTCGGAGGCACGGCGATCTTTTCCAATCACAATCTGATGGTCTCGGAGGACATTTTCCGGCCTTTGCCTGAGGTTCCGGTCGAATTCGACGCCGTCTACAATGGCCGCATCTCGTACACCAAGCGTCATTATCTCGCCTTCGACGTCGAAAGATTGCTCCATATCACTGTATCGATCGGCGAATTGCCCGCCTCCGGCGATCGCGCCTTCATTCGACGCCTGCAGGCTCAGTCGCCTCTGCATCATATCGCCAACCCGATCGTCGATGGCCTGACCGACCGGCTGACGCCGCAGCAGGTCAATCGCGCCTACAACCAGGCCGCGGTTGGGCTGTGCCTGTCGGCGGCGGAAGGGGCGATGTGTTCCAGCATGGAGTATATGATGGCCGGACTGCCAGTGGTGAGCACGCCAAGCCTTGGCGGCCGCGATGTCTATTTCGACCCAGACTATTGCATCATCGCCGAGCCTGAGCCGGCGGCGATCCGGCGCGCGGTCGAAGAATTGCGTGACCGCGCCATTCCGCGCGAAGAGATTCGTGCACGCACAATGGCGAAGGTGTGGCCTCAGCGGCGGGAACTCATGGCTTTCCTGTCGGCGTTGCGCGAACGCATGGGAGGCACGGAGCCGCCGCTTTCCGAATGGCCCTTCCCCGGGACCGGTACGCTGCGTCGGTGGGCGACGGTGCGCCAGCATGCCCGGGAGATCGCAGCGCTGTAGAAACGCGGCATCGGCATCGAGCGATCTGGTGCGCGTTGAAGCAGCTTCGCCGCGCTTGGCGGTTTACAGCGGTGGCGTGTAGCCTTAATCCGGAAGTTCAAAAATACGCACCCGTCTCAAGGGTCCGGCACCGGTGAGGAAATCAAAAGCATCATGGCCAAGAAAACCGAAAACAGCGGCCCGTCCGTCAGCGCCCAGGAGGCGCTGGAATTCCACGCCATGGGCCGCCCCGGCAAGCTGGAGGTCGTCGCCACCAAGCCGATGGCCACGCAGCGCGATTTGAGCCTCGCTTATTCGCCTGGCGTCGCGGTTCCGGTCCTGGCCATCGCCGAGGACCCCAGCCGCGCCTTCGATTACACGACGCGCGGCAACATGGTCGCCGTCATCTCCAACGGCACCGCCATTCTCGGCCTCGGCAATCTCGGAGCGCTGGCCTCCAAGCCGGTCATGGAGGGCAAGGCGGTGCTGTTCAAGCGCTTCGCCGATGTCGATTCCATCGATCTCGAGGTCGACACCGAGGATGCCGACGAGTTCATCAATTGCGTGCGCTACCTCGGCCCCTCCTTCGGCGGCATCAACCTCGAGGACATCAAGGCGCCGGAGTGCTTCATCATCGAGCAGCGCCTGCGCGAGCTGATGGACATCCCGGTCTTCCATGACGACCAGCACGGCACCGCCATCATCTCGGCCGCCGGCCTGATCAATGCGCTAGAGATCACCGGCCGCGACATGAAGACCACGAAAATGGTCTGCAACGGTGCCGGTGCCGCCGGCATCGCCTGCATCGAACTGTTGAAGGCGATGGGCTTCGCGCCGGAAAACATCACCTTGTGCGATACCAAGGGCGTCGTCTTTCAGGGCCGCACCGAAGGCATGAACCAGTGGAAGTCGGCGCATGCGATCAAGACCGAGGCGCGCAGCCTCGCCGAGGCGCTCGACGGCGCCGACATCTTCCTCGGCCTTTCCGCCAAGGGCGCGCTGACCACCAAGATGGTGCAGTCGATGGCCAAGAACCCGATCATCTTCGCCATGGCCAATCCCGACCCGGAGATCACGCCCGAGGAAGTGACCGAGATCCGCACCGACGCCATCATGGCCACCGGCCGGTCGGACTATCCGAACCAGGTCAACAACGTGCTCGGCTTCCCCTACATCTTCCGTGGCGCGCTGGATGTGCGGGCGACAACCATCAATGACGACATGAAGATCGCCGCGGCACGCGCACTGGCAGCCCTCGCGCGCCAGGACGTGCCCGATGACGTCGCCGCCGCCTATCAGGGCAACCGGCCGAAATTCGGTCCCAACTACATCATCCCGGTGCCGTTCGACCCGCGCCTGATCTCGGCCATCCCGCTCGCCGTGGCCAAGGCGGCTATGGATTCGGGCGTCGCCCGCAAGCCGATTCTCGATCTCGACCGCTACGCGCAGGAGCTTTCCGCACGCCGCGACCCGATCGCCTCCACCTTGCAGCGCATCTACGACCGTGTGCGCCGCCAGCCCAAGCGCATCGTCTTTGCCGAGGGCGAGGAAGAGCAGGTGATGCGCGCCGCGGTCTCCTATGTGAACCAGAAGCTCGGCACGGCAATCCTGCTTGGCCGCGACGATGTCATCAAGGAGAATGCCAGGCACGCCGGCATCGACTTGAACAAGCAAGGCATCGAGATCATCAATGCCCGGCTGTCGCGCCGCAACGGCATCTACACCGACTTTCTCTACGAACGCATGCAGCGCAAAGGCTTCCTGTTCCGCGACTGCCAGCGGCTGATCAACAACGATCGCAACCATTTTGCCGCCTGCATGGTGGCGCTGGGCGATGCCGACGGCATCGTCACCGGTGTCACCCGCAACTACTCGACCGCGCTCGACGACATCCGCCGCATCATCGACGCCAAGCCCGGCCACCGCGTCATCGGCGTGTCGATCGTGCTGGCGCGGGGCAAGACGGTGCTCGTCGCCGACACCGCCGTGCACGACATGCCCAATGCCGAACAGATCGCCGACATCGCCGAGGAGGCGGCTGGCTTCGCCCGCCGCATGGGTTATGAACCGCGGCTTGCCATGCTCGCCTATTCCACCTTCGGCCATCCGCAGGGCGAGCGCTCCGAGCGCGTGCAGGAAGCGGTGCGCATCCTCGACAAGCGCCGGGTCGATTTCGAATATGATGGCGAAATGGCCGCCGACGTCGCGCTCAATGCGCGCGCCATGGCGCAGTATCCGTTCATCAGGCTCACCGGCCCGGCCAATGTGCTGATCATGCCGGCGTTTCACTCTGCCTCGATCTCGACCAAGATGCTGCAGGAGCTCGGCGGCTCCACCGTCATCGGCCCGCTACTGGTCGGCTTGAACAAACCGGTACAGATCGTCTCGCTCAACGCCAAGGACTCAGACATCGTCAACATGGCGGCGATCGCGGCCTATACGGCAGGAGCTTGACGAGCGGTCCGCGCTGCGGACTGTCTTTTTCTGCTTGGGCAGAGTCGCTGGCGTTGGCAGTGGCTCGCGTCGCCGAACGCTTGCACCGATGGCCTATTCGCGCCGCCCCATAAGAGATTGATAAGATTCAGCTGATATAAAACCCCTCTCGCCGACTTGCCGTTACGGCATCTACGGCGCGCTCAGACCGCTAACGGGGGTGCGGCCATGAAGCATGACGGGGTTTCTGCATCCGCGGTTGGCCAGGGGGTCTACCACGACGAGCGGCTGGACGCGCTGCTCAGCATTACCGGCCGCATGGACGGTTATCTCTACCGTTGCCGCAACGATGCGTCCTACACCATGCTCTATATCAGCGACGGCATCTTCACCGTCAGCGGTTATCGGCCGAGCGATTTCATCCACAACGCGGTGCGCGACTACGTCTCGGCCATCCATCCGGATGATCTTGCCGCCGTCTATGCCGCCGTCGATACCGCGCTCGAGGCGCGCTGCAACTGGAACGTCGACTACCGCATCGTGCCTCAGGTCGGCGAGCCGCTCTGGGTCCGCGAGATCGGCGGCGGCGTCTGGGACGAGGCCGGCGAACTGGAATTCCTGGAAGGCTTCGTCGTCGACATCAGCGACCGCAAGGTCGTCGAGGATCTCAACGCCGAGCTGCTTTTGGAGCTGAAGGCCGCCAATGAGGAGCTCTCCGCGCAAAAGCGCGAGATCGAGCTGGCCAAGCAGCAGAGCGACCATTCGGCCAACCACGACGCGTTGACCGACCTGCCCAACCGGCGCGCCTTCCACAACGAGCTGAAATCGGTGATCGACCGTTGCGCCGGCTCCGGCGACGCGGCGGGCCTTCTGTTCATCGATCTCGACCGCTTCAAGGAGGTCAACGACACGCTCGGCCACGAGGCCGGCGATGCGTTGCTGCAGCGCGTGTCGGACAAGCTTCGCGCCATCCTGCGCAGCGCTGATTTCGTCGCGCGCCTTGGCGGCGACGAGTTCGCTTTCCTGTTTTCGGGGAACGCGGAGCAGGCTAGGGAGAAGGCCGTGCGCGTGGCGGAGCGCGTGCTTGAGCGGCTGCGCATCAAGGTTCCCGCTCCGGGTGGCGACATCCATGTCGGCTGCACTGTCGGCGTTGCGATCTATCCGACGGAGGCTGCCGATCCGGACGCGCTGGTCGCGCTGGCCGACCGGCTCATGTACATCGGCAAGAAAAACGGTCGCGACCGGCTGGTCACCACCGACGCTTTGGGGTCCGAAGCCGGCGAGCTTCGCCAGTCCGCCTGAACGAAGCGCTCATCGCGACGACACAGCAACGCCCGGTGCTCGAATGAAAAAGGCCCGCAGCGTGCGCTGCGGGGCTTTTTTGTCGAGATCGATCAATCAGAACGAGCGCTGGAAGCGGAGGATACCGCCGAGGCTGCTCTTCTTGTTGGCCTTGGTGAAGTTGCCGTAGATGGAGTCGTCCCCGAAGTTGCCGTAGTGATTCCAGTCGACTTCGGTCGTGATCGTGAAGCCCGGGACGATGGTGTAGGCGATGTTCGCCGCAACAGCGTAGTTCTTGTCGTCGTCAGCCGAAACCTGAGCGTTGAACGAGGTCTTGGCGTTGAACTTGTAAGTGCCGCCACCCCAGATTGCCCAGTTGCCGCCCCAAGGCTTGTAGAAGCCGCGACCATGAGCATCGATGGTGTTACCGGCATCGTCACGCAGGTTGTCGTCGGTGCCATAGCCGCCCATGACGAACAGCGTCAGATCCTTGCCGACATTGACATCCAGGCGAACTTTGCCGGCCACTTCCTCGTAGTTGCTGTCATAGGCGACGACGCCGGTGAGCGCGCCCCAGTCGCCCTTGTACTTCAAGCCGCCGACGACGTGCGGGACATAGCTGTCGATCGTGCCAGTCGCACCGGAGCCTTCTTCGAGCGAGACAAAACCGGTGAAGCCGCTGCCGGCGTCGAAGTAATAGCTGACAACGTTCGTGTCCTTGATGCCGTACGGGATGATCGTGTCCTGGATGACGTTACCGGCATAACCGATGAACTGGTCATAGGGTGTTTCGTCCTTACCGACACGCAGTCCGCCGAGCTGGATCCAGGCGAAGTTCAGCGTGACGCCCCTGTCGAAGGCCTGATCGCTGGTTGCGGTGTTGCCGAAGTTCCATTTGGTCTCGGTGTAGGTTTTCAAGGTGCCGAGCTCGGTTTCCTGGCCGGTCCAGGTCTTCAACGTGAAACGGGCGTTCTTTTTCCAGGTGTCCTGGTCGTCGCCGTCCTTGCGGTCCCTGGCCTTCGCGCCGTCGAACGAGCCGACGTCGCCGCCGCCGATGTCGTAACGGACATAGCCGCCGATGCGCAGGCAGGTTTCGGTGCCGGGGATGTAGAAATAGCCGGCGCCGTAGACATCGCAGATCTTGACGTATTCGGCCGGTTCCGGCTCGGCGACGACGACCGCGTCGGCGGCGCGCGCGCCCGAGACCGCGACCAAGGCCGCGGCGGAGCCGAGAAGAAGGCTCTTGATGTTCATTTTCTTGAATCTCCAGTCAAAGGTTCAAAATCAGGTCGGACATGGCTCCAAGGCCTGCCGATACACCCCATATTGAAAGCCGCGCATCGCGCCGCGCTCTCGCCTTCGACATGGCCTATGCCGTGGTGGTGATCAACAGAGATTGTGTCTGAAACGCAGCTTTTGGTCTCTTCGAAAAGTATTGTTGCGCAATTATCACGTCATATATTTGCCAATATGGCACAAATGGCACAAACCGTACATAATGGACGGAGATATATGAAGATATATGGCAAAGAGCGCTCTTCGAGTTCGATTATGACTGATTCGTGAAATTTATTTACCTGGCTTAGTAGTGCCAAAGGCGCGAACAGCTGGTCGTTCTCGATCGAGGTGGAAAATCAGGTCGTCGCAAATCCGCGCGCGGCAAGCACGACTTCCTGCACCATGTCTTGCTTGAGCATCTCGATCGGAACGCGGCCGCCAAGTTCCGGCGCGGCGCGGGTCAGCCAGAACCAGGCAAGCCTCGGATTGACGATCTCCGACCGCACCTCTCTGATACCTGCCGCCGGCCTGCCATCGACGAACTGGGCCAGCGGGAAGACATGCTTGCGGCCGCCCTTGCGCAGCGCAATGACCTCGCTGCGCCGCTGCCAGCGATGCAGCGTCGAGCGCGGGATGCGAAACTTCTCCTCCAGATAGGTCGACCCGGCGACTTCGCCCGCCCAGTCCTCGATCAGCATCGACTGAAGCATCCGCTCCCCGGGTTGGGGGGATGCGGCCTTGTCTGCATCGGCTGCAGGAGCTGGCTCGTCAACCGCGGCTGGATTGCGAGGCGCCGTGGCTCGGCGCGCGGCCTTGTCCACCATCGACTGGACGAATTCGGTAGCGAATGCGGTCCATTCGCCTCTGACGGTATCGATGGCGAGCAGCTGTGTCTGCGAAAGGAAAGTCAAGGCGGCGGCGATGCTGCCGGCAACGGCGCCGGCCGAAGCCAATGCCTGCGGATCCAGGGCTATGCCGTGCTGGACCAGCGCCTGCTGCACCGCCTCGGCCATGAGGCCTGCCAGGGCCTCCTGCGAGATTCCGTCCGTCGGGGTCTGAAATCTGGTCATGCATCTGTCTTGCTGGCCACGCGCTCTCCTCCCAGGCTGCGGCCGGTTGTTGAATGGCTACAACGGAAAGCGGAAAGCGCGGTAACGACAGGCGCAGCGACCTGACCGGTTGCTGTCTTGCATTTGGACACCCCAACTGTCTGCGGGGCGCCTCGAAATGTCAGTCGCGAGACGCCTCACTGTGCATGTAGGAGGCCTCTGTGACGGGCGCACGACAGAGACGTCGTTTGACGCCTCGCCAGAGGTGACGCAGCGGGACTACAGCAGCCCGGCCAGTTGGGCCGCGCTGCGCAAGTTCTGCCGCGGTCGGGGCCCGAGTTGCTGGATCACCAGCCCGGCAGCGAGCGAGCCGAGATCGCCGCAATCCTTCAGGCTGCGCCCGGCCGTATAGCCGTAGAGGAAGCCGGCGGCGTAGAGGTCGCCGGCGCCGGTGGTGTCGACCAGTTCGCGGATCGTCGTCGCCTGGATGGTGACGGTCTCGTCGCCGCGCACGATCACCGAGCCCTTTTCGGAGCGGGTGACGGCGGCGATCTTGCAGTCCTTGCGGATAGCCTCCAGCGCTTCGTCGAAGGACTTGGTCTGGTAGAGCGATTTGATCTCGTGGCTGTTGGCAAAGACGATGTCGACGGTGCCCGAGCGCATCAGCTCAAGGAACTCGTCCCGGTAGCGGTCGACGCAGAACGAGTCCGACAGCGTCATCGACACTTCGCGTCTGGCGGCGTGCGCCAGCTTCGCCGTCTGCCGGATCGCCTCCTTGGCGCGCGGCGGATCCCACAGATAGCCCTCGAAATAGGTCACCTTGGCGCCGGATGCCTTATCGGCCTCGACGTCTTCCGGCCCGAGTTCGACGCAGGCGCCGAGATAGGTGTTCATCGAACGCTCGCCGTCGGGGGTGACGAAGATCATCGAGCGCGCCGTCGGCGGCTGGCCTTCAAGCGGCTTGGTGTCGAAGGCAACGCCCTGGGCATGGATGTCATGGGCATAGATTTCGCCGAGCGGATCGTTCGACACCTTGCCGAAGAAGGCGGCGCGGCCGCCGAAACTGGCGACGCCCGCCGCCGTGTTGCCGGCGCTGCCGCCGGAGGCCTCGATCGCCGGGCCCATGCGGCTGTAGAGCAGCTCGGCGCGCCTGGTGTCGATGAGGTTCATCGCACCCTTGATGATGCCGTTGGTCTCGAGAAAAGCGTCGTCGCACTGGGCGATGATGTCGACAATGGCATTGCCGATGCAAAGCACGTCATAATCCGGCATCAATGTCTCCGCCTTGGAATCTGCCGGCTTTCTGCCACGCCGGCCGGGCGCGGGTCTAGACCATGATCCCGAAAAGTGGAACCCGGTTTTCGGACAAGATCGTGGTCAAACAAAAATAGAGCCGCGTCCCGATGTAATCGGGACGGATCAGGTTCTCGATTTGGAAGGGTTTTGCCTAGCCGTCAAATCGAACTGGACCATGCGCACTGTCGTGATGTGCGGCTACAGTTGTGTCGTCATCGAAGCATTTCCTCCCCTCAGCGGATTAGAGGAACTTCGATCACAGCAGCTGAAGGCACTCACAGGCATGCAAGCAAAGACCGACATGACCACCGAACTGGCGCTGCTTGGCGTGCTGGCTGCTTTGTGGGGCGCGTCCTATACGTTCATCAAGATCGGTGTCGAGACGATCCCGCCGATCACCTTCATAGCAGCCAGAACCTTGATCGCCGGCGGCATCTTGCTCGCGCTGATCCGCTGGCGCGGCCTCGCCATGCCGAAGGACGGTGCAACCTGGTGGCGTTTCATGGTCCAGGCCTGCCTCAACAGCGTGGTGCCGTTCACGCTGATCGCCGCCGCCGAGCGCTCCATTGATGCCGGCCTCGCCACAATCCTCAACGCGACGTCGCCGATCTTCACCTTCCTGCTGACCGCGCTCATCACCCGCCACGAGCAGGTGACCGCACGCAAGCTGTTCGGCGTCGGCGCCGGCATTGCCGGAATTTGCCTGATCGTCGGCACCCAGGCGCTTGGCGGGCTCGGCCATCAATTGTGGGCGCAGCTTGCGGTTGTCGCGGCGACCGTCTGCTATGCCGGCGCCGCCATTTTCGGCCGCGGCTTCAGGGGACTCGACCCGATGCTGCCGGCCGCCGGCTCGATGCTGTGTGGCGCGGTCATCCTCGTACCCTTGAGTATGGTCTTCGACCGCCCGTGGACGCTGTCGCCTTCAATGGCTTCCATCCTGGCCCTGCTGGCCTTGTCGGTGTTCTCGACGGCGCTGGCCTTCTGCATCTTCTTCCGCCTCATCCACACGCTGGGTTCGGTCGGCACCACGTCACAGGCCTATCTGCGCGTGCCGATCGGCGTCGGCATCGGTGTCCTGTTCCTCGGCGAAAGCCTCGGGCCGACGGCGTTCTGGGGCATGGGCTGCGTCGTCGCCGGCGTTGCGGCGATGACCATCCCCGCCCGTTCGCGCGTGCTGGCGCGCTAGTTTTCGCCCGGAATTGCCGTCCGCTTCAGCAGACTTGCGGCTGACCGGGTCTCCGCCTATGTCGGAGATATCAGTTTGTTACCGGGAAACGCCGTGATCTCCAACGCTGCCCGCGCCGCCTTCAGCCGGCTGTTCTCTCCCGAATTCCACGCGGTTTTCCTGAAGACGCTGGGCTTGACCGTGCTGGCGCTCGTGGCCGTCTGGTTTGCTCTCACCGGGCTTGTCGATTGGCTGGCCCTGCCATGGATTCACTCCCTTTTACCCGGCCTGCCGTCCTGGGCCGGATGGCTGAGCGGCATCATCGCGGCCATCGCGCTTGCCTTTGGGATGGCGCTGCTGATCGCGCCGGTGACGGCAATCGTAGCTGGCCTGTTTCTCGACGATATTGCAGAAGTGGTCGAGCGCACCGACTTTCCTGGCGACCCGGCCGGCAGGGCCATGCCGGCGCTGCGCTCGCTGGTGCTGTCGGTGAAGTTCCTCGGCGTCGTCATCCTGGGCAACATCGTCGCCCTGCTGCTTCTGCTGGTGCCGGGCATCAACATCGCCGCCTTCTTCATCGTCAACGGCTATCTGCTGGGCCGCGAATTCTTCGAATTCGCCGCCATGCGCTTTCGCCCGGAGGACGAGGCGAGGGCGTTGCGCAGGAAATATGCCGGCACTGTTTTCCTGGCCGGACTGCTCATCGCCGCCTTCCTCGCCGTACCGCTGCTCAACCTTCTGACGCCGCTCTTCGCCGCCGCCATGATGGTCCATCTGCACAAGGCGATCGGCGCGCGGGAGAGCGCCAGGCGATAGGCCTTTCAACGCAGAAGAAAACCGCGCCCCAATTCGTCATCCGGTTCGACCGTAAACTCGGCTCGCCCGGAATAATAGGCGCGGCCGCCGACGCGGGCGATGATCGCCTCATGCGGCCCGGCCTTGGTCGTGCGCGCCACCGCGCCGGAGAAGCGCGAGCCGGCGATGCTTTCGAAGGTCCGCTCCTGACCAAGACCGATCTTGCCCCTGGCGCACATCGCCGCCAGCCGCGCGGTGACGCCGGAGCCGGTCGGCGAACGGTCGACCTCGGCATCGGCAAAGACGCAGACATTTTTCGTCGCCTCGCCGGAAAACGCATCGCGCCCGTCGGTCAGGATGGTGCCGTACAGGAAACCGAGATCGGGATGATCGGGATGCGATAGAGGGAACTCCACTTTCAGCCGCTCGGTCAGCGTGGTTGCCGCATCGACGAAGTCGCGCACCCGGTCGCGGCCGAATTCCAGCCCGAATTGATGGCAATCGGCCAGCGCATAGAAGGCGCCGCCATAGGCAACGTCGAAACGGATATTGCCGTATCCTGCCAATTCGATTCTCTGGTCGCGGGCAAACAGGAAGGCCGGCACGCTTTCGAACGACACGGCGCCCGCCTTGCCATCCCTGACCTCGACTGAGGCGACGACCAGGCCGCATGGCGCCTCGATGTTGACGGTCGTGATTGGCTCCTGTTTCGCCACCAGGCCTTGGTCGACGGCATAACGGCCGAGCGCGATGATGGCGTGGCCGCACATCGTCGAGTAGCCCTCATTGTGCATGAACAGCACGGCGAGGTCGGCGCCGGGCAGGTCGGGCTCCACCAGCAGCGCGCCATACATGTCGTAATGGCCGCGCGGCTCGAAGATCAGCAGCTTGCGCAAATGGTCGAGATGGTCGCGCACATAGGCGCGCTTTTCCAGGATCGTACCCTTGGGGATTTCGGGATAGCCGCTGGTGATGATCCTGAGCGGCTCGCCGCCGGTGTGCATGTCGATGACGGTGAGCGTCATGCGGCATGGACCCTTAGCTTGAGGATTTGGCAAACAGCGCCTGCAGCTTGCTGAACGGCATGGCGGTGCGGGTGAAGCCGAACGTGCCGTCCTGCTGGATCTCGCGCGCCGCTGTTTCCAGCATGCCGAAGGCGAAATTGGTCAGCCACGGCCCAAGCGAGATGCGCTTGACCCCGGCCATGGCGAGGTCGGCGATGGTGAAACCAGGCAGTGCCATGACATTGACCGGCCGGCTCACCGCCGAGCAGACTTTCCGGATCGTTTCGACATCACTGAGGCCAGGCGCATAGAGCACATCGGCGCCGGCCTTCTCGAAGGCCTGCAGCCGCTTGATCGTGTCGTCGAGGTCTGGTCTGTCCCACAGGAAATTCTCGGCCCGGGCGGTGAAGACGAAATCATGCTTGAGCGCGCGCGCCGCCTCCGCCGCCGCGGCGACGCGCTCGACGGCGTGCGAAAACTCATAGATCGGCTTGTCCGGATCGCCCGTATGGTCCTCGATCGAGCAGCCGGCGAGGCCGGCGGCCTCAGCGGCGAAAATGGTCTCGCCCGCCTGCTCGGCGCTGTCGCCCTTGCCCTTCTCGAGATCGGCCGATACCGGCAGGCTGGTCGCAGCCGTCACCTCGCGGCAATGATGGATCATCGCCTCGAACGTCACCGCCCCGTCGGGCAGACCGCGCGAAAAGGCAAAACCGGCGCTGGTCGTCGCCAGCGCCTTGAAGCCGAAGGAGGCCAGAAGCTTGGTCGTGCCGACATCCCATGGATTGGGCATGACGAAGGTCGAGGCGTGCAGGTCGCGAAAGATCTTGCCCTTGTCCATGGTGCTTCCCTTCATGTGCGGAACTGTCTGCGGATTCTATCGTGCCGATTTGCACCGGGCAAACGAATGCGGTTGGCTCAGAAGCGTTTGGCGTTCTCTCCTGCCAATTTGTCCAGCGCATCGGAATCCTTGACATAGCGCGACGTCTTCTTGTCCCAATGATAGGTGACGGAAATCGCGTGAGATTCAGGCTCGGGCGACGGGTCATCGCAGCTTTCACCGTTCGGCGCGGTGGCGTCGGTGACCGTCACCTTGATCGCGGCATAAGGCTGCCCGTCGTCGATCGTCTGGAACGCCACATCCTGCGTGCGCCTGTAGGCGCAGAGGTTCTCGTCGAACGTGTAGATCATGTCGACCAGCTCGAACTTGTCATCGCGCACCATGATCAGCGGCGTGATCACATAGCCCTGGCTTGAATTGAAATGCGTGCTCATGGTGATGAGGACATCGTCGCCGGCGCCGACAGAAAGCTTGCCGGGCTCGCGGAAATAGGTGCTGCGGTCGACGGCGACATTAACCGCGTCGAGCAGTTTCGGCTTTCCGGTGACGTCGTAGAGCGCCAGCACGGCATAGCCTTCGGCGCTGTCGGGAGAGTCGCCGAGGTCGTAGAGCATCACCAGCCGGTCCTTGCCGCCGGTCCTGATGGGAAGCACGGCAGCGTTGGGCAGACTCGATGTTTCGGGCGGTGAGCCGCCGCTGTCGGGCCCCTCGATGTGGCGCATCTCGATCGGCAAGCCGCCGTGATAAAAGCCGTCTGCGTTCAACGCCAGGTCGGGAATGACCAGCTTTGCAAGGTCGAGATAGGTGACGTTCTGATGACCGGGAACGGCACTGTCCAGCTCGGGAAAGCTGACAGCCTGCGCGCTTGCCGCCACCAAAAACCATGGCAGTAGCAGGCAAGCAAGGATCAGGCGAAGCAAATTGGAAGTCATGAAGTGGCGCCCCTCGAGGCGGGCACGCTAGCACGGGCAACTGAATCGCACAGCCGGCCCACTGCGCTGAAATCAGATCAGTGGATCGGCACCAGCCCCGCCAGTGCGCGCATGTCATCGAACAGGACGCCGCCGGCATCGGCCAGGCCATCGCGGTCGGAATAGGGATCGCCATGATAGGAATAGACGCGCATTCCGGCGGCAATACCGGCCTGTGTCCCGGCGACGCTGTCTTCGATGACGATGCAGTCGGCCGGCGCAAAACCCATGGTCTTTGCCGCATGCAAGAACAGGTCCGGGAACGGCTTGCCGCGGCTGACCATGGTTGCCGAGAACATTGCATGCTCGAACAGCGGCAGCAGCCCGGTCTGGCCGAGCGTGATGTGCATCTTCGAGATGCGTGCCGACGTGGCGACGCAATAGGCGATGCCGGCAGTGCGCACCACTTCGATGAAGTCGCGGACGTATGGGATCGCCTCGACGCCATGCGCGAACAGATCGGGCAGGCCGGCATTCCAGCGATCGACGAAATCGACGCCGAGCCGGGCTTCGGTCGAAGCTTCGATCTCTTTCTGTACCGAGATCATGCTGCGGCCGGAGAAATGCTTGCGGCAATATTCGAATGTGGCGGGATAACCGGCGACAGTTAGCCACTCGGCGAGCCGCCGGTTGGCAAGGTTCTCGGTGTCGACCAGAATCCCGTCGCAGTCGAAGATGACCAGTTTTGGAAGGCCCAGCATTCAGGCGGTGCCGGTCGACCCGAATCCGCCCGCGCCGCGCGCTGTGCCGCCGGCCAGGCTGCGTTCCTCGACCGTCGCCTGTGTCACCGTGGCAAACACGATCTGGGCAATGCGCATGCCGCGCGTCACCGCGAAATCCTCGTCGCCAAGATTGACCAGCAGCACCTTGACCTCGCCGCGATAGTCGCTGTCGACCGTGCCTGGTGAATTGAGGACGGTCAGCCCGTGCTTGAAGGCAAGGCCGGAACGCGGCCGCACCTGGCCTTCCATCCCCTCGGGGATCTCCAGGATCAGCCCGGTTGGCACCAGGGCGCGCTTGCCCGGAAGGATCAGCAGCGGCCGGTCGTCCGGGACCGCGGCGCGCAAATCCATGCCGGCGGCACCGGTGCTTTCATAGGCGGGGAGGGGAAGTCCTTCACCATGCGGCAACCGAACGAAGCCGACAGTGGGACCAATGACGGAGGAGGTGTGGAGGGCTGCGCGCATAAAATCGATCCTATCGGCGCGAACCGCGATTCGGTCAACTCGCCCGCCACGCTATCAACGGCTTTCTTTGCGGCGTCACGATGACCTAGCGCAGTTCCACGGGCACGACCGTCGTCTCCTTGATCTCTTCCATGACGAATGAAGCCGAAACATCGGACAGCGCCACCTTGGCGATCAGCCGCTGGTAGAGCCGGTCATAGGCCTTCACATCGGCGACGCGGGCGCGCAGCACATAGTCGAGATCGCCGGACATACGGTAGACCCCGGTAATCTCTGAGAAACCGGTCACCGCCGCCCGGAATTTCTGCAGCCAGTCCGGATCGTGGTTGGAGGTGCGGATCAGGATGAACACCGAAAGCCCGAGCCCGAGCTTGTCGGCATCGACCAGCGCCACCCGGCCGGTGATGACGCCGTCCTCCTCCAGCCGCTTGACGCGCCGCCAGCAGGCGTTGCGCGACAGCGACACTTTTTCCGAGAGCTGGTCGACCGACAGCGTGCCGTCGCGTTGCAGCTCGGCCAGCAATCTTCGGTCTATTTCATCGAATTCAAGCGCCATGTTGGGATGAATGTCCCGAACTACACCGTTAGGCAAGGACAAATTGAGACCGATGAACCTTTCCCCTATGGCAAGATACCCAGCATCGGGGCTTATCCCGGCTGGAGGGATCACCATGACGACGCTGTTTTCGAAGCTTTTCACCTCGCACCCGGCCAAGGTCGGCGAAACCTATTTCAGCCACATGGCTTTTGCCGCCTGGTTCTCCTCGCGCCTCCTGATGGCTGCCGGAGCTGCGCTTGTTCACGCTTTCTTGCCATTTCTCTTCGAGACTACGGCAAGCCGAATCGTTCGCGAACTCTATAAACGGACGCACAACAGAGGCTCACACGCGGTCAAAGAGCCCCAGGCTCTCTTGGATCGCGCCTAGGAACGGTCAAAAGCGATGTGCCGATGGGCGGCCTATCTTGGTGAAGCAGTCTTCCTCGAAGACATCGTCACCGCGCCCTGTCATTCGCTGATCGCCCAGAGCCATTGCGCCCAGGAAGCCAAGTCGCCGACCAATGGCGATGGTTTCGGCCTCGCCTGGTATGGCGACCGGCCCGAGCCCGGCCTTTACCGTGACATCCTGCCGGCCTGGTCGGATCCCAATCTGAAAAGCCTGTGTCGGCAGATCAAATCCGGCCTGTTCCTCGCCCATGTCAGGGCGTCGACCGGCGGCGCCACCAGCCGCATGAACTGCCATCCCTTCATCTCCGGCAACTGGTCGTTTATGCACAACGGCCAGATCGGCGGCTTCGAGAAAATCCGTCGCGCGCTGGAAAATTCGCTTTCCGACGCCGTCTTCGACCAACGCGAAGGCACCACCGATTCCGAACTGTTTTTCCTGCTGATGATCGACGAGGGTCTCACCAGTGACCCGCAAGGTGCCGTGTCGCGCGCCACCGCCCGCGTCATCGAGGCTTCACGCCGCGCCGGCCTTGAGCCGACCCTGAAACTCACTGCCGCCTTTTCCGATGGGCTGGCGCTGTATGCCGTGCGCTACGCGAGCGACGTCCACGCGCCGACGCTCTACACCTCGGTCCGCAATGGCGGCCGCTGCATCGTGTCGGAGCCCTTCGACCGCGAAGGCGGCGACTGGCAAGCGATCCCGCCGGCGAGTTTCGTCACCATTACAGGTGATGGCATGGCGATTCGGCCGTTTGTTCCGGCGTCGGCAAGGTTGGCGCTGGTCGTCTAAGCCAATCTAGGCCGCATTCCTTCGCGCCCCTCGACCGAACGGCTAGCGCAATTCCGATCAAGCGCTACCTGTCCTAGAAGTGCTGAACTTGGCTTCAAGCCGTCATAACGGGACAGCTGCCGGAGCATTCGTCATGGGCCTCGTCTTCTCCTCGACCACCGACCTCGCCGCCGCAATCGCTGCGCGAAAAATATCCGCCGTTGAAGCGTTTGACGCGCATCTGGCGCAGATCGACCGGCACAACGAAGCTGTCAACGCCGTCATAAATCTCGACCGTGAAGGGGCTCGTGAGCGCGCAAAAGAGGCCGACGCGACGCAGGCGCGCGGCGACGCTCTCGGCCCGCTGCATGGCGTGCCCTTCACCTTGAAGGACATGCACGAAACGGCAGGCATGAAGACCACCGTAGGCTTTCCACCGTTCGCCGACTATGTGGCAAAAGCAGACAGCCCGGTCGTCGCCCGATTGAAGGCTGCCGGCGGCATTCTCACGGCCAAGACCAATGTCGCGACCATGCTGGGCGACTGGCAGTCGGACAATCCGCTGTTCGGCCGCACCAGCAATCCATGGAACCTCGACCGCACAGCCGGCGGCTCGAGCGGTGGCGCCGCGGCAGCGGTGGCGACGGGCATGACACCGTTCGATGTCGGCACCGACATGCAGGCTTCGATCCGGTTGCCGGCCAGCTTCTGTGGCGTCTATGGCTTAAAGCCGACCGAGCATCGTGTGTCGTTGGCCGGCGCTTTTCCCGACCCGGGCGGTGCGGCACGCAGCGTGCGACTTATGTCCTGCCTCGGCCCGCTGGCGCGCTCCGTGGACGATCTGGCGCTGATCTACAAAATCATCGCCGGCCCGGATGGCGTCGACACCGATCTCGCGCCGGTGCCAGTCGAGGCCATGCCAAAAATCAATCTCAAGACATTGCGCATCAATGTGGCGCCGTCCTTTCCCGGTTTTCCTGTGGCCCGAGACATCAGCGCTGCCGTCGACGCTCTGGCGAAGCGAATTCAGGCGGCGGGTGCGACCGTCGAGCCGGCAAAACTACCTGAGATCGATCTGCTCAACGATCTGGAGCAGGGCGGCGCGCTGATCGGCATGATGCTGGAGGCCGCGCAACCCGAACCGCCTGAACAGCCGACTCCGGTCGCGCGCTGGTTCGACGTGCTCGCCCGCCGTGACAGGTCCATCCTCGCCTGGGACAGGTTCTTCGAAAATTGCGATGCGTTGCTGTGCCCGGTCGCCATGACCACGGCCTTCCCGCATTGCGAACCCGGCACATCGATCAAGGTCGACGGCAAGGAGCAAAGCTACTGGATGCTCCCGGCCTATGGCGCGGCCTTCAATTACTCAGGCCATCCGGCCCTTTCGCTGCCTTGCGGGCAGGACCGCGACGGCCTGCTCATTGGCCTGCAGCTGGTCGGCGCGCGCTGGTCGGAAGCGCGGCTGCTCGGTATCGCCAGAGCAATCGAACCGCTCACCGGTGGCTTTCGCCGGCCGCCGGGCTATTGAGCGAAACGCTCCATACCATAGGGCGCCAGCAGCGGGTCGCGCTCGCCATCGAGGATTTCGCGTGTGGCGAAAAGTCCAACCGCCGGCGCCAGCGTGATGCCCGAATGCATGACCGCAACGTAAAGGCCATCCATGCCCTCGGCGTGGCTGACGATCGGAAAGCCATCGGTCGGCGTCGGCCGGTAGCCGACCGTGTGGAAATCAAGCTCCAGCCCGTCGCCACCACGCAAGGCTGCCTTCGCTGCCGCAAACAGTTCGCGCGCTGTTGCGTCAGGGTTGTCGCCCGGATCGCCGCCGGCGAAATCCGAGCCGGCGATGATGCGGCCCTCGGCGGTCTGGCGCATATGCAGCTTTTCGGCATGCACCAGCCCGTTGAGCAGTTTTTTGTATGGCCGCGAGTGGACAATCAGGCCGGGCGGCGTCTCGATCGGCAGTTTGATGCCGGCGGTGGCGGCAATGGCTGGGGCGCCGGTGCCGGCCGCGATCACCACTTCGTCGGCGACAATCGTCTCGCCCGAAACAACCACGCCGGTCACCTTGCCGTTGACTAGAGCGAGCCTGTCGACTGTGCCCGCAACCACCCTCGCGCCGTGCCGTTCAGCATCGGCCAGCAGCGCCTTGGCCGCCGTAACCGGCTCGGCCACGCCTTCCTCAGCGACATAGACAGCGAATTCAGGCGGCTCGACCAGATTGGGCTCGATTTGCGCCGCCCGTTCGCGGCCCACGCGTTCGATGCCGTAACCCCATGAGGAGTGCTCGGTGGCATAGGCTTCAAGCCTGCCGGCAGGCAGATCCCAACACAGCCCGCCGCACCAGGCGAGCGGCAGGCCGGGCAACTCGTTTGCCAGCCGTTTCCACTCGGCCATGGCGCGGGTTCGCAGCCGGAAATACACCTCGGGATTGCCCCAACTGGCATTGATCCAGGCAAAGGAATTGGGTGTGGCGACCCCACCTGCGCCGCTCTCGGAGATCACCGTCACCTGCGCGCCCGCCTTAGTCAGGTGCCAGGCAATGGACGCGCCAATAATGCCGGCGCCGATGACGATGACTTGTTTCGGATTGCTCATGCCGGTCCTCTTCAAACTGGCATCCGTGATGCCATTGCGGCGGCTCAAGCTCAAGTGCGCTCAGGGTCCACCGGCCCGAAACTGTCGACAGGCCGGGAAAGCGCTGCTAGAAGCCCGCGCCACAGACAGGATTCCACAAATTGGCTGAAGACATCGAACAGGCGGTATCGCGCCGCCGCACTTTCGCGATCATCGCCCACCCCGACGCCGGCAAGACGACGCTCACCGAAAAGCTGCTGCTGTTCGGCGGCGCCATTCAGCTTGCCGGCGAGGTCAAGGCCAAGAAGGACCGCATCCAGACCCGGTCCGACTGGATGAAGATCGAGCGCGAGCGTGGCATTTCGGTCGTCACCTCGGTGATGACCTTCGAATATGAAGACAATGTCTTCAACCTGCTCGACACGCCCGGCCACGAGGATTTCGCCGACGACACCTATCGCACGCTCTCGGCTGTCGATAGCGCCGTGATGGTGATCGACGCGGCCAAGGGCATCGAGCCGCGCACGCTGAAACTGTTCGAAGTCTGCCGGCTGCGCGACATTCCGATCATCACTTTTGTCAACAAGATGGACCGCGAAAGCCGCGACCCGTTTGAGATTTTGGACGAGATCGAGCAGAAGCTGGCGCTGGATACCGCCCCCATCACCTGGCCGATCGGCCGCGGCAAGACGTTTGCCGGCACCTATCATTTGGCGCTGAATGCGGTGCGCAAGGGCGACGCGGAGAAAGACCGCACGCCGGTCAATGGTCCCGATTCCAACCGCGTCGCCGGCCTGTTGCCGGAAAACGAGCGCGAGGCCTTCATCGAGGAGCTGGAACTCGCGCGCGAAGCCTGCCGCCCGCTCGATATCGATGCATTCCGCGAAGGCCATCTGACGCCGGTCTATTTCGGCTCGGCGCTGCGCAATTATGGGGTGCGCGACCTGATCGAGGCGCTCGGCGCCTTCGGGCCGCCGCCGCGCGCGCAGGAGGCCGACACCCGCAAGGTCGAAGCGACCGAGGAGAAAATGACCTCCTTCGTCTTCAAGATTCAGGCCAACATGGATCCCAACCATCGCGACCGCATCGCTTTTGTCCGCGTCTGCTCGGGCAAACTCGAGCGCGGCATGAAGGCCAAGCTGGTGCGCACCGGCAAGCCGATGAGCCTGTCGGCGCCACAATTCTTCTTCGCCCGCACCCGCGTCACCGCCGACGAGGCCTTTGCCGGCGATGTCGTCGGCATCCCCAACCACGGCACGCTGCGCATTGGTGACACGTTGACCGAGGGTGAGGAAATTCTCTTCAGGGGCGTACCGAATTTCGCCCCGGAAATCCTGCGCCGCGTCCGCCTCGGCGATGCGATGAAGGCCAAGAAGCTCAAGGAAGCACTGCACCAGATGGCCGAGGAAGGCGTCGTGCAGCTGTTTTCGCCCGAGGATGGCTCGCCGGCAATCGTCGGTGTGGTCGGCGCCCTGCAGCTCGACGTTTTGAAGGAACGGCTGAATTTCGAATACACGCTGCCGGTCGAATTCGAGATGTCGCGCTTTTCCGTCTGCCGCTGGATTTCGGCCGACGACAAGGCCGAGACGCTTCGCTTCATCGAGGCGCATCGCGGCGATATCGCCCGCGACCTCGACAATGACCCGGTGTTCCTCGCCCAGCACGCCTTTTCCCTGAACTACGAAGCCGAGCGCTGGAAAGCTATCCGCTTCGCCACCATCAAGGACTACCAGGTTCGCGACAGAGCGGCGTAGGTTCTTCCTTCTCCCACAGGGGGAGAAGGGAAGATCGTGCAGTTCTCACCCCTTGGCCGCCGCTTCGATCTTCGCGATGTCGATCTTGCCCATCTGCATCATTGCCGACATCACCCGCCCGGCCTTGGCCCGGTCCGGATCCAGAAGCAGGCGCGGCAGTTGCTCCGGCACGACCTGCCAGGAGACGCCGAACTTGTCTTTCAGCCAGCTGCAGGCTCCGGGCTCGCCGCCCTCGGTGAGCTTCTCCCAGAAATAATCGACCTCTTCCTGCGTTTTGCAATCGATCGACTGTGACATCGCCTCGTTGAACTTGAATTGCGGGCCGCCATTGAGCGCCTGGAACGGCACGCCGTCGAGCTCGAACGTGGTCAACAGCACTTTGCCCGCATCAGCGTGGCCTTCGGGCCAGCGCAGGACGCTCGTAACCTTCGAATTCTTGAAGATGGAGACGTAGAAATTCATCGCCTCTTCGGCCTGGCCGTCGAACCACAGGCAGGTGGTGATCTTTTGCATGTCTCGCTCCTCGGGGTGTTTTGGTTGCGGTTACGGATGAAACGGCTGACTCTAGAAATGGTGCCATTCCCTTGCCGTTGACCCAAGGACGCGCGTCCAGCAGACGATCCGACACTGGCCGCAATTTTTTTCGCAAACTCCGATTTTTACGAGAATCTGGCGCATTGCAAAAATGTGGCCAGACCATACTTGGCGGTCTATAAACCCTGCGATCCAAATTCAGCGCCGCCACGCTCCGCACTGGGCGCAGCCAGCCAGCTAAGGAATATCCATGCCAGCCTATCGTTCCCGCACCACCACCCATGGCCGCAACATGGCCGGCGCCCGCGGCCTGTGGCGCGCTACAGGCATGAAGGATTCGGATTTCGGCAAGCCGATCATCGCGGTGGTCAACTCCTTCACCCAGTTCGTGCCGGGCCATGTCCATCTCAAGGACCTTGGCCAGCTGGTGGCGCGCGAGATCGAGAAGGCCGGAGGCGTCGCCAAGGAATTCAACACCATCGCCGTCGATGACGGCATCGCCATGGGCCATGACGGCATGCTCTATTCGCTGCCGTCGCGCGAGCTGATCGCCGATTCCGTCGAATACATGGTCAATGCGCACTGCGCCGACGCCATGGTCTGCATCTCCAATTGCGACAAGATCACGCCTGGCATGCTGATGGCCTCGCTACGCCTCAACATCCCCACCGTCTTTGTGTCAGGCGGCCCGATGGAAGCCGGCAAGGTGGTGCTGGCCGGCAAGACGCAGGCGCTCGACCTCGTCGACGCCATGGTTGCCGCCGCCGACGACAAGATCTCCGACGAGGACGTCAAGGTCATCGAACGTTCGGCCTGCCCGACCTGCGGTTCCTGCTCGGGCATGTTCACCGCCAATTCGATGAATTGTTTGACCGAGGCGCTCGGCCTGTCGCTTCCGGGCAACGGCTCGACGCTGGCCACCCACGCCGACCGCAAGCGCCTGTTCGTCGAGGCGGGCCATCTCATCGTC
This sequence comes from Mesorhizobium sp. P3_A2, assembly GCF_056403115.1. Taxonomy (NCBI): domain Bacteria; kingdom Pseudomonadati; phylum Pseudomonadota; class Alphaproteobacteria; order Hyphomicrobiales; family Phyllobacteriaceae; genus Mesorhizobium; species Mesorhizobium sp. P3_A2. The sequence continues at coordinate 198,634 of NZ_JBFUGC010000005.1, forward strand.
GATCTCGCCCAGCGCTATTATGAGCAGGATGACGAGACGGCATTGCCGCGCAGCATCGCCTCCAAGGGCGCCTTCGAAAACGCCATGACGCTCGACATCGCCATGGGCGGCTCGACCAACACCGTGCTACACATCCTGGCGGCCGCGCATGAGGGCGAGGTCGACTTCACCATGGAAGACATCGACCGGCTGTCGCGGCGGGTTCCGGTGCTGTGCAAGGTCGCACCGGCCAAATCCGACGTGCATATGGAAGACGTCCACCGCGCCGGCGGCATCATGGCCATCCTCGGCCAGCTCGACAATGCCGGGCTGCTCAACCGCGACCTGCCGACGGTGCATACGGCGAGCCTTGGCGAAGCGCTCGACCATTGGGATATTTCCCGCACCACGAGCCAGAACGTTCGCGACTTCTTCCTTGCCGCCCCCGGCGGCGTGCCGACGCAAGTCGCCTTCAGCCAGGACCGCCGCTGGGACGAGCTCGATCTTGACCGCGAGAAAGGTGTCATCCGGTCGGCCGAGGCGCCGTTCTCGAAGGACGGTGGCCTTGCGGTGCTGAAGGGCAATCTGGCGCTCGACGGCTGCATCGTGAAGACGGCCGGCGTCGACGAGTCGATCCTGAAATTCACCGGCCCGGCGCGGGTGTTCGAAAGCCAGGACGCTTCGGTGAAAGCGATCCTGTCGAACGAGATCAAGGCCGGCGACGTCGTCGTCATCCGCTATGAAGGGCCGCGCGGCGGCCCCGGCATGCAGGAAATGCTCTATCCCACGAGCTATCTGAAGTCGAAAGGGCTGGGCAAGGCCTGCGCGCTGGTCACCGACGGCCGCTTCTCCGGCGGCACGTCAGGCCTGTCGATCGGCCATGCCTCGCCGGAAGCGGCGGAAGGCGGGCTGATCGGACTGGTGCAGGAAGGCGATACGATCGAGATCGACATCCCGAACCGCATCATCCACCTGGCGGTCAGCGATGCTGAACTCGATGCTCGGCGAGTGGCGATGGAGGCCAAGGGCGCCTTAGCCTGGAAGCCCGAGGAAAAGCGCAAGCGCAAGGTGACGACGGCGCTGCGCGCCTACGCCGCCTTCGCCACCAGCGCCGACAAGGGCGCAGTGCGGCACGTGCCGGAGTAAGTTAGTACCTCCCCCTTGTGGGGAGGTCGGACCGAAGGTCCGGGTGGGGGTGCGGCGCCGACCCCCGCCCCGCTGCTTCGCAGCGACCCTCCCCACAAGGGGGAGGGTAAGGCTCACGGCATCAACTGATACTCATAAAGCTTCTGATACAGCCCGCCCTGGTTGAGCAGCGTGCGATGCGCGCCGCTTTCCACCACCTTGCCGGCTTCCAGCACCACGATCGTGTCGGCCTGGTGCACCGTCGACAGGCGGTGGGCGATGACGATGGTGGTGCGCCCGACCGTCAGCTGCTGCAGCGCATCGCGGAACAGCGCCTCGGATTCGGCGTCGAGCGCGCTGGTCGCTTCGTCGAGCAGCAGGATCTCCGCATTGCGCAGCATGGCGCGCGCGATCGAGATGCGCTGGCGCTGGCCGCCTGAAAGCAGCGCGCCGTTTTCGCCGACCTCCGTCTCATAACCCTTGGCCATGGCGCTGATGAAGTCATGCGCATTGGCGGCCTTGGCGGCGGCGATCACCTCTTCGTCGGTCGCGTCCTGACGGCCGAGGCGGATATTGTGCATCACCGTGCCGGCAAACAGGAACGTGTCCTGGCTGACATACGCGATCTTTTCCCGGACCGAGGCAAGCGTGGCGCCGGAGATGTCCTGACCATCGAACAGCACTTTGCCGCACTGCGGGTCATACATGCGCATGATCAGATTGAGGATGGTCGACTTGCCGCTGCCCGAGGGCCCGACCAGCGCCGTCATTTTGCCGGCCGCAAGCGTCAGATCCAGTCCTTCGAACACCGGCGGGCTTTCCGGATAGGCGAAGCTGACCTCGTCGAAACGGATTTCGCCCGGCCCGGCCAGCAACGGCTTTGCATCCGGCTTTTCGGCCAAGGTCAGCGGCCGGTCGGCGAGTTCGAACATCATGCGCACGCCGACAATGCCGCTCTCCAGCGAAATACGGACGCGCGCCAGGCGCTTTGCCGGCTCATAGGCCAAAAGCAGCGCCGCGATGAAGGCCATGATGTTGCCCGGCATCTGGCCGCCCTCCAGCACCAGAAGCCCGCTGACCAGGACCGACCCGGCAATGGCCAGCCCCGCCAGCGTTTCCATCACCGGACTGGTGGCGGCTTCCAGCGTGGCGATGTTGTTGGCGCGGTTCTCCACGTCCGACACCGCCTTGTACATGCGCTTGCGCATCGCGCCTTCGAGACCGAAGGATTTGACGACACGCACGCCGATTGCCGTTTCCTGCATCACCTGCACGATCTGGCCGAGCGAGCGGAATTCCTGCTTCGCAATCTTGCGCACACGCTTCAATATGTGGTTGACGCCGTAAATGGCGACAGGCCCGATGACGAAGCAGATCAGCGACAGCCCCGGTTGCTGCCAGACCATGACTCCGACCAGCACAACCATCGTCACCAGATCGCGCACATAGGATGTGACGACGAGGTCGAGCACGCTGCGCGCCGCTTGCGCATTGTTGGTCATGCGGGTGATCAGGTCGGACGACGAGGTCGAATGGTAAAATTCGATGCCTTGCGCCAGGATGCGGTCATAGATCTTGCGCTGCCGGTCGGCGATGATGGCATTGCCGACGCGGCTCATGAAATAGGCCTGGACGAAATTGGCGATGCCCTTGAAGACGAAGATCGCGGCGACCCCTCCGGCGATCAGGTTGACGCGGTCGAGCCTCTTGTAGATCACGAATTCATTGGTGATCTCGCGCAGGATCCAGGCGCTGGCGCCCGTCATGGCGGCCACCACCAGCATCGACGCGATCGCGGCGGCATAGCCAAACTTGTGCTCTTTGAAGGATTCCCTGACTAGCCTCGCGATGAGGCGCTGGTTTTCCGTCGAACGGAAGAAGCGAAACAATGGTTGATCCCATGCCTGACTGAGACGAATTTCGGATTCGCCACGGGGGCGACTGGCGGCTTATAGAGCGAGTTGCCGCCGGATGGAACCTTTGGAAAAGAGGGTGCCCATCGCGACGATAGGCGCTCAATCTGCAGGGAGATGACGACAGATGGATTTCGACCTTGTTGTGCGCGGCGGAACGCTGCCTGATGGCACTATCGCCGATCTCGGCATTGTCGGCGAGACGATCGTCGCCATCGAGCCAAAGTTGAACGTCAGCGCCGGCACGTCGATCGACGCCCATGGCAATCTGATCTCGCCGCCCTTCGTCGACCCGCATTTCCACATGGATGCGACGCTGTCCTACGGCATTCCGCGCATCAACGCCTCGGGCACGCTGCTCGAAGGCATTTCGCTGTGGGGCGAGCTGAAGCCGCTGCTGACGCATGATGCCGTGCGTGAGCGGGCGCTCGCCTATTGCGACTGGGCGGTCTCGATGGGGCTGCTCGCCATCCGCACTCATGTCGATGTCTGCGACGACCGCTTGCTGGCGGTCGAGGCGCTGCTCGACGTCAAGAAGATTGTCGCGCCCTATATCGACTTGCAACTGGTCGCTTTCCCGCAGGACGGCTTCTACCGCTCGCCGACGGCGCGGCAGAACACGCTGCGCGCGCTCGACATGGGCGTCGACATCGTCGGCGGCATCCCGCATTTCGAACGCACCATGGCCGACGGCACGCGCTCGGTGACCGAACTTTGCGAAATTGCGGCAAAGCGCGGGCTGATGGTCGACCTGCATTGCGACGAGACCGACGATCCGCTGTCACGCCATATCGAGCAGCTTGCCTATGAGACGCAGCGCCTCGGCCTGCAGGGCAGAGTGGCCGGCTCGCACCTCACCTCCATGCATTCGATGGACAATTATTACGTCTCAAAGCTCCTGCCGCTGATCGCCGAGGCCGGTGTGTCGGCGATCCCCAATCCGCTGATCAACATCATGCTGCAGGGCCGCCACGATACGTTTCCCAAGCGCCGTGGCCTGACCCGGGTGAAAGAGATGCTGGCGCTCGGCATCCGTGTCGGCTGGGGCCAGGATTGCGTGCTCGACCCCTGGTATTCGCTGGGCACCGCCGACATGCTCGACGTAGCCTTCATGGGCCTGCACGTCGCGCAAATGTCGAGCCCGGCCGACATGGCACGCTGCTTCGACATGGTCACCAATGTCAACGCCGCCATCATGGGTCTCGATCATCTCGGCCTTGCCGTGGGCAAGCGCGCCAGCTTCGTCATCCTCGACGCCGGCAACCCGATAGAGGCCTTGCGCCTGCGCGCCGAACGGCTCTGCGTCGTTGCCAGGGGCAAGGTGGTGGCCGAGCGCACGAAGCAGGAGACGCGGCTGTCGATCGCCGGGCGGTCGGGCCAGGTGAACCGCCGGCATAATGCCGCAAGTGCGTCGGCGTCGTAGGCAAGCAGGCCGGCCCAACAGGCCATTGCATCTGCTTCACAAAAAAGTACGACGGCCTTTGCCGAGTGCCTGCAGCGCATCGACCTCGATCGGCGCGCCGAATTCAGAAGGGTTTCGGTTTTCGATCCTGGGACAGGCCGATCATCTATCGCCCGATCATTATCCGCCCGCGGCCCCAATAGCCCGGCTTTCGCAGCAAGGTTGCGGATAGCCAGGAAAGGCATAGAGACAGCCGATTTCCGCCGCTGGTCTTACCGATTTGCCTCGTCAAAGCGGCGACTTGGAGCTAGGGAGCCGCATGGCCCAGTCGCTCGCTCGCAACTTTACGATCAGGAACGTGCTTCTGGCCGGCATTCTCTTGATGCTGGCCGGCGACTTCATGTTCGCGCTGAACGACGCGATGGGCAAATGGCTGGTCGCCTCTTTCTCGGTTGGCCAGGTGGTGTTTATCCGCTCGATCGGCGCGTTCATCGTGCTTGGCCCGATGATCGCCAACCAGGGCACTGCCAAGCTGTTCCAGATGGAGCGGCCTGTCCTCCAGTCTCTGCGCGTGGTTGCGACAACGGTCGATACCGCTCTGTTCTATGCCGCCGTTGTCTATCTGCCGCTTGCCGACGTGATGAGTTTCTACATGGCCGGGCCGATCTATGTGGCGGCGCTGTCGCATTTTCTGCTCGGCGAAAAGGTCGGATGGCGCCGCTGGGCTGCCATCCTGGTCGGCTTCTGCGGCGTGCTGATCATACTGAAGCCGTCCTCGGCAGCGTTTTCGCTCTCCTCGATGTTCGCGCTGGTCGGCAGCATTGCCTTCGCTTTCGCCATCATTCTCAGCCGCCGCCTGCGCGGCACCAGCGACACCACACTGGTCACCTGGCAGACGATCGGAACGCTTTTGGTCGGCGGCGTGATGACCATCGGTGCCTGGCAGACACCGTCGGCACTCGATTTCGGCGCCATGCTCCTGCTCGGCATCGTCTCCTGCAGCGCCCATCTGATGATTACCAGAGCGCTGAAGCTGGCGCCGGCCTCGACGCTGGCGCCGCTGCACTACAGCCTGCTTTTGTGGGCGGTGATCTTCGGCCTGGCCTTCTTCGGCGATGTGCCGGGCCCGCGCATCCTGATCGGCTCGGCCATCGTCGTCCTCGCCGGCCTGTTCATCTTCCACCGCCAGAAGGTGGTGGAAACCGTGGTGCCGCCGGAGAACGTGCCGAAGGGCGTGAACTGAAGCGGCAAGCGTAAAGCGGGTCGAACGGTACCGTTTTGAAGCGAGACGCTTTAGCATCTGATAACAATACGATTATCGCGCAGAATCACTGAAGTGTTCTGTCAAAAAATTTCGGTATTTACATCGATATCTTGCGGAGTAAATTTCCTGCCGGGCGCAATCTCGGATTGATTCTTGGTGGGATAGGCCAAGACCAATATCTCCGGGGAAACTGTGATTGGGGGGACAATGGGTAGCTTTTCTATATGGCATTGGCTGATCGTTTTGGTCCTTATTGGCCTGCCATTGATATTTGTTTTAAGAGCCCCGCCGGCTGGTAGCAATCGTTTCGGAGACATGCCGCCTCCGATGAATTTTATGGAAGCTATTTCGAGCTTTTTCCAAAATTATGTGAATTTTTCCGGCAGGGCCAGCCGCTCCGAGTTCTGGTATTCCTATCTTTTTCTCATCATTGTCGCTGTGATTGCCTCGGTAATTGACCTTGTTGTGAACAATGAAATCATCTCCTCGCTCTGGAATCTTGCCGTTCTTCTGCCGACACTTGCCATGACCACGCGCCGGCTGCACGACATCAACAGAAGCGGTTGGCATCAGCTCCTTGCGGGATTGTTTCCCATCGGCACCATCGCGCTGATCGTCTGGTACTGCAAAAAGTCCGACGACACAGTGACGATGAGTGAAATAGAGCGGGTTTTCAAATAACCGGCAAAGGAGCTGAGCGCTCTGCGTCAGCCTCTGCGCACAGCCGCCAGGTGCCGTGAAAACTCTGGCGTCTCCATCAGCGCCTTGCAGCGAGCGAAACGTCCGTCGGCATAGGCGCGGAAATCCTCGACCGGATTGTTGTTGGCAAGCTGGATCAACCCCCACAGCGTCCACAACAGGTCGCACATCGCCTTGTAGATGACGACGCGGCCGCGTTCGGCCGGTCTTGCCTCGCCGCCGAAATAGGCGCGCATCATCTCTTCCTCTTGCGCTGCATCGAACCTGCCTTCGACCGAGAGGTCGCCGAGATCCCAGAGCGGGTCGTTCATCCCTGAATATTCCCAGTCGACGATCCACATCCGCTCGCCCGTATCGAGAAAATTCTCGCACAGCGGGTCGCAATGGCAGGCCGCAAGCGGCAGCTTGTGAGCTGCAAGGGCAGAACGCACGGTTTCAGATTCGCGCACGACATCGTGGTAGCCGGGAGGCAAGGCCACGTCCTTGGTCGACAAGACCTTGAGGTAGTCGTCGATCATCGCAAACAGCTCGAAGCGGAACGGAAACACTGCGCCGGACGTGTGCAGCTTGCGGAAGGCCTCACCGGCGCGGGCCGGGCTGCCGGCACGCAGCTTGAATTTTTCCGGCGACATCGTCTCGGCGCCGGCAACGAAGCGGCTCGCCATCACGCCCGTCTTTGGGTCGACATGCAGCACTTCTGGACTGACGCCGGCTTTGGCCGCCTCGCTTGCCGCCACGGCTTCATTGGCGCGGTTGATGTATTCTTCAGTGCCTTTGCCGGGGATACGCAGGCAGACATCGCCGGCCCGGAAGACGAGATTGGTCATGCCGCCCAACCGCTCCAGCGGTCCGTCATAGCCGGCCAATGCCGGAATCGCCGCAAGTGTTGCGCGTGCCTCGTCCGTCCCCATGGCTGTTGCCCCTGGCCGTGTTATTTCTTTCGATAACGGTTCCACAGTTTTCGCCGTTTGGCTATCATCGGTTCGAGGGTGAGCATCGAGCTGGCGGAGAAACAGCGATGGCGGGAAACAAGGATCATGGCGGGCTCGGCGCCGCCTATGCGGCGCAACGGCCCGAGGACGTGGCCGCGATCTATGACAACTGGTCGGAAACCTACGATGCCGACATGTCGGCCGCCGGCTACCGCCACCCAACGATCTGCCTGGCCCTGCTCGCCCGCCATTTGCCGCGTGGCGCCGCCCCGCTACTCGATGCCGGCGCAGGCACCGGGCTGATCGGCGAATGGCTGGCCATTACCGGCTACCCCGAGGTCGAGGCGCTCGACATTTCGCAGGGCATGCTCACCAAGGCGGCGGCAAAGGGCGTCTATTCGGCGTTGCATTGCCTGGCGCTCGGCGGCCCGCTGCCCTTTGCCGACAATGCCTATGCCGGCATCGTCTCGGCCGGCATCTTCACCTCCGGCCATGTCGGCGCCGAGGGGCTGGACGAACTGATCCGCATCTGCCGGCCGGGCGGCGTCATCGTGCTGACGGTCAAGAACACGTTGTGGAACGCAGGCTTTGCCGAACGCATCGCAGCACTGGAGGCCGAGGGCAGGGTGGTCCGCGCCGAGGAGACGGCGCCCTATGTCTCGATGCCAGGCGAAGCCGACACCGTGCCCAGCCGGGGTCTTGTCCTGCGGGTGAATTGATTCTGGCTCGGCCTATGCCTTGATCTTGCTCATCGCCGGATCGTACATCGGCTCGAGATGGATCTTGGCCGGCGTCCGCTCCATCGCCACCACCAACTCATAGTCGCCTGAGCTGAGGAAGTCGTCGCTGACGCCGTCGGCATTGCGCACATAGCCATAGCCGATGTTCTTAGCCACCGTGTAGCCATAGCCGCCGCTGGTGAGGTACCCGACCGGTTCGCCATTGCGCAAAATCGTCTCGCGCCCGACCAGCACGATATCGGGGTCGTCGACGGTGAAGCCGGCAAAGCGTTTCTTTAACGTCGCGCCATTGACCTGTTCGAGCGCGCGGCGGCCGACGAAATCGGTGTTCTTCCTCAGCTTCACCGCCCAGCCGAGACCCGCCTCCTGCGGCGTGTCGTTGGGCGTGATGTCGGAGCCCCAGGCGCGGTAACCCTTCTCCAGCCGCAGCGATTCCAGCGCCCGGTAGCCGACCGGGCGGATGCCGTGCGGCTCGCCCGCCGCCATCAGCGCATCGAAGATCTCGCCGGTGGCGGCGATCGGCACGTGCAGCTCCCAGCCAAGCTCGCCGACATAGGTGACGCGCAGCGCCCGGATTGTATGATCAGCGATCCCGATCTCGCGCACATGGCCGAATGGGAAGGCGGCATTCGAGACATCCGTCTCGGTGACCGCCGCAAGCACCTCGCGGGCGCGCGGCCCCATCAGCGACAGCGTGCCGAAATCCTCGGTGACATCTTTCAACGTCACGTCGAGTTCCTTGCCGACATGGTCGCCGATCCAGGAGAGATCGTGCGTGCGGAAGCCGGTGCCGGTGACGATGTAGAATTTGTCTTCGGCAAGCCTTGCCACCGTCAGGTCGGCTTCGATGCCGCCGCGCGTGTTGAGAAGCTGCGTGTAGGTCAGCCGTCCCACCGGCTTGGCGACATCGTTGGCGCAGATCCAGTCCAGCGCCTTTTGTGCGTCCGCACCCGTCATCTCGTATTTGGCGAAGGAGGACTGGTCGAAAATACCGACCTTTTCGCGCACATGCCGGTGCTCATCACCGACGGGCGCGAACCAGTTTTGACGGCCCATCGAATAGATGTCTTCGGGCTTGGTGCCCTCAGGCGCGAACCAGTTCGGACGCTCCCAGCCGAGTTTGGAGCCGAACACGGCGCGGTGAAGCTTCAGCCGGTCATAGAGTGGCGAGACGATGCGTGGCCGTCCCGAGACGTATTCCTCATGCGGAAAGCCGATCGTGTAGTGCTTGCCGTAGGCTTCCAGCGTGCGGTCGCTGACCCATTGCCGGTCGCGGTGCAGGCCGGAAAAGCGCCTGATGTCGACCACCCACAAATCGAGTGGCGCTTCCCCGTCGACCACCCATTGCGCCAGCACCCAGCCGGCGCCGCCACCCGACGCAATACCGAAGGCGTTGAAGCCGGCCCCGACGAACATGTTGGCGCATTCGGGCGCGACACCGAGGATGAAATTGCCATCCGGCGTAAAACTTTCCGGTCCGTTGATCATCTGCTTGACGCCGGCGCGCTCCAGCGCCGGCACGCGCGCGATCGCCTGACTCATGTGTTGTTCGAAGTGATCGTAATCGTCGTTGAACAGGCGAAATTCCCACTCGTCAGGCACATCGCCGCCGGGCAGGCCGGTCGCCCAGGCCTGCGGGTTCGGCTCATAGCCACCCATCACCAGCCCGCCGACCTCTTCCTTGAAATAGGTGCGGCGGTCGGGGTCGCGGATGGTTGGCGCGTCGGTCGCCAGCCCGTCGATCTTCTCGGTGATGATGTATTGGTGCTTGACCGGCTGCAACGGCACGGAAATGCCGGCCATGGCGCCGACCTGGCGCGCCCATTGCCCGGCGCAGTTCACCACCTTGTCGCAGGCGATGTCGCCCTTGTTGGTCTTAACCGCGGTGATACGCCCGTCCTTCATGTCGAAGCCGGTGACGCGGACATCCTCGAACAGTTTGGCGCCATGCATGCGCGCGCCCTTGGCCAGCGACTGCGTGATGTCGGAGGGGCTGGCCTGGCCGTCGGTCGGCAGCCAACTCGCGCCGACGAGGTCGCTGGTCTCCAGCAGCGGCCACATCTTTTTCACCTCAGCCGGTGACAGCAACTGCATGTCCATGCCGAAGCTTTTTGCTGTCGTCGCCAGCCTTTTGTATTCGGTCCAGCGGTCGGCGTTGGTGGCAAGCCTGAGGCACCCCGTCATCTTCCAGCCGGTGGCGAGCCCGGTCTCGGCCTCCAGCCCCTTGTAGAGCTCGACCGAATATTTGAGCACGCGGGTGATCGAGGCCGACGAGCGCAGCTGTCCGACCAGCCCGGCCGCATGCCAGGTCGAGCCGGAGGTCAGCTTGCCCTGCTCCAGCAGCACGACATCGGCCTTGTGGTCGCGCGCCAGATGATAGGCCGTCGAACAGCCGATAATGCCACCGCCGATGACGACGATGCCGGCTTGCGTTGGCAAGGTCATGGCCGTGTTCCGTATTTCGTGCGGTAATTGTCCAGCGCTGCGTCGAGCCGCGTCAGGTTCTCTGCGGTATAGGCGACGTAGTCGATGCCCGGCGCATCGAGATAAAGCTCGGAAACCATGCTCCACATCGCCTCGCGCAACAGTGATGCACATTGCATGGCCGCATGAGAACGACGGATCGCCTCATCCGGCTCGCGCATGAAATAGGCGGTGAGGAAGGCGAAGGACTCGGCGTCGCTCATCTCGGCATTGGAGGCAACGCCGGCAAGATCGAACATCGCGGTGTTGAAGCCGGCATATTCGAAGTCGATCAGCCATAGCCTGTCACCGTCGTCAAGAATATTTGCCGGCAAAAGATCGTTATGGCCGAACACGATCGGCAGCAGCTTCTGCGCCCGCTCCAACTCGTCGGCCAGCGCCAGCAGCCGGGGCAGCTCGTCGCGCTTGCGGCTGCCGCCTTCGCTCAGTGTGCGCGCATAGTCGCGGATGACATGGAAGACCCAGAACATGAAGCCGGCGCCGGAGATGTGACTGGGCATCTCGCGATGGAACCCGCGCATCAGCGCAGCCACCCGGCCGATATTGGCGCGCACGTCTTCGGCGACATAGGTTTTTGCGCCGAGGAATTCCGTGACCATGATGCCGGGCTCGGAGTATAGAACCGCCGGCGCGAAGCCCGCTTCATGCGCAGCCCGCGATGTCATCACCTCGCGGTCGCGAAAGACGTGGTGGAACGGATAGTCCTGGCCGAAGCGCACGACGTGCCGCCCGGCCGCGTCCTTGACCAGGTAGTTTGCGTTGCTGAGGCCGCCCGGCAGCGGTGCAATGTCGACGCTGCCGTTCCAGCAGGGCAGGGCCCGGATGCGATCTTCAGCAGTCACGGGCCACCCCTGATTTGACGGAGCTTCGACAAGGCGGCGCGCCGCGCAAAGAGGGTTGGGGGAACGCAAAAATCTCGTCGGTGCGGGACGCCGGGACTCTCCCGTCCCGCGCCGCACCGACGAGCCCCTTTGGCCAGGTTTTGATACCCGGTCTCCGCCCCCGCGGATTTGAAAAGCCTTTGTGCCAGATCAATCCCAGACGGTCTGGCCAGACGGTCCGGTCCGTGAATTGCGGCTCTGCCATCACCCTCCCGTGGCAGTTCCGAAGCCTGTCACGCGATCAATGTCACGCCAGTGCCGCCCGGGTGTCAATCAAATGTTGTGACTTTTTCTGGGTGTTTTGCCCGAAACCGCCTGCAATTCCTTTAAAAACGTCTGTATTGCCCTAAAACCGGGCAGATCGCAGAATTCGAGAGGCCACATGATCCATTCGAAACGGCATGGCGAAATCCTCCGTCTCCTGAAGGAAGAGGGTACCGTCACCATCGCCAGCCTGGCCGACCGGCTGGGGGTCTCGCTTGAAACCGTGCGCCGTGATGTCAAGCCGCTCACCGGTAACGGCTCGGTGCTGAAGATGCACGGCGCCATCGGCCTGCCGTCGATGACCGGCGAAGCGCCGTTCGAGCGGCGCATGCGCGACAATGCCGAGGCCAAGCGGCTGATCGCCCGCATGGTCGCCGCCACCATCCGCGACGGTGAATCGGTGATGCTGGATACCGGCACCACGACCTCGTTCCTGGCCCGCGAGCTGCTCGGCCACCGACGACTGACGGTGGTCACCAACTCGTCCGACATCGCCCGCACGCTGGCCACCGTCAACGGCAACAAAGTCTATATGGCAGGCGGCGAGCTGCGCAGCGATTCCGGGGCAGCCTTCGGCGTCTCGGCGATCGACTTCGTCAGCCGCTTCTCGGTCAGCCACGCGGTGATTTCGATCGGCGCGGTGGACGCCGCCGCGGGGCTGGCGGACTATGATCTGGAAGAGGCGGAGTTCGCCCGCATGGTGCTGTCGCGCGGCCAGCGCTCCCTTGTCATCACCGACCACACAAAATTCGGCCGCCAGGGTCTGGTCCAGGTCTGCGGCTTCGACGGTTTTTCCGAACTCGCCACAGACCAGCCGCCGCCGCGCGACATTGCCGTAGCACTCGCCGAGGCGGGAGCGCGCCTCAGCATCGCGGCGGCCTAGCGCGATTCCAGTGGACCAGTTCTAGCCAAACACCAGCGACTGGTGCGCCGTGATCCCGGCCATGCCGCCGCCCGATATCGCAAAGGCGATGTTGTGCATTACGCGGGCTGCATCGCCGGTCGCATATGTTGCGTGGTGCGGTGTCAAACCCGTGCGGTGTATAAGGTGTCCAGGATTAAGAACCTCAAGACCTATGACTGGCGCTTCTCATGACCGATCCGCTGTCGGCGATCCTGGGCCTCGGCCTGCTCGGCGTCGCCTGCCTCGCCTTTACCGAAAAGATCCTGCCGCTGCCGCCCTCGCATGTCCTGTTGCTGTTCCTCGGCATGACGGCAGCGCCTGATCTATCGAGGCTGGCGGTCCTGCTCCTGGTGACGACGCTGTCCGCCATTACAGGCTGCCTTGTCTGGTATGGAGTGGGACGGCGGATTGGATTGGATCGCGCTGACAGGCTGGTCGAGCGTTTCGGCAAATATGTCTGCCTGCGCTATGCGACCTATTCCAGGCTCGGCGAGGCCTATCGCCGCCATCACGTGCGGGTCTCCTTGCTGGCGCAGTTCATTCCGACGGTTCGCAACTACCTGCCGATCGCGGCCGGCGCACTCCGCCTGCCGCCACTACCCTTCGCGGCAGCGACGCTGCTCGGTGCCACGCTTTGGAATACGGGTTTTCTGGTCACCGGCTATCTCATGCGCGGCAGCGGTCGGGATTCCTATGCCATCGGCTTTCGCATCATCGTCATCGTGGTGGCGCTGGAAGCGACCTGCATGCTTGCCTTGCGTTATGGCTCGGCCTGGCGGCGGCGCATCAGGCTGTTGTTCGGCTGAGCGCGCGGCGCCAGATATCCTGCCAGGGATAAGCCCGGCGCCGGCTTTCCTTCCCTGCTGCGCCGGTGTTTAGTCCGGCCATGGCCTTCACCATCCGCCAATTGCAGTTCTTCATTGCCGTCGCCGAGCAAGGCACGGTGTCGGGCGCGGCCCAAAACCTCTCCATCTCGCAATCCTCGGTCACCGAGGCAATCAAGGAACTGGAAAGCGATCTTGGCGTCGAACTGTTCGAGCGCCATCCGCGCGGCCTCAACATCACCCACAAAGGCCACCAGTTTCTGCGCCATGCCACCAAGATCCTTGCCGACGTGTCTGACGCGCGCCGGGCTTTCTCCGACGACCAGGTGGTGGCTGGCGGACGCCTGCAGCTCGGCGTCACCTCGTTGGTCGCCGGCTATGTGCTGTCCGACCTTCTGGCGCGCTACCGCCGCGCCTATCCCGGCGTCGATGTTTCGGCCATCGAGGACAATGGCGACTATCTCGAGCACCTCCTGATCGGCGGCAAGCTCGATATCGCCGTCATGGTCACCTCTAACTTGCGCGACCGCACGGCGCTGCAGTCGGAAATCCTCGAAGTCTCGGCCTACCGGTTGTGGGTGCCGCTCGGCCACAAACTGGCCAGCGCCGACATTATCGGCATTGGCGATATTGTCGGCGAACCGCTGATCATGCTCACCGTCGACGAGATCGAGGAAAGTACCGGCAAGCTTCTGGCGGCGATCGGCGCCAAGCCGCATGTCGCCTTCCGCACCCGCTCGGTCGAAGCGGTGCGCAGCCTCGTCGCCACAGGCGCCGGCGTGGCGCTGCTGCCCGACCTCGTCTATCGGCCCTGGTCGCTGGAAGGCGACCGCATTGAATCGCGTGATATTTCAGGCACTTTGCCGGTGGTCCAGGTCGGCATGGTCTGGCGCCGCGGCTCCGGCCTGCCGCAGGCGGCACGCGACTTCATCGGCCTTGCCCAATCGCAGCGGACGGTACGCCAGCAGCGCTGATCGGATGTGCAGCTATCTATCGGAAAAACCGATATCGTGTTTCTGATAAATCAATTTGCGAAACCGGAATTTTCCAAGCACTTTTCATTTCAGGGACCGAACCGCCGCTAGAGCGGTAAGTGTCCATCGGACGAACTGACACTTTTCAGCCTGCGGCTGACCGCAGCGAAGACCGGCTTCGCAGTCAGGCGCCAAAATGGGAGATTGACGATGAATTCATTTCTGAAGACGTGCACGGCTTTGACGGTCGCGCTGACCTTTTCCGGTCAGGCCGTCGCCCAGGTCAAGGAGCTTGGCAAGGGCGAAGGCGAGGTCAGCATCGTTGCCTGGCCCGGCTATATCGAGCGCGGCGAAACCGACAAGGGCTATGACTGGGTAACCTCCTTCGAGAAGGAGAGCGGCTGCAAGGTCAACGTCAAGACCGCCAATACGTCCGACGAGATGGTCTCGCTGATGAATGAGGGCGGCTTCGACCTCGTCACCGCTTCGGGTGACGCTTCGCTGCGCCTCGTTGCCGGCAAGCGCGTGCAGCCCATCAACACCGATCTCATCCCGAGCTGGAAGACTGTCGACGACCGGCTGAAGGATGCGCCCTGGTTCACCGTCGACAAGGTGCACTACGGCGTCCCCTATCAGTGGGGTCCGAACATCCTGATGTACAACACCGATGTCTTCAAGGAAGCGCCCAAGAGCTGGAACGTCGTCTTCGAGGAAATGAACCTGCCTGACGGCAAGTCGAACAAAGGCCGCGTCCAGGCCTATGACGGCCCGATCCACATTGCCGATGCCGCCAACTATCTGATGTTCCACAAGCCGGAACTCGGCATCAAGGATCCCTACGAGCTGAACGAAGACCAGTACAAGGCGGCGCTCGAATTGCTGCGCGTCCAGCGCACGCTGGTCGGCCGCTATTGGCATGACGCCGCTATCCAGGTCGACGACTTCCAGAACGAAGGCGTCGTCGCCTCCGGTTCGTGGCCCTACCAGGTCAACACGCTGGTCGCCGCCAAGAAGCCGGTCGCCTCGACCGTGCCGGAAGAAGGCGTCACCGGCTGGGCCGACACCACCATGATGGAGGCCGACGCCGCGCACCCGAACTGCGCCTATATGTGGCTCGAACATTCGCTGTCGCCCAAGGTGCAGGGCGATGTCTCGGCCTGGTTTGGTTCGTTGCCGGTCGTCCCCGCTGCCTGCAAGGGCAACGAGCTTCTGACCGACGAAGGCTGCAAGACCAACGGCTACGACAACTTCGACAAGATCAAGTTCTGGAAGACTCCGGTCTCGAAGTGCGCCACGCAGAACGACCAGTGCGTGCCGTATTACCGCTGGGTGTCGGACTATATCGGCGTCATCGGCGGACGGTAATTTCGCCTTTACCCTCCCCTTGTGGGGAGGGTCGACGCGCAGCGTCGGGGTGGGGGTCGCGGCGGTTCGTGTCAGGCCACCCCCACCAGCGGCTTCGCCCCGACCTCCCCACAAGGAGGAGGTAGGGCGGCGCGCGACATCAACACATCAAACTGGCAACAGACTGGCAACCCATGACCTCGGCCGTTTCCTTCCAGAAAGTGTCTCGCCATTTCGGCAGCGTGCGTGCCGTCGATGCGGTCGATCTCGACATCGTGCCGGGCGAGTTCTTCGCCATGCTCGGTCCCTCGGGGTCCGGCAAGACGACGTGCCTGCGCCTCATCGCCGGTTTCGAGCAGCCGACCTCGGGCTCGATCTCGATCTTCGGCGAGCGCGCCGAGGGCGTGCCGCCCTATCGTCGCAACGTCAACACCGTGTTCCAGGACTACGCGCTGTTCCCGCATCTGAACGTGCTCGACAACGTCGCCTACGGGCTGATGGTCAAGGGCGTCGGCAAGGCCGAAAGGCAGAAGGCGGCGGAAGAGGCGCTGTCGCTCGTGCGTCTGCCCGGCTATGGCGCCCGCCGTCCCGGCCAGCTCTCCGGCGGTCAGCGCCAGCGCGTCGCGCTTGCCCGTGCGCTGGTCAACCAGCCCAAGGTGCTGCTGCTCGACGAGCCGCTCGGCGCGCTCGACCTCAAATTGCGCGAGAACATGCAGGAAGAGCTGAAGTCGCTGCAGAAGGCGCTCGGCATCACCTTCGTCTTCGTCACCCATGACCAGGGCGAAGCGCTGTCGATGGCCGACCGCGTCGCCGTCTTCAATGACGGCAAGATCATGCAGATCGGTACGCCGGAAGACATCTACCAGCGTCCGAAGACACGTTTCGTCGCCGATTTCGTCGGCTCGTCCAACGTGCTGCCGCCGGATTTCGTCCAGCGTTACTCCGGCCAGCACCGCTGGGGCAGCTTGCGCCCTGAGTCCATCCGCATCGGCCGCGCTGCGAAAGGCGATGGCGTTGCCGCGCGCCTGGTCGGAACCAACTATCTCGGCGCCACCACAAAGCTGGCGCTCGACGCCGACGGCTTGAGGCTGCACGCCATCGTGCCGGCCGGAACAAAATTGCCGGCGGAAGGCGAAGCGGTGGTGCTGACCTTTAACCGCGAGCATCTGCATCTGATGGACGAGCCGGCATGAGCCTCGACGCCGCCATACCGCGCGCCACCGCACCCGCCATCCTGCCCGGCAGCGGCGGTATGCGCGGTGCGCTGTCGGACCTTTTCTGGCGTCGGCCGCAATTGCTGCTCTTCCTCATGCTGCTGCCGCCGGTTCTGTGGCTGGGCGTCGTCTATATCGGCTCGCTGTTCGCGCTGCTGGCACAGAGCTTTTTCTCGATCGACGAATTCTCCGGCCTCATCAACCGTGAGTTCACGCTGAAGACCTATGGCGACCTGTTCCAGGCCGCCAATCTCGACATCATCCTGCGCACGGTGACGATGGCGGCGCTGGTCACGCTGGCCTCGGCCATCATCGCCTTCCCAATCGCCTACTACGCGGCGCGCTATGCCCGTGGCCGCTGGAAGGCGCTGTTCTATCTCGGCGTCATGCTGCCGCTGTGGTCGAGCTACCTGGTCAAGATCTATGCCTGGAAGCTGATCCTGGCCAAGGAAGGCATTCTGACCTGGCTGCTCGCCAAATTGCATCTGCTCTGGGTGCTCGATGGCTGGCTGTCGCTGCCGGTCGTCGGCGGCAATTCGCTGTCGGTCTCGGCCACCGGCACCTTCATCGTCTTCGTCTATGTCTGGCTGCCCTTCATGATCCTGCCGGTGCAGGCGGCATTGGAGCGCGTCCCCGGCAATCTGGTCGAGGCGTCTTCCGATCTTGGGGCGTCGCCGGGCCAGACCTTCCGCAACGTGCTGTTCCCGCTGGCACTGCCCGGAATCGTCGCCGGCTCGATCTTCACCTTCTCACTGACGCTGGGCGACTACATCATCCCGCAGATCATCGGCACGTCGCGCCTGTTCATCGGCCAGGCGGTCTATTCGCAGCAAGGCACCGCCGGCAACATTCCGCTCGCCGCCGCCTTCACCGTGGTGCCCATCGTCATCATGGGTTTCTACCTCTGGGGCGCCAAGCGCATGGGGGCGTTCGATGCGCTCTGACGGTTCGCAATCCGCCCCGCCTGGCCTCAAGATCGCAGCAGCTTGCGGCCTGCTCTTCCTGCATCTGCCTATCCTGCTGATCTTCGTCTACGCCTTCACCACGGAGGAAAAGAGCTTCGTCTGGCCGCCGCCCGGGCTGACCACGCAATGGTTCGCCGTCACCTGGAACCGGCCGGATGTCTGGCAGGCGCTGTCGCTCTCTGTCCGTGTCGCTGCCATCTCGACGGCGATTGCGCTGGTGCTGGGCACGCTGTGCGCCGCCGCCGTGTCGCGGACAAAATTCTTCGGCCGCGAGACTATCTCGCTGCTGGTCATCCTGCCGATAGCGCTGCCCGGCATCATCACCGGCATCGCGCTGCGCTCGGCCTTCTCGCTGGCCGATATCCCGTTCTCGTTCTGGACGATCGTGCTCGGCCACGCCACCTTCTGCGTGGTCGTCGTCTACAACAACGCGGTCGCCCGCTTTCGTCGCACCTCCGGCTCGATGATCGAGGCCTCGATGGACCTCGGCGCCGACGGTTTCCAGACCTTCCGGCATGTCGTGCTGCCCAACATCGCCACCGCACTGCTCGCCGGCGGCATGCTCGCCTTCGCGCTGTCGTTCGACGAGGTCATTGTCACCACCTTCACCGCCGGCCAGCAGCAGACCGTGCCGATCTGGATGCTCGAGGAACTGATCCGTCCGCGCCAGCGACCGGTCACCAATGTCGTGGCCATGGTCGTCATGCTGGTGACGCTGCTGCCCATCCTGTTTGCCTATTACCTCACCCGCGACGGCGACCAGATCGCCGGTTCGGGCAAGTAACGTCAGTTCGTAAGGGAGAGACGTCCATGGACACCCAGATGCTGATCGGCTCGAAATTCGAGAACGGCGCCGAGACCGAGGAGCCGATCCTCAATCCAAAGACCGGGGCGACCATTCTCAACCTGCCGGAAGCAAGCCCCGCCCAGATCGAGGCGGCGGTGACTGCGGCCGAAAAGGCGTTCATCACCTGGTCGCGCACCACACCGGCGCAGCGCTCGGCCTATCTTCTCAAGATCGCCGATCGCATCGAGGCTGAGGCCAAGGAATTCGCCGCGCTCGAGGCGCTGAACTGCGGCAAGCCGATCAATGCCGTGCTCAATGACGAAATCCCCGCAATCGTCGACTGCTACCGCTTCTTTGCCGGTGCGGTGCGTTCCATGCCCGGCGTAGTCGCCGGCGAATATCTGCCCGGCCACACCTCGATGGTGCGGCGGGACCCGATCGGCATCGTCGCCTCGATCGCGCCGTGGAACTATCCGCTGATGATGATGGCCTGGAAGCTGGCGCCGGCGATCGCCGGCGGCAACACCGTCGTCTTCAAGCCGTCGGAACAGACGCCGCTGACTTCGCTCAAGCTGGCGAAGATCCTTGCCGACATCCTTCCCGAAGGCGTCGTCAATGTCGTGCTCGGCCGTGGCGACAGCGTCGGCAACACGCTGATCAACCACGCCAAGGTCAACATGATCTCGATCACCGGTGACGTCGCCACCGGCAAGAAGGTGCTGCAGGCCGCCGCCAAGTCGGTCAAGCGCACGCATCTCGAACTTGGCGGCAAGGCGCCGGTCATCGTCTTCGACGATGCCGACCTGGGTGCGGTGGTCAACGGCCTGCGCGCCTTCGGCTACTACAATGCCGGCCAGGACTGCACCGCCGCCTGCCGCATCTATGCCGGCAAGAAGATCTACGACAAGCTCGTCGCCGATCTCTCCTCCGCCGTCTCGACCATCAGGTACAACCAGCCGGACGATACCGAAAACGAAATCGGGCCGCTGATCTCGCGTCGCCAACGCGACCGCGTGTCGAGCTTCGTCGAGCGCGCCTCTGAACTGAAGCACATCGAGATCACCACCGGCGGCAAGCCGGGCGAGGGGTCCGGCTTCTACTACCAGCCGACCGTCGTCGCCGGCGCGCTGCAGGAAGACGAAATCGTGCGCCGCGAAGTGTTCGGGCCGGTCGTCTCGATCACGCGTTTCACGGAAGTCGATGAAGCGGTGAACTGGGCCAATGACAGCGACTACGGCTTGGCGTCATCCGTGTGGACCAAGGACGTATCACGCGCCATGGCGACGGCCGCCCGCCTGCAATATGGCTGCACCTGGATCAACACCCATTTCATGCTGACCAACGAGATGCCGCATGGCGGATTGAAGCAATCAGGCTACGGCAAGGACATGTCGCTCTATGCGCTGGAGGACTACACCGCCGTGCGGCATGTGATGGTAGCCCACGGCTAGCGCTTGAGCGCGCAATACAAGCATTCAACCAGGGAGGAAATAACCATGCATCGCCGCCAGTTTATGACAACCGCAGCCATCGCCGCGACGCTTTTCGCCACGGCGCCGTCCTTAGCCGCCGATACTGCGCAATCGGTGGTCGAAGCCTATCTCGCCGCCTGGAATGCGCATGACTCGGCCAAGGCCGCCGGCTACTTCGCCGACGACGTCACCTATTACGACGCCTCGGTCGGCAAACCGGTCAAAGGCAAGGAGGCCGCCAAGACCGGCGTCATCGACAATTTCCTCAAGGCCGTTCCAGATGCCGTCTGGACGATGAAGGGTGCGCCCGTCGTGGAGGGCGATCGCGTCTCGTTCGAATGGGAGTTTTCCGGCACCAATACCGGCGCCTGGGCCGACGGCACCGCCGCCACCGGCAAGAAGTTCTCCTTCACCGGTGCCTCGATGTTTTCGGTCAAGGACGGCAAGATCGCGACCCAGAGCGACTATTACGACGCGCTCGGCTTCTACAAGCAGCTTGGCCTTATGTAGCAGCGCCGCTTCCCTTCTCCCCGTTGCCGGCGGGGCGATCGCATATGGATTCTTACGAAGATAGACCCCCACCCTAACCCTCCCCACAAGGGGGAGGGAATGCTGCCGCGCTCTTACTCGGCGTCAAAACGTCGGCAATCTGCCGATGTCAGCGCCAATGGAAGTCTCCCTCCCCCTTGTGGGGAGGGTTAGGGGTGGGGGTAGATCGTAGAGCGAAAGCCCCGGTCTCCTATGCGATTGCCCCTTCGTTGCCGGGGGAGAAGGGCGTCAGCCACTACTCCACGATGCGGTAGATGTTCCAGAGGCTGGTGCCTGACACGACATAGGGCTCCATCTCCTTGCCCCATTTGGCGTGCGCATCGATCTTGCCGATCTTGGCGAAGAACGCCTCCAACTGGGCCAGGCTCTCGACCTGGTGATGCGACTCGACCGTCGCCTCCCGCGCGCCGATCGAGCCGGTCATGATCTGGAACTTGAGGTCGGCGATGCCGACCTGAGAGCCGATTTCGCGCTCCCATTTCTTGAGCAGTTCAAGCACGGTCTGCTTGTGCCCGAATTTGGCGTCGATCTGCCATCTGGCGCTGAACATGTCGGCCTCCTCACTCGTCCCAGGCTTGCACGACGGTCTGTCGTGCAATGCGGCCGTTCTTCAACTCCAGCATCGCTGCGCAGAACACTTTCGTTCCGTCCGGATAGGCGCAGGCCTGGGTGAAGGCGAGGTTGTCGCCATCGGCGATGGTGGTGTCGACCTTGTGGGTCATTGCCCGGCTGCAGATATCGTCCCAGAACGTGCTGATCGCGGCCCGGCCGCGGATCTCGCGCGGCTTGCTCGGCGGGTTGTTGCGATCGATCACCCGCACCAGTGCATCGTCGGCATAGAAGCTCGCAAGCATCCTGCCGTCCCGTCCTTCGATCGCTTTCTTGATCGCCGCGCCGTCCACGCTTTGCGTCTTGGTCAGCATTATTTCCTCCATGGCCCGTCGGTCGGGCGGTTGATGATCAGAAGCACTGCCCGGCGCTCGCCGCCGGGCAGGGTCTTTCACTGCGACTTGGCTTTGACGGCCGCGAACACGCCGTCGGTCTGCTGTTTGAAGGTCGCGAAATCGACCTGGCTGCCGTTGAGCATCGTCGACCAGTGGCGCACGATGGCCGCCATCGCGATCGCCTCCTTGATCTCCTCATCGGTCGCGCCATTGAGCTTGGCTGCCTCGGTGTGGAAATAGATGCAGTACTGGCAGGGGATCTGCGAGGCGACGGCCAGCCCCATCAGCTCCTTGGTCTTGCCGTCGAGCGCGGTCTTGGGGTTGAGCTGAACGCCCTTGATCTCGGCCCAGGCGCCGGCAACCGCGACATCCGGCAGCGTCTTGAACATGTCCGGCACCGAGCCCAGCGTCGCCTCGATGTCCTTGTAAGCGGCGGCCGCCGCGGCATCCTCGGCCTTGGCAGGGGCGATGGTGAACAGCGCGCCAACGCTTGCCGCTATCACCAGCGATTTGATCGACCTGTTTGACTTCAGCATTGCATCCTCCGTTCGCAGCGCCTTCCCGGCGACATCCGCCTGGGCTGCATGGAGAGAATTGGTAGCGCCCGCGCGCCCTTGGCCGCTTCGCCCGAAAGCGCCATGGCTGCTATGGCCCGTCCGGGCCAGTGTGCCTGGCGGAAAATGCCGCTGCCGCCGCCCGCGACGGCAGGTCGAGCTTCAGCAATATGTTTGCGACGTGACGCTTGACCGTATGCTCGCTCAGCCTCAACTCGGCAGCGATTGCGGCATTGCTCTTGCCGTCGGCGATCAGGCCCACCACCTCGCTTTCGCGCGCCGTCAGTTGAGCCGGCTCGGCAGGCTTGGCCTTGGGACGGCAGGCCGGCTCGAGATGCTGTTCCGACGTCGCCTGGACCAGCGCCAGCGGCTCGTCCAGCTCGTCCACCGTGACGCGCCCGGCATCGATGAAATGCAGCCCGGAACCGGCCGCCAGGTCGGCGACCAGCCGCGACGCCAGAATATCGCCGCGCCCGGCATGGGCGGCGATCTGCATCGTCACCCGGGCCATCAGCCCGACCGGCGGCCCGCGCATTTCGACCTCGCCGACATGCGCGCCCTGGGCGCTTGCAATGCCCATATGCTGCGCCGCATCGCGCAGCGCCGCCGCACAGCGTATGGCCCGCGCCGGCCCGTCGAAGCGCGAGATCATCCACTCGCCCTGGATGCCGGCGATGCGTCCGCCATGACGGCCGACCAGCTGCCGCCAGGTCTCCTGGAAGCGCTGGCTGCGTTCGTTCCACATGCGTTCGCCCACCCGCGCCGTGTCGTAGATACGTGTCGCCAGAAGAGCGGCAAGCACGCGTTCCGCTTCGGCCACGGCGCGCTCGCCGGTCAGGAACTCTTCGATCAGGTCGGCCACCCGGTCGACATCGCCGGTCCAGATCGGGTGATCGCGCCCGGGGATTTCGACCAGTCGCGCATTCGCGATCTTTTTCGACAGGAAGCGGCTGGCAGCGGGGTCGACCCGCACATCGTTGCGGCGATGGATGAGCAGCGTCGGTGCGCCGATCGCCGAAAGCACATCGCGCACGTCGATGTCGGCATTCATCCGGGCCAGGGCCGCCGCTGCCGTCGGGCTGGCCGACAGCCGTTCGAAGCGCGCCCACCACTGGGTGAAATGCGGGTCATCGACCCGGCCCGGCGCGAAGTTGGGCAAAGTGGCGCCGGTGCCCCACTCGGTGCCGGCCGTCGCGATGAAGGCCTCGAGGCGGTCCGGCGGCATCACCCATTTGTGGAAATGCGCATAGCCGCCATAGAGCGCCAGCGCCCGCGTCCGTTCCGGATAAGTGGCGGCAAACAGCATTGCCAGCGGCGCGCCTTCCGAGGCGCCGAGCAGGGCGGCACGGCCGCTGCCGGTGGCATCCATCACCGCGCGCACGTCGTCCATGCGGGTCTCTAGGCTGGGCAGATGGCGTGCGTCGACCCGATCGGACAGGCCGGTGCCGCGCTTGTCGAACAGGATCAGCCGCGAGAACGCCGAGAGCCGTTTCAGCAGCCTGGTATAACCCTCGTCTTCCCAATGCAGGTCGAGATTGGAAATGAAGCCGGGCACGAAAACCAGGTCGAACGATCCCTGGCCGACCACCTGATAGGCGATCCGCACGTCGCCGCTGAGGGCATATCGCGTCTCGATCGGCCTCACGACTTCATCCCGCCCGGCCAGACGATATCTGATCGCTGACAATAGCAGACGCCTGCCGGATGCGGCAGTCAAACTTTAGAAAACAGGAATATAGCCTTGCGGTCCGAACCGCTTTCGCCCGGCCCCTTCTGGGGAGCCTATTTCTGGGGAGCGGCGCTCTCTGTATCTGCGGGCTGGACGTAGCCAATGCTCATATCGGCCTGCTCCTCGGTCTTTGGCCGCTTGATCCGGGCAGAGGCCTCGACGACGAGCTCGTCAAAATTTTCGCCGCCGCCGTCCAGCATCTCGAAGAGCTGGCGGCGCATCCTGGGCTCCCAGAACTTGTTGATGTGCTCGGCCACACCCGCTACGCCTTCGTCGCGTGGCCTCGAATGGAAGAAGGCCGCGATCTGATTAGCCATCCGCACCAGCTTTTCCCTGGTGCTCGTGATGTGGTCTTCGTCATGCGACATGCTGGGCAACTCCCAAGACCACCCGTTCCGGGTGGGTGAAAACATCGAAATCGTCGCCGCGCACCAGCGCCACCAGCGTCATGCCGGCCTCATCAGCGGTGCGGATGGCAAGCGCGGTCGGCGCCGACACGGCCATGATGAAGGCAGAGCCGATGGCCGCCGTCTTCTGCACCATCTCGACCGAAACGCGGCTGGTCACGACAACAGCGCCGGTGGCGCCGCCGATGCCGGCCTTGGCCAGCGCGCCGGCCAGCTTGTCCAGGGCATTGTGGCGGCCGACATCCTCGCGCGCCATGACGATGCCTTTGCCCGGTACATAGAAGCCCGCGGCATGCACGGCGCCGGTTTCCGAATGCAGAGGCTGCACCTTCGACAGCAGCTTCACCGAACGGGTGATGTCGTCGGCATCAAGCGTAAGTTTTGACGCACCGACCCTATTGACCGAGCGCATCGCTTCCTCGATGGATTCGATGCCGCACAGCCCGCAGCCGACCGGTCCGGCCAAGCGCCGGCGCCGCGCCTCGAAGCGGGTGTTGGCCTGGTCCTTGAGCCGGATCTGGATGTCGATGCCGGCGCCGTGGTCCTCGACCTCGATCGCCTCGATCTCCTGGGGATCTGCGATGATGCCTTCGGTCAGCGAGAAGCCGAGCGCGAAA
This sequence comes from Mesorhizobium sp. P3_A2, assembly GCF_056403115.1. Lineage (NCBI taxonomy): Bacteria > Pseudomonadati > Pseudomonadota > Alphaproteobacteria > Hyphomicrobiales > Phyllobacteriaceae > Mesorhizobium > Mesorhizobium sp. P3_A2. The sequence goes on from NZ_JBFUGC010000005.1 coordinate 223,601, forward strand.
TCCTCGAAATCGGCCGGGCTCGCCATCATCACCGCATGGGTGGTGCCGGCGAACGAGAACGCCACCGGCGTCTCCTCCGGCACCATGCGGTTGGCCGAGGTCGTGCCGCTGGCACGGTGCGCCAGCCGCGAGGTCTGCGTCGTAGCTTTGCGGCGCACGGCCAAGACTACTCGGCCGCCTGCAGCCGAGCGATGCGGCGGCTGTTGCGCGCCTGCTCGTCATATTCGCGCTGCCATTCCGACGGCCCGTTCGACGCGCCGACCTGCACGGCGGTCACCTTGTACTCCGGACAATTGGTCGCCCAGTCGGAGAAGTCGGTGGTGATGACGTTGGCCTGCGTGTCCGGATGGTGGAACGTCGTGTAGACCACACCCGGCGACACCCGGTCGGTGATCAGCGCACGCAGCGTCGTCTCGCCCGAACGGCTGGTCAGCCGCACCCAGTCGCCATCGCGCAGGCCGCGGTTCTCGGCATCGTGCGGATGGATCTCAAGCCGGTCTTCCGAGTGCCACATGACGTTTTCGGTGCGCCTGGTCTGGGCACCGACATTGTACTGGCTGAGGATGCGGCCGGTGGTCAGCAGCAACGGGAAACGCGGCCCGGTCCGCTCGTCGGTCGCCACATATTCGGTGCGGATGAACTTGCCCTTGCCGCGCACGAAGCCGTCGATATGCATGATCGGCGTGCCGAGCGGGGCCTTCTCGTTGCAGGGCCATTGCACCGATCCGACACGGTCGAGCAGATCGAAGGACACGCCGGCGAAGCTTGGCGTCGTCTTGGCGATCTCGTCCATGATCTCGGAGGGATGCTGGTAGTTCCAGTCAAGCCCGATCGCACGGGCGAGCTCCTGCGTCGCTTCCCAGTCGGCATAGCGCGCCTTCGGCTCCAGCACCTTGCGCACCATGTTGATGCGGCGCTCGGCATTGGTGAAGGTGCCGTCCTTCTCCAGGAAGGTCGAGCCCGGCAGGAAGACATGCGCGTAGTTCGCTGTCTCGTTGAGGAACAGGTCGTGCACGACCACGCATTCCATCGCCGCCAGGCCCGCCGCGACATGCTTGGTATCAGGGTCGGACTGCAGGATGTCCTCGCCCTGGATGTAGATGCCCTTGAAGGAGCCGTCGACCGCAGCATCCAGCATGTTGGGGATGCGCAGGCCCGGCTCGTCATCGAGCTTCACGCCCCACAAAGTCTCGTAGATGTCGCGCACCGCCTCGCCGGAGATGTGGCGGTAGCCCGGCAGCTCATGCGGGAACGAGCCCATGTCGCATGAGCCCTGCACATTGTTCTGGCCGCGCAGCGGATTCACGCCGACGCCCGGGCGGCCGATATTGCCGGTCGCCATGGCAAGGTTGGCGATAGCCATAACCGTGGTCGAACCCTGGCTGTGTTCGGTGACGCCGAGGCCGTAGTAAATCGCGCCGTTGCCGCCCTTGGCATAGAGCCGCGCAGCGCCGCGGATCAGCTCCGGGTCGACGCCGGACAGCTTGCCGACGGTCTCGGGGCTGTTCTCCGGCAAAGCGACGAAGGAGGCCCAGTCCTGGAACTCCGTCCAATCGCAGCGTTCGCGGATGAAGGCTTCGTCGAAAAGCCCTTCGGTGACGATGACATGCGCCAGCGACGTCAGCACCGCCACGTTGGTGCCCGGCTTCAGCGGCAGGTGGTAGTCGGCCTCGACATGCGCCGACTTGACCATTTCGGTCCGGCGCGGATCGAGCACGATCAGCTTGGCGCCCTGGCGCAGCCGCTTCTTCAGCCGCGAAGCAAACACAGGATGCGCGGAAGCCGGATTGGCGCCGATGATGACGGCAACATCGGTGAACTCGACGGAATCGAAATCCTGGGTGCCGGCCGAGGTGCCATAGGTCTGGCCGAGGCCGTAGCCGGTCGGCGAGTGGCAGACGCGGGCGCAGGTGTCGACATTGTTGTTGCGGAAGCCCTGGCGCACCAGCTTCTGCACCAGATAGGTCTCCTCGTTCGTGCAGCGCGAGGACGTAATACCGCCGATCGAGGTGCGTCCGTACTGATATTGGATACGGCGGAATTCCTTGGCGGTGTGGGCAATCGCCTCTTCCCAGCTCACCTCGCGCCAGGGATCGCTGACCTTTTCCCGGATCATCGGCGACAGGATGCGGTCCTTGTGGGTCGCGTAGCCATAGGCGAAACGGCCCTTCACGCAGGAATGGCCGTGGTTCGCCTTGCCGTCCTTGTAGGGCATCATGCGAATGACTTCGTCGCCCTTCACTTCGGCCTTGAAAGAGCAGCCGACGCCGCAATAGGCACAGGTGGTGACGGCGGAACGCTCGGGCATGCCTTTCTCAAGCACGGTCTTTTCACGCAGCGCATCGGTCGGACAGGCCTGCACGCAGGCGCCGCAGGACACGCATTCGGAGGCGATGAAATCCTCATGCATGCCGGCGACCATGCGCGATTCGAAACCGCGGCCCTCGATCGTCAGCGCGAAGGTGCCTTGCACCTCCTCGCAGGCCCGCACGCAGCGCGAGCAGACGATACATTGCGCCGGATCATAGGTGAAATAGGGGTTGGACTCATCGCGGGCGATGTAGTCGACCGCCTGCGAGCCATGGCCGGGCGCCACGCCGTTTTCCGGCTTGACGTGGTTGCGGCCCTCGATGCCGAAGCGGTTCTCGGTCAGGCCGACCGACTTCGCCACAACGTCGAACTCGCTGGCGCCGGTACCGGCCTTCTCGTTCCAGCCGGTCGGATGGTCGGAGACGTAAAGCTCCATGACACCGCGGCGGATGGCGTCGAGCCGCTCGGATTGCGTGCGCACCACCATGCCTTCGCCGACCGGCGTCGTGCAGGATGCCGGCGTGCCGCCGCGCCCTTCGATCTCAACCAGGCAGACGCGGCAGGAGCCGAACGAGTCCAACATGTCCGTGGCGCAGAGTTTTGGGATCTCGACCCCGCCTTCCATCGCCGCGCGCATGATCGACGTACCCTCCGGCACGCTGATACTGCGGCCGTCGACGACCAGCGTGACCTGCTTCTGCGCCTTCGATTCCGGGGTTCCGTAGTCGAGTTCTTCGATGAGTGTCGGGAAGTCGGCCTTGATATTCATCTGCCAGCTCCTATTCAGCAGCCACGCGCGTCGGCGCGGGCTTGAAATCTTCGGGGAAATGGGTGATCGAACTCATCACCGGGTAGGGCGTGAAGCCCCCCAGCGCGCAGAGCGATCCGAACTTCATCGTGTTGCAGAGATCGGTGACCAGAGCCAGGTTCTTTTCCGGCTCGATGCCGGCGGCAAGCCTGTCGATGGTCTCCACCCCGCGTGTCGAGCCGATGCGGCAGGGCGTGCACTTGCCGCAGCTTTCGATGGCACAGAATTCCATGGCGAACCGCGCCTGCTTCAGCATGTCGGCGGTGTCGTCGAACACGGTGAGGCCGGCATGACCGATCAGTCCGTCCCGCTTGGCGAATTCTTCGTAGTCGAACGGCGTGTCGAACAGCGAACGCGGGAAATATGCGCCGAGCGGGCCGCCGACCTGCACCGCCTTCACCGGACGACCGGTGGCCGTACCGCCGCCGATATCGTCGACGATCTCGCCAAGCGTCAGGCCGAACGCCGTCTCGAACAGGCCGCCATGCTTGACGTTGCCGGCGATCTGTATCGGGATCGTACCGCGCGAGCGGCCCATGCCGAAATCCTTGTAGTAGGCGGCACCCTTGTCCATGATGATCGGCACGGAAGCCAGCGAGATGACATTGTTGATCACCGTCGGCTTGCCGAACAATCCTTGGATCGCCGGCAGTGGTGGCTTGGCGCGCACCACACCACGCTTGCCTTCAAGGCTGTTCAGCAGCGAAGTTTCCTCACCGCAGACATAGGCGCCGGCGCCGACCCGGATTTCCATGTCGAAGGCGTTGGGCGAACCCAGCACGTTGACGCCCAGCACGCCTGCCTTGCGGGCGACCTCGACAGCCTTGTTCATGACAGCCACCGCATGCGGATATTCCGAGCGGATATAGACGAAGCCCTTGGTCGCGCCGGTGGCGATGCCGGCAATCGTCATGCCTTCGATGAGCACGAAGGGGTCACCCTCCATGATCATGCGGTCGGCAAAGGTGGCGCTGTCGCCTTCGTCGGCGTTGCAGACGATGTATTTGCGTTCACCGGCGGTATCAAGCACCGTCTTCCACTTGATGCCGGTCGGGAAACCAGCACCGCCACGACCGCGCAAACCCGATTCGGTGACCTGCTTGACGATGTCGAGCGGCGCCATAGCCACCGCGTTCTGCAGGCCCTTCAGTCCGCCGAGCGACTTGTAGGCGTCGAGCGACAGCGGGTCGTTGATGCCGCAACGCGCGAAGGTCAGGCGCGTCTGCTTGGCCAGGAACGGGATTTTGTCAGGCGCGCCCAGCCAGCGCTTGTGATGGCCACCCTTGAGGAAGCCGCTGTCGAACAGGCTCTTGACATCGGAAGGCTTCACCGGCCCGTAAGCGACACGGCCCTCGGCGGTCGCGACCTCGACCATCGGTTCGAGGAAATAGGCGCCGCGCGAGCCGTTGCGCACGATCTTGGCCTCGATGCCACGTTCGGCCAGTTCAGCGCGAATCGCCTTGGCGACCTTTTCGGCGCCGAGCGCCAGCGCGCCGGAGTCACCTGGAACGTAGATGCGCGGGATCATGAGCGTACCTCCGCGACGATCTCTTCGATCTTCTCGTCATCGAGCCGCCCGATCACCTCACCATCCAGCATCGCCGACGGTGAACAGGCGCAAAGCCCGAGGCAATAGACAGGTTCCAGTGTAACCGATCCGTCACGGGTGGTCTCGTGGAAACCGATGCCGAGCAGTTGCTTGATCTTGGCGGCAACCGCATCCGAGCCCATCGACTGGCAAGCCTCCGCCTGGCAGAGCTTGAGCACGTGCCGGCCGGCCGGGCGAGCGCGAAAATCATGATAGAAGGTGACGACACCGTGCACCTCGGCCCTGGAGAGGTTCAGCCCATCGGCGATAACCGGGAGTGCTGCCTGCGGCACATGGCCGAACTCTTCCTGGATCTCGTGCAGGATCGGCAGCAGTGGACCCTCGAGGTCCTTCAGCTCCTGGATGATCGCGGCCGTGCGCGACTGGATCTCGGTACTTGCAGGCTGCATCGTCATGCAGCGCCCTCCCTGGTCGATAGCGGTCTCGCGCTAAGTGCTTACGAAATCAGAGGAAACCCCCGAGATCAATAAAGCTGATCCGTTGCTTGATAGAAATTTTCTATCGAAACCCGTCAGCCTGCATTGTCTAGCCTAGCGGCGGTTGCGGAAATCGTCTGCCAGCGCCATCGCCTCGTCCAGCAGCGCCTGCACCAGCGGCGTGTGCGGCTCGCGCGGTGCGGCCACCAGCCCGACGGTGTGGCTGGCATCCGGCTCGACGATCGGGATGGCCCGGATCGGCTCGGAAAAGCCGAATGTTTCCGCAAGGTTGAGCGGCATGATCGACGACCATTTGCCGGTCCTTATATGCGAGAACAGCACGATCATTGAATTGGATTCCAGCGTCGGTCGCATCTCGACGCCGGCCTCGGCCAGATGCTGGTCGATGATGCGGCGGTTCTGCATGTCCGGCGTCAGCAGGCAGAGCGGCAGCTGGCTGAGTTCGGCCCACGTCACTTTGTCGCGGTCGGAGTACGGATTTCCGACAGCGGTGATCAGCTGGTAGCGCTCGTCATAGAGCGGCACGCTGGTGACGCGGCCGAGCGGCTCGTTGTCGAGGTAGGTGATGCCGGCATCGACGTCGAAATTGCCAAGCAGCGACAGCACTTCGATCGAGGTGCGCGACAGGATGGAGAAGGTGACGCCGGGGTGCTTTGCCCGGAATGGCGTCGTCAGCCGCGCCACCATCGCTAAAGCGGTGGGGATCGCCGCGATGCGGATGCGCCCCGAAAGGCCGTGGCGCGCCGCCCGCATCTCTTCCTTCATGGCACGGCTGTCGCCGACGATGCGGCGCGCCCACGCCAGCACCTGCTTTCCTTCCGGCGTCAGCCCCTGAAAGCGCGAGCCGCGCAGCACCAGCATGACGCCGAGCTGCTCCTCCAGCTGCTTGATCGCCGCCGAAAGCGTCGGCTGGGTGACGCCGCACACCTCCGCCGCCCGGCCGAAATGCTCCTCCTTGGCCAGCGCGATGAAAAATTCCAGCTTGTCGATCATTGGCGCAAGCTAACCGGCGCCGGGCGGCGACGCCAGACGCAGTTGGGCACCTCAGCCATTCCGTCGATTTCCGGGCAGAGCACGCCGGCTGTTGCGCCACGACTTGGTTCTGCCGGGAAACTGCATTATCTCAGGCGCAAGCTTGCATAAGGAAGACCTGATGTCCGTCACCAAGGAAATCGTCACCGAGCGTCTGAAGACGGTCAATGGGCCGGACTTCACCGGCAACATCGTTGACCTCGGCATGGTTTCGGAGATTTTCATCGCCGATTCGAAAGTATTCTTCTCGATCACCGTTCCCGCTGCCCGCGCGCAGGAGATGGAACCGTTGCGCGCCGCCGCCGAGCGCGTCGTCAAGGCGATTCCCGGCGTCGCCGGCGCCGTCGTCGCGCTGACGGCGGAAAAGAAGGGTGGTGGCATGGAAGCGCCGGTTCCGGCGCGCCCCGCACCCAGACCGGCACCACCGGCTCGGCCAGCCGCGCCGCGTCCCGCACCACACGCCCCGGCCTCGCAAAGCTCGGGCAAGCGTGGCGTGCCCGGCATCGAGGCGATCATTGCGGTTGCATCAGGCAAGGGCGGCGTCGGCAAGTCGACCACCGCCGTCAACATCGCGCTTGGTCTCGCCGCCAATGGCCTGCGGGTCGGCGTGCTCGATGCCGACATTTACGGGCCGTCCATGCCAAGGCTGCTCAACATCCATGGCCGGCCGCAGACGGTCGACGGCAAGATCCTGAAACCGATGGAGAATTACGGCCTCAAGGTGATGTCGATGGGCTTCCTCGTCGACGAGGAGACGCCGATGATCTGGCGCGGTCCGATGGTGATGTCGGCGCTGACGCAGATGCTGCGCGAAGTAGAATGGGGCCGGCTCGACGTGCTCGTCGTCGACATGCCGCCCGGCACCGGCGACGCCCAGCTGACCATGGCCCAGCAGGTGCCGCTGGCCGGCGCCGTCATCGTCTCGACGCCGCAGGATCTGGCGCTGATCGACGCCCGCAAGGGGTTGAACATGTTCAAGAAAGTAGACGTGCCGCTGCTCGGAATCGTCGAGAACATGAGCTATTTCGTCGCCCCGGACACCGGCAAGCGCTACGACATTTTCGGCCATGGCGGCGCCCGGCGCGAAGCCGAACGTCTCGGCGTGACCTTCCTTGGCGAAGTGCCGCTGGAAATGGGCATCCGCGAAAGCTCGGATGAAGGCGCACCGGTGGTGGCATCCAAGCCCGATAGCCCCGAGGCGAAGATTTATCGCAATATCGCTTCGAAGGTTTGGGAGCGGGTCAACGAAGAGCGCGGCGCGGCGGAAGCGGCAGTGCCGAGCATTGTGTTTGAGTAGTGCGGATACCCCTCCCCCTCGAGGGGAGGGTGCCGCGCGAAGCGCGGCGGTGGGGTCGCCTCAGCTGCCTCAACCTGCGTCGAGTTGCCTCGACCTTGTGAAGAAGTAATGCCGAGCGCGCCACCGCGGACCCCACCCGGCCCTTCGGGCCAGCCTCCCCTCAAGGGGGAGGGGAACCCACCTTTTCCCCAAACGTCGAGAAAAACTGCCCAGCAAGTTTCTTCGACGTCGATTCGATCAGACGGCTGCCGAGCTGGGCGATCTTCCCGCCGACATCGGCCTTGGCGGCGTATTTCAGCACCGTCGCATCCGGCCCGTCCGCCGTCAGCGTGACATCGGCGCCGCCCTTGGCGAAGCCGGCAATGCCGCCCTTGCCTTCGCCCTGGATGGTGTAGGCATGCGGCGGCTTCAAATTCTTCAGCGTCACTTCGCCATTGAAGGTCGCCTTGATCGGCCCGATCTTCACCACCACCGTCGCCGCCATTTCGGTCGGCGATTTCATCTCCAGGTTCTGGCAGCCGGGAATGCTTTCCCGCAGCACGTCAGGATCGTTCAGCGCTTCCCAGACTTTCTGCAGGGGGGCGGCAATGCGTTCCTCGCCTTCGATCACCAAAGCCATCGATACCCTCCCGCGTTGCTCCGAAAAGGCCTAACGCAGGGTCCGACACCTGTCTATCGCACCAAAGTCTGGGTGCGCTTGTGTGACCTCTTGCCTGCCAAGGCGCGTTGCCATATCGATTTGTCTTACAAATACGGAGACCACGATGGCAGGCGCCCCCACCAGAAAAAAGAAATTTCGCTCGCAGGAGTGGTTCGACAATCCCGACAATCCGGGCATGACCGCGCTCTATCTCGAGCGCTACCTGAATTACGGGCTGACGCGGGCCGAACTGATGTCCGGCAAGCCGCTGATCGGCATCGCCCAGACCGGTTCGGATCTGTCACCCTGTAATCGCCACCATATCGAACTGGCCAGGCGCGTGCGCGAAGGCATCGTCTCGATGGGCGGCATCCCCTTCGAATTCCCTTGCCATCCGATCCAGGAAACCGGCAAGCGCCCGACCGCAGCACTCGACCGCAACCTTGCCTATCTCAGCCTCGTAGAGGTTCTCTACGGCTACCCGCTCGACGGCGTCGTGCTAACCATCGGTTGCGACAAGACCACGCCGGCGCTTTTGATGGCGGCGGCCACCGTCAACATCCCGGCCATCGCGCTCTCGGTTGGCCCGATGCTCAATGGCTGGCACAAGGGCAAGCGGACCGGGTCCGGCACCATCGTCTGGGAATCGCGCCAGCGGCTGTCGGCCGGCGAGATCGACTATGACGAGTTCATGGACATCGTTGCCTCCTCGGCGCCGTCCACCGGCTATTGCAACACCATGGGCACCGCCACCACGATGAACTCGCTGGCCGAGGCGCTCGGCATGCAACTGCCGGGCTCGGCCGCCATCCCCGCACCCTACCGCGAGCGTGGCCAGATTTCCTACGAGACGGGCAGGCGCATCGTCGAGATGGTGCATGAGGATCTGAAGCCGTCCGACATCATGACCCGCAAAGCCTTCGAGAACGCCATTGTCGTCAATTCGGCGATCGGCGGCTCGACCAACGCGCCGATCCATCTCAATGCGATCGCCCGCCATCTCGGCGTGCCGCTCAACAATGACGACTGGCAGACAATCGGTCTCAACGTGCCGCTGCTCGTCAATCTGCAGCCGACCGGCGAGTATCTCGGCGAGGACTACCACCATGCCGGTGGCGTGCCGGCAGTGGTGGCCGAGCTTTTGAAGGCCGGGCTTTTGCCGCATCCCGACACCGTGACCGTGAATGGCAAATCGATCGGCGACAATTGCCGCGGCGTGGCCAACGAGAACCAGGATGTCATCCGCAGCGTCGACAAGCCGCTCAAGGTCAATGCCGGCTTCATCAACCTCAGCGGCAATCTGTTCGATTCGGCGATCATGAAGACCAGCGGCATCTCGCCGGAATTCCGCGAACGCTATCTGTCCAACCCGAAGGACCCGGAAGCCTTTGAAGGCAATGCCATGGTCTTCGACGGACCGGAAGACTATCACGCCCGCATCGACGATCCGGCGCAAGGCATCGACGAGCATACCATCCTGTTCATGCGTGGCGCCGGTCCCATCGGCTATCCCGGTGGCGCCGAGGTCGTCAACATGCAGCCGCCTGCCTATCTCATCAAGAAGGGCATCCACGCGCTGGCCTGCATCGGCGACGGCCGCCAGTCAGGCACGTCGGGCTCGCCGTCGATCCTCAACGCCTCGCCCGAAGCCGCCGTTGGCGGCGGCCTGGCGCTGCTCAAGACCGGCGATCGTGTGCGCATAGACTTACGCAAAGGCACCGCCAACATCCTCGTCAGCGACGACGAGATCGCCAAGCGGCGCGCCGCGCTGCAGGGCAATGGCGGCTATCACTATCCCCAGCACCAGACGCCGTGGCAGGAGATCCAGCGCTCCATGGTCGATCAGTTCTCGGAAGGCATGGTGCTGAAGCCGGCGGTGAAGTATCAGGACGTCGCGCACACCAGAGGCGTGCCGAGGGACAATCACTGAGCGACAGTGCTTGGCAAAATCAAAGGCGGCTTGCCATCGGGCAGGCCGCCTTTTCTCTTGGCGGCGCTCTTGTATCGGTCGGGCCGGACCTACAGATACGTCATCTCGAAGCGTCCTGCACAAGGGACACCATCATGGCGAAACGGCGCTCTTCCCTCGGTTTCCTCGGCATGTTCGGCCGCTCGGGTGATTTGCGGGAACTCGACAACGCGCTACGCGGTGCCGACCTTCATCCGGCGCTTGTTCCCGAGGGCGTCAAGCTCACCATCGTCAATCTGATGAAAGACCATTGGCCGGACGAACCGCCGCCGGAGGCCTATCGGTCCGTGGCGCAGCTGTTCGGCTATTGTATCGCCGGGCGGCAAACGTTCGAGCAGGCCAACGGCCCGGAGCGACGGCTGGACGCGGAGCGTCGCATCGAAGCAGCGCTTGAAACCGGCGACAGTCTGGATGCGCAGATCGTGCTGATGGCGCTGCATGGCAAATTGATCAGCGCCGAGGTCGTCGAGCGATTTGGGCTAAGCGCGGACTGACTTCGTAAGGTTAGGCTTACCCACCCATGCCGCTGCGCGGCAGCTTGATCATCTCGCCGAAGCGAGCGCGCAGTTTGTCGTCGAGCAGCTTCGGCACATGGCGGGGGAAACGCTCGGCAAGCACGCGCTTCTTCTCGATGATCGCCCGCTGCAAGATGTCGGGCCGACCCTTCTCGTTCCATTCCTTCGGCGAAAAGCGGTCGCCGACGGCCGGATAGAAATATTCGGTCTGCATCAGCCGCAGCGTCTGCTCATTGCCGAGATAATGGCCGGGGCCATTCATGCAGACTTCGGTGATGGTGTCGATGGAAAGCGCTTCATCGGTCACCTCGATGCCGCGCACGCAGCGCAGGCAATGGCCCAGCATGTCGTTGTCGATGATCAGGCTTTCCAGGCAGAAGCCGAGCAGCGAGGCATGCATCCCCGCCGATTCATAGACGAGGTTGAGGCCGGCCAGGCCAGCCATCACATCGGTGATGCCCTTTTCATAGCCGGACTGGATGTCGGGCAGTTTCGAATCCGTCATGCCGGCGGCCGAACCGCCCGGCAGATCGTAGAATTGCGCCATCTGCGCGCAGGCCGAAGTCAGCACCGCCTGCTCGGCCGAGCCGCCCGACATGGCACCGGTCCTGAGGTCGGAGACGAATGGCCAAGTGCCGAAGATCGCCGGATGCCCCGGCTTGATGGCGTTGACATAGATGAGACCGACGAGCACTTCGGCCACAGCCTGGACCACTGCGCCGGCAATCGCCGCCGGGGCGGTGGCGCCGGCCTGGCCGGCTGACAGGAGCAGGATCGGAATGCCGCCTTCGACACAGGCTTCGAGCACGCCGCAGGCGTCCTCGGCAAACTTCATCGGCGGCACGACAAAGCAGTTGGAGTTGGAGACGAAGGGCCGGGCGCGGAAATTCTCCTCGCCGCCGGCGATCGCATAAAGCATTTCCAGCGCCGGCTGCACGTTCTCGCGCACCGTGAACGAGGTGCCGACATGCTTCGACGTTCCCATCACGCAGGCGTAGAGCGTGTTGAAGTCCATTTCGAGCGGATCGGGAATGTCGCGCGGTACCATCGGCCGCTGGAAGAAATGGATGTTGTCGAGCCCTTCGACGAGGCGGGCGGCGTCGTAAATGTCCTGCACCAGCGACTCGCGGTATTCGCGCTTTTCGACATCGACCAGATGCACCGCGGCGCCAGCCGTGCCGTAATGCACGCGTTTGCCCTGGATCAGCATGTCATGCTTCGGGTCCTGGCCGTGCAGCGTAAAATTCCGCGCGGCTTTCTTGATCGTGTCCAGCACCAGGCCCCGCGGGAAGCGGATGCGGCCGTCGTCGCCATAGACGGCGCCGACCCCGGTCAGCGCTTCGATACAGGAGGGAATGGCATTGGCGAAGCCGACGGTCTCCAGCAGCGTCAGCACCGCTTCGTGGATGCGCTCCTGGTCGTTCCTGTTGAGCGGCCCGTAGCTGCCGCCTTCGAGGCCGGCGCGCACCGGCCTGATATCGTCCGCCAGCGGTGCTGCCCGCATGGCGCGGCGCGCTTCGCGCCCGCCGGATCGCCGCGAACGCTGATCGGCCGATGTATCCTTAAGAGCCGCATCCTGCTTCTCAAGAGCCACTGACATGGGAGGCACTCCACCTTTAGCTTGCGAAACCGGACGCGGTGATTGGTCCACCGTCGGCCTGCTTCGTCCCCTTTATCCGCCGACTATGCCGCCGGCATTGGCACAGCCTATGGGCCAGTGGACCCCGTCGCATATGCCAGGGAACTAAAGAACAGTGCTGGGAAGTATGTCGGGGACCGGGGCCCTTCAGGGCCCCGGCACGAGGAAATCAGGCGGCTGCCGGCCTGCGGCCGGCCGCGGTCGCCAGCTCGCGGATGCCCGGCTCGATGTGCTGCAGCGCGATCGAGGAAATGCCCAAGCGCATGAAACGCGAAGGCTTTTCGGTGCGGTCGAAGAAGCGGTCGCCGGGCTCGATGATGACGCTGCGCGACGCGGCGGCCTCGGCCAGTCCGCGCGAATCGGTGCCGCGCGGCCCTTCCAGCCAGAGCGATGTGCCGCCGGCTGAATCGGTCGAGCGCCATTCCGGCAGGAATGCGGAAATCGCATGGACCAGACGCTTGCGCCGCTCGTCGAAAGCAGACGACAGCCGCCGCACCAGGGCCTCGTGATGGCCGAGCGACAGGAACAGCGCGACGGCGCGCTGGTTGTTGGCCGGCGGGTGACGCAGCATGAAGCGGCGCAGCGCCCGGAGCTCAGCGATTAGTCCAGCAGAAGCCACGATGTAGCCAAGCCGCAGGCCCGGAGCCAGCGTCTTCGACATCGAGCCGACATAGATGACGCGTCCCGAGCGGTCGAGGCTCTTCAGCGCCTGCTGCGGCGCCTCGTCGAGAAGCTGGCTGTCATAGCCGTCCTCGATGATGATCTGGTTGTGGCGGTTTGCGCGCGCCAGAAGATCCTGCCGCCGCTCCGCCGACAGCGGCACCATGGTCGGGCAATGATGGCTGGGCGTGACGAACACGAAGCCGGAATCATTGGGAATGGAAGAGGTTACGATGCCGGACTGGTCGACCGGAACCGGCTGGATGTCGGCGCCCGCAAGCCTGAAGATCGAGCGTGCGTCGGGGTAGCCGGGATCTTCCATCGCCACCTTCGAGCCCTTGGTCATCAGCAGCGTCGCCAGCATATAGAGCGCGTTCTGCGCGCCGAGCGTCACGATGATCTCATCCGGATTGGCGAAGATGCCGCGCCGCGGCAGCAGTCGCGCCTGGATCTGCTCGATCAAGAGCGGATCGTCGCGATCGACCATGTCGGAGGCCCAGTTACGGATCTCGAGCACTGCCAGCGCCATGCGGTTGCACTCGCGCCATTCGGCGGTCGGGAACAGCGCCGGGTCGAACTGGCCGTAGACGAAGGGGTAGGACGACTTGATCCAGTTGTCGTGCTTGGCCGGAGGCGGCATGTCGCTGGCGGCGATCTGCCGGCGTGCCTTCCAGTCGATCTCGTTCTGCTGGTCCGGCGCCTTCTGGTGCGGCTTGGCGGGGGTGGCCAGCACATCGGGATTGACGAAATGGCCACGACGTTCGCGCGCCACCAGGAAACCCTGGTCGACCAGTTGCTGGAACGCCAGCACCACGGTGCCGCGCGCAACGCCGAGTTTTTCGGCCAGGATTCGGCAGGACGGAAGCGGCATCGAAGCGGCGATCTGCCGGTCGAGGATGGCGGCGACGATCGCCTGGCGAATCTGCGCCTGCAGGGTCTGGCCCGATTCCGCCGAAATCCGGAACAGGCCGGACCATATGGCCGTGTCGTTACGCTGTGGCATGGGAGATGTTCCTCGATGGCCAAACTTTTTTGCTTGGCTGGACCAGCGGAAGGTAACCGTGGCACAAGGGGTTGCGCCAATCAATTTTTCTGATCGCTGGGATTTATGCCAGTGATCCTTCGCGCGACGCGCAGCGTCGTCGCGTTATGCTGCACCACCGCAATACTGCGCCACACGGCCGCTATGTTGCACTGCGTCATCCCCACGCATTGAAAGAAATGGAATTCGGCTCAATAACTCCAGCGCGACACGCGCCGGAAACATCCGGTCTGATAAGATGTCATGAAAAAGTATCAGGAGCCGGCAGTGGATCATTCCTCCTTCGACAAACAGCTTGTCGCCTTGCGTGCTGCGCGCGCGGCGGCATCGGGCACGATGCGCGAGGCTTTTGCCGCCGACCCCAAGCGCTTCGAGACGTTCTCGGCCAGCGACGACGACCTTCTGCTCGACTGGTCGAAATGCGCGGTCGACCAGCACACCATGGAGCTGCTCGAAAAGCTCGCCGGTGCGGCCGACCTCGAAGGGCGCCGCGCAGCAATGTTTTCCGGCAAGAAGATCAACATCACCGAGGACCGCGCCGTGCTGCACACGGCGCTGCGCAACCTCTCGGGCAAGGGCGTCACCGTCGACGGCCAGGACGTCAAGGCGGATGTGCTTGCCGTGCTCGACGCCATGGGCGCCTTTGCCGACGCCATTCGCTCGGGTAAGGCCGCCGGCGCCACCGGCAAGAAGATCACCGACATCGTCAACATCGGCATTGGCGGCTCCGATCTCGGCCCGGCCATGGCGACGCTGGCGCTGGCGCCCTATCACGACGGCCCGCGCGCGCACTACGTCTCCAACATCGACGGCGCCCATATCCATGACACGCTGAAGGGCCTATCCGCCGAAACCACCCTCTTCATCATCGCCTCGAAGACCTTCACCACGGTCGAGACGATGACCAATGCCGAGACGGCGCGCAAATGGGTGCAGAAGGCGCTCGGCAAGGAAGCTGTCGGCAAGCATTTCGCCGCCGTCTCGACCGCACTCGACCTGGTCGCAAAGTTCGGCATTGAGGCCGATCGCGTGTTCGGCTTCTGGGACTGGGTCGGCGGCCGCTATTCGCTGTGGGGCGCCATCGGCCTGCCGGTGATGATCGCCATCGGCCCGCGCAACTTCCGCGCCTTCCTCGACGGCGCGCACGAGATGGACGAGCACTTCCGCTCAGCCCCCCTGCAGAGGAACCTGCCGGCGCTGCTGGGACTGGTCGGATGGTGGCATCGCGTTATCTGCGGTTATCCCGCGCGCGCCGTCATCCCTTATGATCAGCGCCTGTCCAGGCTGCCGGCCTATCTCCAGCAGCTCGACATGGAATCGAATGGCAAGGGCGTCACCCTTGACGGCACGCCGGTGACGACGCCAACCGGACCGCTGGTCTGGGGCGAGCCCGGCACCAACGGCCAGCACGCCTTCTTCCAGCTGTTGCACCAGGGCACCGATTTCATCCCGGTCGAGTTCCTTGCCGCCGCCGTCGGCCATGAGCCTGACCTCAAGCATCAGCACGATCTGCTGCTCGCCAATTGCCTGGCGCAATCGGAAGCGTTGATGAAGGGCCGCACGCTTGAAGAGGCGCGCGCGCAGATGCTGGCCAAGGGCATGAAGCCAGCCGATGTCGACAGAATAGCCCCGCACCGCGTCTTCTCCGGCAATCGTCCATCGGTGACCATCCTCTATCGCAAGCTCGACCCGCGCACTTTCGGCCGGTTGATTGCGCTCTATGAGCATCGCGTCTTCGTCGAAGGCACCTTGTTCAACATCAATTCCTTCGACCAGTGGGGCGTCGAACTCGGCAAGGAACTGGCGACCGGCCTGTTGCCTGTTGTGGAAGGCAAGGAGAGCGCCGCCAAGCGCGACGCATCGACCGCCGGGCTGGTGGCGCGCATCCAGCAGCTGCGGGGTGCGGCATGAAAAACCCGGCCGACATCAAGGGCATATTGTTCGACAAGGATGGCACGCTCGTCGATTTCAACGCGACCTGGCTCAGCATCGCCGATTTCATGGCCATGGATGCTGCCGAGGGCGATCGCTGGAAGGCCGACCGGCTGCTGTCGGCGGCAGGCTTCGATTTCGTCAACAAACGTTTCAAGCCGGATTCCATCTTCGCCTCCGGCACCAACATGGATGTTGTCGAACTGTGGTTCCCGCGCCTGTCCGACGAGGACCAGATGCTGGCCGTCGCCCGCTTCAACGAGATCACCTCCGTGCAGGGCTCGTCGATGGCGGTGGCGCTGCCGGGCATCGTCGGGGCGCTGACGGCATTGCACAAACGATCCTACCGACTCGGCGTCGCCACCAACGATTCCACCGCCGGTGCGGAGAAGACCATGGTCACGCTCGGCGTCGCCCAGCTCTTCGACGCCGCCTATGGCTATGACGCGGTTGCCAATCCGAAACCGGCGCCCGACACCATCCTCGCCTTTTGCGACCTGACCGGGCTGAGGCCGGCCGAGATCGCCATGGTCGGCGACAACCGTCACGATTTGGAGATGGCACGCGCCGGCGGCTGTGGGCTGGCGATCGGCGTGCTCTCCGGCACCGGCACGCGTGAATCGCTATCGACGATCGCCGATTTCGTGCTGGATTCGGTTGCCGACTTGCCGGACTTTCTGTCGGCACGGGTCAAGGAGACGATCTGACGGGAAGTTTGGGGGCAAAACGGCACTTTGCCGCCAACGGGGCCGAGAGCGGAATGGCGGCTTTTGGCGTCGGAAGAACGATAGCCGACGCAACTGTCAGAAGGACTGATGCCTTGGCCTGACCTAAGCGGTCATTCCGGCAAGCCCGCTTTGCGCATGCCTTCAGCTAGATGCTGGCGGTCTTCGATGCGAAACAGCGGCTCCTTGGCCACGTACCTAGCAGTGGAGAATTCGGGGATCCGGCGCAGCAAACCAGCAACGCAATCTCTCGCAAGATCGGGCTTGCCAGCCATTGCGTAGCTTGCGGCGAACCAAACCTGTTTCGAGAACGACAAAGAACTTGATCGGCGCATGTTGGCAATGGCGTCGTCATAGCGGCGCGCGTTGAAGTAGACGGCGGCGAGTTCGCCCCAATACCAAGAAGGGTTGAAGAATGGGTCGAGGCGCTTCGCTTCCAGCATCCCCTCAATGGCTCTCTCGGTTTCGCCGCGATAGTTATAGAACATCGCCAAGTCGGTGTGATTGACCGGATGGTTTGGATTTAGCGAAATGGCCTTGGCGAAATGCTGTTCACCCACTTCGTAGGCGCCGCGATCGACTTGTGCCCAAGCCATTACTAGTTGGCAAAGATGGTCGTTTTCATCGAGCGCGACGGCTTTCCGCGCCATCTCGAACGCCTCGTCGCGCAAGCGGTTCGAATCACTCATATCGAGAAACCACTCTCGCTCGATAGCTGACGACAATAATGCGTAGGCACGAGCGTAGCTGGGGTCGAGTTCGATGGCCCTTTCGAAGTAATGCCGTGCCTCTGCCTCGATCTCCGGCGTACCCATTGGCAACGCATCGCCGCGCAGGACACATTCATAGGCCGCCAGGCTGGCTGGCGGCTTGCGCAGGACCAAGTCGGTGCGTGCGGCCGTCATTCGTCCTACAAGTGTTCCGACGATAATGCGAACGACGCGATCCTGGACATCGAATATCTCGTCTTGCGCACTGTCATAACGCTCTGCCCAGACGTGATTGCCCGTCGTGGCATCGATCAATTGGGCCGTTATCCGGATGCGCGTTCCCATACGGCGGACACTGCCCTCGACGAGGTACTGCACGCTGAGTTCGCGTCCTGCTCGTATCATGTCAACGTCGGCTCCGCGGAAACGGGAGGACGAATTGCGCGACGCAACCTGCATCTGCCGGAAGCGTGAAAGCTCCGTGATCAGGTCCTCTGTAAGCCCGTCGCAGAGGTATTGCTGCTCGACATCGCCACTCATGTTCTGGAAGGGGAGGACGGCGATCGAAGGCTTGTCTTGGTGGACTAGTCTCCCTCGTGCGACTTCCGGTTCCCTCGATGCGGCACCGGACAGCATGTGATAGGCGCGCACTGGCCTGGCGATGTTTTTCAAGGTTTGCTCGCCCAGATCGACAAACTGTTCCTTGAGCTTTTCACGCACCTGCTCGTAGGCCGAACCCGACAAGCAGATTCCGTTCGGCTGCGCCAAGCCTTCCAGGCGGGCGGCGATGTTTATTCCGTCACCCATCAGGTCTCCGTCACTCTCCTCGACGACATCGCCGACGTGGATGCCGATGCGGAATTCAATGCGCTCATCGTGAGGCAGTCCTGTGTTCCATTCGACCATGCCTTCCTGCATCTCAGCAGCGCAACGCACGGCCTCGACAACGCTGCGGAACTCCACGAGAGCGCCGTCTCCAGTACGCTTGACCACTCGTCCATCGTGTGCGGCGATCGTCGGATCGAGCAAGTCGTTCCGCAGAACCCGCAGCCGCGCAAGTGTCCGATCCTCATCCACTTCTGCGAGGCGGCTATAGCCAACCACATCCGCGACCAGAATCGCTGCGATCTTCCGCATTTGGTTCATCACCTCACTTCGAACAAGAAAGATAGCATGTAACTCGATTTTTGGGCGTAGCTCACGTCTCAGGAATTGTGCTGCAATGGAGCGGCGAGCCAATGTCAGCTTATGGCGCAAAGCTGCCTGTGGCCTCTGCAATAGCGATGACCGCTTTTGGTGAATGGACGGGATCGCAGGAACGACTGCCATGAGGCGCAAAGCAGTCGTTCACGTCAGACCGGCGCAAATCAGCGTTGAGTCGAACCTGGCCATTCAGCGATCGGGCTTGCCGCGTCAGCGATCTTCCAGCTTAAACGAAAACACCCCGCTCGGCTTGGTCGCAACGCCCTTTGCGTCGCCGAAGTCCGGCACCTGATATTCGGCGAGCAACCGCAGCCGCGACAGTGGTAGGTCGGCGCGACGGGGATCGCCGATCAGCACCTCGATGCCGGCTGCCAGGCAGCGGTCGAGGAACGGGATAACCCGCAAAGCAACCTCGCGGCCGTAGAACACGTCGCCTGCAAGCACGAGGTCGATCGCCGGCGGCGGGCCTGTGGTGATATCCTGGTCGAGAATGGTGATCGTGACGCCGTTGGCTGCGGCGTTGAGGCCGATTGCGACGACGCCGTTGCGGTCGATCTCGGCCGCGATCACCGCGCTGGCGCCGGCTTTCGCGGCCGCGATGGCGACGAGGCCCGAGCCGGCGCCGAGGTCGAGCACGCGGCGGCCGGCCACGCTTTGCGGATGGTCGAGTATATGGCGCGCAAGCACCGCGCCGCCGGCCCAGGCATAGGCCCAGTAGGGTGGCTGCGTTTCGGGCACATCGTCGTCCGGCTCTACCGCATCGTCGTCCGCGCTTTGATGCGGATCGACCAGCCGCCTCAGGCCACTGCCGGGATGAGCCGTATAGAGCTGGATTTCAGGAAGCGCGGGGACCGGCACAAGCCGCAGGTTCGCCTTAATAAACATCGCCGGATCGGGACGTCGATTGTCCTCCGCGATCCCGGCGCAACCTGTGCCCTTGGTCAATCGCGCCTATTCCCGCAATGCCCGGCGCAAAATCTTGCCCACTGGTGTCTTCGGCAATTCGGTCCGGAACTCGATGTATTTCGGCCGCTTGTAGCCGGTCAAGTTCTCGCGACAATAGGCGGTCAGTGCCTCGACGGTCAGCGCCGGGTCCTTCTTGACCACGAACAATTTTGGTACTTCGCCCGAATGCTCGTCCGGCACGCCGATTGCCGCCACTTCCAGCACGCCCGGATGCTGGGCGACGACTTCCTCGAGTTCGTTCGGATAGACGTTGAAGCCTGAGACCAGGATCATGTCCTTCTTGCGGTCGACGATCTTGGTGTAGCCGCGCTCGTCCATGAAGCCCATGTCGCCGGACTTGAAGAAGCCGTCCTTGGTCATCACCTTGGCGGTCTCATCCGGCCGGTTCCAATAACCGGCCATCACTTGCGGCCCGCGGATGCAGATCTCGCCGACCTCGCCCAGCGGCAGATTGTTGCCGTCGTCGTCGCGGATGGCGATCTCGGTCGACGGCAGCGGCAGGCCGATCGTGCCGGTGAAATTGCTGTCGCTGAACTTGTTGGCGGTGGCCACGGGCGAGGTCTCCGACAGCCCGTAGCCCTCGGTGATCGAGTTGCCGGTCAACGCCTTCCAGCGCTCGGCAACGCCCTTCTGCACCGCCATGCCGCCGCCCAGCGTCATGATCAGCGGTTTGAAGTCGAGCTTGCGGAAGTCCTCATTGTTGAGCAGCGCGTTGAACAGCGTGTTGAGACCGGGGAAAATGTGCGCCGGGTATTTCTGCAATTCCTTGACGAAAGCCGGAATATCGCGCGGGTTGGGAATGAGCACGTTCTGGGCGCCTTGCTGCATGCCCATCAGCGCGTTCACCGTCAGCGCGAAGATATGGTAGAGCGGCAGCGCGCAAATGAAGTTGAGATGCGCCGGCTTCGGCTTGATCGCGTAGGCGTCCTGCAGCCACAGCGTGTTCTGCGCCACATTGGACAGCACATTGGAGTGCAGCAGCACAGCACCTTTGGAAATCCCCGTGGTGCCGCCGGTATATTGCAGAAAGGCGACGTCGCTTGCTTCCATCTTGGCTGGCTTGAAGGCGATACCGGCGCCGGCCTTCACGGCCGCATTGAACTTGACATGGCCGGGCAGCGACCAGGCCGGCACCATCTTCTTCACCCGCCGCACGACGAGGTTGACGATCGTGCCCTTGAGGCCGCCGAGCATGTCGCCCATCGCCGCGACCACCACATGCTTGACATCAGTCCTGGCGATCACCGCGTCCAGGGTGCTTGCAAAATTCTCCAGAATGACGATCGCCTGCGCGCCGGAATCCTTGAGCTGGTGTTCGAGCTCGCGTGGCGTGTAGAGCGGATTGATGTTCACCACGACATAGCCGGCGCGAAGCACGGCCATCATCGCCACCGGATATTGCAGCACATTCGGCATCATCAGCGCCACGCGGGCGCCCTTCTGCAGGCCCTTCGATTGCAGATAGGCGCCAAAGGCGGTCGAGTGCCGCTCGAGCTCGGCATAGGAGATCGACTTGCCCATGCACACGAATGCCGGCTGGCCGGAAAACTGTTTGCAGGCGCCGACCAGGAAGTCGCCGATCGAACTGTAGGGCAGGGTGCCGATCTCGGCCGGCACGACTTTCGAATAGCTCTTGAGCCACGGCTTTTCAGGCAAGCCTGCGGCAAGCGCTGTCAGCGTCTTCGGCAGTTTTTTGGCCGGGCTCGGCGCCGGTTTTGAGGCCGGCTTTGCCGCCGCCGTTTTCGCTGCGGGGCTGGCGGCGGGCTTTGCAAAAGGTGCTGTCTTCGCGGCCGCGGGCTTGGTCGCAGGTTTCGCTGCCGGCCTGGCGCTTGCCTTCGCCGGCGCGCTGGCTGCCTTAGGCTTGGCGGCGGTCTTGGCCGGTGGCGCTTTCGGCTTGGCGGCAGCGGCGGCGGGTTTTGAAGCGGTTGCCGCTTTTGCTTTCGCCGGGGCCGTTGTCTTTGTTGCTTTTGCCACCTCTAGCCTCCCTCAGTCGTTCGTTGCCTGCTCCATGCTGCACCGCCTCTCTATGGTGAGGCGTCCTCCGCTGCAGCGATGTCGCGTATTCCCGGGAAATCCGGCGTGTCATCTATCTATTGCGACTATCGGCGGCCGTGCAAGTCTTGCCCCAGCGGCAGGACGGCAAAGATTTGCCGTCAAAATCTGTCCCGCGCTGCTGTCTTAGGCACCAGCTCGTCGCGATGGCCTTGAGGGACCCGGGCCCATGGATCATTGTTCCAGCGATATCGGTTATCAATGAAAAAATGCGGTCGTTAACAATCCCGTGATTAGCAGATTTTGCTATTTCTTTCTGAAATCGAGCAAAAGCCGAGAAATATTTTCTGCTTACGGTGGGGTAGGCAAACAGGGTGTTCCAAAGCCGGAAAAACGGTGCTTATATGCGCGCTTCGCGAGCCTGATAGAGGGGCTTGGAAGAACATCAGGGAGTGCTCAATGAAAAAGAAACTGACTTTTGCAGCCGCGTTGCTGGCTGCAAGCGTCCTCGGCGGCGTGGCCAATGCCAAGACGCTGGTCTACTGCTCGGAGGCCTCGCCGGCCAACTTCGACCCGGGTACCACGACGGGCGGCAACGACTTCGACGCCTCGTCGCGTACCGTTTATTCGCGCCTGGTCGAATTCAAGCATGGCGGCACCGAGATCGAGCCCGGCCTCGCCGATAAATGGGAAATCTCCGACGACGGCCTGGTCTATACTTTCCATCTGCATCCGGGTGTGAAGTTCCAAACCACCGACTATTTCAAGCCGACCCGTGACTTCAATGCGGACGACGTCGTCTTCTCCTTCGATCGCCAGTTCAACAAGGAAAACCCCTGGAACGGCGAAAAGTACCTGCCGAACCTGACCTGGGATTACTACACCGGCATGGATATGCCGAAATATGTCGCCAAGTGGGAAAAGGTCGACGACCTGACCGTGAAGCTGACGCTGACCGAGCCGAACGCGCCGATGCTGGCCAATCTCGGCATGGACTTCGCCTCGATCGTGTCGAAGGAATATGCCGACCAGCTCGAGAAGGAAGGCAAGATGGCCGACTTCTCGACCAAGCCGATCGGCACCGGTCCGTTCCAGTTCGTCGACTATCAGCTGGATTCGGTGATCCGCTATGCGGCCAACCCGGATTACTTCAAGGGCAAGGAAAAGATCGACGATCTCGTCTTCGCCATCACCCCTGACGCGACCGCACGCATCCAGAAGGTGCTCGCCGGCGAATGCGACATCGCGCCCTATCCGAATCCTGCCGACATCGGCACGATCAAGGCCAACGCCGACGTGACCCTGATGGATCAGGCCGGCCTGAACATCGGCTATATGAGCTACAACACCACCATCCCGCCGCTCGACAAGCCTGAAGTGCGCCACGCACTCAACCAGGCGATCGACCGGGCGTCGCTCATCAAGTCGCTGTTCCAGGATGCCGGCGCCACGCCGGCCGAAAACCTGATCCCGCCGACCATGTGGTCATGGAACAAGGACGTGAAGTCCGACGCCTATGATCCGGAAGCGGCCAAGAAGGTGCTGGCCGATGCCGGGCTGAAGGAGATCCAGCTCTGGGCCTCCGATCGCGTTCGTCCCTACAACCCGAACTTCCAGCGTGCCGCCGAGCTGATCCAGGCTGACTGGGCCAAGGTCGGCGTCAAGGCGGAGATCGTCAGCTACGAGTGGACGAAGTATCGCGAGGAAGGCAAGAAGAAGGAACGCCCCGGCGCCTTCCAGATCGGCTGGACCGGTGACAATGGCGATCCGGACAACTTCTTCGCCACGCTGTTCGCTTGCTCCGCCATCGGCGTGTCGAACTACTCCAGCTGGTGCGACAAGGACTTCGAGGACCTGATCCAGAAGGCCAAGAAGACCAGCGACCAGGCCGAACGCACCAAGCTCTATGAACAGGCGCAGGTTGTCTTTGCCAAGCAGGCTCCGGCCTTCCTCATGGCACACAGCCAAGTCTACTCCGTCGTGCGCAAGAATGTCAGCGGTTACATGATGGATCCGCTTGGCATTCATCGCTTCGACGGCGTCGACAAGGCCGAATAGAACTGTTAGGCGGGCGGCGCGCAATCAAGCGCCGCCCCCTTTTCAAGATGCTCCGATATCTCCTCAACAAAATCGTCTTGGTGCTTCCGACGCTGATCGGCATCACCATCTGTGCCTTCGCTTTTGTCAGGCTGCTGCCCGGCGATCCCATCCTTGCCATGGCCGGCGAGCATGGCGTGTCGCCCGAGCGCTACGCGGAACTGAAGGAACAGTTCGGCTACAATCTGCCGATCTGGGAGCAATACGCGCATTATGTCCGCGATGCCGCGACCGGTAATTTCGGCGTGTCGATCTCGTCCAAGCGCCCGGTCATCGAAGATTTCATGACGCTCTTCCCGGCAACCATCGAGCTCTCTGTCTTCGCCATGATCTTCGCCATGCTGCTGGGCATTCCCGCGGGCATCTTCGCTGCGGTCAAGCGCGGCTCCTGGTTCGACCAGGGGCTGATGGGCACAGCCCTTGTCGGCTATTCCATGCCGATCTTTTGGTGGGGCCTGCTGCTGATTATCTTTTTCTCCGGCTATCTCGGCTGGACCCCGGTTTCCGGCCGCATCGGCCTGCAGTTCTTCATCAAGCCTATCACCGGCTTCCTGACCCTCGACAGCCTGCTTTACGGCAAATGGGATGCTTTCCGCTCGGCATTGAGCCATCTGGTGCTGCCTACAATTGTGCTCGGCACCATCCCGCTGGCGGTGATCGCCCGCCAGACGCGTTCGGCCATGCTCGAAGTGCTGGGCGAGGACTATGTCCGGACCGCCCGCGCCAAGGGGCTGTCGTCGTCCCGCGTCATCGGCGTGCACGCGCTGCGCAATGCGCTCATCCCGGTGGTCACCACCATCGGCCTGCAGGTCAGTACGCTCCTCGCCGGCGCCATTCTCACCGAAACCATCTTCGCCTGGCCGGGCATCGGCAAGTGGATGGTCGATTCCATATCCAAGCGCGACTATGTCGTCGTGCAGTCGGGCTTGCTCTTGATCGCCCTTATCGTCATGGCCGTGAACCTGATCGTCGACGTGCTTTACGCCGTCATCAACCCGCGCATCAGGGCAGCGTGATGAGCCAGTCGACCGAAATCGCCCCGATGGCCGCCGGCAATCCTGATCGCCTGACCGGCTTCAGGACCTTCTGGCACTATTTCTCGGTGAACCGCGGCGCCGTCATCGGCCTGTTCGTATTCATCCTGCTGGTGCTGGCAGCGCTGTTTGCGCCGCTGCTGGCGCCCTATGCGCCCGACATCCAGGACAAGACCGCGTTCCTGCGGCCGCCGGCATGGCAGGCGGGCGGCAGCGCCGAATATCTGCTCGGCACCGACGCGGTCGGCCGCGACATGCTCTCGCGCCTGCTCTATGGCGCGCGTTTCTCGCTGCTGATCGGCGCCGTCGTCGTCACGCTGGCACTTACCGGCGGCATCATGCTTGGCCTGCTGGCCGGCTATTTCCGCGGCTGGGTCGACGTGGCGATCATGCGCGTCATGGATTTGATCCTGTCCTTCCCGTCGCTGCTTTTGGCGCTGGTTCTGGTCACCATCCTCGGCCCCGGCCTGTTCAACGCCATGCTGGCCATTGCGCTTGTCCTGCAGCCGCATTTCGCGCGCCTGGTGCGCGCTGCTGTCATGGCCGAAAAGAGCCGTGAATATGTGGTCGCCGCCAAGGTCGCCGGCGCGGGACATATAAGGCTGATGCTGCGCACCATCCTGCCCAACTGCTTGGCGCCGCTGATCGTCCAAGGCACGCTGTCCTTCTCCAACGCCATCCTCGAGGCGGCCGCTCTCGGCTTCCTCGGCCTCGGCGCCCAGCCGCCCACGCCGGAATGGGGAACCATGCTCGCCTCGGCGCGTGAATTCATCCTGCGCGCCTGGTGGGTGGTGACCTTCCCTGGCCTCGCCATCCTCATCACCGTTCTGGCCATCAACCTGGTCGGCGACGGCCTGCGCGATGCGCTCGATCCGAAGCTGCGGAGGTCGTGATGGCGCTGCTCAACATCCGCAATCTCGTCGTCGAGTTCCAGACCGCATCCGGCCCGTTCCGCGCGGTCGACGGCGTCTCGCTGCATGTCAACGAACGTGAAGTGCTGGCCATCGTCGGCGAATCCGGCTCCGGCAAATCGGTGTCGATGCTGGCGGTGATGGGCCTTTTGCCGTGGACCGCGACGGTCACTGCCGACGAGATGAGCTTCAATGGCCGCGACCTCCTGAAGCTGAGCCCGGCCGAGCGGCGCAAGATCGTCGGTAAGGACATGTCGATGATCTTCCAGGAGCCGATGGCCAGCCTCAATCCGTGCTTCACGGTCGGCTTCCAGATCGAGGAAGTGCTGCGCTTCCATATGGGCATGGACAAGGCCCAGCGCCGCGAGCGCGCCATCGAGCTTTTGACGCAGGTCGGCATTGCCGAGCCGGCTGAACGGCTTAACTCGTTCCCGCACCAGATGTCGGGCGGCCAGTGCCAGCGCGTCATGATCGCCATTGCCATCGCCTGCAATCCGAAGCTCCTGATCGCCGACGAACCGACCACCGCGCTCGACGTCACCATCCAGAAACAGATCCTCGACCTGCTGGTCTCGCTGCAGGTCAAATACGGCATGGGCCTGATCATGATCACCCACAATATGGGCGTCGTCGCCGAGACCGCCGACCGCGTCATCGTTCAGTACAAGGGCCGCAAGATGGAAGAGGCCGACGTGCTGTCGCTGTTTGAATCGCCGAAGAGCAATTACACCCGCGCGCTTTTGTCGGCGCTGCCGGACAACGCCGTCGGCGACAGGCTGCCGACCGTCTCCGACATGCTGTTCGAACCGGCCGCCGGAGTCGCCTGATGAGCATCAAGGTCGTCGAAGGCAAGAACATCAAGCGCGACTATCACGTCGGCGGCGGCCTGTTTCGCGGCGCGCGCACCGTGCATGCGGTCAAGGGCGTTTCGTTCAGTGTCGACAAGGGCAAGACGCTGGCCATCGTCGGTGAAAGCGGCTGCGGCAAGTCCACGCTGGCCCGCATCATCACGCTGATCGATCCGGCGACGTCCGGCGAACTGTTCATCGACGGCAACAAGGTCGACATCGCCCGGAACGGCCTGACCAAGGAAATGCGCCGCAAGGTGCAGATCGTCTTCCAGAATCCTTACGGCTCGCTCAATCCGCGCCAGAAGATCGGCGACGTGTTGGGTGAACCGCTGCTCATCAACACCGACAAGCCGGCCGAAGAGCGGCGCGACCTCGCCATGAAGATGCTGAAGAAGGTCGGCCTTGGAACCGAGCACTACAATCGCTACCCGCATATGTTCTCGGGCGGCCAGCGCCAGCGTATCGCCATCGCGCGCGCGCTGATGCTGAACCCGAGCCTTTTGGTGCTCGACGAACCGGTCTCCGCGCTCGATCTGTCGGTGCAGGCGCAGGTGCTCAATCTGCTCGCCGACCTGCAGGACGAGTTCCAGCTGACCTATGTCTTCATCAGCCACGATCTGTCTGTCGTGCGCTACATCGCCGACGACGTGATGGTGATGTATTTCGGCGAAGCCGTCGAATACGGCTCGCGCGAGGAGGTCTTTGCCGACCCCAAGCACAACTACACCAGGACGCTGTTCGCCGCGACGCCGCGCGCCGATGTCGCCTCGATCAAGGCAAGGCTGGCGAAGAAACAGGCCGCCTGACCTCTCTGGCAATTGCTTTCGCATAATCGGGAATGCGTCGCGGCGTTGGTTTGCCGGCAGGATTCGGGTGCGCCCCGTTACTCACCCGCTCCGTGTTGGTAAAGCTCGTCCATGCTAAGCTTTGCCAGCGTTGCGAAGGGGGCCTGTTTCTTCACCCGGCCGCGGCTCAAGATCACAACGTCGTCGCAGAACGAGATGGTGCTGTGGTGATGGCTGATGACAATGGTGGTGCGGCGGCCGGCCCGCGACTTCAGCGTCTCGACAATAGCGGCTTCCGACAACCCATCCACCGCACTGGTGGCTTCGTCGAGGATGAGGATATCGGGATCGCGCACCAGCGCCCGCGCTAGCGCAATCCTTTGCCTTTGTCCGGCTGACAGATTGACGCCCCGGTATCCGACAAGTGTCGCGTAACCCCGCGGCAGGTGCTCGATGAATTCATGTGCCTCGGCCAGCTTTGCGGCGTGCATGGCATCGCTGGCCGACGCCGTGTCGTGGCCGTAGACAATGTTTTCAAAAATGGTGCCGTCGACCAATTCCAGCTCCTGGCTGGCCAAGGCAATGTTCCGCAGCCACTGCCTTGGGTCGATTTCACCCAGCGGTGCCCCATCGACGAGGATCCTGCCGCTGTCGGGTTCGATGAAGCGGCACAGGAGATTGACGATCGTCGTCTTGCCGGCGCCCGAGCGGCCGATCAGCGCCGTCGAGCGGCCGCTGCGGATGTTGAACACCGCCTGATGCAGCACCGCCTCGCGCGCGTCGGGGCCCGGCAGGGCACCGGAATAAGCGAAGCTCACATCGTCGAAGCTGATCCCTTGGCGCAAACCGTCGAACGGCAGGCTGCCCTGCGGCGCCTCGGGCTTGTCGGAAGGATCGAGCAGCCATTGCACCTCCTCCAGCGAGCCGCTCATGCCTTGCAGCTGACTCCACGACATCTGCAAGGCGCGCATATGCGGCTGCAGCCGGTAGAGCAGGATAAGGAAGGCAACGGTCAGCGGGAAGCTCACATTCGCCAGCCAGGCTCCGATCACCACCGCCAGGAACAGCATCGCGTGCAACACCTCGGTCAGCGGCGGCAAGACGCCCTGGCGGATTGAAAGCGCGAAAGCCGCCCGCCGCACCCCGTCGGACGCTTTGGCGAAAATCGCCTTTTCGCGGCTCTCCTGCCCGAAGATGCGGATCAGGCGCCCAGCATGCACCAGATGCAGCATCTGCGACGCGAGTGCGCTGTTGCGCGAGACGACGCTGCGGCTCGGCGCCTTCAGATTGGACGACAAGATCCCGTGCGCCAGCTGGACAAGCGCCAGCCCCAGCGTCACCAGCAGCGTCATCTGCCAGGACAGGAGCAGGAGGAAGGCGAGCAGGATGACGGCGGCCGAGGCACTGACGATCGCGCCGAGGAGGGCCTGGATAGCGTCGGACGCTCGCCAGGATTCGTTGGAGATGATGTTGAGCAGCCGCCCGGGGCTTTGCTGCAGGAAAAAAGGGTAGCCGACCCTGAGCAACTGCTCCGACAGTGCGCTGCGGATCGAATACCCTGCCTTGCCGTAGATGAAGCTGGTCAGCAGCGTGTTGGCGAAGGCAAAGACATTCTTCAGCACGATCGAACCGAGGATCGCGGCCGAAATGGCGATCAGCCGCTCGCGCTCGCCGAGGTCCGCTCCAACCTGCTGGAGGAGGGCGGAGAAACCGGCCATGCCTGATGTTTCGCCACGCCCCATAATGATGCCGAGCAGCGGAATGATGAGGCCGATACCGAGGCCTTCCAGCGCGGCGCCCGCAAGCCCGAGCCCCACCACGATGGGAACGAGCCGCAACAGCCTGCCACCAAGCGCGCGGCGCAGCATTGGCAGGGCTGACGGAATCCGTGACATTATCGCGCTCTGGCCTCCGCATTGGCTTCGCTGGCTTGCCGGTCCTGGCGCAGCGGCAGCCGTTTTGGCCATCCCATCATGACGAGAAGCGCAAATCTGGCGGCACCTGCCAGATTCATGACGACAATAGGCCAGTGCGACAGATCGAGGTCGCGGTCGAAGCGAGGACGGCCCGCCAGTTCCTTGAATGCGGCCCGCGCCGACCAATAGACATGGCGAAGCAGCCAAGGGGCGTGGCGGACATGTTTCAGGCACAGCGCACCATTACCGAGGCTATAGTCGCGGTGCAGCCTGTCGATCGATTTGCGGTCTCGCCGGCCGTGATGATGCAAGACGATCATGTCGGGCACGTACTCGACCGGCATGCCGAGCAGCATCGCCCGCACGAGATAATCCGTATCCTCAGCCGAGCGTAGCGGGCCGCCAGCGCCGAAGCGTTCGTCGAACGGCCCGATGCGGGCCGCGACGTCGCGGTGCATGGTCATGTTGCAGCCGAGCACGAAGCCGCCCGGGTGGACCGCCGGGGTCAGCCGCTCGCGCGCCTCGCAGCGCTTGATGGTGAAGGGCAGGTCCCGGGCATCACCGAGCTCGACGCGGCCGCCGCGGATCAGCCACTTCTCGCCGTTCCGGTAGTGCCGCTCGAGGTCGCGGAGATAGTCGCGATCGAGCTTGCAGTCATCGTCGATGAAGACCAGCACACGGCCTCGCGCTCGCGCCAATCCGGCATTGCGGGCAGCGGCTAGTCCGGGACGGGGCTCCGAGACGGCTGTGACTGGGATGTCTGACGTTTCGGCGATACCGGCCAGCCGCTTTGACGTGCCGTCCCGTGAACCATTGTCGACCACCACCAACTCAGCCGCGAAGGCGGCGTGCGCCCGGCATGCAGCCTGGATCGAGGCTATGCAGGCCTCCAGCACAGCGGCGCGGTCGCGCGTGCAGACGATGAAGCTGACCTCAAGCGACGGCCGCTCCGATCGGGGAGATGCCGGGACAGGCGCACTCGCAAACGGGTGATCGCGCAGGAGCGGGTGGGGCCTGTCGGTCATACTATTCCCCGCTGATAACGCGCCAGCACCGCTTCGGCCGGCGTAGTTTTGAAGAAGTACTCCACCGCGTCCGCCCGCTTTCCGGCCGCTATCGAGGCCAGGCTGAGCCAGGGCGCCCAGACGCCGGGACGCAGCGCATATTGTTCGCGGCGCCGGATGAAGTTCCATCTCGCTGTCCGCGTCAGCAATTCATGCGTCAGCGGCGGTTCTCTTTCATCGCTGACGAGCTGGTAGAGGAAATAGAACAGGTTCAGCGCGCCGGCCTCGAAGCTTGGCCGTGTGTCGGCCGGCAGCGTGGAAATCCGCTCTTCCAGCGCACGGATGAAATCGGCTGCGCGCGCAACCGTGTCGAAAGAGACGGTCTCGCCGACGTCGCGCAGATCCGCGGTGGCTTCCGCGAGCCCCTCACGTTCGAGATTTTCGGCCACGATGCGCAAATGCGTCCTGCGCATTTCCTTTGCATGCCGCATGGTCACGCTTCCAGCATGGATGCGATAGACGAGCAGGTTCTCGGGTGAGATGGTCGCCGGGAAACGGCGAGCAAGCCGCCTGAAGAGATCGAAATCCTCGGCGTGCCTGTATTCGGGATCGTAATAGAGATCGTCGTTCCCTATGACCTTCCTGTTGTAGACCACCGTCGGATGCATGAATATCGTAAAGAACATCGACAATATGTCGAGCCGGCCGGATCGGAACGCCGGGTCGAGCCTGCCCTTGGCGATACGGCCGTGAAGCAAGGTATCGACGCCGGCGCCGCAGAAGCCGAGCTCGGGCCGCCGCTCGAACAGTGCCACCTGGCGCGAGAGGCGCCGGGGATAGGCGACATCGTCCGCGTCCATTCGCGCAACCAGCTCGCCCTGGGCCAGTCGGAGCCCTTCATTGAGGGTGGCGACGAGGCCGCGGTTTTCACGTGAGATGACAGAAACGCGATTGTCGGCCCGGCGGTATCGTTCGAGGATCTCGAGCGAATTGTCAGTCGACCCGTCATCGATAGCGATGACCTCCAGGCGATCGTAGTCTTGCCGCAGGATGCTCCCCAGCGCAGCGGCGAGATAAGGCCCGGCATTGTAGACCGGCAGCAGGACGGAGACGAGCGGTGCGGCGGTCATCTCTGCGCATCCGTTCGCTGGAGGTCGAGCGCGGCGCGGCCATCGGGGGATCCGCTGGGCGCCCTGCCGAGCCAGCCGGCATCGGCGGCGCGTGCCTGGGAGCGGCGGCGCGCGACATAGGGGAAGCGGCGCTTGAGGCCGTTGAGCGGCCTTTCGAAAACCGTCCACGAGATCGAAGCGACGGCGATCGTGGCGGCGCTCGCGACCAGGAACCTCCCTGGCCCCTGCTCCGAGACATTGAATGGAATCCAGGGCTGTGACTTGACGGCGATCGACAGAAGGATCGGATGGTAGAGATAGACGCCGTAGCTGATGCGGCCCAGTGACAGCAGCGGCGGCAGCTCGAAAACCCTGCCGAGGGCGCCGCCAAGGCCGGCTGAACAGGCGGCGACAACGGCCACCAGCGGCACCAAGGGCAGGATCTGCAGCAGCGCCCAGCGGGCCCATTCCAGCATGGGATCGGCCGGTGCCGGGATAAGCCATTCAATCGCCAGGAAGATGGCCGCAAGGACTGGCCAGCCTAGCCGCATCCATTGCGGCAGGCCAACGCCTCTGGCCCGCCGGCAGGCAAGCAGAGCACCCAAGGCCAGCGCATCCATCGATGCCGGCGGCAGCAGGTCGCGCGCCAGTGCCGGGGTGGCGGTGATCGGCCAGTAGAAGCGATAGGCCAGCGACAACAAGATGACACCGATAGTGATCGCTTCCACGCGCCGGCGCGGTGCGAGAAGCACGACCAGCGGCCAGGCGATGTAGAACTGTTCCTCGATGCTCAGGCTCCAGAAATGGCAGAGTAGCCAGGGCGTCCATTCGTTGCGCAGCGCGTACCAGAAATTCGACAGGTAAAGCGCATGCCAGACGAGCGATCCACTGGACTGCTCCAGATCGGTCAGCCAAACGAACCCGAGCACGGCGAAATAGGGCGGGAATATGCGCAGCGCGCGCCTCATGTAGAAGGATCTCAATGCAGGGCCGGCTTCGAATTCGACCGCAGCGCGGGCTTCGAGCAGCAGTCGGGTGATCAGGAAGCCGCTCAGCACGAAGAACAGCCGCACGCCGATATGGCCCCAAAAGGAGGACCCGTTGGGTGCCAGGAAATGAGAATAGAGAACCATCGTGACAGCGATGGCGCGCAGCGCGTCCAGCTGATTGTCGCGCGCGACCATCAGCCATTTCCGCCGGTCTGAGATCTCCGATGAAGCCGGCGGCCCGCCATTCCGGGTCTCAGGTCTGCCAGCGTTGACAGTGCGCCGACAACAGCAAACCCGCGCCTTGTGCGCGAGGCAGTCTCGAAATCGGTAGTGGCCAGCGAAAAACTCAAGCTGGTCACCTTGGCGGAATCCTCCACGGCGCACGTCCCGGTACTGAATCCCCCCGGGAAATGGTGTAGCCGGGCAATGGTGCGGTGCAACACAATATATCTTCCGAACTGTAATATTTATGTGAGTGAATGCTAAAAATGGATATGTTTGGCAAATGCGCTGTGTCGTCGACGGACTTTCTCGCGCGCCATGCCCGTCGGGCGAGTTGTATCATATCACGAAGACCTGGTTTAATTACATGTCTCGAATCTGCATGGCTTGATGTCTTCAGTAGGCTAACAAAATAGCTTAAGAAGATAGGTGTTGTATTTTATGACTGAAGTTTATATTGCCGAATAATCGGCAAAATGGAAACTATCGATTTTGCGCAACGCAGCATAGTCGATGGCCAAGCGCCTGACGACGCAGTCCTTCCCGATGGCGCGATCAATCCCGGTGCTGGGAGCTGACAACCGGAGACATCCGCAGCTGTGGCGGCGGCCATAGGGCGCATGTCGACGCGGGCCGGAAGTTCCGGCGTTTGCGTAGGGAGTCCGGGCCGGGTTTCCGGGCCCGGACCAAGTGCCCAGTGATCATGCGTGGTCGTCCAGCGATCAATCAGATTACTTTGCAGCCTGGATGATCAACTTTGCCACGACGTCCGGGTGGGACAGCATGACCACGTGGCTCGACGCCACTTCGACTGCTATCGCCTTGAGACGCTTGACCTGGTCGCGCTGTAGCTGTGGCTGGATGATCTTGTCATCGGTAGATACGACCTCGAAGGACGGAATTGTGTGCCAGGCCGCCTGTGTTACAGGCGTCGAGACGGCCTTAACGCCAAACGGCCCCTGTGTCGCTGCGATCAATGCACGCTCATTACGAGGCACATCGGGTGCGAAATAGTTGAAGATACCTTCGTCGGTGAACCTCAGATAGCCGGCGTCATCCTTCTTGATGAATGACCTGCCGGGCGCATCCGGGTATGGCTTTTGCGTGTCAAGCACCGACTGCCCAACCTCCGGGGCGTAAGCGGCGACGTAGACTAGTGAATGCACCTTCGGATTGACGCCCGCCTGCGTAATGACAGCGCCTCCATAGGAGTGTCCCACAAGAACAACCGGACCTACGGCATCGGCAATCGCACGATCGGTGAAAGCAACGTCATTTTCCAAAGTGTCGAGGGGGTTTTGAACGGCCACGACCTTCAGGCCAGCCTTTTGGAGAAGCGGAATGACCTTGTTCCAAGATGACCCGTCGGCGAAGGCGCCGTGGACGAGTACCACGGTTTTGGCGGTGAAGTCCGTGGCCTTGGCCGGCAGGGCAATTGAGATTGCGATCGCAGCACCCGCAGCGGCCGACTTAACTGAGTCGAGGAATTTCATTTCGTACATCCTTTTTGACAATTGTTGTGGAAGGGTCTCTTGCTTGCCCGATGATCAGGCAGGGTATTTCGTTCCGTCGCGGCTAATCGGACGTGCGCTTTTGGCGTCCCGACCCAAACTGAGCTGGGATCGGGCGCTGCTACCGGTCTGGAGCTGAAAGATTGAAGGGGCCGATAGCAGCCTGTTGGGTTTGGGTCAGTGAGGGGGCAAGGTAGATTTCGTCGCCTCCGTCAGTTTGAACCAAGAGCGCGCGTACAGGTAAAGTCGGCATTGACGGTCAGCCACCGCTCGTCGGCGGCTGACGATACTGAATGGTCAAGCGGCCTTGGCTTGTGCCAGTCTCAGGGCGGCGACCAGAGCTTCGGCGGCCTCGCCAGAAGATGCCGGATTCTGACCGCTGATCAGCTGGCCATCCACGACAGTGTGGACGCCCCAGTCCTTTACTTTAGAGAACACTGCCCCCCGGCTGATAAGCTCGTCTTCCACCAGGAAGGGCACGACCTTGGTCAAGCCAACACCTTCCTCTTCAGTGTTGGTGAAGCCGGTGAGGTACCGTCCCTCAACGAATGGCGAGCCGTCGGCATTCTTGACATGGCGCAGCACACCCGGAGCATGGCAGACCAGCGCGATCGTCTTGCCGGCCGCGATGAAGGATTCGATTAGGCGAATGGAATTCGCGTCTTCAGCCAGATCCCACATTGGACCATGGCCGCCGGGATAAAAGACCGTGTCGAAGTCCTTCTGGTCGACGCTGTCGAGGCGTACGGTGTGGGCGAGCTGGGCATTTGCCTCTGCGTCGGTTTTGAAACGAGCTGTCAGCTCGGTCTGGAACATTGGCTCATCACTCTTCGGGTCCAGCGGCGGCTGGCCGCCCTTGGGCGAAGCAAGGGTGATTTCAGCGCCGGCATCCTTGAAGACGTAGTAAGGCGCTGCGAGCTCCTCGAGCCAGAAGCCGGTCTTCCGACCGGTATTGCCGAGAGTGTCGTGCGAGGTGAGTACCATGAGAACTTTCATCGCCGTATCCTTTGATGTCGCGGCCAGTCTGGCCTGAAGTTCGATCAGCCCCGCTGGCTTTTCGATAAGGTGATCATCGCATCCGAATAGATATTTGAGAAATTTACTTATTGGATTTTAGATATTCACATACCATTATATCTGGATGAAATACGATCTGAACCTTCTGCCCGTCTTCTTGGCCCTTATGGAAGAACGAAGTGTCACGCGCGCTGCCAGCCGTCTTGGCATTACGCAGCCTGCACTCTCGAATTCGCTCAACCGTCTTCGCGACATGCTCAAAGATCCACTGTTCATTCGGGAAAGATACGGTATCAGGCCGACACAGCTTGCAGAGGAAATCGCGCCGACGATCGAGGCGGCATTGGCCCAGCTGGACGATCTGGTCGCTCATCAGCAGGATTTCGATCCGTCAAGCGCGGAGCGCCTGTTCATGATCGCGCCGAACAGCTATGTCGAGCTGGTCCTGATGCCCGCGCTGGTTGCCAGGCTTCGCGAGCAGGCACCGGGGATCAAGCTTCGCATGACACCCTTTGGCAATGATCTTGCTGAGACCGGCGTGATTTCGGGAACGACTGCCATGGTGCTGGGAAGGGTCATCGATCCGCCAGACAACCTTATGGTCCAACATCTGATGGACGACGGGCTTGCGTGCATCGTGCGCAGGGACCATCCCGATGTCGGTCACGTCCTGACTCGGGAATTGTACGAAGGCCTGAAACACGTCAACGTGCTGCCTCCCGGCCGAATTCGTGCGGGCGTTTTCCAGGCGTTGGGGCACCAAAATCTCAAGCGCGACGTTGCCGTGTCCGTGACGCACTTTCTGGCAGTTCCGGAAATGATTGCCGTCACCGACTATTGCGCCACGCTCCCGCGCTTGATCTGCCGCAGCCTCGAACGTGATTCTCGTCTGAAGGTCATTCCGGCACCTGTTGATCTCGGTACCTTCCCCGTCGAGATGGCCTGGCATGTCCGATACCGTCATGATCCCGCACATCGTTGGCTCAGGGGCGTGGTGAGCGAACTCGCTAAGGACCTCGTGACCCTATGAAATTGCGCAGAGTTCGCCGCTCCGCTGAGGAGTCCTTTGCCGAATAATGCGCAAGGCGGACCGGGCGAAATCCGCAGTGACCAAGCACGGCGCTAGAAATCCATCGCCAGAACAGGTCTCCTCGAAAGAGCCAGCCGACGATCCGTAGCGAGTTCTGCGTGTAGATCACTCGCGCTGACCGGCCGGTCAGGAGCGGCGTCACATAGGGAAAGCGCGCGCGATAACGCATGGCAAACTCTGGCAGGAAAACGCGATCAACATAGCCCTTCAGCAATGCCGGCACCGCCCACCACCAATTGGGCGACGCCACGACGAGGGTGCTGACACCACCGAATGAACTGCTGCTGTTCAGCGATCTCGGGCTCTAGCGGCTTGGCGCTGTGAAAGCCGCCGCGCAGAACCAGATCAAAGCGCAGCTCTCTCAGTGCGATGCTGCGGTGGCCTGCCGCCCGTGCGCCGTCCACATACGCCGCCGTCACCGCATCACAGAAGCTGCCTTCGTCAGGGTGGGCGTTCAGTACGAGGATGCGCATGAAATCATCCCGAAATTCGCCGCCTCCATGTTAGGCGCCCGTCCGGTAATTGCTGAATGAGCTGAATGATCAGTCCCGCCATACTGAGCAAGCATATCGCATTTTGCACACGGTCTTATGACTCAGGTCAAATACGCCTCACGGCTTTGAT
This sequence comes from Mesorhizobium sp. P3_A2, assembly GCF_056403115.1. Taxonomy (NCBI): domain Bacteria; kingdom Pseudomonadati; phylum Pseudomonadota; class Alphaproteobacteria; order Hyphomicrobiales; family Phyllobacteriaceae; genus Mesorhizobium; species Mesorhizobium sp. P3_A2. Next base: position 260,247 of record NZ_JBFUGC010000005.1, read on the forward strand.
GCTTTGATACTGCCATCGCTGGTTCAGGAGCCAATCGATGGCTTGCGAAATCACTACGCTGCGTGGAGTGGTCGATGGCGAATTTGTTTCAGTCTTCAGACATCAGATTCACAATCGGATGAGGTCGCCATGACAAGCCAAAGTCGCAAGGTCATTGTCATTGGCGGCGGCGTCGCCGGGCTGTGCGCGGCCGTCTACGCACGAAAATGCGGCTACGAGGTCGAGCTTCTCGAACAGCACGACGGTCCAGGCGGACTAGCGACCAGTTGGAGACGGGGCGACTACACCTTCGAGACCTGCCTGCACTGGCTGCTCGGCTCCAATCCTGCCGGCACCTTGCACGCGCAATGGCAGGAAGTGTGCGACATCGCCAGCTTACGCTTTGTTTATGCCGAGGAATACCTGCGTTTGGAAGACGAACACGGCGGCAGCATGAGCATCTATACCGATGTCGATCGGCTGGAAGCGGAGCTGCTGAACGCCGCGCCCGGCGATGAAACGGAAATCCGCCACCTGGTCGGGGCCATTCGCCAGCTCGGCGACCTGCCCATGCCGGGCCTGGACGAAGGCTGGTCGCACAAGTTGCTGGGCCTGGTGCGCACCCTGCCCGACCTGCCCTTGCTGTGGCGTCTGTCGCACATCAGTGTCGAAGAGTACGGCCAGCGTTTCAACCACCCCCTGCTGCGGCGCTTTTTCGGGGCGGGAGCTATGGGTCGCCTGTCTGTTCTGGCGCTGATCCTGTCCCTGGGCTGGATGAGCACGGGCAATGCGGGCTACGCCATCGGCGGGGCGCAGGCGCTGATCCGGCTGATTGCCGAAAGGCTCGCGGCCCTGGGAGGGCAGGTGCGTTACGGCGCGAAAGTCGAGAAGATTCTGGTCGAAGACGATGCGGCGGTGGGCGTGCAGCTGGCCGGGGGCGGGATTGTCAAGGCCGACTGGGTCCTTTCCGCCGCCGACGGCCATGCCACCATCTATGAAATGCTTGGCGGCAAGTACAAGGACAAGGCCGTCGACGCCGCCTATGGCAGCTTTGAGACTTTTCCATCCTACCTTCAGGTGTCTTTGGGTGTGGCCCGCGATCTGTCGGATCAGCCCGGCTATGTGACCCGCGTGCTGGATGAACCGCTTCAGATCGACCCAGAGACGGCGCTTCCCGACGTGTCTTTCCGCTTCTTTCACTTCGATCCGACCTTCGCCCCAAAGGGCAAGACCGCCGTCACCTGCTTCCTACCGACACATAATTTTAGCTATTGGGCGGATTTGCGTGACCGTGATCAGAACACCTATCAGGCGGAAAAGCACCGTGTGGCCGACGAAGTCATCGGCATTCTGGAACGCCGGATGCCAGGCATCAGAGCCGACATCGAAGTCACCGACATCTCCTCGCCCGCCTCGGTCATCCGCTTTACCGGCAACTGGAAGGGCAGCATGGAAGGCTGGCTGATGACGCCCGATACCGGCCTCAAGTCCTTGCCGCTGACCTTGCCGGGGCTGCGCAATTTCTTGCGGGCTGGGCAATGGGTGCATCCCGGCGGCGGCCTGCCGACCGGTTTGATGACTGCCCGCGCCGCCATTCAAGCCATGTGCCATCAGGATCACATATCGTTTCCGGTATGAAAGTCCTGGTGGGAGGAAGTCAGGTGACGAACCGAACCCAACCCGTTTCTTTAGGTCTTGATCGATGAACAGGCGGCAAGTGCTGATCGGTGCGGGTGCATTGACGGCAGGCGCCGTTGGCGCGGCGGCATTCAGTTTCTCGCGCACCGGCTCGATGGCCGACTACGCCGCCGCGGCCTCCGCGATGCGGGCGACGCTCTCCGAACGTCCGGAACTCAAAGACCTCGTTCGCTACGCCACATTGGCTGCGAACGGCCACAATACCCAGCCCTGGCGCTTTCACTTTGCCGATGGCCGCATTGCGATCCTTCCGGATTTCGCGCGGCGCACGCCCATGGTGGATCCCGATGACCACCATCTTTTCGTCAGCCTCGGCTGCGCCGCCGAGAACCTCGCGCTCGCCGCCGCTGCGCGCGGCCGCGGCGGCGAATTGCGGTTCGATCCGGCCGGTAACGGCTTCGTGGCCTTCGAGCTTGGCGCCGGGCCGGCGGAACGTTCCACCCTCTTCGAGGCGATCCCTACGCGCCAGTCGACGCGCGCCGATTATGACGGACGGCCGGTCGCCGTCGACGACCTGGAGGTCCTGGCCGCGGCGGCACGCATTCCCCGAGTCGATCTGATTCTGACGACCGATCGGCGGCAGATTGAGCGCGTGCTCGAGTTCGTCATCGCGGGCAACAGCGCGCAGATGGACGATCCCGCCTTCGTGCGCGAGCTGAAGGATTGGCTTCGCTTCAATCCCCGCCAGGCGCTCGAAGCCGGCGACGGCCTCTTCAGCGCGGCGAGCGGCAATCCGACCGCGCCTACTTGGCTCGGCGGTCTGATGTTCGATCTGCTCTTCCGTGCTGGCGCAGAGAATGACAAATACGCCCGGCAGCTGCGCTCCTCCGCTGGGGTTGCGATCTTCGTGTCGGAGCGCGACGACAAGGATCACTGGGTCCGCGCAGGACGCGCCTGCCAGCGCTTCGCCCTGCAGGCAACAACGCTCGGCCTCAAGCACGCCTTCATCAACCAGCCCGTCGAAGTCACGGCCCTGCGGACACAGCTCGCAAGCCTTCTGGGGATGCCCGGGGGTAGGCCTGACATCGTGATGCGCTTCGGCTACGGACCCACCTTGCCGTTCTCGCCGCGCCGGCCGGTGGAAGCGGTCCTGTCGTGACGTCACGCCAAACATGGGCACGGCCGGATAGGCGATATTCGCGAAGCGGGAGTGCCAGATTCCCGATGCGCCGCTAAATTCCGCAACACTGACGAGCGGAATGAACGCGCCCGCCAGCACAGCACCGCCGCTGACAAGTTCAACCAGCGTTGTCAACCATGCTAGCGCTTGAGGCTCTGGGACTCCCAGTGTCTGAAGCACGACGCCAAAGCTTCCCGGCCCTCTGCTGAGTTTGGCATAGCCATGAGCAAGGAAGCCAAAGCCCACGATCAACCTTATCGGTAACGGCGCCCATCCGCTGGCAGAACTTGAAGGGTAGAGTGACGTTTTTGAGAGAAGTCGACTGAAAGACGTGCTGGCGAACTTTCTTTTGGATCCGGTGCGCGAGAGCTCAACATCGTCCGAAGAGGTGAGAGAACTTGCATGAATCCGTATTCGCCGCGCGGCGAGTGCCCGTTACGGTCTCACAGCAACGTGACCGCTGCCGGAATTCTTGGCCATGGCAAGACCGAAGACCGCCACGTCAACCCTTGAGGTGCACCTAGCTCAGGCGGGAACGGCGGCCTGCGACGCTGTGTCCAGTGGGTTGGACTTCATTCGGCTTTCAAAGCATGGGTGAGGATGCACGTCAGGTCAGCCTCCCCGGGGCTGAAATGTTCAGGTTTTGGAGGCCAAAGAGATTCGATCGGCTACATAGTCGAGTGAGAAAACCCCGGCACCACGCGTAAGCACCAGCAACAGCAGCGAGGCCCACAGCAGGTGTTCCGCCCAGTTCTCCGGAAAAACAAAGATCTGGATCACCGAAACGACACCGAGCAGCATCAGCGCGCCGAGACGCGAGAACAGCCCCAGAAAAAGCAGCACCGCCCCGGTGATCTCTGCCGTTGTCGCCAGCGGCGCCGCGATCGACGGATCGATGATTGGTAGATTGTATTCGCTGGCGAACAGCTGCAGCGTCACCGGCCAGGACGCCAGCTTCGATTGTGCGGACTGCCAGAAGACATGCGCAATCGCCACGCGAGCTGCGAGCTGGACCAGCGAAAATGGGATGCGCTCCGGCAACTTGATCACTCGTCGGTAAAGACCAACAAGGCCGGCAGGGCGAGGAGGGGAATATTCCGGTATCGCAGTCATGATCGTTTCCTTCAGTTTGAGAGAGGGTGCACCGGGACGCGCACGTCGGTGACGAGCCTGTCGCGGAACAGACGCACAAGCGCTGAAACCAGGTCGAAGGCCGGGTCGAGCGCCAAGGCGCGGCCAGTGGCATGCTCAAGGCCGAAGCCGTGCTTCAGCGAATGCCAGAAGGCGAAGGTCGCGCGGTCGAGCAGAAAAAGCCGCACGTAGTTCCCCGATCGCCACAGCGCCACCCGTTCGGGGCGCCTTGTCCAGGTGATTTTTTCATCGACCGCAGTCTCCCGCTGATGCTCCATCCATACCGATAGGATCGACCAGTGGGAGACGATCAGTCGCAGTGAGGGCTGGAGCAGGATATCCGGCGACAGCCTAAGGTCGGTGCTGTCGTATTCTGCGAGACTGCGGGCCGGCAGCGAAGCCGTATCGAGTGCTTCGGCAATGGCCCATTCGAGCCGAGCCGTCTCGGCAACGATCGGCACGTCGGACAGGGTGTCGATGGTCTTCAGGAAGCGAGGGAAGCCAGCGCCATAACGCGCCAGGCGTGACTCCGCCGGCGGATGCCGTCGAATGAACTCGCTCGCCATAAAGCGGAAGAAACGTTCGTCGACGAGACGAGCCGTAACGGGGAAGACCGCCATCAGCACAGCAGTCAACGAACTGCGCGTATTGTTCTGGTAGATGCGCAGGCGAGCCAGTGGGTCGGCCTTGCCGGCGGTCAGCATTCTCGCGTCGATCAGAGGCTCTATGGCCAGCACCGAGCGCGTAACGATGGTTTGCAGGTGTTCAAGCGGCAGCATCATATCCTCCCTCGATTGTCGGCAAGGCCATGTGCATGGCCGGTTTGGCTCTGGCAGCGGCAAATGCCGCAAGCACAGGCATGCTGGTCTGAGAGCTTTCGAAAGCCGGTAGCGTGGGCGCCGGCGGGGCCATAGTCGTGGCGATGTGCCGCGCGGCTTGCTTGCGGTTGAACATGACCGAAGCGGTGAGCATGTCGGCCCACATGGCTTCACCAAGCAGAACGTCGAGAACCGGCACATCGGTATCCCATTCGATCAGCGTAGGGCGCGGTCCAAGACTGGTGATGGCATGCTGGTAGAGGTGCCAGACAACTGGCGGCACGCGAGAGCCATGATCGTCGATCAGCACGGTGTCGCCGCCGACCTGATTGGTCGCGTGGCCGGCAAGGTGGATTTCACCGATGGCATCGGCGGGCAAAGCGTCGATGAAGGTCTTGGCATCGTATTGAAGATTGTGCGCCGAAACCTGGACATTGTTGACGTCCAGAAGCAGGCCGCAGCCCGTTTGCGCCACCAGCTCGGCCAGAAATTCAGCTTCATTCATGGAGGAGTCCGCAAACGCGACATAGGCGGACAGGTTCTCGATCAGCACACGCCGCTTCAGCGTATCCTGGATGGTCGCTACATTGCGCGCCACGATCGCCAGCGCCTCTTCGTCATAGCGAAGGGGCAGCAGGTCATTGAGATAGGCTCCGTCGGCAACGCTCCAGGCAAGATGCTCCGAAACAAGATCAGGCTGGAACCGCTCGCAGACCTTGCGCAGCCTTTCCAGATGACTGCGGTCCACGCCTTGTGCGCTGCCCAAAGACAGGCCGACGCCGTGCACCGACAGCGGATATATTTGGCGCAGCCGTTCAAGCGCCTCGACGGCGGCGCCGTCGCCCATATAGTTCTCGGCATGCACTTCGAGCCAGCCAGCGGAGGGTCTGCGGGTCAGCATCTCGCTGATGTGAGGAGAGCGCAGACCGATGCCAGCGGATGCCGGGATCGTGAGGGGCTGAAATGCACGGGACATCGGTCTGCTCCCTTCCAAAGGGGGTTGGCTTGAAGTCTGGGTCGGTCAGGCTTTCGGCTTGTCGCTGCCGCCGGTGATCTTGGCGCAGCTGCCGGCCGGCACGTAGAGCCAGGAGTCCGGCTGGTTGTCGGCGGTCGAGGTGCCGGCGCATGAATGCGTCGCAGTCTGGCAGTCGTTCTGGCCGGCCTTGACGACGCCATAGCACTTCTCGAACGAGAAGCTGGGCTTAGCGGCGGGGCCGCTATATGCTGCAGTTGCAGCAAGCGAGGTGGCGGCCGCGAGGGCCGATCCGATGAGGGTCTTGGTGTTGATCACGGTCGTTTCTCCTGATTGCGTTTCGAGGGAAGACTGACCTGGCGGCCTGTCTGCAAACAGTGTCGTCGAACGTGCGATGAAGCTGAAATGCTGTCTCGGCATGGATTTGATACGCGGTCACTATGTTGAGGAGGATAGCGAGCAAAAGCCCTCCGGCGGGGAACCGGAGGGCTTTGGCGCCTGCACTTCGTGAGCGGAGCGAAGCGGGCGCGGCTAGGCGGAGGGAGGCGCCTAGACGTATCGATTTTTGTTGTCGACGACCGAGCTTTCGCTCAAGGTTGGATGGTCGGCGAGAAGCCAGTCCTCGGCTCGCTGGCGACCGCGGTCACGCATGTCGGTCAATTCGCCCCAGTCGATCCAAGGCCTGGTAAACAAGGCAGCGCTTGTTCTGTGATGGCTGTCGAAGAGGACAGATCCAGAGTTCACGGCATTTGCGGCGAGGCGGTAAGCCGCACAAGGCGTCATGCACCCGGAGGGTTTGCCGCTGACAATGAGCCAATGCCCAGCCTCGATCGGCTGCACTGCTGGCAAGGCCGAAAAATCGCCTTCGCCCCAATACGTATCGCCATCGATTTCCACGGGCGGGAATAGAAATGGGACTGTCGCTCCCGCCAGGATAGCGTCGATCGACAACTGGTCGCCGGAGAAAATCGTCACGGTGTCGGTGCGGGCATTTGAAGTCAGGATGTTGAGCTTCAACTGGCAGCTGTTTTTGTGCAACTCGGCAATGTCGATCGACTGTTCCAGGATTGATTTCAATGGATTGGCTGTCGCGGCCACAGACATCGATGCGTGGCTGACGCGCCGCCAGAAATTGGTAAGCGCCGTCCTTGCCCCACGCCTGCCGCCCAAAGCCAGTCCGTAGGCAAGAACCGCCGCTTCCATGCTCCCGAAACCGGATGCGGTGATGCTGCGGAAGGAAAGACGAGGTTCATCCAGCAAGCGATCGAGCACGCCCCAGACAAATGCGCCGTGTGCATCGCTTGCCAGGGTAATGTCGATCAGCTGGCGGTCTTCCGTCGCGGGTCTCGCACCGGCAATGAAGGCTTGGTCGGTTGCGGCCTGGATTTGCATCTTTTGAGTCTCCTCCCGAAGAACGCCCGGCAAGGCGTTTGATGGAGACACTGCCGCATGATCCTCCATTGGCGAAATGCCAAGGTGGCATGAACTCCATAGGCAGATTGCATTGGCTGCAATCCCTTGCGCGGCGCAAGGTTTTGCCAGCCAGGCGACGATCTTGCTTGGCGCGACGACGGTCGCTGGCAAGCCTTCAGCACAAGGAAGAGCGTGTCATGAGAATACGAACTGTCTGTGTGGGGTGTTCGCCTTCAGTCTTTTGGCCAGACGCGCATCCTGCCGATGCCTTCAGCGACCTGGCGTCGCTGCCATCATTCTATAGCGATGCCGGAATGAAAACGATGAAGCCTATGGCCGGTTTCAAGAAGGCCTGGCTGGCTGTGCCTCGGAAGGATCAGGGCACGATGATGAAGATGTGCAATGACGCAGCCATAAGCAAGCCGCACGCTGCGTTCTGCGCCAATGTATTGGCGCTTGGCGGCGCCAATTGAGCTGCTCCGCCATCCAATTTGAAGGTGGTAGCTGCTGCGCAACACAATTTGTCCGTAGCGAGCGCTGTCACGGCGCCATGACAGACCGCTATCGACTTTATAGCCGCAGTGCATTGGCGCCAAAGCGCGCCTTACGGCAGTCTCCGAAGCACGAACAGCCACGTCTGCAATTCGGGGACAAATCGGCATGGACATTCACCACATCCGCTACTTCCTGGCCGTGTGCGAGACGCGAAACTTCACGCGCGCAGGTGAAAAGTGCAACGTCACTCAGCCGGCGCTATCCCGCGCCATTCAGCAACTTGAGGAGGAGGTCGGAGGGCTACTGTTTCGCCGCGAACGAAGCTTGACCCACCTGACCGACCTAGGTGTGCTGCTTCGCCCACGTTTCCAGCAGATCCTCGACGAACTGACTGGAGTGCGGCAGGAGGCATCAAGGTTCCTGTGCCTGGAAAACGCCAACCTTAAGGTCGGCGTCATGTGTACGATCGGCCCCCGTCGCTTCACCGGCCTGCTGACCGACTTTAACCGGCGTCAGCAGGGCATCCAGCTGCAACTGGTTGAGGGCGTCCCGGCATCACTCTCCCAACTTCTAGAGTCCGGCGAGATCGATGTCGCCATAATGGCGTCAAGCGACAGCTTTCCGGACCGCTTCGACGTCACACCGCTTTATCGCGAGCGCTTTGTCCTCGCCTTTCCAAACGGCCATCGGCTGGCCCGCAATGACAACGTGGCAATCTCCGAACTCGATGGTGAAAATTATCTCAGGCGGCTCAATTGCGAGTATCGCGATCATCTCGCGGGCCTGTGCAACGACCGTGGCGTAAAGCTCAGGATCTCCTATGCGAGCGAGCGCGAGGACTGGATTCAGAACATGGTTTCCGGGGGGCTGGGAATCTGCTTCATCCCGGAATTCAGTGCCGTCATCCCGGGCTTGCAGATCAGGCCGGTGATCGATCCTGAAGTTTGGCGGGAGGTTTCCCTGGTCGTGGTGGCGGGGCGACGCTTCTCGCCTGCTGCATCGGCTTTCGTAAACAGCGTCAAGGCGCATGGCTGGCCTGAGAGCGCAATCGTCCAGGCCATCCAAAAGACCGCTGCCTGAAGCAAATCAAAGAATTAAGGGGTCGCACGTGGCGGTTTGCCGCGTGTGCCCCACATGCATTTGCGATGGTCCACGATAGTTTTCAGGTATCGATTTCAGAGCCAGTCAGCATTTCTCTTTTCGGATCGCTCCCGTCACTCTCCTCGTCATGCCCCGCCTCCCGCGTTTGGGCACCGACAAAGGAGAAATACAAGATGGCTACCAAAAAACTCACCCTTTCGTTTGTGGCAGGTCTGCTTTCGGCAACCGCTACTTTTTCCTCTGCTCCAGCCTTCGCCGGCGACTGCCCCGCCGGCCAGGCCGCAACGACCGATACCCAGGAACATCCCAGCAAGCCGGTCGGCGTGACCGACACCGTTCTTTCGGCGATCGATCTCAGCCCGAAGGGCGAAGCCTGGAAGGGCAACATGCTGCGTCTGCGCAAGCTCGTCGTTCAGCCGGGCGGCGTGGTGCCGTGGCATGAGCACACGGTTCGTCCCGCTAACATTATCGTCGTCGAGGGCTCGATCACTGAATACGCCAGCACCTGCAAGGTCGGGATCGAACATCCGGCCGGCGACGTGACAGCCGAATTCGGCCAGCTCGCCCATTGGTGGAAGAATAATGGCAAGGTGCCCGCGGTGCTCTATTCCGCCGACGTCCTTCCGCCCGCGATGCCCGACGACCACATGATGTGATCCGAACGTTTCGGCGGACAGTTCCCACACTCAGCAACCGAATGCGCGTCCTCAGGTAATCGCCTGGGGACGTCCGGCCACGGAGCCTCGTCATGACAACCAGTGAACAGACAGAAATGACGCCGCTGCACAACGTGGCCGCAGATAGTTGGCGCTTTGGCCTTGTTGCGCTGATCGCATTTCTTACGCTTGTCGATCTGTTCGCCACCCAGGCAATACTGCCGTCACTGGTGATAAAATTCGGCGTCAGCCGTGCAACTATGGGGTTCGCCGTCAACGCCAGCACGTTCGGCATGGCGGTGGCAGGTATCGCTGTTGCCCTCTTCGGGCGCGGCATCGATCGCCGCAACGGCATCTGGATCAGCCTGGCCATATTGGCGATCCCGACAACACTGCTTTCGCAGACCGACAGCATAGTCGTCTTTGCCCTCCTGCGCGTTGCGCAAGGCCTCTGCATGTCGACCGCGTTCACGCTGACGATGGCCTACCTGGCCGAACATTTCTCCGCACGGCAGACGACCAGTGCGCTCGCCGCCTATGTAACGGGCAATGTCGCCAGCAATTTCTTCGGACGACTGATGTCGGCCGCCGTCGCCGACACATTCGGCATCTCCACCAACTTTCTGACCTTCGCGGCTCTCAATTTGTCTGGCGCGGCGCTTGTCTGGTTCACGCTACAAAAGACTTCGGCAGCGATGCGCGTCGATACGGTCGGTCAATCTGCCCGCGCATCCTGGAAAGGCCCTCTGGAGAATGCCGAACTACGTGCTTGTTTCGCGATCGGCTTCCTGATCCTTTTCGTCTTCATAGGCACCTTCACCTATGTGAATTTCCAGCTTGTCGCCCCGCCGCTGTCGCTGTCACCGATGGCACTCGGACTGATCTATTTCGTCTTCCTGCCATCGATGCTGACCACGCCACTCGCCGGACGTGTCACGGCCGGTCTCGGCCCGAGGATTGGTATCGGTGCAACGCTTGCGATGGCAATCGTTGGGCTGCTGCTGTTGCTCACAACCAGCCTGCCGATCGTCCTTGCAGGGATGGCGCTGATCGCCATGGGAACCTTCCTGGCGCAAGCGATAGCTACGGGGCACGTCAGCCGGACCGCCTCGCGCGATCGCACCGCCGCGAGCGGCATCTACTTGGCCTCCTACTATGGGGGCGGGCTCGCTGGCAGCTTCGTCATCGGACAGATTTACGACCGGATCGGGTGGACCGCATGCGTGGCCGTGCTCGCCGCCTTCCTTGCCGGCGCCATCGCGGTGGCGCGCGTGCTGCAACCTCCAAAGACGTGACACCCAAGACCGAAAAATGACCATTCAACAAAGGAGACTGACATGACCAACTACCTCAAGACCATGATTGCTGGAGCCGCCCTACTGATAGTTGCCGCCATCCCAGCCGCCGCTTCTGATGGCGTTGTCACGGTGAAGAGCGACTATTCCGTCACTGAAACCATCGCCCGCATCAAGAAAGATGTCCTCAAGAAAGGCATCAAGTTCTTCGGCGTCATCGACCAGGCAAAGCTGGGCAACAATGCCGGCAACGAAGTCAGGCCGTCGCGACTGGTGATGTTCGGCAACCCGGCCCTCGGGACAACCTTCATCACATCCAATCCCGAAGCCGGTCTCGACTGGCCGGTGCGCGTGCTGGTCTATCAGACTGCGGATGGCGCGGTTTACGCCGCCTATAGCGACTTCGACTGGATCGCCAAGCGTCATGGCATCACGGATCGCGCCCCGCAGTTCAAGATGGCAACCGAGGTCATCCAGTCGGTGACCTCGACAATCAGGAAGAACTGAGCGTGGACATGTGCCGGAGATCCATCACTCTGGCATGGGAAAGAACGTGTTTGCGCGCAGAGGCTATTCAGCGGCGGACAACGCCTTTGCACGCTCGCCGAACCACTTCTTCTGCGTGGCCTCGCGCACGAGTGCGCCAACCGCCGGCGAATGCCTGCGGCCGCGCACCGTGACGAGATTGACCTCGCGCCAGAATTCCGGATCGGTGATCGGCAACGGCACCACTCCGGGGTGCTTGGCGGTATGCTCAGGCATGAATCCGAAACCAAGCCCGGCGGCGATCATTGCGAGTGTCCAATCGTCACGATCGCTCCAGTAAACGGGACTGACGGTGACGCCCTGCGAGGCAAGAATGGCATCGGCATAACCGGCAAATTCACAATTGTTGCGGTGGATGTAGGTCTCATTGCTCATATCCGTCACCCGCACGCTGCGCTGGTTGGCCAGGCGATGGTTCAGATGAACGGCCATCACCATCTGCTCCTGAAACAGCGGCAAGGAATGAACCTCCTCATCGGGCACGTTTGACGGCAACGCGTAAATTGCTGCCTCGAGATCTCCCCCGAGCAGTCGTTTGCGCAAGCTCGGTGCATCGGCATCGCAAAGATGAAGCTCCACGCCCGGATGGTGCGTGCGCACGGACGAAATGAGCTCGATGATTTCATCCGGAGCAATCGTGCTCATGATGCCGACCCGGAGAGGCGTCTTCTTGAGGTGCACATATTGCTCGGCGATCTGCTTGGCCTGCCGGGAGTTTTCGAAAACGCCTTCGAGATAGGTCTCGACCATGCGACCGAGTTCCGTCAGATGAGTGAAGCGTCGCTCACGGTGAAAAAGCGCGCCGCCGAACTCGTCTTCGAGCAGCTTGATTGCGCGCGACAGTGCCGGCTGCGTAACGTTGCACAGCTCGGCCGCCCTGGTGAAATTCAGTTCCTTGGCGACGGCCAAGAAATACCTGACCTGGCTGATCTCCACTGCACGCTCCCCCAGCGGCTGGCACACGGCACGACCCGCGTTGCCCGGTGATCTTACTAGTTGCCCCAACGTCAAACAACCCGATCAGGCGATTCATGTCCCAGACGACAGATCGACGATGTGACCGTGGGCTATCGAAACCATGTCTCAACGGCATTTCCGCCGCCTCCAGCTGCCCGCCATACTTGGCCCAGAAGTCGAGACTGGGCTCCAAGGCCCGTCGCTCGCAGCCGTTTACAGGCCATTTCGGCCCCGGCTTCAACCGAAGGAAACAACGATGCTCAGAGGAAAGACGGCACTGATCACAGGTTCGACCAGCGGCATCGGCCAAGGCATTGCCGAAGCCTTCGCCGCGAAGGGCTGCAACATCGTTCTGAACGGCTTCGGCGATCTCGGTGAGATCGAGTTGCTGAGAGCAAAGCTTGCCGCGGACCATGGTGTGACTGTTCGCTACGACGGCGCGGACATGAGCAAGGGCAGCGCGATCACCGCGATGATGGACAAGGCAATCGCCGAGTTCGGCGCAATAGACATCCTCGTCAACAATGCCGGCATCCAGCATGTCGCGCCGATCGATGACTTTCCGATCGAAAAATTCGAGGCGGTCGTGGCGATCGATCTGATGTCGTCGTTTTACACGATCCGGCGCGCGCTGCAGGCCATGAAAGACCGTAAATGGGGTCGCATCATCAATGTTGCATCTGCCCACGCGCTCGTCGCTTCGCCGTATAAATCCGCTTATGTCGCTGCCAAGCACGGGGTCGCCGGTCTGACCAAGACGGTCGCGCTTGAAGTCGCTGAGCAAGGCATCACCGTCAATGCTGTCTGCCCAGGATACGTCCTCACTCCATTGGTCGAAAAGCAGATTCCCGACACAGCCAAGGCGCGCGGGATCACGGAAGAACAGGTGATCAAGGACGTGCTCCTGGCAGCCCAGCCAACCAAACAGTTCGTGACTGTCGCCCAGGTCGCGGCTCTCTGCCTGTTCCTGGCCTCGAACGATGCGGCTTCGATCACCGGCGCGATCATGCCGATCGAAGGCGGCTGGACTGCCCATTGAATCCGGCAACGAGGAGCTGAACAACCATGAACAAGATCACCAGAAATCCTTCGGCGTCAGAACCTCTGCAAGCGGCCGCGAGTGTGGCCGGTGGTTCGGTCCAGCGGCAGACTGTGCTGGTCCTGCAGGGCGGCGGCGCGCTGGGCGCGTATCAGGCCGGCGTCTACCAGGCGATGGTCGAAGGCGGTATCGAGCCGGACTGGGTGATTGGCACCTCGATCGGCGCGATCAACGCCGCGCTCATTGCCGGGAACGAACCACAAGACCGCCTGCCAAGACTGCGCGAATTCTGGGATGGCGTCGGTCGCAGCAGTCCGCTCGACGAGTTCTTCCGGATGATGGTTCCAAGCAACATTTTTGCCAATATGGGCACGGTGATACATGGCATACCGGGATTCTTCGAGCCCAACCCAAGCGCCATGTTCGGGGTCAATCGCGAAGTGGGTGTGGAGAATGCATCCTACTACACCACCGATCCGCTGAAGCGGACGCTAAACAACCTTATCGACTTCGACTGCCTCAACCGCCGTTACACGCGGCTGACAGTCGGCGCTGTCAACGTCAACACCAGCGAACTCAAATATTTCGATAGCAGCCTGATGCCGTTGTCGGTGGCCCATATCATGGCGTCGGGCGCCTTGCCGCCGGCTTTCCCGGCAGTCTGCATCGACGGCGAGCCCTACTGGGATGGCGGCATCTATTCGAACACGCCCATCGAGGTCGTGCTGGACGAGCGCCCGCGGCGCGACGCGCTGATCTTTGCCGTCAACATGTGGCAACCGCGCGCCACTGAACCGAAATCGATCTGGCAGGTCATGGGCCGGCAGAAGGATCTTCAATACGCCAGCCGCGGACGTAGCCACGTCGCCCGCCAGGAGCAACTGCATCGTTTGCGCCACGTCGTGCGCGAAATGGGAAAGTTGGTCCCTGAAGAGCTGCGCGAGGATCCAATGTTCAAGGAGCTTGCGGCCTACGGCTGTCCGTCGGTCATGCATCTTGTGCGGCTGCTGTCACCGCGCCTCGACGGAGAGGACCACACCAAGGATATCGACTTTACCCGCGCAGGCATTCGCACCCGCTGGGAGGCCGGATACGAGCACGGGCAACGCGTCCTCTTGGAGAAGCCGTGGGAATGCGAAGTCGACCTGCTCCAGGGCATCGTTATTCACGAATCGCAAGTGTGAGTTGTTCCAGCGGCGAGCCCGAGGAAAAGACGGAGACTACCGATGCAGATCATCACTCCTGGGATGCGGCTGGTTCCGGAAGCCGTGCTCGCCAACGACGCCGCGCTTTTCCGCACGATACCGGAGACGCCATCCCACGCCGACAGTTCACGGCATCGCGTAGTCATCGTCGGCGGAGGTGCCGGTGGACTCGAGTTGGCAACACGGCTCGGCAGGAAATTCGGCAAGCGGCGGCTTTCCATAACGCTCGTCGATCGCAATCGCACACATGTCTGGAAGCCACTTCTGCACGAGGTGGCGTCCGGTGCGTTGAATCCGTCGAGCGATGCGGTGGAATACATCGCACATGCCAGCAGGCACCACTATCGCTACCGGATCGGCGAAGTCGTCGGCATTGACCGCGCCAAGCGCCAGGTTTTTGTGGCGCCGAGCTTCGACGACGACGGCCGACGGATCATCCCGCCGCGGGTGTTGGGCTACGACACGCTGGTGCTGGCCGTGGGCAGCGTCAGCAACGATTTCGGGACGCCGGGGGCGGCGCGTCACGCCATCGCGCTCGACACGACCGGTCAGGCCTCCCGTTTCAACAAGCGCATGATCGACGCCTGCCTGCGTGCGAACGCCCAATACGAGAAGCTTTCACCAGGCCAACTCCATTGCGTCATCGTTGGCGCCGGGGCCACCGGCGTTGAACTGGCCGCCGAGTTGCATAAGTCGATGCGAGAAATCGCCTCGCACAATCTCGACAACATCGATTTCGAAAGGCTGATCCGCATCACCATCGTCGAGGCAGGACCGCGCATCCTGCCGGCTTTGCCGGAACACCTTGCGCGCTCTTCCGCGCGCCGGCTTGTTGATCTCGGCGTCCAGATCCGATG
The DNA here is from genome assembly GCF_056403115.1 of Mesorhizobium sp. P3_A2. Taxonomy (NCBI): domain Bacteria; kingdom Pseudomonadati; phylum Pseudomonadota; class Alphaproteobacteria; order Hyphomicrobiales; family Phyllobacteriaceae; genus Mesorhizobium; species Mesorhizobium sp. P3_A2. Next base: position 275,530 of record NZ_JBFUGC010000005.1, read on the forward strand.
CGGCATAAAGGTCACCGAAGTGACAGAAGACGGTATCAGGCTTGGCGAGAAGCTGTTCGTGCCAGCTGAACTCGTCGTATGGTCCGCGGGGATAAAGGCGCCGGATTTTCTGAAGCAACTCGATGGCCTCGATACGGATCGCATCAACCGCCTGGTCGTGGATGAGACGCTGCGGGCCATGGGAGACGAAAACGTGTTTGCGATCGGCGACTGCGCGAGTTGTGTGTTGCCCGGCAGCGAAGATCCCTTGCCGCCGCGCGCCCAGACGGCCCATCAGCAAGCCGATCATATGGTCAAGGTGATTGCGGCACGCCTCGAAGGGCAGGCGGCGCCGGCGTTCCGTTACCGCGACTACGGTTCCCTCGTTTCACTGGCCGACTACGGCACTTTCGGCAGCCTGATCGGCGGACTGAAGGTCGAGGGTCTGCTTGCCCGGTTGATGTATCGCTCGCTCTACAAGATGCACCTCAACGCGGTGCACGGGACCTTCAAGACCATGCGGGATACGATCGTGGGAATCCTGTCGCACCGCACCAAACCGCGGGTCAAATTGCATTGAATCTCGGTGGGCCGGGACGGTGGAAAAATGTGATGTCGCGATCCTCGGTGGCGGTGGTGCAGGGATGGCTGTGACAGTAGCCACACGCGATGCCTGGCTGCCGCTTTCAGACTTCCGCTTCGGAAGTCAGGAAATCTGATGTAACGATTCGAGCCGCAATACCGAACAGAAGATGAACCCGCATAGCTTCGATGCACGCAGGGCATCGACTCCATGCAAGAAAAGCATGGCCGTGCTCGTGGGGCTTCAATGTTAGGCTGCATGGAAATTGCGAAAGTGCAGAAATGGCCGCCGATGACCAGCCAATGACATTTGAACAGTCCGTCCAGGCTGCCATCGAACTCGATGCACCTCTCAACCAGAGGCTGGCGGTGATCGCGAGCGCAGTGCGCCGACTGAACTCGGAGTTCGCTGACGCGGTTGACCGGCTGGTGGCGCGCCTCAGGGAACAGGGAGCTGGTGCAAGTGCTCCCGCCCCCGGCGATGTTATGCCCGCATTCCTGCTGCCTGATGACGAGGGCAGGCTCGTGAGCCTATCTGAAATCCTTAGCCACGGGCCGGCCGTCATTACCTTTCAGCGCGGACATTGGTGTCCCTATTGCCGCTTGAATGCGATCGGCATCGTCGAAGCCCAACTGGAGATTACGACGCTGCGCGGCCAGGTCGTGGTCATCATGCCGGAGCGGCGCAAATTCGCAAAGGCAATGAAGGCCTCGGTTGGTGCTCAGTTTCCTTTCCTGACGGACATGGACAATGGCTACGCTTTGTCCCTCAACCTGGCGATCTGGGTGGGAGCCGAGATGGAGCGGTTGATGGGCCTCGGCCTCGATCTGCCGAACTATCAGGGCAACAGCAGCTGGTTCCTGCCGATCCCTGCTACTTTCGTCGTTGGAACTGATGGCATCATCACAGATCGGTTCGTCGATCCCGACTATCGTCGGCGGATGGACATCGACGACTTGATCGCGGCGCTCAGGCGGGCTCGCTGACGCCAAATGTCGACCAGTCGGTTGATCGCAGGAGGTTGAGGAGCGTCACGGCCACCTGCGAGCGATGTCGGCCCGCGACTGCGTAGACGGCGACGATCCGAGAAACATCCAGATCACGCAGCTTGAGTCTGCGGACGTTGGGCGAGCGGGGTGCGGTCATCGAGACAAAGCCAACGCCTGCATTGGCTTCCAGCAGCGCCAGCAAATCCTGGTCGGTTTCAACCTCATGTGTGGTGCGAGGCGTAATTCCTTTGGCCGAGAGACCGCGCGACAGATCTTCGCTCGTTTCCCAGTCGATCCGACTGAGCACGGGTTCTGCGGCTAACTGGCTCAGCGCTACATCCGCTTCGTTTCGGCGGGCAAGAGGGTGATCGGAGTTCACGACGAGCTCGATCCCCTCCTGGAAAAGCGGCCACGTGTCGAGCCGATCCCAAGCCTGTCCCAGCGGACCGGCAACCGCCAGTTCGACATTGCCGCTCTTGAGGGCTTCGATGACAGCGGTCGGGGAACCGCGACTGATCTTGAGATGCACCCCAGGGTAGGCTCGGAAAAGCTCGGTGAAGGGAGAGACCAGCAGCGCTATGTTGACGCTGTTGGAAATGGTTACGTTGAGTGGGGCGACGTCACTGCTTTGCACGGCCTTTGCGAGAGATTTTGCGGAGGTGGCAGCATCGTAACATTGTTGCAGCAGGGGCAGCATGCGCCGGCCGAGCTCGGTCAGATGGGAATGCTGGCGCTCGCGACGAAGCAACTCACCGCCCAACTCGTCTTCGAGGGTCTTGATTGCGCGAGTCAGAGCCGGCTGCGTGACATTGCACTCTTCCGCTGCTCTGGTAAAATTTAGCGTGTTGGACAGGGCCAGAAAATAGCGGACCTGCTGCATCTCCATGAATTTTCGCCCCCTCAGCGAAATGGTCTATCAGCGTTGGTGCATATTCGAAGATTAGCGCAATAAATCGCTTTCAGCAAAGTGCCTGCACCATGGCCCCCGGCGGCAAGAGTCATATCGAACCGAGCGATTTGCCCAGCAATCGGCGAAGTCCCTGACCCGCTTGCTTGGCTGGCGCTGCCGTGACGCCCGGCCGATGACCGGTTTGTGCTTAACCGGCGAATTGTAATCGCTTTGCGCAGATCAATCATCAACGCAGAATAGGGAGCAGTTGGTGAAAGCCCAACTTCAAAGACCGAGTCGACCGTTCGATCGGCAAGACACATTGTCGAAGCGGATTGAGACAAAGTGCCTACCGATGCTAGCAATCATTTTTTTGCGCTGAGTTTTTCGCTTCAGCGACACGCTTCGCCTCTGTAAACGCCCCTGAGGTTGAGGCCGGAACCGCCATCTCAGCGGTATGATTCCTGCGATCTCCATCCCGCTCCATCGTTTTCCACGTGGCCGATAATAGACGGATATTAGATGAATTTTTCGGGGGCACACCTAAGTGCTTGATTTTGCTGGTACGCCCAAGTGCATCGAACCCCTGTTACCGCCGTGAAAGCGTGGCCGCCCGAAAGAATTGGATTCATCGCTGATCGTCTGCGTGAGTTTGCGGCAGTTTGGTGCCATCATGGTGCCACGGATAGCCGCGCAGCCGTGGAACTAGGGTCACAAAGCACTAGTCGGCTGCTTTTGTTGAAGTTTCTGGTGCCGCTTAGGTGACTCGAACACCTGACCCCATCATTACGAATGATGTGCTCTACCAACTGAGCTAAAGCGGCCCGGGAAGCGCAGGGCTTCCAAGATCGGCTGGGTGATAGACTCAACCGGCCGCTAATTCAAGATGGGCAACCGCGATTTCAAGGCGGCATCCGGCAAATCGTCCCGGCATTTTCCGTTTGCGCTGGAAGGAGCCACGTCTCGTTTCGTTTTTCGATCGCATGGGAATATCTCGGCGGTCTGCGCGTAAATTGTCCGGGAGGTGGCGAAACAGGCTGATTTTATTGTTAAAAACCCTGGAAATTGGCTTTCAACGCCCCGCCGAGGCAGAATGCGGACGCTCGCCCGTTGATTGATTGGTCGCCTGCGGCTAACGATCATGGCAATGTGAGCGAACGGACAGGGGAAATTCGCTTGGACGCGATCGAAAAAGCGATCCGCAACGCCTTCGAGAAAGGCAATGCCGAGGACCGGGCGTTTCGCGAGAGGGTCTATCGATCGGCCTTCGCGGCGCTCGACCGCGTCCTTCAGGCCAATCCCGGCGTGACGGTGGAAGCCGCCATCAAGCGCCGCAAGGCGGTGCAGGAAAAGATCACCGAGATCGAATCGGAATTCCTGCCGGCGGTCCCCGATGTCGCCGCGCAGACGCAAGACGCTGCGCAGACGCAAGGCGCCGCTCAGGCCCAAGATACTGCGGAGACGCAAGGCGCCGCCGAAGCGCCTGCGGTCGATGCCCCGACAGGCGTCGCGGCCGGCCCGTCGCCGGCGATCGTCGTTGATGGGCCGGTTCAGCCCGATGCATCCGACGCGCCGCGCTCGCGCGTGCTGCCGGTCGTCCCCGACATCATGCCCGATGCCGCGTTGCCCGGCGCCCCGGCGATCGACATGGCCGATTCCGCGCCGGCCGAGACCGCGACGGAAGTGGCGCCTGACCGCGACGAAAGGCGGATAAGAGGCCGCCGCCTGCCGCTGACGGCGATCTTCTTTGGCGTCACTTTGCTCGCCGCCGCAGGCATCGGCCTCTATTTCGCCGTCCAGACCGGCGTCTTCAAGACGCCGGCGCAGCTCGACACGGCCCCGCCCGAGGCGCCGCCGACGGTCGACGATGACGATTTCACGCCGCCCGCCGATACAAACGCGCCGCAGCAGCCTGGCGCGGCCGAACAGGCGCGTGACTGGATCAACGTGTTTACACCCACCGATCCGACTCATGTGGCGACGCCCTCCGACGCCAAGGCCGATGTCGTGCAGGACGATACCGGCTCCTTCCTGCGCATCCGCTCCGGCGCGTCCGGCTCGGCTATCAGCTTCGATGTCGGGCAAGGCGTGCTGGAGAAGCTTGCCGGCAAACATGCCGTCTTCGACATCATCGCCCGCGCCGAGGACGGCAAGGACACGCAGATCTCCGTCGACTGCAATTTCGGCGATCTCGGCGACTGCGGTCGCAAGCGCTATGCCGTCGGACAGCAGCGCAACGAATATCTGTTCGACGTGAAGTTCCCCGACAAGCCCCCGGGCGCGGCCGGCAGCATCGCCATCAACTCCGATTTCGACAAGCAGGGCAAGGCGGTCGATATCTACGAGATCCGCGTCTCGATCGAGCCGTAAACTACGCCTATCAATCCAACAGTGCCTGCAACGTCTCGATGCGGTCGGCTTCGGCCGTCGGCTTGTCCCAGCGCAGCCGCGAAATACGGGGAAAGCGCATCGCGACGCCGGATTTGTGTCGGGTCGATCGGTTGAGACCTTCGAACGCCACCTCCAGCACCAGCCCCTGCTTGCGGTCGGCGCGCACCGAGCGTACCGGGCCGAAACGCTCGACCGTGTTGTCGCGGACATATTTGTCGATCTGCTTCAGCTCCTCGTCGGTGAAACCGAAATAGGCCTTGCCGACCGGCACCAGTTCTTCCGCGCCTTCCGGCCCCGACCAGACGCCGAACGTATAGTCGGAATAGAAGCTGGAGCGCTTGCCGTGGCCGCGCTGCGCATACATCAGCACCGCATCGACCGTGTGCGGATCGCGCTTCCATTTGAACCACGGGCCTTTCGGCCGTCCCGCGAGATAGGGCGAATCCCAGCGCTTCAGCATGACGCCTTCGATGATCGGGTGCGGCGGTGCCCGGCGCAGTTCCTCCAGCGACGGCCAATCTGAAAATTCGACGAAGGGCGAAAGATCGAAGCGCTGCGGGTCGAGCGTTTTGATGAAGGTTTCAAGCCGCTTCCGCCGATCGGCGAAAGGCAGCGCGCGCAGATCCTCGCCATCGATCTGCAGCGCATCGTAGCAGCGCATGAAGGCCGGATACTGTTGCTGTATTCTCGGCGTCACGCTCTTGCGGTTCAGCCGCTGCTGCAGGTCCGAAAACGTACCGGTCGCCGAGGGATCGCCGACCAGCAATTCGCCGTCGAGCGCGGCGGAAAAATTCATTGCTTCGGCGAGATCCGGAAAGGCGCCGGATACATCGTCGCCGGTGCGCGAATAGAGCCGGCGCACGCCGCCCTCACACACTGCCTGGACGCGGATGCCGTCCCATTTCCATTCGGCGGCATAGTCGGCCGGATCGAGCTTTTCGAGATCGCCGTCGCCGACCGGGTTCGACAGCATCACCGGGCTGAACAGGGCGAGCGCCGTCCGCTGCGGCTTTCCGGCTTTGCCTTCCAGCCAGGCGAACAACGAGATGTAAGGCGGTGTCAGCCCGTGCCACAGCTCCTCGATCTCGGCGACATCGACATTGCCGAAATCGGCCAGCGCCTGTTTGGCCAGCCGCGCCGAAACGCCGATGCGCAGGCCGCCGGTGACCAGCTTGATGATGGCAAAGCGCGCCGAAATGCCGGCGCTGTCGAGCAGCCCGGCCAGCACCTTGGGCCCGTCGGAGCGGCTTGCCGCCTGCAGTTTCGCCACGACATCGCCAAGCGTCGGCTGTCGGTTCGGAATATGCCCCGGCGTTTGCGGCCAGACCAGTGAGACCGTTTCGGCGAGGTCGCCGACGTAGTCGTAGGAATAGCCGAACAGCACCGGGTCCATGCGCTCGGTGACCAGCGTGCGCAGCATGGCCGGCTTGACCGCCGCAATGTTGAGGTCGCCGGTAATCGCCGCCAGCGCCAGGCCGCGGTCGGGATCCTCGACGCTGCGGAAATAGTCGACCAGCAGCGTCAGCTTGCCGTTGCGCGACGGCGTCAGCACCAGGCGGTCGAGAAGTTCGGCGAAGCGGTTCAACTAATCGCCCTCGTCCTCATAGCCGACCAGATGCAGCGGCCGCGCGGCGATGCCTTCCAGCTCACACCAGCGCACCAGCGCTTCCTCGCGGCCATGCGTCACCCAGATTTCGCCGGCGCCCGTCTCCTTGATGGTGGCGATCAGCTCGTCCCAGTCGGCATGGTCGGAGATGATGAGCGGCAGTTCGACGCCGCCTTGCTTGGCGCGCTGGCGGATACGCATCCAGCCGGAGGCAAAGCACGAGATCGGGTCGGGAAAGCGCCGTGCCCAGCGGTCGGCAAAGGCCGATGGCGGGCCGACGACGATGGCGCCGGTGAAATCCTGCTTGCCGCCGCTGTCCACCGTTGCCGGCTCCAGCGTGCCCAAGTCGATGCCCTGGCTCTGATAATACTCGCTGAGCTTGGCCAGCGCGCCGTGGATATAGATCGGCCTGTCATAGCCGGCATCGCGCAGCAGCCGCATCACCCGCTGCGCCTTGCCCAGCGCATAGGCGCCAACCAGATGCGAGCGCTCGGGAAACTGCGCCGACGATTTGAGGAGACGAGCGATCTCTTCCGTGTCGGGCGGATGGCGAAACACCGGCAGGCCGAAAGTCGCTTCGGTGATGAACACGTCGCATTTCACCGGCTCGAAGGGAGCGCAGGTCGCATCCTTCTGACGCTTGTAATCGCCGGAGGCGACGATGCGCCTGCCCTTGTGCTCGACCGCGATCTGCGCCGAGCCCAGCACATGGCCGGCCGGATGAAAGGTGACGCTGACGTCGTTCAGCGCAATCGCCGCGCCGAGCGTCGCCACCTGCGTCGTCCCGGCAAAGTCCTCGCCATAGCGCAGCCCCATAATGTCGAGCGTTTGTTGCGTGGCCAGCACCGAGCGGTGGCCGGAGCGGGCATGGTCGGAATGGCCGTGGGTGATCAAGGCCCGGTTGACCGGCCGCACCGGGTCGATGAAGAAATCGCCGGGCGGGCAATAGAGGCCTTCAGGCCGGGGATGAAGCAGGTCACTCGCACGCATCCCGTCAAGATAGTGGCTAATTCCGGTGCGGGAAGCCTGTTGCAAGAGACTGCTGACTCGTCCTACAGCCAGCCACCGGCCGCATCAGCCGGCGGACCCATCGCCATGCAAACGCTGAAAACCTCGTCCGGCGACCTGACCGCCGACCGCCGTGCCGACTATGCCGAGATGCTTTTCGGCTCGGGCGACCCTGCGGCAGCAGCGGAATTGCTGCTCGGCGCGCTGGAACTGGCGCCGCAATGGGCGGCGGGCTGGTTCCGCCTCGGCGAGATGCAGGAGACAAGCGAGCAGTTCGACCTGGCGGCGCAGGCCTGGGCGATGGCACTGAAACTCGACCCGGAGGATCGCCTCGGGGCTGCGCTGAAGCTGCAACTGATCGGCAAGGCGCCTGCTGCCGCGGCGCCACCCAGCGCCTTCGTCGAAACGCTGTTCGACCATTATGCCGAAAGCTTCGAGGGCGAGCTGGTCAACAAGCTCGGCTACCGGCTGCCTGAGTTCCTCGATCGTGCCATTCGAGCGGCAAGGCCGGGCGGCTTTTCGCTGGCTCTCGACCTCGGCTGCGGCACCGGCCTGATGGGCGAAAGACTGCGGCCGATCGCCGATCGGCTCGAGGGCTACGACATCTCCGCCGCCATGCTGAAGAAAGCGCGCGCCAAAGGCGTCTACGACCTGCTCGCCAAGGCCGACCTGCAGCATTTCGCCTATGTAGGTCCGAAAGCCGATCTTGTGGTGGCGGCCGACGTGTTCATCTATGTCGGTGCGCTCGACGGCGTGGTGAAGGCCGTCGCCGGCATTCTGGCCGCCAATGGCCTGTTTGCCTTTTCCGTCGAGACGCCAGGCGAAGGCGAGGCGGCCGGCGAAGCCGGTTTTGCGCTTCGGCCATCGCGTCGCTATGCCCATTCTCAAGCCTATGTCGAGCGGGTGCTTACCGCCAGCGGCCTGTCGGTCCTGTCCATGCAGCCCACGGTCATCCGCTGGGATCGCCGCCAGCCGGTCGATGGGCTGGCCGTGCTGGCGACACTATCGTCCGGCTGATGTCTCGTCCTGTTCGAAAATGTGAATAGGATTTTTGCGGCTGGCGCGGCATCAGATAGGATATCTGCCGAGACAAGGTCCGCTCGGTTTGGCATTGAGGAGAAACGGATGCGCTGGAACATGATGGCCGTGGCGTCTTGCCTGGCGATGACCGGCTGCATGGGCAGTTCGATGTCCGAACGGCAGGATCAGGACGTGCAATCGTCACTGCAGTACGACAGCGTGCCTTGCGATCAATTGCTGGCGCAGCGCAATGGGCTGGCGCAGCAATATCATCTATCGACGGATGCAAAACCGAGCTTCTCCAATCCGGCGATGGGCTTCGGCCCGTTCACACCGGATATGCGCTCCAAAGGCAAACGCGACACCGACCTGGCAAGCGGCAAGATCGACGCCATGAACCGCTCGCTGGAACGCCGCGACTGCGGCAAACCCAACAAGCAGAAGAAGTTCGCTCTGCCGAGCTGAACCTGGACTTTCTCAGTACCCCGCCTTGCGGTCGACCAGATTGTCGAGCTGTTCGCCGCGCTCGAAGGCATCCATCTGGCGAAGCATGATCGGCGCCAGATGGACGGGGTCCGAGGTTGCCGCCGCATGCGGCGTCACGAACACTTTCGGATGGCTCCACAGCGGGCTGGTTTTCGGCAGCGGCTCGACCTCGAACACGTCGAGGCTCGCCTCCTTCAACGTGCCATCATCCAAGGCGCGCAAAATGTCGGCATCCTTCTGCAACCGGCCGCGCCCGGCATTGATCAGCACCGAGCCGCCAAGGCCATTGCGCTTGCGAAGTTCCTTCAGCACCCCGTGATTGATGATGCCTTGCGTGTCCGGTGTCAGCGGCAACAGCACCACCAATATGTCGGTGGCGTTGAGGAAGGGGATCAGCCCGGCCTCGCCGGCATAGGTCGAGACGCCTTTCATGGTTTTGTCGTTGCGCGACCAGCCATTGACGGCAAAGCCGAGCGACAACAGTACCGACGCGGCCGCACGGCCGAGATTGCCGAGGCCCATAATGCCGACCGAGATGTCGCCGGCCGGCCGTTGCGGCGGTTCGTGCCAGATCTTCTTCGGCTGCTGCGCGCGATAGAGCATGCCCTGGCGGTGATGGTCGAGCACACGCCAGACGACATATTCAGTCATGTATTGGGTAAGATTGTCGGCGACCACCTTGACGATCGGCACGTCGGGCAGGCCGGGATCGGCGAAGATGTGATCGACGCCGGCGCCGATCGAGAAGATGGCACGCAGATTGGGCAGCGACTTCAGGAGGTTCGGCTTCTGCTTCCACACCACCGCATAGGTGATCGACGGGTCCGAAGCACCCTCCGGCTCCAGGACCACCTCGCGTTCCGCCGACAGCAACTCGCGCCAGCGCTGCGGATGAAAGCCGGTGACGGCAAGCAGGATTTTGCCTTTTTCCATTTGCGGATTTTTCTTCCCTGTTAGTCCAGCCTGAACCCGTTATTCGCTGACGATGCCGACCGGCGCCGTCTCGATCCTGAACGCGGCCGAGATCAGCGCCTTGGTATAGTCGGTCTGCGGCCGCTCGAAAATCTGTTCGGACGGGCCAGCCTCGACGATCTTGCCATTGCGCATGACGATGACGTCGTTGGCAAGGGCGCGAATGACTTTCAGATCGTGGCTGATGAACAGATAGGCAAGGTCGAGCTTGGCCTGCAGATTGCGCAACAGGTCGACCACTTGCGCCTGCACGCTCATGTCGAGCGCCGAGGTTGGCTCGTCCAGCATGACGAAGCGCGGATTGAGCACCATGGCGCGCGCAATGGCGACGCGCTGGCGCTGGCCGCCGGAGAATTCATGCGGATAGCGGTTCCTGGTCGCGGGATCGAGCCCGACCTCCTTCAGTACGGCGACAACCTTGTCGTCGCGCTGGTCGGGCGAGAGTTTCGGCTCGTGGATCTTCAACCCTTCCTCGATGATTTCCGACACCGACATGCGCGGGCTGAGCGAGCCGAACGGGTCCTGGAAGACGATCTGCAATTCGCGTCGCAGCGGCCGCATGGCGTTGAACGACAACTGGTTGATATCGCTGCCGTTGAACTGGATGGTGCCGGTCGACGAGATCATCCGTGCCAGCGCCAGGCCGAGCGTCGTCTTGCCGGAGCCGGATTCGCCGACGACGCCAAGCGTCTGGCCGGCGCGCACGGTGACATCGATGCCGTCCACCGCCTTCACATTGTCGACGGTGGTGCGGAAGAAACCCTTCTTGATGGGGAACCAGACCTTGATGTCCTTGCCGGTCATGACAGGCTTGGCGGCATCGTTGGCGGCCGGCGGCTTGCCTTTCGGCTCGGCCGCCAGGAGGTGCTTGGTGTAGGCGTGCTGCGGGTTGGCGAAGATCTCCTTCGTCGGCCCGGTCTCGACGATCTTGCCCTTGGTCATCACGCAGACGCGGTCGGCGATCTTCCGGACGATGCCGAGATCATGGGTGATGAACAGCATCGACATGCCCTTGCGGCTCTTCAGCCCCGCCAGCAATTCGAGGATCTGCGCCTGCACGGTGACGTCGAGCGCCGTCGTCGGCTCGTCGGCGATCAGCAGTTCCGGCTCGTTAGCCAGCGCCATGGCGATCATGACGCGCTGGCGCTGGCCGCCGGACAGCTGATGCGGATAGGCGTCGAGGCGTTTTTCCGGCTCGCGGATGCCGACCTCGTTGAGCAACGCCAGCGTCCGCGCCTTGGCTTGGCGGTCGCCCATGCCCTGATGCAGCGCCAGGATCTCGACGATCTGCTGCTCGATCGTGTGCAGCGGATTGAGCGAGGTCATCGGCTCCTGGAAGATCATGGTGATCTTGTTGCCGCGCACGCTGCGCAACTGCTTTTCGTTCATCGCCAGCAGGTCGGCGCCCTGGAACAGGATCTTGCCCGAGGGATGGCTGGCGGTCGGATAAGGCAAGAGCTTCAGCACCGACAGCGCCGAGACCGATTTGCCGGAACCGGATTCGCCGACCAGCGCCACCGTCTCGCCCTTGGCGAGATCGAAGGAAATGTGATCGACAGCGATCGACTCGTTGCCGCCTTGGGTGAAGGCAACGCTGAGATCGCGGACGGAGAGCAGGACCTCGCTCATCGGAACGCCTTGCGCGGATCGAACGCGTCGCGCGTCGCTTCACCGATGAACACCAGCAGCGAGAGCATCAGCGAGATGACCACAAAGCCGGATATGCCAAGCCAGGGGGCATTGAGGTTGCTCTGCGCCTGTTTTAGGAGTTCGCCGAGCGAAGCGGTGCCTGGCGGCAGGCCGAAGCCGAGATAGTCGAGCGAGGTCAGCGTTGAGATTGAGGCGCTGACCAGGAAAGGCATGAAGGTCAGCGTCGCCACCATGGCGTTGGGCAGAAGATGTCGCAGCATGATGGTCCGGTTGGACACGCCGAGCGCGCGGGCCGCATTGACATATTCGAAGTTGCGGGCGCGCAGGAATTCGGCGCGCACCACGCTGACCAGCGACGTCCAGGAAAACAGCAGCATCAGCCCAAGCAGGATGAAGAAGCCGGGCGGCAGGATGGCGGCAACGATGAGCAGCAGATAGAGCAGCGGTATCGCTGACCAGATTTCTATGAAGCGTTGAAACAGAAGGTCGGTCCAGCCGCCGAAATAGCCTTGCAGCGCGCCGGCCGCGACGCCGATCACCGACGAGCCCGCAGTCAGGATCAGTCCGAACAGAACGGAAATCCTGAACCCGTAGATGATGCGCGCCAGCACGTCGCGCGCCTGGTCGTCGGTACCCAGCCAGTTCCAGTTGCCGACAATGCAGTCGGGATCGGCAGCGCCCTGCGGATACTGGCTGCATCGCTTTTGCGCGTCGTATTCCCACGACGGTTTTGCCGGTGCGGCGTCGGGGATCGCATTGTTGACAGTGCGGTAGGAATAGCGGATCGGCGGCCAGATCATCCAGCCATTGGCGTTGATCTCGTCGCGGATGACCGGGTCGCGATAGTCGGTGACGGCGTAGAAGCCGCCGAATTTTTCTTCCGGGTAGGCGACCGCCACCGGGAACAGGATCTCGCCCTTGTAGTAGGCGACGATCGGCCTGTCGTTGGCGATCAGTTCGGCAGACAGCGACAGCACGAACAGAGCGAGGAATATCCACAACGACCAGTAGCCGCGCCTGTTGGCCTTGAAGTTCTGCCAGCGCCGCCGGTTGAGCGGTGACAGCCAGGGTCGCGCGATCCTTGTCCGTGTCGTCTCGGCTGCGGCCTGCGTCATCAGACGTCTCTCCGCTCGAAATCGATGCGCGGATCGACCCATGTGTAGATCAGGTCGGACAGCAGCGTCACGAACAGGCCAAGCAGCGAAAATATATAGAGGTTGGCGAACACCACCGGATAATCGCGCGCCAACACGGACCTGAAGCCGAGCAGCCCGAGACCGTCGAGGGAAAAGATGTTCTCGATCAAAAGCGATCCGGTGAAGAAGGCCGAGATGAAGGCAGCGGGAAAGCCGGCAATGACGATCAGCATGGCGTTGCGGAACACATGTCCGTAGAGCACCCGTCGCTCCGACAGGCCCTTGGCGCGCGCCGTCACCACATACTGTTTGCGGATCTCTTCCAGGAAGGAGTTCTTGGTCAGCAGCGTCGTCGTGGCGAAGGCCGACAGCACCAGCGCCGTCAGAGGCAAGGTCATGTGCCAGAAATAATCGACGATCTTGTCCGGCCACGACAATTGGTCCCAATTGTCGGAGACGATGCCGCGCAGCGGGAACCAGTCCCAGAACGAGCCGCCCGCGAAAAGCACCATCAGCAATATGCCGAACAGGAAGGCCGGTATGGCATAGCCGATGATGATCACGCCGCTGGTCCAGACGTCGAAGGCGGAGCCGTCCTTGACCGCCTTGCGGATGCCGAGCGGTATCGAGATCAGATAGGACAAAAGTGTGATCCACAATCCGAGCGAGATCGATACCGGCATTTTCTCCAGGATCAGGTTGAGCACCGAGATGTCACGGAAATAGCTGTCGCCGAAATCGAAGCGCGCATAGTTCCACAGCATCATGCCGAAGCGTTCGAGAGGCGGTTTGTCAAAGCCGAACTGCTTTTCCAGCTTCTTGATGAATTCCGGGTCGAGCCCTTGCGCGCCGCGGTACTTCGAGCCGACATCGCCGGCAACATCGAAATTACCGCCACCTCCTGCATCGCCACCGCCGCTGCCGAGACGGTCGCTGCCGCCCTGGTTGGTCAGGCTGGCGATGACCTGCTCGACCGGTCCGCCCGGTGCGAATTGAGTGACGACGAAAGCGACCGCCATGATGCCGAACAGGGTCGGGATCATCAGCAGGATGCGTCGCAGTATGTAGGCGCCCATCAGGCCGCCAGTCCTGCGCGAACGGTCATGTCAGGCTTTGCCAATTTTTGCCGCCTTGCCCTTGTCGACCCACCACAGCGCTTCGACCGGAAAGCCGAAATCGGGTTTCCGGTCGGGAAAACCGAACATATCCCAATAGGCGCTTCGGTGATTCGCCAGGAACCAACTTGGAATCCAATCGCGTCGTGCACGCAAGACCCGGTCGAGCGCGCGCATGGCAATTGTCAGGCTTTCGCGATCCTCGGCGGCGCCTGTGGCGTCGACCAGGGCGTCGATCGCCGGGCTCGACGTTCCCGGCAGATTGCGTGTGCCCGACAGGGTGGCGGCTCGCGAATGAAAAAACAGTTCCAGATCGTCACGGGTTGGCGTGGCGCCGAAAATGAAGGCAGCCGAAATGAGGTCGTACTCGAACGAATTCTGTCGCAGCTGATACTGCGCCGCATCGACTAGCCGGATCGAGGCATCGATGCCGACCGCCTTCATGTTTTCGATCCAGGGAGAGTAGACCTGTTCGAAAACCTGGTCGTCGACCAGGAACTCTGCCGATAGCCGCCCGCCCTTGTCGTTCACGACGAAATCGCCGGAGCGTTTCCAGCCGGCCTCGGTTAAAAGCTTGGCCGCCTTGCCAAGCAATCGGCGGTCACGGCCGGAGCCGTTCGATACGTCTTGGATCACGGCTTCACCAAAAGCCTCAGCGGGGATCTGATCTCGCAGCGGTTCGAGAAGAGCCAGCTCTTGCGGAGACGGCAAGCCTTCGGCACGAAAATCGGATTGCTCGAAGCAGGATTGCGAGCGCTCATAGGAGCCGTAAAAGAAATTGCGCCGTGTCCATTCGAAGTCGAAGCAGAGGCCGATCGCCTGGCGCACGCGCGAATCGCGGAACTGCTCGCGCCGCTGGTTGACGGCAGTGGCCTGCATGGAGGGCATGGTTTCAGCCGGGAATTCGTGCTTCACCACCTTGCCGGCAATGAAAGCGGGGAAGTCGTAGCCAGTCGCCCAAATGCGGGAGACGGCTTCCTCCTTGTAGAGGATTTCTCCCTTCTTGAACGCCTCGAAGGAAGCGTTGCGGTCCTGATAGAACTCGACGCGGATGCGACCGAAATTGTTCTGGCCGCGATTGACCGGCAGGTCGTTGCCCCAATAGTCGGCCACGCGCTCATATTCGATCCACGCCCCCGCCGACCAGCGACCGACCTTGTAGGCGCCTGACCCCAGCGGCGGGTTCATCTGCGAGGAATCGAACGGGTTGGCAGTATAGAAAGCCTTTGACAGGATCGGGAATGCGACGACGTTGAGGATGGTGCGGCTTGTCTGCTTGCCGGAAAATTTGAGCTGCAGCGTGTGGGTATCCACGGCAATCGCGTCATCCAGATGCGTCAGTGTCAGCGAAAAGTCCGGATGCCCCTTGTCCTTGAGTAGCTTGAAGGTGAAGGCGGCGTCTTCAGCGGTAAGCGGCGTGCCGTCATGGAAACGGGCTTGCGGGCGCAGCGAGAAGGTGAAACCGTTCCGGTCGTCGGAGATCGTCACGCCGTCGGCGATCAGCCCGTAGACGGCGTCAGGCTCGTCATATGCCCTCACCATCAGCGCGTCGAAGCACATCTCCATGCGCTGCGGCGAATCGCCCTTGGGCACGAAACAATTCAGCGTGTTGAAGGTCAGCGGCGTCTGGTTCCAGCCCCAGGTGCGTGGCAGGAAATTGAAGGTGCCACCTTGCGGCGCATCGACATTGACATAGTCGAAGTGGGTGAAGTCCGGCTTGTACTTGAGGTCGCCGAAGGCCGACAGCCCGTGCAGTTTCACGCCGGTCGGGCTGGCGGCGAAAGCCTTGCCCGGAAGCAACGCAGCAGCGGCCGCGGCGCCACCGAGGGCCAGAAAGTCGCGGCGAGGAAGCACCGCCATCAATTGCCGCCCTTGTACTTGGCGGCCAGCGCTTTTTCCTTGTCCGCATCGATCCACCAGGAATCGATGTCGGCGCCACGGTAGCCGGGCTGCTTTTCCGGGATGCCGAACTTGTTCCAGTAAGCGAGCCATACCACCGCGCGATAGTATTGCGGCACGACATAGTAATTCCACAGCAACACGCGATCGAGCGCATGCGTGGTGGCGACGAGGTCATCGCGGTCCGTGGCAAAAATGATACGGTCGACAAGGTCATCGACGACCGGGTTCTTGATGCCGGAATAGTTGCGCGATCCCGGTGTGTCGGCTGCTTTCGAACTCCAGAAATCGCGCTGCTCGTTGCCGGGCGATTCCGACTGCTGAAGCTGCCCTGTGATGACGTCATAATCGAAATTTCTGACGCGGTTCGTGTACTGGCTCGGGTCGACGATGCGCAATGTCGCATCGACGCCGATCTTGCGCAGATTGGCGATCCAGGGGCTGGAGATGACCTGGTCGGTTTCACCCGAGCCGAGGATTTCAAACTTGAATGGCTCGCCGGTCTTGGCGTTGACCATCTTGCCGCCCTTGATCAGCCAGCCGGCCTGGGCGAACAGGTCGACCGCCTGCTTCAGATACTTGCGCTCGGCCTGCGGCGAATCGTAGACCGGCAGCTTGAATTCCTGGGTGAACAGTTCGGGCGGCAGCTTGTCGCGGTACTTCTCCAGGATTTCCAGTTCCTTGCCTTGCGGCAGGCCGCTCGAGGCCAGTTCCGTGCCCTGGAAATAGCTGTGGGTCCGGCTGTTGAAACCGAAGAACAGCGTGCGGTTCATCGATTCGAAATCGAAGGGGTAAGTGAGCGCAGCCCTGACCAGACGATCGGCAAACAGCTTATGTCTCTGGTTGAGCATGAAAGCCTGCATCGGCTCGGGCGAGGTGGTCTTGAATTCTTGCTTGATCACGTCGCCGGCCTTGATCGCTGCGAAATCGTAAAACGTCGCCCAGCGCTTCGAGCTGTTTTCCGGCTTGATGTCGTCAAGCCCCCCCTTCTTGAACGCCTCCCAGGAGGCGTTGTCGTCAAGAATGTAGGTGAAATGCTGGGTGTCGAAATTCTCACGGCCGATTTTCACCGCCAGCTTGGCGCCCCAATAATCGGGCACGCGCTGCCAGACGATCTCCGAGCCGGCTTTGAAGCTGGCGATCTTGTAGGCCGCCGAGCCTAGCGGCGGTTCCAGAGTCCCCTTGGTGATGTCTCGCTTCTTGCCGTTGGCGTCGGTGCCTTCCCACCAACGCTTGGGCAGCACGACGAGGTCGCCAAGGATCTTGGGCAGCTCGCGATTGCCCTTCTGGTCGAAATGAAACTCGACCTCACGGTCCGAGACCGCGACGGCGTCGGTGACGTTTTCGAAATAACGACTGTACATCGGGCTGTTGGCCTTCAGCACATGGAACGACCAGATCACGTCCTCGGTGGTTATCGGCTGCCCGTCATGCCATTTCGCGCGTGGGTCGAGCCGGTAGATGGCCGAGGAATAGTCGGTCGGGTATTTGTAGGCATCGGCGATGAGCGGGTGGCTGACGCTGCCTTCGTCAGTCGCCTGATCCATCAGCGTGTCGTAGAGCAGGCCGCCGCCAAATGGCTGCAGGCCGGCCGCCGGCGAGCCCTGCACGATGTAGGGATTGAAGCTGTCAAATGTGCCGGAAACGACTGAATTGTAGGTTCCGCCCTTCGGCGCGTCCGGGTTCACATAATCGTAGCGTTGGAAATTCTCGCCATATTTGGAGGGACCGATCAGCGAAGAGGTGGTGTGCCATTCATCCGGGAAGGCTGCCTGCAGGCCGCCTGCGAGGGTGGCCACAACCAGAAAGGATCTCAGAAGCGTACGGCCAACCGTCATGCGTTCTCCTCTTCGCGATGCCCGGCAATCCTAGATGATTTGACGCCGGAGAAAACCGCCATGAGCCGGCTTTGTCGCCGCATATGCGATTTTCCTAACAGAAAAGCCGGGCTGAACCCGGCTTTTCTGAGGTCATCGAGATGACAATTCGGTTATTTGGCAGGCGCCGGAGCCGGTGCTGCGGGAGCGGCACCTTCAGCCGGCTTCGCCGGAGCGGCACCCTCGGCGGGCTTGGCCGGCGCCGTCGCATCAGCGGCGGCACCTGGGGTCGGCAGCGGCTTCGGGCTGTCCGACAGCGTGCGCAGATAGGCGATGACGTTAGCGCGGTCCTCGTCCTTCGGCAGGCCGGCAAAGCCCATCGCCGTACCCTTCACGAATTTCTTCGGCGAGGTGATGAAGTGGTTGAGGTTGTCATAGGTCCACTTCTCGGCGCCGCCCTTGGAAAAGTCCTTCATGCCGGCCGAATAGCCAAAACCCTCATGCTCGGCGACGGGGCGGTCGACGATGTCCCAGAGGTCCGGGCCGACCTTGTTCGGGCCGCCCTTTTCGCCGGAATGGCAGGCCTGGCATTTCTTGAACACGGCCGCACCCTGCTCGACATTGGCGGTGGCCAGCAGGTCGGCGATCGGCTTGGCCTCCACGGCAGGTCCGGCGCCACCGCCCTCAGCGGGCTCGGTCGCCTCGATGGCGTAGCCGGGCTTCTCGGGCGTGGGCGAGGCAAACAGCGCGTCAGACACCAGGCCGACCGAGAAAACGACGAAACAAGTTCCGAGCAATCCGGCGAGCAGCTTGTTGACTTCGTTGGAATCCATGCGCCCCTTGCTCCCTTTTCCGGCGGACCGATCGTCCACTCCGTCCGTCGGTATCGTGACCCGCCCCGTCGAGCCGGTCAAATCGGGCGGAAACTAGGTCTTTTGCTCCAGCGTTGCAACACCTATAAGGGCGCTTCCAGTGAGACCTTTTGCCACTTTTCCCATCGTCTTTTCAAACGCCAGCAGCCCCGATGTCCACGCTCATCCTGATCCCGGCCCGCATGGCCTCGACGCGCCTGCCGGGCAAGCCGCTGGCCGATATAGCCGGCGCGCCGATGATCGTGCATGTCGCCCGCCGCGCCGCCGAGGCCGGGCTTGGCCGGGTGGTGGTGGCAACCGACACGCAAAGCGTGGCCGAGGCGGTGCGCGCGCACGGTTTCGAGGCGGTGATGACGCGCATCGACCACGAATCCGGCTCCGACCGCATTTTCGAGGCGCTGACCGCGCTCGATCCCGGCCGCAAGGTCGAAACCATCGTCAATGTACAGGGCGACCTGCCGACCATCGATCCCGCAATCATCGGCGCGTCGCTGCGCCCGTTCGAGAACAAGGCGGTCGATATCGCCACGCTCGGCGTCGAGATCGTGCGCGACGAGGAAAAGACCAATCCCAATGTCGTCAAGATTGTCGGTTCACCGCTGTCGGCGACGCGGCTGAAGGCGCTCTATTTTACCCGCGCCACCGCGCCCTGGGGCGAGGGGCCGCTCTATCACCATGTCGGTCTCTACGCCTATCGGCGCGCCGCACTCGAACGCTTCGTGGCGCTGAAACCGTCGCCGCTGGAGCGGCGCGAGCGGCTGGAGCAGCTGCGGGCGCTGGAGGCCGGCATGCGCATCGACGCCGAGATCGTGCAATCGCTGCCGCTTGGCGTCGACACGCCGGAAGACCTCGAACGCGCCAGAACCATCCTTTCAACCTGAGACATCGGCATGCCTGAAAAGACCAACAGAATATCCTTCCAGGGCGAGCCCGGTGCCAATTCCGACACCGCCAGCCGCAACATGTTCCCGTCGATGGAACCGTTGCCGTGCCCGACCTTCGAGGATGCCTTCAACGCGGTCGAGACCAACAAGGCCGACCTCGCCATGATCCCGATCGAAAACACCATCGCCGGCCGCGTCGCCGACATCCACCATCTGTTGCCGGAATCGAAACTGCACATCGTCGGCGAATATTTCCTGCCGATCCATTTCCAGCTGATGGTGCTGCCGGGCGTCAAGCGCGAAGAGATCAAGACGGTGCACAGCCACATCCATGCGCTGGGGCAGTGCCGCAAATACATCCGCAAGAACGGCTGGAAGCCGGTGGTCGCCGGCGACACCGCGGGTTCGGCCAAGCTGGTTTCCGAGCTCAAGGACCGCACCATGGCCTCGCTCGCGCCCGCACTTGCCGCCGAGCTCTACGGCCTCGACATTATCGAGAAGAATGTCGAGGACACCGACTCGAATGTCACCCGTTTCGTCGTGCTGACCAAGAACAAGCAGTGGGCCGAGCGTCCCTCGGCCGACACCAAGATGATGACGACTTTCATCTTCCGCGTCCGCAACGTGCCGGCTGCGCTCTACAAGGCCATGGGCGGCTTCGCCACCAACGGCATCAACATGACCAAGCTGGAGAGCTACCAGCTGGGCGCTTTCACCGCGACGCTGTTTTACGCCGACATCGAAGGCCATCCCGACGATCCGCTGGTCAAGCTGGCGCTCGACGAACTGCGCTTCTTCTCGCGTGAAGTGCGCATCCTGGGTGTCTATCCCGCGAGCGAGTCGCGCGAGCAGTGGAAGGTCGCGGACTAGACCAAAAGTGCCAGCGGCACGTAGTCGATTTCCATGAAGGTCGCGACTTCCGGCACCCAGCGGTCGCGCACGAAGGCGACGTGGTCGGGATGCTCATTGTATCTGGTGTAGGCCGCCTGATCCGCGAACTCCATCGAGAAGCCGAAGTGATAGTCGTTCTTGGGACTGACCTGCCGCAGCGGCTCGAAATGGGTAACGCCCTTGATCGCGCTGAGAATGCGCTTGGCGTCGGAGAGGAACCGTTTTTCCTCCAGCGAGTACTGCGGGTGCTTCAGGGTGAAAACCACGGTGTGACGGATCATTTCTTGCTCCCGTTATCCCTATTTACTCGCTGTCGACCCAGGCGCGGATCAAATGATGCGCGATGGCGCCTTTCGGCGGCGTCACCAGATTGTCCTTGTGCGTCCTCTCCAGCATAGAACGCACCTCGTCGCGGAAAAACCAGCGGCAGTCCTCCAGCTCGTTGAGGTCGGCCTGGATGTCCTCGTTGAGCGGTTCGCCGAAACAGCCGATCATCAGCGAATAGGGGAATGGCCAGGGCTGGCTGGCATGGTAGACGACGCGGCCGAGCCTGATGCCGGCTTCCTCCAGCGTCTCGCGGCGCACCGCGGCCTCGATCGTCTCGCCCGGCTCGATGAAGCCGGCAAGCGCCGAATACATTCCCGGCCCGAAATGCCGGCCACGGCCGAGCAGGCATTTCTCCCGTGTCGCCGTCAGCATGATCGCCACCGGATCGGTGCGCGGAAAATGCTCGGTGCCGCAGTTGGGGCAGTGTCGCTTGTAGCCGCCGGCACGCATTTCGGATTCATGGCCGCATTTGCTGCAGAAGCGATGGCTGGCATGCCAGGCAAGCAGCGCCGCCCCTTGCGCCAGCGCGCCCGCCGCCGCTTCATCGATCAGCCCCTGCATGTAGACCGAGCGATAGTCGATGGCCTTGATGGTCTCCGGCAGCTGTTCAGGATCGAGGCCGACCGGCACGGCAAGCACCGGGTTGCTCTCGGCAAAGCCGAGCAGCACGCCTTGCGCGAAGGACGGCTGCAGCAACTCGCTGTCGGCGACATCGAACCAAGGGTCGAAGTTGCCGTCGCTGAGTTTCAGATAAAGCCGGCCGCCATGCATCGGCAAAAGCCGTGCCGTCGGGTCGGCCAGCGCCTTTTCGACGGAATCATCGGCGCGGGTCTCGGATTGCCGGTCGATAGTGTTGCCGGCAAAACCGACGAACTGGCTCGGCTCGCGCAAGGGCGCGTCAAACAGGCGAAAGGTCATGGAGGCTCGAAGGTCTAGAGCATGATGCCGAAAAGTGTGAAACGGTTTTCGGACGACATCATGCTCTCTTTCTTTGATTAGAGGCGGATTCAGATTTCAGGCCGAACAGACCTGAAATCATCCGCCTCAGGGATGGACACGAGCGCAGTTTATAGCGCCGCCTTTATCTGTTGCGCAAACCGGCGGATTTCGGAGCGTTGATAGGGTTCGCGCATGCCGTGCCCCCATACTGGACCCGGCCAGCCCGGATCGCCTTCCGAGCGGGCGATGACATGGACATGCAGTTGCCGCACGACGTTGCCGAGCGCGCCGGTGTTGATCTTCGTGCAGCCGGTGGTCCTTTTCAGCGCCTGCGCCACCATATTGGTCTCGAAGGTCAGCATCGCCTGGTCGAGCGGCGTCATGTCGTGGATTTCCTCGATGCCGGGCCGCTGCGGCACCAGGACAAGCCATGGCCAGCGGCGGTCGTTCATCACTCTGAGTTCGCACAGGCCGAGCCACATCAGCTGCTCGCTGTCCGCCTCCAGCCTGGAGTCGAGCGTGAATCCGGCCTTGAGGCCCGGCAGCATTGGCGTTTCCCTTGCGTTTCTCGCATTATTTCCCAAACTCAGAACGCTAGAGCGGCTGCACGGGGGCTGCAAGCGATTCATTGAGCGGCGGAGCTCAAGGGTGCCCGATTCTCAATGCACCCTTGCATTTCATCGCTGAATTGCCGATATGGAATGCGGGAGGTTGGTGGTGGACGATCCACTCGCCAACCGGGTCAGGTCCGGAAGGAAGCAGCCCTAACGAGCCCGGAACGGGTCATTGTTCCAGCCTCCCACCTCATCGGCCACTCTCGCGACATTGACGACGCATTGCAGCGCGGGCGAGACTATTGGAGCAATTCCAGGGAAAGTGTGAGCGGTTTCCCGTCCGGAATTGCGTTAAAGCAAGGGGATAGAGCGGTCTGCCGTTTTCAGAAAACGGTGAAACGCTCTAGCAGGAATCGGCCACCTCCGACGCGGCCTTTTGGAGCTTTACGGGCGAATGAGCGAAGCCGGAAATTCGGGCCCAGAAAACCTGGATAAGCAAAAGGCCGCCGCCTATCGTGTGCTGGCGCGCAAGTACCGTCCGGCGAATTTCTCCGAACTGATCGGCCAGGAGCCGATGGTCCGCACCCTGACCAACGCTTTCTCCACCGGCCGCATCGCCCAAGCCTGGATGCTGACCGGCGTGCGCGGCGTCGGCAAGACGACCACGGCGCGTATCCTGGCGCGGGCGCTCAACTACAAGACGCCGACAGTCGACCAGCCATCGGTCGACCTTGCCGTCCTGGGCGAGCATTGCCAGGCGATCATGGAAGGCCGCCATGTCGACGTCATCGAGATGGACGCCGCCTCCCATACCGGCATTGACGACATCAGGGACATTATCGAGCGCGTGCGCTATGCCCCGGTGTCGGCGCGCTACAAGGTCTACATCATCGACGAAGTGCATATGCTCTCCACCCAGGCCTTCAACGGCCTGTTGAAGACGCTGGAAGAGCCGCCGCCGCACGTCAAATTCATCTTCGCCACCACCGAAATCCGCAAGGTGCCGATCACCGTCCTGTCGCGCTGTCAGCGCTTCGATTTGAGGCGCATCGATGCCAGCGCGCTGGTCGCGCATCTGTCGTCCATTGCCGGCAAGGAAGGCATATCGGTCGACGACGACGCGCTGGCGATGATCGCGCGCGCCGCCGAAGGCTCGGCCCGCGATTCGCTGTCCATCCTCGACCAGGCGATCGCCCATGGCGGCGGCGCCGTCAGTGCCGAGGCGGTACGCGCCATGCTGGGGCTCGCCGACCGCGCTCGCATCGTCGACCTGTTCGAACATGTGATGAAGGGCGATGTGGCAGCCGCCCTTGCCGAATTCCGCAACCAGTACGATACGGGCGCCGATCCGGCCGCGGTGCTCACCGATCTGGCCGAATTCAACCACCTCGTCACCCGGCTGCGCTTCGTGCCGACGGCTGCCGATGACGCCTCCCTTTCCGAGGACGAGCGCCGGCGCGGCGCCGACTTCGCGAGCACGCTGTCGGTCAAGGTGTTGTCGCGGACCTGGCAGATGCTGTTGAAAGGCATCCCAGAGGTGCAGTCTTCCAACCGCCCAGTCAGCGCTGGCGAAATGGTGCTGATCCGGCTGGCGCATGCCGCCGACCTGCCAACCCTGGACGAGGCGCTGAAATCGCTGGAGAGCGGCGCTTCCGTCTCGAGTGGCACGCCGCGTCCGAACGGTGCGCCGACGAGCCCAGGCAATGGCGGCGGCGCAAGTGCCGTGGCGCAGACGCGGATGCCGTCGCCCGGCAGCGGCGCGCAGACGATGCGCCTGGTCGAGCCCGAACCGCTGCCGGCCAGCTTCGTTGCGCCCCCGGAGCCGGTCGTTGAGACGCCCCCTGTGCCGGTGAAATCGCTGGCCGACATCGTCGCCCTTGCCGACCAGCAGCGCGACATGGCGTTCAAGGTGCAGGTCAAGCGCTGCGTGCGACTGGTGCGCATCGAACCCGGCCGCATCGACGTCAGCCTGACCGACGATGCGCCGAAGATGCTGCTCAACGAGCTGACCGCCAAGCTGCGCGCCTGGACCGGCCGCAACTGGCTGGTGTCGCTGTCGAAGGAAGAAGGCGGCCAGACGCTGGCCGAGATGGAATCGACAAAGCGCGAGACCGCTTTCTCCGATGCGAAAAGCGATCCGGCGGTCGCCGCCATCCTGGCGCGCTTTCCCGGCGCCAAGATCATCGACGTGCGCATTCCCGACGCGCCGGAAGTCGACACGGACAAGGCCGAAGTGCCGGTCGAGCCACCGGGCGACGACGACGAAACCTGACCACAGCACAAATCCGAAAAGGACCCGACCATGAAAGATCTTCTCGGCCTGATGGGCAAGGCGAAGGAAATGCAGGCCAAGTTCCAGGCCATGCAGGACGAGATCGCCACGCTTGAAGCGAGCGGGCAGGCCGGCGGCGGCCTGGTCAGCGTCACCCTGACCGGCAAGTTCGAAATGAAGTCGCTGAAGATTGATCCGTCGCTGTTCAAGGAGGACGATGTCGAGATCCTCGAAGACCTGCTTCTGGCCGCCCACAATGACGCCAAAAATAAGGTCGAGCAGATCATGCAGGAGAAGACCAAGGCGCTGACGGCAGGCTTGCCGATCCCGCCCGGAATGAAATTGCCGTTCTGAGCCGGCTTCACCAGTTAATTGATTATGAACGGAAATCGGCTGCCGAGGCTATTGTTAAGACTTTCCCCGGCTTTGCTCACGCGGACATATCGGGCCATTTATAAAGTTTTACCTATGCTGCACGAATGCTAATCCTTTAGCCATCTTTTTGCCTTTAAGAGTCTCATTCTTGCCACATCCTGGGACGGGCGGCATCTGGAAAATGAGGCACTTTTGTTGATCGCCACGCGATGGAAGACGCCGCTGTTGCTCGGCATCATCTTCTCCCCTTTGTTCCTGGCGGGTTGCAGCCAGACCACTTCTTCTCACGGAATGTCGGTCGCCAGCCTGACCGACGCCATCACGCCCAGCTTCCTCTCAACGCGCGCCTACCGCAACACGCCGAAGGAGAAGGAATGCCTGGAGCGGGCGATGTTCTTCGAGTCCAACCGGTCGAGCCGCGACGGCATGATCGCCGTCGGCACGGTGGTGATGAACCGGCTGCGCTCCGGCAACCATGGCAGCACCATTTGCCAGGTGGTGGGCGAACCGGGCCAGTTCGCGCCCGGCGTGATGACGCGGCCGATGAATTCCAAGGCAATGCCTGATGTCGAGGAAGCTGCCGACGCCGTGCTCAAGGGCGAGCGCAAGGCCAAGCTGAAGAACACGATGTACTTCCACACCGCCGGCCTGAAGTTCCCCTACAAGAACATGCACTACACCATGGTCGCCGGCGGCAATGCTTTCTACGAGAAGCGCGGCCGCAACTGGCAGCCGCTGCCGGATGAACCGACGACCATGGTTGCTTCAGTGACGCCGCGCGCGCCCGTGGCTGAAGCGCCGGTGCAGGTGGCTTACGCCGAGCCGGTGGTCAAGACTATTGTCCGTCCCGATCCGGCCAAGCAGGCCGCAGCTTCTCGCACGGCCAAGGCAATCGCCGCTCCGGCCGAGCAGACCTATGTGACGGCTGCCGTAGCCCCAGCGAAGGGCGGTCGCGTCGCGATAAAGCAGACCGAAGTGGCGATGCAGGAGCCGATGGCCGAGCCCGATGCCTCGCGGTTCGGTGGCACGCTGAACGCCCGCTACATCACCACGGTACCTTCGGCGACGCAGGAAGCGTCGATGGGCTTCCAGTCGACGCCTGAGAACACCGACGCCATCGGCGCGATGATTGCCGACCAGACCCGGCCGCTCTCGGCATATTGAGGCCAGCTGCATTTTCAGAGCCCGCCATGGCAGCATGGCGGGCTCTGTGCGTATGCGGCATGTTTCAAAGCGCGCCGAAAAATCCTAGATCAGTGCGATGTCCAAGCGAATCGCCGGTCCCGAGATCGAACGCCTGATCCAGCTCCTGGCCAAGGTGCCGGGGCTCGGGCCGCGTTCGGCCAGGCGCGCGGCACTGCACCTCATCAAGAAGAAGGAGCAGCTTTTGTCACCGCTCGCCGCCGCCATGGCCGAGGCGGCCGACAAGGTGCGCATCTGCACGACCTGCGGCAATGTCGATACGTCAGACCCCTGCATGATCTGCACCGATCCGCGCCGCGATGCCTCAACGCTGATCGTCGTCGAGGATGTCTCGGATCTCTGGGCGTTGGAGCGGGCGGCGGCGATGAACGTGCGCTATCACGTGCTCGGCGGCACGCTGTCGCCGCTCGACGGCATCGGTCCAGAACAGCTCAACATCCGCTCGCTGGTCGACCGCGTCGCCGGCGGCGAGGTCAAGGAGGTCATTCTCGCCGTCAACGCCACGGTCGAGGGCCAGACGACGGCGCATTACCTGACCGACCAGCTCTCGGGTTTCGAGGTCAAGGTGACACGGCTCGCCCATGGTGTGCCCGTTGGCGGCGAGTTGGACTATCTCGATGAGGGTACACTGGCCGCGGCGTTGCGATCGCGGACGGCGTTTTGACGCAATTGGGCGGGAGGGTGCTGCTGAGATGACTGCATTCCTTCGCGCCCGCGCGACAGAGCGCGGATCTTTCAGATTGGCGCTTGTTACGCTTCTCGCATCCGTTATCGCCCTGCTTTTTGTAGCTCCCGCCTCCGCCGCCAAAATC
Source organism: Mesorhizobium sp. P3_A2 (assembly GCF_056403115.1). Classification (NCBI taxonomy): domain Bacteria; kingdom Pseudomonadati; phylum Pseudomonadota; class Alphaproteobacteria; order Hyphomicrobiales; family Phyllobacteriaceae; genus Mesorhizobium; species Mesorhizobium sp. P3_A2. The sequence continues at coordinate 302,199 of NZ_JBFUGC010000005.1, forward strand.
GACGACCAGTTCCGCGCCTGGCTGCAGACCGACCTCTGGCCCGAAGCAAAAGCCAAAGGCATCTCCAAATCTACCTTCGATGCCGCCTTCGACGGCGTGAAGCCGAACCTCAAATTGCCCGACCTCGTCCTACCCGGAGAAAAGCCCAAAACCCCGCAAAAGCAGCATCAGGCCGAGTTCGGCTCGCCCGGTGCCTATTTCGCCGAAAAAACGGTGCGCGCCGTCACGTCAGGTGGGCGAACGCGCGAAGCGGCCAATGCCAAGACGCTGGCTGCTATCGAGAAACGCTACGGCGTGCCGGGCGAGGTGCTGCTGGCGATCTGGGGTCGCGAGACCGGCTTCGGCGCCGCGAAAATGCCTTACGACGCGTTCGAGGTGCTCGGCACCAAGGCGTTTATGTCGACCAAAAAAGACTTCTTCCGCACTGAAGTGCTGGCCGCACTCGAAATCGTCGAGCGCGGTCTGGCCCCTGTCGGCGCCATGAAATCGTCATGGGCCGGCGCGCTCGGCCAGCCGCAATTCATGCCGACATCGTTCCTGAAGCATGCCGTCGATTTCGACGGTGATGGCCACCCCGACATCTGGAATTCGACCCCGGACGTGCTGGCCTCGATCGCCAACTATCTCGTCCATTATGGCTGGGTGAAGGGTCGCGGTTGGGGTTTCGAGGTCACGGTTCCGGCAAGCGTTTCCTGCTCGCTCGAAGGTCCCGATCAGGGCAAGAAGATCTCAGCCTGGGCGGCGCTGGGAATCAGCCGCGTCGGCGGCAAACCGTTTCCGGGCAGCGAACTGAAAGCCGAAGGTTTTCTGCTGATGCCGGCCGGGCGCAGCGGCCCGGCCTTCATCGCGACGCCCAACTTCTACGTACTGAAGGAATACAACACCAGCGACCTCTACGCCCTGTTCATCGGCCATGGCGCCGACCGCATTGCTCACGGTGATGCCGACTTCGCCGGCAAATGGGGTCCGGTCGGTGGCCTGCACCGTTCCGACATCGCCGCCTTGCAGCGGGCGCTGGAGGCCAAGGGCTACGATGTCGGCAGCGCCGACGGTCTGCCCGGCTTCAAGACCCGCCGCTCGATCGGCAGCTGGCAGGAAAAGAACGGCCGCGCCGCCACCTGCTTTCCCAACGCCGATCTGGTCGCCGCGATAAAATAGCACTCAATAAAATAGCACTGACAAGAGCAGTTTTTTCCGGATCGGGCGCTGCAATTGGCCGGGCCATGCTTCGACGTCCGTCGCTCATTCCGCTCCAATATGCCGGCTCATAAAATGCCCGTTGCCGGTTGGAGAGCTGCCGGATAGGGTGTTGACCAACTGGACAAAAACCAACACGGTAAGAGGTCGAACGGCCGTTCTTCGGCCTCGAAAAAAGAACACTGCAGCCCTGAGCCGGGAACTCGGGGTCAACAATCAACAAACCAGGGAACAATCATCATGATGCTCGAAAAATTTGCTCTGCGCTCTCGTACCTTGCTCGCGGGCGCGGCGTTGTCGGCCTTGCTCGTAGCGCCGGCCTTTGCCGTGACGCCCGCCGACACGCTGGTCGAAGGTTTTGCCATCGATGACATCATTTCGATGGATCCGGGCGAGGCGTTCGAGCTGTCGACCGCCGAGGTCACCGGCAACACCTATGATCTGCTGGTCCGTCTCGATCTCAGTGACACCTCCAAGGTCAAGGGCGACCTCGCCGAGAGCTGGACCGTTTCCGACGATGGCCTGGTCTATACGTTCAAGCTCAAGCCCGGCCTGAAATTCGCCTCCGGCAATCCGATCACGGCGGCCGACGTCGCCTACTCCTTTGAGCGCGCCGTCAAGCTGGACAAAAGCCCGGCCTTCATCATCGGCCAGTTCGGCATCAGTGGCGACAACGTCACCGACAAGGCCAAGGCGGTCGACGATGCGACGTTCCAGTTCACCGTCGACAAGGCCTATGCGCCGAGCTTCGTCCTGAACTGCCTGTCGGCAACGGTTGCTTCCGTGGTCGATGCCAAGCTGGTCAAGGAACATGTCGCTGCGGTCACGCCGAGCGCCGACTACAAATATGACAACGACTTCGGCAACGCCTGGCTGAAGACCGGCTATGCCGGCTCCGGCGTCTTCAAGCTGCGTGAGTGGCGGGCCAACGAGGTCGTCGTTATGGAGCGCAACGACAACTACTATGGCGAGAAAGCCAAGCTTGCCCGCGTTATCTACCGCAACATGAAGGAAAGCTCCGCGCAGCGCCTGGCGCTTGAAGCCGGTGACATCGACGTCGCCCGCAATCTCGAGCCGAACGATCTCGACGCCATCGCCAAGAACGCCGATATAACGACCACCGCCGCGCCGAAAGGCACGGTCTACTACATCAGCCTCAACCAGAAGAACCCGAACCTGGCCAAGCCCGAAGTGCGCCAGGCGTTCAAATATTTGGTCGACTACGATGCGCTGAGCACGACCATCCTCAAGGGTATCGGCGAGATTCACCAGTCCTTCCTGCCCAAAGGTGACCTGGGCGCCGTGGACGAAAATCCCTTCAAGCTCGACGTCGCCAAGGCCAAGGAATTGCTGGCCAAGGCCGGCCTGCCGGACGGTTTCAGCGTCACCATGGACGTACGCACGGGACAGCCGACCACCGGCATGGCGGAATCGATCCAGCAGACGCTGGGCCAGGCCGGCATCAAGCTGGAGATCATCCCCGGCGACGGCAAGCAGACGCTGACCAAATACCGCGCCCGCAATCACGACATCTATATCGGCAATTGGGGCCAGGATTATTTCGATCCGAATTCCAACGCCCAGACCTTTGCGTCGAACCCCGACAATTCGGATGCCGGCAAGTCGCATACGCTCGCCTGGCGCAACTCCTGGGACATTCCGGAGCTGACCAAGGAAACGGAAGCTGCACTGCTGGAGAAGGACGCGGGCAAGCGTGCCGATATGTACAAGGATCTGCAGCAGAAAATCCTCGACACCAGCCCCTTCGTGATCATTCACCAGCAGCTCGAAGTGGCCGGCCTGCGTAAGAACCTCAAGGGCTTCGCGCTCGGCCCGAGCTTCGATAGCAACTTCGTCGGCCCGGTCTCGAAAGAGTAATGCCCACGGGCGCGCCGTATGAGCGCGATTGAAAACCAAAGCGGGCGCGGCAGCGCCCGCGCCTTCGCTATTGCATCGGCGATCGGCCGTTTCCTGGTCATCGCGGTCACGACCTATCTTGGCCTGCTCGCCGTGACCTTCTTCATTGGCCGCGTCATCCCGATCGACCCGGTGCTGGCGGTGCTGGGTGACAGGGCTCCTCTCAATGTGGTCGAGCGCACCCGCCGCGAGATGGGCCTCGACCTGCCGCTGATCGAGCAGTTCTACATCTATGTGAAGAATGCGCTGAACGGGAATTTCGGCACCTCGGTGTTGACCACCAATCCGGTGATGACCGACATCCGTCGCGCCTTTCCGGCAACCATCGAACTGGCGACTTTGGGAACGCTGATAGGCTCGTTGATCGGCGTGCCGCTCGGCGTACTGGCAGCGGTAAAACGCGGCAGCCTTATCGACCAGATCGTACGCGTCATCGGCCTGATCGGCTATTCCGTGCCGATCTTCTGGATCGGGCTTCTGGGACTCGTCCTGTTCTACGCCAAGCTGCAATGGGTGGCTTTCCCGGCCCGCCTCGACGTCGTCTACGAATACACCTTCACGCCGATCACCGGCTTCTATCTGCTCGACGCCGCGATGCAGGGGCAATGGGATGTCTTCTACGACGCCTACCGCCACATCATCCTGCCGGCCTCGCTGCTCGGCTATTTTTCGCTCGCCTATATCAGCCGCATGACGCGCTCCTTTATGCTGAACGAGCTGTCGCAGGAATACATCGTCGCCGCGCGCGCCAAGGGCCTGTCGGAAACGCGCATCATCTGGGGCCATGCACTGCGCAACGCGGCAGTGCCGATGGTCACGGTTATCGCACTCTCCTATGCCGGGCTGCTCGAAGGTTCGGTGTTGACAGAGACGGTGTTCTCCTGGCCCGGCATCGGCCTCTACATCACCAATTCGCTGCAGAACGCCGACATGAACGCCGTGCTTGGCGGCACCATCGTCATTGGTTCGGTGTTCATCGGCATCAATCTCCTGTCCGACGTGCTCTACAAGGTGCTTGATCCGAGGACGAAGGTCCGATGAGCGCCGAGGTAATCCAGACCCGACGTGACTGGCTGCTCAGCGAGCGGCCGGCCTCACGCATGCAGGCAAGGCTCGGCCGTGCCTATGTCGCCTGGCGGCGCTTTTCCGCCAACCGGCTGGCGTTTCTCGGCCTGTTGATCATCATCGCGCTGCTGGTCGTCGCCGCCTTCGCCGATGTGCTGGCGCCCTATTCGCCGACCGTTGGCGATTTGAAGAACGCGCGTCTTTTGGCGCCGAGCGCGGCGCACTGGTTCGGCACCGACGATCTCGGGCGCGATATCTATTCGCGCATCCTCTATGGCTCGCGCTGGACGCTCTATGTCGTCATCCTCGTTGCCATCATCGCCGCGCCCATCGGCCTGCTGGTCGGCACCGTCGCCGGCTATGCTGGCGGCTGGACCGATGCGATCCTGATGCGCATCACCGACATCTTCCTCGCCTTCCCCAAGCTGATCCTGGCGCTGGCCTTTGTCGCCGCACTTGGTCCCGGCATCGAGAACGCGGTGCTGGCCATCGCCATCACCTCGTGGCCGCCTTACGCCCGAATCGCCCGCGCGGAAACGCTGACCGTGCGCAACTCCGATTACATCAAGGCGGTGCAATTGATGGGTGCCTCGCCCTTCCGCATCGTGCTGCGCCACATCATGCCGCTCTGCATCTCCTCGCTGATCATCCGGGTGACGCTCGACATGGCCGGCATCATCCTCACCGCCGCCGGCCTCGGCTTCCTTGGCCTCGGCGCGCAGCCGCCGCTGCCGGAATGGGGCACCATGATCGCATCGGGCCGCCGCTTCGTGCTCGACCAGTGGTGGGTGGCCGGCGCGCCGGGCTTCGCCATCCTGATCGTCAGCCTCGGCTTCAACTTGCTTGGCGACGGTTTGCGCGACGCGCTCGATCCAAGGAGCGGGGACCAATGAGCGGCGCGACAGGCACATTGCTGGAGGTCGACGACCTGCGCGTCGATTTCCCGACCCGCACCGGCCTTGTCCAGGCGGTGCGCGGTGTCTCCTTCTCGCTCGGCCGCGAGCGGCTCGGCATCGTTGGCGAAAGCGGTTCCGGCAAGTCGCAGACCGGCCGCGCCATCATGGGTCTGACCCCGCCGCAGGCCCTTGTTTCGGCGACGAAGCTCGCCCTCGACGGCATCGACCTTCTGGCCATGCCGGCCCGCCAGCGCCGGGCGCTGCGCGGCAAGCGCATCGCCATGATCCTGCAGGATCCGAAATATTCGCTCGACCCGGTGATGAGCATCGGCCGCCAGATCGTCGAGACGCTGCGCACGCATGAGAAGGTCTCCAAGGCCGAGGCCCGCGAGCGGGCGCTGGCCATGCTCGAAGCCGTTCAGATCCGCGATCCCTCGCGTGTCTTCGACCTGCATCCACACGAGGTCTCCGGCGGCATGGGCCAGCGCGCCATGATCGCCATGATGCTGATCGCCGGGCCGGAACTGATGATCGCCGATGAGCCGACCTCGGCGCTCGACGTCACCGTGCAGCTTGACGTGCTCGGCATCCTCGACCGCCTGGTCAGCGAGCGTGGCATGGGCCTGATCTTCATCTCGCACGATCTGCGGCTTGTTGCGTCTTTCTGCGACCGCGTCATCGTCATGTATGCCGGCAAGGTGGTCGAACAGCTCAAGGCCTCGGAATTGCGCGACGCCCAGCATCCCTACACGCGCGGCCTGCTCAACTGCATGCCCAGGATCGGCTACGAACGCCATCCGCTGCCGGTGCTCGACCGCAAGCCGGAGTGGGCCGCATGACTCCAGCCATTTCCATCGACGGGCTGGAGGTGGTGTTCGACCGTTTTCGCGCGCTGAAGGGTGTCAGCCTCGAAGTGCAATCCGGTGATTCCTTCGGGCTGGTCGGCGAGAGCGGTTCCGGCAAGTCGACGCTGCTGAAAGCCATCGCCGGTCTCGTGCAGGCTAAATCCGGCACCATCACCGTCAACGGCAAGACGCTGGGAGCGCGTCGTGACAAGGCGTTCTACCGCGAGGTGCAGATGGTCTTCCAGGACCCCTATGGTTCGCTGCATCCGCGCCAGACCGTCGACCGCTTGTTGCAGGAGCCGCTCGCCATTCACGGCTTTGCCGACGGCGAGCAGCGCATCCAGCGCGCGTTGGATGAGGTCGGCCTCGGCAACGGCTTCCGTTTCCGCTACGCGCACCAATTGTCAGGCGGCCAGCGCCAGCGCGTCGCCATTGCCCGCGCCTTGATTCTCGAACCTTCGATCCTGCTGCTCGACGAGCCGACCTCGGCGCTCGACGCTTCGGTGCAGGCCGAAGTGCTCAACCTTCTGGAAGAGGTCCGTCGTCGACGGAAGCTGACCTTCCTGATGGTCAGCCACGACCTCGCCATAATCACCCATATGTGCGAGCGGCTGATGGTGATGCAGAGCGGCGAGGCGGTAGAGAATCTCACCGCGAGCCAGTTGATCGGGCATCGCGTGACCAAGGATTATACGCGCAACCTGTTGAGGGCCTCAGAGGGGTTTGTGAGAACCGCTTGAATTCACTCCTTCCTGCGCATGGCCAACGGCATTCAGGGGTTCCTATGGAGGATTGGAAATTCGAAGACCCACCCAATGTCGCGGTGTTGTCGGACAAGAGCATATTCAAACGTGGCGACTGAATCGCATACGTTGTGCATGAAGCTGATGACGACGATAACTACAACGATGAAGGTGGCAGTTGGCAATTTCATAGCAGCGACAAGCAAAATCGGGATGAACGCGAGATAATGCTCGTCAGCCTCCAGAATGTGGTTCAGCGGGATGAGAGCATCCTGGAATTGGCCGATTTGCCAAAAGGCTGGCATGCTTGGCGTACTTCAAAATTGTCCCCCTGGCAGCGCGCCAGATCAGTACCCTCCAACGACAACGAGTGATGCAGCGAGCCTTAAGTCGAGCTTTGCGCCAGTTCGCCGTTCTCCAGAACGGATGGCTCGTCCCCCACCTTAGGCTCCTTGATCCGGAACCAGGTCACATAGAGCGCCGGCAGGAACAGCAGTGTGATCGCGGTGCCTGCGATGATGCCGCCCATCATGGCGTAGGCCATCGGCCCCCAGAACACTTCGCGCGCGATCGGTATCAGCGCCAGGCTGGCGGCTGCCGCCGTCAGCGCGATCGGCCGCATCCGGTGCTCGGTCGCCTCGATCACCGCCGCCCAGCGGTCCTTGCCCTCGGCGACCAGATCCTCGATCTGCACGATCAGGATGACCGAGTTGCGGATCAGGATGCCGATCAGCGCCAGCACGCCGAGGATGGCGACGAAGCCGAGCGGCGCGCCGCTCGGCACCAGGGCCGCGACCACGCCGATCAGCCCCAGCGGCGCCACCGCCACGACCAGGAACAGGCGCTGGAAGCTTTGCAGCTGGATCATCAGGATGGTCGCCATGACGAACAGCATCAGCGGCACGACGGCGGCGATCGGTCCCTGGCTCTTGGCGCTTTCCTCGACCGAGCCGGCAGTTGCGACCGAATAGCCGGGCGGCAGCTTGGCGATGAAGGCGTCGACCGACGGCTTCAATTCGTTGACGACGGTTGCCGGCAGCACGTCGCCGACCAGGCCGGCGCGCACGGTGATGGTCGGAATGCGGTTGCGCCGCCACACCGTCGGCTGTTCGAGGTCGTAGCGGAAGTTTGCCACCGCCGCGAGCGGGATCGCCTCGCCATTGCCGGTCGGCAGCTGCATGTTCTGCAGCGTGTCGATCGAACCGCGTTCGGCCTCGCGTGAGCGGGCGATGACATTGATCAGATAGGTGGCGTCGCGCACCTGGGTGATGGTGGCGCCACCGACCGTGCTGTTCAGCGCACTGGCGATGTCGGAGGAGGTGATGCCGAGCTGGCGCGCCTTGTCCTGCAGCACATCGACCCTCAGCACGCGCTGCGGCTCATTCCAGTCGAAAGTCGGCGCCGCCAGCTTGGTATTGACCGAGATCAGGCCGGCAAATTGCTGCGCCAGATCGCGCACCTTCTGGATGTCGGGTCCGCCGATGCGGTATTGCACCGGGCGCCCGACCGGCGGCCCGAGTTCGAGCGGCTTGACGAAAGCGTCGGTGCCGACGAACTCCTCGCGCAGCAGCTTCTCCAGCTGCGGCTTGATCCGGTTGCGCGCCTCGATGCTCTTGGTGACGATGACCGTCTGGCCGAAATAGGGATTGGCCGGCTGCACGTCGAAGGCAAGCAGGAAGCGCACCGCGCCCTGGCCGATATAGGACGAGAAATGGTCGACGTCGGGATTGCCGGCCAGCGCCCGGCCTTCGAAGCGCTCGATCTGGTCGCGCGTCTCGGTGACCGACGAGTTCTGCGGCAGATTCCAGTCGACAATCAGCTCAGGCCGGTCCGAAGGCGGGAAGAACTGCTGCTGGACAAGGCCGAAGCCGGCGATTGAGCCGGCAAACAACAATACCGTGACGAAGATCGTCAGCCAGTGGTGTCGCACCGAGCCCACGAGCACGCGCCGGAACAGGCTGGTGAAGCGTCCCGGTTGCTCGTGCTTTTGCTTCATCGTCGCCGGCAGGATGGTAACGCCGAGCAGCGGTGCGAACAGCACCGCCACGATCCATGACACCAAAAGCGAGACCGCGATAACGACGAACAGCGTAAACGTGTATTCGCCGGCGGCGCTGTTGTTGAGGCCGATCGGGATGAAGCCGGCGACCGTCACCAGCGTGCCGGTCAGCATCGGGAAGGCGGTCGATGTGTAGACATAGGTCGCCGCCTTGCGCAGATTGTCGCCGACCTCCAGCCGCGCCACCATCATCTCGACCGCAATCATGGCGTCGTCGACCAAAAGGCCGAGTGCGATGATCAGCGCCCCGAGCGAAATGCGCTGCAGCGAGATGCCGAGATAGGCCATGACCGTGAAGGTGATGGCCAGCACCAGCGGGATCGACAGTGCTACGACGAAGCCGGCGCGCATGCCGAGGCTGATGAAGGACACGGCAAGCACGATGGCGACGGCCTCGGCCAGCGCCCGGGTAAAGCCCGAAACGGCTTCCTCCACGATCACCGGCTGGTCGGCGACCAGATGCACGCCGACGCCAACCGGCAGGTCGGCCAGCACCTCGTCCATCTTCTTCTCAAGCGCCGCGCCGAATTCGAGCAGATTGGCATTGGGCTTCATGCCGATGGCGAGCCCGATGGCATCCTGGCCGTTGAAGCGGAAAAGTGCCGTCGGCGGGTCTTCATAGCTGCGCCGGATCGTTGCCACATCGCTCAGCCGGAAGAAGCGGTCATTGACGCGCAGATTGATGCCGCGCAGGCTCTCCTCGGAGGTGAACTGGCCACCGACGCGCACGCTGACGCGCTCGGGTCCGGATTCGACGACGCCCGACGGGGTGATGGCGTTCTGCGCTTGCAGACTGGCCACGATCGCCTGCTGGTTGAGGCCGAGGGCTGCGATCTGGCGGGTCGAGAATTCGAGATAGATGGCTTCGTCCTGGGCGCCGACCAGATCGACCTTGCCGGCATTGGGCACAGTCAGGATCTGGGTCCTGACATCCTCGACATAGTCGCGCAACTGGCGCGGCGTCAGCCCGTCCGAGGTGAAGGCGTAGATATTGCCGAAGACGTCGCCGAAGCGGTCGTTGAAGAACGGCCCCTGCACGCCTTGCGGAAATTGGGGCGCGATGTCGTTGACCATGTTGCGCACCTGGGTCCAGTTCGGCACAACATCGCGCGCCTTGGTGGTGTCCTTCAGGTTGACGAAGATGACGGTCTTGCCGGCGGTGGTGACCGAGCGGGTGAAGTCGAGGCTGTCCAGTTCCTCGAGCTTCTTTTCGATGCGGTCGGTGACCTGCCGCACCGTCTCGTTGACCGAGGCGCCCGGCCAATTGGCCTGGACGATCATGGTCTTGATGGTGAAGTTCGGATCTTCCTCGCGGCCGAGATTGAGGTAGGCGAAGATGCCGGCGACGACGAAGACCAGCATGAAGTACCAGACCAGCGAGCGGTGGTTGAGAGCCCAGTCGGAGAGGTTGAACCCCTTCATGACGCCCCTCCTTGTGGAGTCTTGACCTTCTGGCCCTCCACCAGGCTGTGGACGCCGGCGGTGACGACGCGCATCCCGGCCTCAAGTCCTTCGGCGACGATGAAGCTGGCGGCGCCCTTCGAGGCGATCTTGATGTCGCGCGTCGAGACGCTCGACGTCTTTTCATCGACGATCCAGACCTTGTCGCCGCCATTCTTCTGCAGCAGCGCCGACAGCGGCAGCTCGATCGTCGGCGCCACCTTAGCCACCCGTGTCGCCGTCACCGTCGAGCCGAGCCGGAAGGCCTGCGGCGGATCGGTGAGCGTCAGCTTGACGCGGCGGCTGCGGGTCGAACTATCGGCCTGCGGCGCGATCTCGCGCAGCGTGGCCTCGGTCTGGATCGACGGCAGCGATTGCAGGATGACGCCGAACGGCGTGCCGACAGCCAGATCGCCGATCAATTGGTCGGGAATGTCGACCACCGCTTCGCGCAAATCCGAGCGCGCCACGGTGACGATGGTCTGGCCCGCCGAAACCGTCTGGCCGACCTCGGCGCCGGTGGCGGTGACGACGCCGTCGAAGTCCGAGAACAGCCTTGCATAGCCAAGCTGCTCCTGCGATTTGGCAAGCGCTGCCTTGGCCCGCTCGACGCCGGCTTCGGCCGCTTGCCTCGCCTGCTGCGCGGCATCGAAGACGGCCTGCGAGGTGTTAGCCGCGGCGAGCAACTGGCGCTGGCGGTCCTCGCTGGCGGCGGCGTTGGCGAATTGCGCCTCGGCATTGGAGAGTTCGGCCTTTGCCGCCTGTACGGCAAGCTCGAGCGCCGTCGGATCGAGCGTGGCGATCGTCGTGCCCTTGCTGACGATGTCGCCGACCTTGACGTCGCGCGAGACGACGCGGCCGAGCAGGCGGAAGGCGAGGTCGGCGCTGACCTGCGGCTCGATGGAGCCGGCAAAGCCGAAGGTCTGCGTCGTCTGCGGCTCGATCACCATCGACAGCACCGGCCGGATGATCTCGGGCGGCCTTTCCTCTGACTTCGAACAGGCTACGAGCATCGCAACTGAAAACAGAGCGGGCACGAGAAGCAGGATGCGCAGCCGCCTCATTGTGCTGCTCCCGAGATTTCAACCGTCTGCCCGGGACTGAGCAGCTGGCCGCCCGCGGTGACGACGCTTTGTCCGGCCTCCAGCCCCTTGTCGACGACAACCACGCCGGAATCGAAGGCCAGCACATTGACCAGGGCTGTTGTCACCGCCTTGGTCGAGGGATCGACAATCCAGACAGCCGGCTTGCCCTCGATCGAGGTCAGCGCCTGCCAGGGCAGGATGACGGCCTTCGCCGACCTGGCGTTGACCGAGCCGATGACCGTGGCGCCGAGCGGCATGCCTGCCGGCGTGTCGGCAATGCCGACCTTGACCCGGACCGACCCCGAAGCCGGATCGACCGCGGGGGAGACTTCGCGCACCTTGCCCAAGGCCTTCACCTGCGGGTCGGCAAGCAGCGTGATCGTCACCGAGGGCGATGGCGCCGTTTTGGCGACCAGCGTTTCCTGGACATTGAACACCGCATCGCGGTCACCGTCCTCGGCGACGGTGAAGACCGTCTGTGCCGCCTGCACCACTTGCCCGGATTCGACCTGCCGAGCGGTGATGACGCCGGCAGCGCCCGCCTTGAGCTCGGTGAAGGACAGGTTCTCTTTGGCGTTGGAAAGCGCGCTCTGCGCCTGGTCGACACTGCCTTGCGCCACCTTCTGCGCCTGGTCAGCGGCATCATAGTCCCGCCTGGTGGTAAAACCCTGGGCAAGCAGGGTTTTCTGCCGTTCGAAGGTGGCGGCCGCCTGGGTCAGTTGCGCCTGCGCGGCGTCGAGATCGGCTTGCGCCGAGCGCAAATCGGATTCCTGTTCTTGCGGATCGATGCGGGCGAGCACGGCGTCCTTGTCGACATGCTGGCCGACATCGACAAGCCGTTCGGCGACGCGGCCGCCGACACGGAACGACAGATTGTTCAGCGTGCGCGCCGCGATCACGCCTGTCAGCGAGCTCCTCGGCGCATAATCGGCCATCGCCACCGTCTCGGTGCGCACCATGATCGGCAGTTTCTTGGCCGCCTCCTGCTTCTGGCAGCCGGCCAGCAGCAGCGGCACCATCGCACAGGCGAGAAGGATCGGAGAAAACGAAAGAAGGCCTGAGGCCGGGCGCTGCGGGGCGGACGATGTCGCGTTTCTGCTCATAGGGTCCCTCACCGATCCGGAACGTTCATAACGGGTGAGCTGTCCCAGACATCGGGAGGATAATCGATCCGAAGGAAAAGGAAACCGATCTCGTACGCGTATCGGTCAGCGGATCAGGACCTGTCGACGTGCCGCGCACCGACGGCAGGCCCAATCGCCGGACGACGGTGCCGACTTGAGGAAAACGTGAAATAAGGCCAGAAGAGGCTCGAGACCTGTCAAGCAAGAGCGGGCGCCAGCCCGGCGAGGGATGACCATGAAGAACGCAGCCATTTCCGAACGCAAGAACCAGTCGATTTCCCGCGGCGTCGGCATGACGACGCAAATCTATGCCGATCGCGCGGAAAATTCTGAGATCTGGGACGTCGAAGGCCGCCGCTACATCGATTTCTCCTCCGGGATCGCCGTCGTCAACACTGGCCATCGCCACCCCAAGGTGATCGAGGCGGTCAAGGCGCAACTCGACCGCTTCACCCACACCTGCCACCAGGTGGTGCCCTATGAGAGCTATGTCAGGCTGGCCGAACGGCTGAACGCCATGCTGCCCGGCAAGTTCGAAAAGAAGACCATCTTCGTCACCACCGGCGCCGAGGCGGTGGAGAACGCCATCAAGATCGCCCGCAACGCCACCGGCCGCCAGGCCGTCATCGCCTTTGCCGGCGGCTTCCATGGCCGCACCTTCATGGGTATGGCGCTGACCGGCAAGGTCGTGCCTTACAAGGTCGGTTTCGGCGCCATGCCGGGCGACGTCTACCATGCGCCGTTCCCGGTTCCGCTGCACGGCGTGTCGGTCGCGGATTCGCTTGCCGCACTCGACAGGCTGTTCAAGGCCGATGTCGATCCGGCCCGCGTGGCCGCCATCATCATCGAGCCGGTGCAGGGCGAGGGCGGCTTCTATGACGCGCCGCGCGAGTTCCTGACGGCGCTGCGCAAACTCTGCGACCAGCACGGCATGCTGCTGATCGCCGACGAGGTGCAGACCGGCTTTGCCCGCACCGGCAAGATGTTCGCGATGGATCATCACGAGGTCGCGGCCGACATCACCACCATGGCCAAGAGCCTGGCCGGCGGCTTCCCGCTGGCGGCGGTCACCGGCCGCGCCGAAATCATGGATGCGCCCGGCCCCGGGGGCCTCGGCGGCACCTATGGCGGCAGCCCGATCGGTGTCGCTGCAGCACACGCCGTGCTCGACGTCATCGAGGACGAGAAGCTGTGCGACCGCGCCAACACGCTCGGCGCCCGGCTGAAGCAACGGCTGCAGGCGATCCGTGACGACGTGCCCGAGATTGTCGATATAAGGGGCCTCGGCTTCATGAACGCGGTCGAATTCAACGACGTCAAGAAAGGCCTGCCGTCGGCTGAGATCGCCAACGCCATTCGGCTGAAGGCGCTCGACAAGGGCCTGATCCTGCTGACCTGCGGCGTCTACGGCAACGTCATCCGTTTCCTCGCCCCGATCACCATCCAGGACAACGTCATGAACGAGGCGCTCGACATCCTGGAAAGCTCGATCCGCGAAGTCTGCGCGGCCTAGCGCTTACCCTCCCCCTCGTGGGGAGGGTCGCTGCGAAGCAGCGGGGCGGGGGGGCGGCGCCACGCCCCCAACCCGGACCTACCGTCCGACCTCCCCACAAGGGGGAGGTAAAGAGGCGTCAGCCCGCAGCCCTTGCCGGCTCATCCTGCTGGAACGCCGCCAGCGCAGCCTTCAGCCCATCAGGCCCTTCCGCCACCGTCTGCGGCGTTGGCGAAAATCCCGCGCCGAGCATCTTGCGGCCGAGCATGTGGTCGCCGGGGCGATTGACCGATTCGATGCCGAGTAGCCGTTTGCCGGCATAATGGTAGATTGAGAATTTGTTGTCGGCGAGGTTGCCCAGCACGACATGGCTGTCGCCGCCCGATGTCAGTCCGACCATCTGCAATTTCATGTCGCCGATGTCCGACCAGAACCACGGCACGGCCGAATAGCTCTCGGCATGGCCGGTGACGGTGCGCGCGGCAAGCCGCGCCTGGTCGGTGGCGTTCTGGACCGATTCCAGCCGCACGTCGCCGCCGGTCGACCAGTGGCGGTAGGAGGCAGCGTCGCCGACGGCGAGAATGTCTGGCACTGAGCTGCGCATCTGCTGGTCGACGCGGATGCCATTGGCGACAGTCAGGCCGGCGGCCCCAGCCAGCTCGACATTCGGCACTGCGCCGATGCCGACAATCACCATGCGTGCCGGCAGCCTTTCGCCGGTCGAAGTGACGGCGGTTGAGACATGGCCGTTTTCGCCCTCCAGCCTGGCAATCGTGGTGCCGGTGAGGATGCGCACGCCCAGCGCCTCCAGCCGCTGGCGGACATGGCTCGCCACCACCGGCGCCACCGCCCGGCCGAGCAATCGGTCGACGGCTTCGACCACGGTGACGTTGCGACCGGCGGCCCTCAGCGTCGCCGCGATCTCCAGTCCGATGAAGCCGCCGCCGAGAATGACGACATCGTCGCTCTGCGCACTGAGTTCGCGGATCAGCCGCGCATCGGCGATCGAGCGCAGCGACAGCACACCCGAGAGGTCCGCGCCCGGCAGCGGCAGAAGCCGCGGCCGCGAACCGGTGGCCAGGATAAGGCGGTCGAAGGCAAGCACGCCACCGCCTGCTATGTCCAACCTGCAGCCGGCCGTATCGATACTGTCGATTCGGATGCCCGGCCTGAAGTCGATGGCGCTGCCGGTATAAAAAGCCTCGCCGCGCAAGGGCTGCGGCTTGGCCTCGGCATCCTTGATGAAGGTCTTCGACAAAGGCGGCTTGTGGTAGGGCAGTTCGTTCTCGTCGCCGATCAGCACGACCGGTCCGTCATAGCCTTCCTCGCGCAGGCTGGCGGCCGCTTGCACGCCCGCATGACCCGCACCGACAATGACGATACCATTCTTCATCGCAACCCGAATTCCTGTTTCAAATCTAGAGCATGATGCCGAAAAGTGTGAAGCGGTTTGCGGACGACATCATGCTCTTTGATTGTGAGCCGTTCCGCCAGATGGCGATTGTCTGCCGCCGTCGCAAGAGCCCAGCTCCGGGTCGCACCCGGAATGGTCGTCTGTCAATCTCGGTGTCTCTCACCTTGGCTGCTGGCGATACGATTTAAAGTTGATAATCCTAGTTTAGAATAATTCTAAACTGTTGTTTCAATTGAATTTTCTGGGGTTAGCCAGTTGACTTCCGGCGCCGCCATCGTTTTATGGAGGCTCGCGCGTCAGCGCATCCCTTTGATGTTTGGGCCTTGAACCCGTTCGATTGGAGGCATTTGGTGTCTTTCTTCCGTGAGCCGCGCAGCGGTGCGGCATCCGTTGTGTCCTATGGCATGCCTATGTCCGGGCACCGCCTGGCACGCGCGCCTTTTACCGAATTCCCTTTGAATTGGAGAATGATGATGACAGCACGATATGGCGGCAGGCTGGCTGCGATCGGTGCCACGGCAATGTTGACGGCGGCGGTTTTCATCCTGCCGGCCAAGGCGGCGGAGACCGACGCCAAGGCGGTCATCAAAACCTATTCCGACATCGCGCTGGCCAAATACGAGGATTCGCTGACCACCGCCCAGGCGCTCGACAAGGCTGTCGACGCGCTGCTCGCCAACCCGTCGGCCGATACGCTCAACGCCGCCCGCGATGCCTGGAAGGCGTCGCGCGTGCCTTACCAGCAGACCGAGGTGTACCGCTTCGGCAACAAGATCGTCGACGACTGGGAAGGCAAGGTGAACTCCTGGCCGCTGGACGAAGGCCTGATCGATTATGTCGCCAAGAGCTATGGCACCGAGTCCGATGCCAACGCGCTCTACACCGCCAATGTGATCGCCAACAAGGAAATCGAGATCAACGGCAAGAAGGTCGACGCGTCGAAGCTGACGCCGGAATTCCTCTCCGGCACGCTGCAGGAAGCCGGCGGCATCGAAGCCAATGTCGCCACCGGCTATCACGCCATCGAGTTCCTGCTCTGGGGCCAGGACCTGCACGGCACCGGCCCGGGCGCCGGCGAGCGGCCCTACACCGACTATGACCTGAAGAACTGCACCGGCGGCAATTGCGACCGCCGGGCGCAGTATCTGAAGTCGGCCAGCGACCTGCTGGTCTCCGACCTGCAGGAGATGGTCAGCAACTGGAAGGAAGACGGCGCGGCCCGCAAGAACCTCGTCGACGGCCAGCCGAACGCCGCCATCTCGGTGATCTTCACCGGCATGGGCTCGCTGTCCTACGGCGAACTGGCCGGCGAGCGCATGAAGCTCGGCCTGTTGCTGCATGATCCGGAAGAGGAGCACGACTGCTTCTCCGACAACACCTACAACTCGCATCTCTATGACGCGATCGGCATCCGCGCCGCCTATCTCGCCAGCTACACGCGCCTCGACGGCACCGTCGTTTCAGGCCCATCGGTGCACGACATGGTGAAGGCAGCCGATCCGGCGATCGACAAGGAGCTGTCCGACAAGCTCGATGTTTCCGTCGCCAAGATGGAGGCGATCAAGGCGCGGGCCGTGGCCGGCGAGGCCTATGACCAGCAGATCGCCGAGGGCAACACCGAAGGCAACGCCACGGTGCAGGCGGCAATCGACGCGCTGGTCGACCAGACCAAGTCGATCGAACGCGCCGTTGGTGCCTTGAAGCTCAACAACATTGCTTTCGAAGGTTCCGACAGCCTTGATGCACCGGAGAAGGTGTTCAAGTAGCACCTCAACCAACCACTAGCCAAACGGCGCGGAGGAGGCGCCGTCAGCCAGAGCCAATCGATGCTGATCTGCCATTGCAACATCATCACCGAAAAGGAGATTGAGCAGACGATCGTCGATCTGCTGGATCAGGATCCCTGGCAGCTCATCGTGCCGGCGAAAGTCTATCACACGATGCAAAAGCGCGGTCGCTGTTGCGGCTGCTTCCCAAATGTGGTCGAAACGATCATTCGGGTCACCGAAAATTACCACGCCCGCTCGGAGGCGAGCGGTGCCGACATCGTTTCACATCTGGATCGCGTTAGAGGCCTGCGCGTCCAATACGGGAGCAGAACCCATGAAAGGCGAAAAGCAGATCATAGAGCGGCTTAACGAGGCTCTTTTTCTGGAGCTCGGCGCCGTCAATCAATACTGGGTGCATTTCCGTCTGCTGGAGGATTGGGGATACGCCAAGCTGGCAAAGAAGGAACGCGCCGAATCGATCGAGGAAATGCACCATGCCGACCGGCTGGTGGCCCGTATCATCTTCCTCGAAGGCCACCCCAATCTGCAGTCCGTGGCGCCTTTGCGCATTGGCCAGAACGTCAAGGAAGTGCTCGAATCCGATCTTGCCGGCGAATATGACGCGCGCACCGCCTACAAGCGTTCGCGCGAGATCTGTGAAGAAGCAGGCGACTACGTGACGATGAAGCTGTTCGAGGAATTGCTGGCCGACGAGGAAGGTCATATCGACTTCCTCGAAACGCAGCTCGACCTGCTGGCCTCGATCGGCGAGGAAAAGTACGGCCAGCTCAACGCCGCATCGGCGGACGAGGCGGAGTAGGATCATGCGGGAATGCGGCGTCTCCTAGATTTTCCGCGCCGCTTGCGGCGGGCTAACGGCTCGCTGCTCCTCAAAAATCCGCGATACCAGCCGTTTCGCGGGCTTTCGGTTGCCATCCTTGCGATTGTTTCGGCCCCGGCGCTGGCTGGTGCTGTGGACCCGGACGGCCTCGCCACCAGCCGCACCGATCTGACGCCGAAGGATCAGGCGCGTGTCCTTGCGGTTACACGGCCGACCACGGACTTCTCCAAGCCAGAATCCTTCGAAACGATGCAAGGCGGCGCCGGCACCTCGCGCAAGCAGGTCGCCCGCGACGCCTTCTCTCAACCCTCAGAAAACATCACCTTCGAGGAAGAGGGCAATTTCAAGCTCGGCAATGCGCTTTTTCGCAAGAACTGGGTGTCGTCGCCGTCTTCGACCCAGGCGTCGGATGGTCTCGGGCCGCTGTTCAACGAGCGTGCCTGCCAGAATTGCCATCTGAAGGATGGCCGCGGCCGCCCGCCAGCAGCCGACAGCCGCACCACCTCGATGTTCCTGCGGCTGGCGCGCGACGCGAGCACGGCTGAGGAGAATGCCGAGATCGCCGGATACAAGGTGCTGAACTTCCCCGACCCGGTCTATGGCACGCAGTTGCAGGAACTGGCGGTCCCTGGCCTCAAGGGCGAAGGCCGCATGCATGTCGACTATGGCGATGAAAAGGTTGCGCTTGGCGACGGCACCGTCGTTTCGCTGCGCAAACCGAGTTATGCCATCGATGGTCTTGGCTACGGCCCGCTCGACCCCCACACCACACTGTCGCCGCGGCTGACCCCGCCGATGATCGGCCTTGGCCTGATCGAACAGATCGCACCGGCGGATATTCTTGCCCACGCCGATCCGGACGACCGCGATGGCGACGGCATTTCCGGCAAACCCAACATCGTGCGCGACGTCAGCAACGGCGAACTGACACTCGGCCGCTTCGGCTGGAAGGCGCAAACCGCCTCGATCCGCCAGCAGGCGGCGGATGCCTTTGACGGCGATATCGGCATTTCGACGCCGGAAGAGCCCAACCATTGGGGCGATTGCACCACGGCCGAAAAGGCCTGCCTCGCCATGCCGAACGGTGTCCAGAAGCGGCTCGGTACTGTCGAGGCGCCGTCGCCGGTGATGGACCTTGTCACTTTCTATTCGCAGAACCTTGCCGTGCCAGCGCGGCGCGATGTCGGCGATCCCGCAGTGCTCGCCGGCAAGAAACTGTTCTATGACATGGGCTGCATCTCCTGCCACACGCCGAAATTCGTCACCAAGCGCGGCACGCCCAACAAAGCGCAAGCCTTCCAGCTGGTCTGGCCTTATTCCGACTTCCTGCTACACGACATGGGTCCCGGTCTCGCCGATGGCCAGGTCGTTGGCGAGGCGACGGGCAGCGAATGGCGCACACCGCCGCTCTGGGGCATCGGGCTCACCAAGACGGTCAACGGCAACAGCTTCTTCTTGCATGACGGGCGTGCGCGTACGCTTACCGAAGCTATCCTCTGGCACGGCGGCGAGGGGCAGAAGGCGCGCGACCGCTTTGCCGCTACCGATGCGGCCGACCGCGATGCTCTCATCAAATTCCTGGAGTCACTCTGATGCTGAAGCGCTTTTTGCCTGCTCTCGCTCTTGCGCTGGTCGTGTCTTCCCCGGCGTCAGCGTCGGTAAAAGCCTCCGACGTCATCCAGCGCGCGATCGACGGCTTTGTCCGTCCCACCTATGCCGGCCTGCATGACCATACCAGTAGCCTGGCCAAGGCCATGGACACGCTTTGTCAGGCGCCCTCGCAGGGCAATCTCGACGCCGCGCATGCCGAATTCTCGGGCACGGTCGCAGCCTGGTCGTCGGCCGAAATCATCGGCTTCGGGCCGATCAAGGAGAACAACCGGCTGGAGCGCATGCTCTACTGGCCGGACCGCAAGAGCATCGGCCTGAAGCAGGTGCAGGCCGCTCTGGCCGCCAAGGACCCGACCGCCCGCGACCCGGCGCAGCTGGCAGGCAAGAGCGTCGCCATGCAGGGGTTAGGGGCGCTGGAGTTCGTGCTCTATGGCGATGGCTCCGAGGCACTCGCCGGCGAGGACGATCCCTATCGCTGTGCCTATGGCGCGGCGATTGCCAACAATATCGAGACGATGGCCGCCGACGTCGACGCAGCCTGGAAAAAGCCGGACGGCTTTGCGGCGCTGTGGGCCAATCCGGGACCTGACAACGCGCTCTATCGCGACGGCACCGAAGCGGTGACCGAACTGGTCGGCGTCTTCATCAATGAGCTGGAGATGGTCCGAGACGTGCGCCTCAAGGGCTTTCTCGGCGCCAAGCCGGATGCAGACAAGCCTAGGCAGGCGATCTTCTGGCGCTCGCAGAACACCGGCCTGTCATTAGCCGGCAATCTCTCAGGCATCGACACGCTGTTTGAGGCCTCGAAACTCGGCGACGCGCTGCCGGAGGATGCACGCTGGATGGCGGAATCGATCCATATCCAGCTGGTCAACGGCGTCGCCACCGCGAAGTCGGTTCAGGGCCCGATCGACAAGGCGCTCGCCGATCCGGTTGAGCGCGAAAAGCTCGAGCATTTCGCGCTGATCACCTCCAGCCTGTCAGGCTTGATCGGCACCAGGTTGACGGCCGAATTCGGCCTGACCGCCGGCTTCTCCTCGCTCGACGGAGACTGATCATGAGGACGCCACTGATCGATCGCCGCGATTTTCTGAAGGCCGCCGGCGCTGGCTTCGTGGCGGCAATGGCGCCGCCGGCCTGGGCAAATACGCTCAGCACGGATGCGGTCTTTGCCACCGCCTTCGTCAAGCGCGATGGCAGTTTTGGTGCGGCTGTGCTGTCGGAAGCCGGCAAGCTACTGCATGCGATCGACCTGCCCGACCGTGGCCACGACGTCACCTTCGATCCGGTATCGAAGCGCTCCGTGGTCTTCGCCAGGCAGCCCGGCACCTTCGCCGTGGTCTTCGACCACACCGGCCGCGAAGCGCCGCAGACCATTGCCAGCATCACCGGTCGGCACTTCTTCGGCCATGGCGCGTTCTCGGCCGATGGGGCGCTGCTCTACGCCACCGAGAATGATTTCGACAATGCCGCCGGCGTCGTCGGGATCTACGACGCACGCGCCAAATTCAGCCGCATCGGCGAGTTCCCGACCTATGGCATGGGGCCGCACGAGCTTCTGCTGCTTGGCGACGGCAGGACGATCGCCATCGCCAATGGCGGCATCGAGACCCATCCGGACTATGGCCGCGCCGAACTCAACATTGCGACGATGAAGCCGTCTTATGTGCTGGTCGACCGCATCACCGGCGACCTCATCGAAAAACACGAACTGCCGGCTTCCCTGCACCAACTGTCGATCCGCCACATGGATGCCGATGCGTCCGGCACCATCTGGTTCGGCTGCCAGTATCGTGGTCCAGGCACCGACCGTCCGTTGCTGGTCGGCCGCGCTGCCCGTGGCAAGGACCTGCAGCTGATCGACATGCCGCAGGACGTGCTGTCCGGCTTCAAGAACTATATCGGCTCGGTCGCGGCCAATCCGGTTGCCGGAACGGTCGCGGTGTCGTCACCGGAAGGCAATTCGCTGGCCGTGATCGACGCCGCCAGCGGCAAGATCGTCGCCACCAAGGTGCTGGTCGAGGTCTGCGGCCTGGCACCCGACGGCCCGGGCTTCATGGCGACGACAGGTGCTGGCGAAATCATCGAAGGCAGCGGCACGACGCGCTCCGAGCCCGATTATGTCTGGGACAACCACATGCTGCGCATCGCGCCGGCGGCGTAAGCCGTCCGGCCTACGCCGAAGCGAAGCCGCTTAACAATTTATGCGCTGGCTCTTGCGGCGGCGCGCCATGGCGGGCAGAGGGAGACTGTTTTTCGAACCGGTGCCCATGAAACTGCTCGCCATCGACTGTGCCGCCAATCTCTGCGCCGCCTGCGTCTACGATGCAGTGGCTGGCAAGGAACTCGGCCGCTCGGTACTCGATCTCGGCAAGGGCCATGCCGAACACCTGATGGCCGTCATCGACCAGGCGCTGAAGGCAGGCGGAACCGGCTATGCCGGCCTTGGCGCTGTCGCCGTCTCGGTCGGCCCGGGCTCGTTTACTGGCCTGCGTGTCGGTGTGTCGGCGGCGCGCGGCCTGGCGCTGGCGCTGAAAATCCCGGCGATCGGCGTGACGACGCTGGAAGCGTTGGCGGCAGAAGCAAGCGCGGCATTCCCCGGCCGCCCGGTCCTGGCCGCGCTTGATGCCGGCCGCGAGGAGATCCATGCCGCATTTTACGATGCGGAAGCGATTTTGCGCTATGGTCCTGCGGTGACCACACTTGCGCAAGCTGCGGAAATGGCGGCGGACAATCGTCCGGTGCTTGCCGGCACGGCGGCTGAGCAGATCGCCGCGGCGGTCGGACGCACCTTCGATATCGGCCCGACATCGGCCACTGCCGACATTGCGATCTACGCCCGGTTGGCGGCTGCCAAGCCTGAGGGGGAAAGGCCGAAACCGCTTTATTTGCGCGGCGCCGACGCCAAGCCGCAGGCGGGGTTCATTTTATCGCGGCAGGACAAATAATGCGCATTCCCTTCCTCCAGCCGCGCCGCAGGGACTATGCGCTCGAACCGCTGACCATCGCCGACAGCCCATCGGTGTCGGCGCTGCATCGCGAGGATTTCGTCCGGCCGTGGACCGATGGTGAGTTCGCCGCGCTGCTCGAGCAGGACACCGTGTTCGGCTATGCCGCGCGTGAGATCGGCCAGGGCGCCAAGCCGCCGGTCGGCTTCGTGCTGGCCAGGCTTGCTGCCGGCGAAGGCGAGATCCTGACCGTGGCGGTGGAGCGCTCGCATCGCCGCCAGGGGCTCGGCTGGCAGTTGATGGACGCGGTGCTGCGCGAACTGCATGCGCAGCGCGCCGAGGCGCTGTTCCTTGAAGTCGACGAGACCAATGTCGCCGCCATCGCACTGTACCGCCGGCTCGGCTTCCGCCAGGTAGGCCACCGCGCCAATTATTACCGGTCGACCGAACATGGCCCGACCGGCGCGCTTGTCATGCGCCGCGATCTCCGCTAGCGCAGAACGCGGGACAAGGTCAGGCGCATGATTGGAAAAATCAGGATTTTCCTGGCGCTGAGCCTCGTTGTCGTCGGCTCGCTGGTCCTTGTGCCGCTGCAACTGCTGTCGATGAAGACCGGCATCTGGCGCGAAACCGTCATTCTGAAGGTCTGGCACAGACTTATTGTGCGGACGCTCGGCCTGCGCATCCACGTCAAAGGCGCATTGTCCAGCCAGCGCCCGCTGCTGGTCGCCTCGAACCATATCTCCTGGACCGACATCATGGTGCTCGGCTCTTTTGCCGATGTGACGTTCATCGCCAGGGCGGACATGGAAGGCTGGCCGCTGATCGGCTGGCTGTCGAAACTGCAGCGCACCGTCTTCATCGAGCGCGAGCGCAAGCGCACAGCGGGCGACCAGGCCAGCGAAATTGCCAGCCGCATGGCCAAGGGCGATGCCATGGTGCTGTTTGCCGAGGGTTCGACCGGAGATGGCAACACCATCCTGCCGTTCAAGAGCACCTTGTTCGGTGCCGCCTCGATGGCCATTTCGGAAGGTGCGGCCGAACAGGTCTTCATCCAGCCGCTGGCGATCGCTTATACACGGGTGCACGGCGTGCCGCTCGGCCGCCGTCATAGGTCGATCGCCGCCTGGATCGGCGATCAGGACCTGATGCCGCATCTCAAGGTGCTGATGGCTGAGGGCGCGCTCGACGTCGAAGTGCATTTCGGCGAGCCAATCGTCTTTTCCAAGGGCTCGAACCGCAAGGAAACGTCCAGGCTGATGGAACGCCAGGTGCGCGCGATGATGCAGGCGGCACTCGCCGACCCCCACCCGAGCCGCTAGGCGGTAGAGCCCCGGCCAGAATCGTCTGTTTTTTGTCACGGAAAGGCGTTAGAAGCCGCCAGATGGATTTGAACACGATAGAGCGGAACGACGCTGACATCGCCGCACAAAGCGCTGATGCAGCGTCCGCCCCGGCCAAAAAGGTCTTCGTCAAGACCTATGGCTGCCAGATGAATGTCTATGATTCACAGCGCATGACCGATGCGCTGGCCGCCGACGGCTATACCGCGACCGACACCCTCGCCGAGGCCGACCTGGTGCTGCTCAACACCTGCCACATCAGGGAGAAGGCGGCCGAAAAGGTCTATTCCGAACTCGGCCGCATTCGCGACATGAAGGCCGAACGCGCGGCAGCAGGGCGCGAAATGCTGATCGGCGTCGCTGGCTGCGTGGCGCAGGCCGAGGGCGCGGAAATCATCCGCCGTTCGCCCGCCGTCGACCTTGTCATTGGCCCGCAGACCTATCACCGGTTGCCCGACGTGCTGGCGCGGGTGCGCGGCGGCGAGAAGATCGTCGAGACCGAATACGCCATCGAGGACAAGTTCGAGCACCTGCCGCAGCCGAAGCGCGCCGAAGTCATCAAGCGCGGCGTCACCGCCTTCCTCACCGTTCAGGAAGGCTGCGACAAGTTCTGCACCTTCTGCGTCGTGCCCTACACCAGGGGCTCGGAAGTGTCGCGGCCGGTGGCGCAGATCGTCGCCGAAGCCGAGCGGCTGGCCGAAGCCGGCGTACGCGAGGTGACGCTGCTTGGCCAGAACGTCAACGCCTGGCACGGCAAGGGCGAGGACGGCTCGGAATGGGGCCTTGGCCGCCTGCTGTTCCGGCTGGCAGAGATCCCCGGCCTGGCGCGGCTGCGCTACACCACCAGCCATCCGCGCGACATGGACGACGAACTGATGGCCGCCCACCGCGACCTGCCGGCGCTGATGCCCTATCTGCATCTGCCGGTGCAGTCGGGGTCCGACCGCATCCTCAAGGCGATGAACCGCAGGCATACGGCAAGCCACTATCTGGCGCTGCTCGAGCGCATTCGCGCCGCCCGCGGCGATATCGCGCTGTCCGGCGACTTCATCGTCGGCTTCCCCGGCGAGACCGACGCCGATTTCGAGGCGACAATGGAACTGGTGCGCCAGGTGAACTACGCCTCGGCCTTTTCGTTCAAATATTCGCCGCGCCCCGGCACGCCTGGCGCCGATATGCCCGATCATGTGCCGGAAGCGGTCAAGGATGAGCGCTTGCAACGGCTGCAGGCCCTCTTGCTGAAACAGCAGCAAGATTTCGGCCTGAGCCTGGTCGGCAGCACCATCGATACGCTGATCGAGAAGCCCGGCCGTCAGGCCGGCCAGAAGGTCGGCCGCTCGCCCTGGCTGCAGCCGGTTATTGTTGATGAAAAGGCCGGCGAAATCGGTGACATTATCCGGGTGCGAATCACGAAGACGGGCTACAATAGCCTGTTCGCCGAATTGGCCTGATGGCCTCGGCAGATGAGGAGAGACGGTTGAGCGCTGCTGAAGTGAAGACTCTGCCCCAGAACCAGACATCCGGGGCCTCTGACATGGCGCACATCGTTCTGACTTTCGACAACAACAAGCTTGCCAGCGCCCTGTACGGCCAGTTTGACGAGAACCTGGCCAGGCTCGAGCAGAAGCTCGGCGTCGACATCCGCTCACGCGGCAACCAGTTGACCATCAAGGGTTCGGCCTCGGCGGCCGAGCAGGCGCGCCGCGCGCTCGACAATCTCTATGGCATTCTCCAGAAAGGCACCGATATTGGCCAGTCCGACGTCGACGGCGCTGTGCGCATGGCCATTGCCGCCGACGACCAACTGACGCTGCCGACGCTGGAGCGCAAGGGCAAGGTCTCGGCCGCTCAGATATCCACCCGCAAGAAGACCATCTATGCCCGTTCGCTCAACCAGGACGCGTATATGCGGGCGCTGGAGCGCTCGGAACTGGTGTTCGGCATCGGCCCCGCCGGCACCGGCAAGACCTATCTGGCGGTGGCGCATGCGGCGATGCTGCTCGAACGCGGCATGGTCGAGCGCATCATCCTGTCGCGCCCGGCGGTCGAGGCCGGCGAGCGGCTGGGCTTCCTGCCCGGCGACATGAAGGAAAAGGTCGATCCATATCTGCGGCCGCTTTATGATGCGCTGTACGACATGATGCCGGCCGACAAGGTTGAGCGTGCCATTGCTGCCGAAGTCATCGAAATCGCGCCGCTCGCCTTTATGCGTGGCCGCACGCTGGCGCATGCCGCCGTCATCCTCGACGAGGCGCAGAACACCACGCCGATGCAGATGAAGATGTTTCTGACCCGCCTCGGCGAGAATTCGCGCATGATCGTCACCGGCGATCCGACGCAGATCGATCTGCCTCCAAGCACCAAATCGGGCCTCGTCGAAGCCTTGCGTGTCCTTGACGGCGTGGCCGGTGCGGTAACCGTGCGCTTCAACGATGTTGACGTCGTTCGCCATCCGTTGGTGGCGGAAATCGTTAGGGCCTATGACCGCGACGCCAAGCTGTCGCGCGGCCTCGGCGCCGAGAGCTGATCATGACGATGCGGGCTCATGCCTGAAGATATAAAGACTGGCGGCGGGGACAGTTCGGTCCCCGTCGAGATCGATCTGTCGGTCGAGGCAGGCGATTGGCCCGGCGAGGCGGCGCTGACCCTGCTGGTCGACCGCGCCGTCTTGGCTGCCTTTGCCGAAACTGGTGCCGCCGGTCATTCCGAGCTCAGCATCGTCTTTTCCGACGATGCCCATATCCGCACCCTTAATGCCGGCTGGCGCGGCAAGGACGAGGCGACCAACGTCTTGTCTTTCCCGGCTTTTCCGTTCCCCAAGGGCGGCAAGCTGCCGCCGATGCTGGGCGATATCGTGCTAGCGTCCGAGACGGTGACGCGCGAAGCGGCTCTGGAAGAGAAGCCCTTCGAGAACCATATCACCCATCTCGTCATCCATGGCCTTCTGCATTTGCTGGGCTACGATCACGAGACCGATGCAGAGGCCGAGGAGATGGAAGCCATCGAGCGCGCAGCGCTTGCAAGGCTTGCCATTCCCGATCCCTACACGTAATGACAAAAGACCAATTGACCGGACGACGATGAACGACAAACCAGAAACTGCCGCCCGCCCCGAGGCTGGCAGTGCGACCAAGCCTTCCGATACAACGGAAGAGGGATCGAGTCCGAGTACCATCACCGGCGGCCCCGCTTCTGGTAGCATTGCCAGCGAGCCATCGCCTGCCGGTCCGTCTCTGTTCGACCGCGTTTTGGGCCTGTTCCGGCAGCGCAACGGCACCAGCCTGCGCGAGGAAATCGCCGGCGCGCTTGCCGAAACGACAAGCGATGCCGAGTCTTTTTCGCCCGGCGAACGCGCAATGCTCAACAACATCCTGCGCCTGCGCGAAGTGCGCGTTGAGGACGTTATGGTGCCGCGCGCCGACATCGAGGCGGTCGAGATCACCACGACTTTGGGCGATCTGCTCGGCCTGTTCGAGCAATCCGGCCATTCGCGCATGCCGGTCTATTCCGAGACGCTCGACGACCCGCGCGGCATGGTTCACATCCGTGACGTGCTGGCGCACATCACCAAGGTCGCCCGCGTCAAGAAGGGCAGGACATCGAGGAAGACGCCGGCAACGACGCTTCTCGACCTCGCCCAGGTCGATCTCCGACGCACCATCGGCGACCTCAATCTGATCCGCCCGGTGCTGTTTGTGCCGCCCTCCATGCTTGCCTCCGATTTGATGGGTCGCATGCAGACAACGCGCACCCAGATGGCGCTGGTCATCGACGAATATGGCGGCACGGATGGCCTGGCCTCGCTGGAAGACATCGTCGAAATGGTCGTCGGCGATATCGAGGACGAGCATGACGAAGACGAGCCGCTGATCACCCAGACCGGCGAGGGCGTCTTCGTCGTCGACGGCAAGGCTGAGATCGACGAGGTCGCCAAGATGATCGGCGAGGACTTTACCGCCGGCGAACATGGCGAATATGTCGACACCATTGGCGGCATGATCTTCAACACGCTGGGCCGCGTGCCGGCGCGTGGCGAAGTAGTCCAGGCGATACCCGGCTTCGAGTTCCACGTGCTCGATGCCGATCCGCGCCGCGTCAAGCGGGTGCGCATCGTCCAGAACCAGAAAGGCGAGCGCCGCCGCCGCGCCACCGCTCGCACCGAGCAGGCCTGATTCGCGCCGCATGACGGTCGAAGACCCGTTCAAGCACACCACGTTCGGTTCCGGGGTTTTCTATAGGGATCCAAGGGCTGCACTGATCTGGCTTGAAGCCGCTTTCGGTTTCGAACCGAGCATGGTGGTCAGCGACGCCGACGGAAGGCTGGTCCATGCCGAAATGCGCTTCGGCGACGGCTACATCATCGTCGATTCAGAATGGACCGATCACGTCGCCAGCCCGGCTTCGGTCGGCGGCAAGAACACCCAGTCGGTCCGTGTGCGCCTGAAAGACGGCCTGGACGCGCATTGCGAACGGGCGAGGGCGGCCGGAGCCGAGATAGTCGAGGCGCCTGCCGACCAGTTCTACGGCGAGCGCCAGTATCGCGCCCGCGACCGCGAAGGCCATGTCTGGACCTTCACCCAGACCTTGCGCGCCGTTTCGCGCGAGGAGGCCGAGCAACTGAGCGGCTTCAGCATAGAAGGCTGGCACCGGTAACATCAGATCGCGCTTATCGATGTTTGGAGCACGGCGCGCAGCCTGATAAATCTTGGCTCCTGATTCGCACGACCTGGGAAGTCTGCATGGAGCGCCTAGCCGGCCGGATAATTCTGCTTTGGGGCTGGCGGCGTGCGCTTGTGGCGTTTCTCGCCGGCGCGCTGGCGGTGCTCGCCCAGGCGCCTTACGATTTCTTCGCCGTCTGTTTCGTCTCGTTTCCGCTGCTGGTCTGGCTGCTCGACGGCGCCACCGGCGAGGCTTCCGACAGCTGGCTCAGGCGGCTGCGACCAGCCTTTGCCATCGGCTGGTGGTTCGGCTTCGGTTATTTCCTCGCCGGCCTGTGGTGGATCGGCGAAGCGCTTCTGGTCGAGGCTGACAGTTTCGCCTGGGCCTTGCCCTTCGCGGTCGTCGGCATTCCTTTGGCGCTGGCGTTTTTCTACGGTTTCGCCACCGTCGTCGCGCGGCTGTTATGGACCAACGACATCGGCCGCATCGCCGCCCTTGCCTTTGCTTTCGGCCTGACCGAATGGCTGCGCGGCTTTCTGTTCACCGGCTTTCCCTGGAATGCCGTTGGCTATGCGGCGATGCCCGTACCGTTGTTGATGCAAAGCGTGTCGGTGACCGGCATGATCGGCATGAACGCGCTGGCGGTCTTTGTCTTTGCAATGCCGGCTCTGCTCGCCGCACGCCGGCATGTGCGCCTCGGACTGATATTGCTTGCCGCTCTCGTCGCCGCCCATGCCGGCTTCGGCTATTTCAGGCTGGCGGCTCCCGACAAGCCGGCAACGCACAATCTCGATGTCCGCATTGTGCAGCCGGATGTCGATCTCAGCGAGAAGTGGGACGCTTCGGTGCGCGACCGCATCTTCGCGACCATGATGGGCCTGTCGGCCGCAGCGCCGGATCCCGGTCACAACAAGCCGCAGCTGATCCTGTGGCCGGAGACCTCGGTGCCGTTCCTGTTCACCGAGCGCCCTGATGCGCTGACCGCGCTCGGCGACATGCTGCAGCCCGGGCAGATGCTGATTGCCGGCGTCGTGCGCGAGGAGGGCGGATCGGGGGCCGAGACCGGCAGCCGCTACTACAATTCAGTGGTGGCGATCGACGACAAGGGCGAGATTGCCGACGCCGTCGACAAGGTCCATCTGGTGCCCTTCGGCGAGTATCTGCCGTTCTCCGGTCTGCTCAGCCGCTTCGGCATCGAACAATTGGTCGCCGGGCCGATGAACTTTGCCGCCGGCAATGAGCGCCACCCGATCGTCTTGCCCGGCGGCATAAGCGCCTTGCCGTTTATTTGCTACGAGGTGATCTTTCCCGATCTGGTGGCGGTTGACGCTACGTCATCCCAGCTTATTGTGAATGTCACCAACGACGCCTGGTTCGGCGACACGCCCGGGCCGTACCAGCATTTCAGGCAGGCGCAGATTCGTACGGTGGAAAATGGATTGCCCCTGTTGCGCGCAGCCAACAACGGCATTTCGGCCGTTGTCGATACGCGCGGACGCATCGTCGACGCCCTGGCGGTCGATGCGCGCGGCGCCATCGACGTGCGGGTGCCCATCTCCGGGCAGGCCTTCATCTCCGCCGGTCAACGGCGCATTAACGGAATGCTGATCATGTTCCTGTTTGCCGTGATCGCCCTCGGCTTGAACGTAAGGCAACGGCTACGGGTGAATTGACAGTCGACACATTAGAAACTCATACTGTTCCCGCCTAATTTTCTCGAAGTCGGTTGGTGTTTCTGTTGGGGCAGTTGGCTCCGGCTTCGTTTGGGCGAGAAAAATAGAAAAAGCCGGAAAAATTCGGCGAGGAAAAAATGACAGAAGAAAACAAGAAAAAACCGAATCCGATCGACATCCATGTCGGAAGTCGCGTCCGGCTTCGGCGCAATATGCTTGGAATGAGCCAGGAAAAGCTGGGTGAAAATCTCGGTATTACGTTTCAGCAGATCCAAAAATATGAAAAGGGAACGAATCGCGTCGGCGCCAGCCGTCTGCAGGCAATAGCCTCGATACTCAGCGTGCCTGTCGCCTTCTTTTTCGAGGATGCGCCAGGGCAGGAGCCGGTGGGTAACAGAGGATTTGCCGAGGACGCTTCGATGGCTTTCGCCGTCGAATTCTGCGGCAGTCCGGAAGGACTTCAGCTCAACCGCGCCTTCGTCAAGATAGCGGATGCGAAGGTGCGCCGCCGGATCATTGATCTGGTGAAATCCCTTTCTGCCGAAGATGCCGAGTGATCCGGTGCGTCGATTGACCCATTGGCCGGAGTAGCCCAAGGGCTCGACTGCCGGCGGCGCCAAGCCGCCGGTGGTACAAGATATATTGCTGCGACATTCATGCCAGAACCGCGGCACCGCTTGACGAGCGGCGCCCGGCACCGTTAACACGTGGCGCGCCAAAATCGGCAGCCCTGCCGATCGTTTTTTCAAGAGGGGACACCCGTGACGCGGCAGAACTACTTCTTCACCTCGGAATCCGTTGCCGAGGGTCATCCCGACAAGGTTTGCGACCGCATCTCCGACGAGATCGTCGATCTGGTCTATCGCGAGGCCAAGAAGACCGGCATGGACCCGTGGAAAGTCCGCGTCGCCTGCGAGACTCTGGCCACCACCAACCGTGTTGTCATCGCCGGCGAGGTCCGGGTTCCCGAGACGCTGCTGAAGAAGGACAAGCAAGGCAACATCCTGATGGATTCCGCCGGCCACCCGGTCGTCAATCCGGCCAAGTTCAAGTCGGTCGCCCGCAAGGCGATCCGCGAAATCGGCTACGAGCAGGCCGGCTTCCACTGGAAAACGGCAAAGATCGAGGTTCTGCTGCACGGCCAGTCGCCTGACATCGGCCAGGGCGTCGACAACGCCGCCGACCGCCAGGGCGAGGAAGGTGCCGGCGACCAGGGCATCATGTTCGGCTATGCCTGCCGCGAAACGCCGGACCTGATGCCGGCGCCGATCTATTACAGCCACAAGATCCTCGAATTGCTCGCAGCCGCCCGTCACGAAAACAATGGCGAGGCCGGCAAGCTCGGTCCAGACGCCAAGAGCCAGGTCACCGTCCGCTACATCGACGGCAAGGCGGCGGAAGCGACGCAGATCGTGCTGTCGACCCAGCATCTCGATGCGAGCTGGGATTCCAAGAAGGTCCGCAAGGTCGTCGAACCTTATATCCGCGAGGCGCTCGGCGACCTCAAGATCGCCGACGATTGCATGTGGTACATCAACCCGACCGGCAAGTTCGTCATCGGCGGCCCGGATGGCGACGCTGGCCTGACCGGCCGCAAGATCATCGTCGACACTTATGGCGGCGCGGCCCCGCATGGCGGCGGCGCTTTCTCCGGCAAGGACACCACCAAGGTCGACCGTTCCGCTGCCTATGCGGCGCGTTACCTCGCCAAGAATGTCGTGGCGGCCAAGCTCGCCGATCGCTGCACCATCCAGCTTTCCTACGCCATCGGCGTTGCCCAGCCGCTGTCGGTCTATGTCGACCTGCACGGCACCGGCAAGGTCGACGAGGCCAAGCTCGAGGAAGCGCTGCGTACCGTGATGGACTTGTCGCCGTCCGGCATTCGCAGGCATCTCGACCTCAACAAGCCGATCTACGCCAAGACCTCGTCCTACGGCCATTTCGGCCGCAAGGCCGGTCGTGACGGGTCCTTCTCCTGGGAGAAGACCGATCTGGCCAAGGCGCTCAAGGACGCGGTCGCCGCCTGAGGGCGGCGCGCGACCCAGCCATGGATACAAAGGAAAGGCGGAGCCGGGCGACCGAAGGGTTCTTCGGCCGCCGGCACGGCAAGACCATTCGCCCGCAGCAGGCGGCCGCGCTGGAAAGCGGTCTTGGCGCCTATGGCCTCGACCTCTCCGCCGATGCGCCGGCAGAGCTGCGCACGCTGTTCGCAGCGGATGTTTCAACGGTTGGGCTGGAAATCGGCTTCGGCGGTGGCGAGCATCTGCTGTATCGGGCCACGGAGGCCCCGGCGACAGGCTTCATCGGCGTCGAGCCGTTCGTCAACGGCATGGCCAAGCTGATGATGGCGGTGCGGGAAAAGCCGCTCGCCAATCTTCGCGTTCACAATGACGACGCCACACGGCTGCTCGATTGGTTGCCTCAGGACTCGCTCGACGGCATCGACCTGCTCTACCCCGATCCCTGGCCGAAGAAAAAGCACTGGAAGCGGCGCTTTGTCAGCCCGCTCAATCTCGATCGGTTCGCGCGCGTCCTGAAGCCGGGCGGAAAATTCCGCTTCGCGTCCGACATCGACACCTATGTCAACTGGACCTTGTTGCACTGCCGGGCGCATGGCGCGCTCCTGTGGCAGGCTGAGGACGCGGCCGACTGGCATCGGCCCTATGAGGGCTGGCCGGGAACACGCTACGAGGCAAAAGCCATTCGCGAGGGCCGGCGGCCCGCCTATCTCACTTTCGTCAGGAAATAGTCCGAGGCGGGACCAACGGTCCCGCATCCGCTTCAGACTTAAAAACGGCCGATCTTGTCGAACGCGGTCGGGTCCATGCCGAGCCGGCGCAAATCGTTGGCGCGCGGCTTGCGGCCGGCTTCGACGGCCCGCGAGGCGGCAACGGCGCTGCCGAAGAGGGCAAAAGCGTCGCCGATGGCGGAAAACACAGTGCGGTTGTTCATTGTCTTGACCTTTCGCGCGCCACCGCGCGCCATCTCGGTTTGTGCAGTGCAACATAGATAGGGATGCGGCGTCTGAAATCACAGGGCCGTTACCGCATAGGCGGCATGCGCCCCGCGCAATGCGACCGTCTATAGCAATTGACGAACCGGATTGGTTCCATCACATTCAATGTGAACCAGATTGGGTTCATGAAATGGAGGCGCCGATGGCTGCTTTTACGGTACGACTCTCTGATGAGACGGCAGCCAAGCTTGACCAACTGGCGGGTAAAGTTGACCGCTCCCGCTCCTACGTCGCGGCTCAGGCGATCGAAGACTACGTTGCCAGGGAAGAATGGCAACTTGCAGAGATCGAGGCTGGGTTGGGCGAGGCCGACCGCGGTGAATTTGCAAGCGAACAAGAGCTGGCCGACGTGGTGGCGAAATACGTCAAGCCGTCTCTCGACCGATGAGCCGGGTCCGCTGGACGATCCGCGCACTGCGACGGCTCGATCAAATCGGCGCCTTTATAGCAAAGGACAACCCCAACGCCGCCGCA
Organism: Mesorhizobium sp. P3_A2; assembly: GCF_056403115.1. Taxonomy (NCBI): domain Bacteria; kingdom Pseudomonadati; phylum Pseudomonadota; class Alphaproteobacteria; order Hyphomicrobiales; family Phyllobacteriaceae; genus Mesorhizobium; species Mesorhizobium sp. P3_A2. The sequence continues at coordinate 335,810 of NZ_JBFUGC010000005.1, forward strand.
CGGGTCGTTGCCCGCATCGTCTCTGCGGCGGACAATCTTGCCGAACAACCGGCAATGGGACGCATCGGGCGAATAAGGGGCACGCGAGAGCTTGTGCTGACCGATATCCCGTACCTCGTTCCGTATCGGGTGGTCGGTCGCGAGATCGAGATCATCACGGTCATGCATGCATCCCAGAAATGGCCGCGGCAGCTATAAGCAGCCGCCGTCACGATCAGCGCTGGCATCAAGACTTGAAACACCGGCCGGGATCGTCTATATCAGCCTCAAATTCTTGGTCGGTATGACGAAGAGTGGGTCCACCCGGTCCCGCTCTTTTTTATTACCTGCCGGTCAGTATCAGAGCATGATCCCGAAAAGTGGGACCCGGTTTTCGGACAAGATCATGCTCCAGCAAAGCGAAAGATCAGGATGACGATCATCCTGATCTGTAGAACGACAGGAACCGCATGACTGCAACGGCGAGCGAAGCCGACGACCGCATCATCCGCGAAAGCGGCATCGATGCGCGCATCGCGCTGATCGTTCAGCCGGTGTTGCGCGGCATCGGTTTCCGCCTCGTGCGGGTGCATTTGTCGGGCCAGAACGGGCTGACGCTGCAGATCATGGCCGAACGCGAGGATGGCACCATGACCGTCGAGGATTGCGAAGAGGTCAGCCGCGCTGTGTCTCCGGCCCTCGACGTCGACGATCCGATCGAGAAGGCCTATCATCTCGAAGTGTCGTCGCCGGGCATCGACCGGCCGCTGGTGCGCAAGTCGGATTTCGTCACCTGGACCGGCCATCTGGTTAAGATGGAAACCTCGGTGCTGGTCGCCGACCGCAAGCGCTTCAAAGGCAAGATCGCCGAAGCCGCTGAAGACGATGTGCTGATCGAGCGCGACAAGGCTGCTTATGGCGAAGAGCCGACGGTGCGGGTTCCCTATGACGCGATCGCCGATGTGCGGCTGATCCTCACCGACGACCTCATCCGCGACGCCCTGTCGAAGGATAACAGGGAACGCAAGGAAGCCAAGAAACGCCGCGGCGAGCCGGAAGACGATGTTTCCGAAGGCGCCACGGAAGAACACGAACAGGAATAACGATTGAGCTGCCGGGCCAAAGCTCCGGCACCCAGTTCGGGAGATAAAGACATGGTTGTAAGCGCCAACAGACTTGAACTGCTGCAGATCGCCGATGCGGTCGCGCGTGAAAAGTCGATCGACAAGTCGATCGTCATCGCCGCAATGGCCGATGCGATCCAGAAGGCTGCGCGCTCGCGCTACGGCCAGGAAACCAACATCCGCGCCGATATCAACGCCACCACCGGCGAGATGAAGCTGCAGCGGTTGATGGAAGTGGTCGAGAAGGTCGACGACTACGCCACCCAGATCGCCATCTCCTCGGCGCGCGAGCGCAATCCCGACGCCCAGCTCGGCGACTTCATCGCCGAACAGCTGCCGCCGATGGATTTCGGCCGCATCGCCGCCCAGTCGGCCAAGCAGGTCATCGTGCAGAAGGTGCGCGAAGCCGAACGTGACCGCCAGTATGACGAATACAAGGACCGCATCGGCGAGATCGTCAACGGCACCGTCAAGCGCGTCGAATATGGCAACGTCATCGTCGATCTCGGCCGTGGCGAGGCGATTATCCGCCGCGACGAGCTGATCCCGCGCGAAAACTACAAGTATGGCGACCGCGTCCGCGCCTATGTCTACGACGTGCGCCGCGAACAGCGCGGCCCGCAGATCTTCCTGTCGCGTACCCATCCGCAGTTCATGGCCAAGCTCTTCACCATGGAAGTGCCGGAAATCTACGACGGCATCATCGAGATCAAGTCGGTCGCCCGCGATCCGGGCTCGCGCGCCAAGATCGCCGTCATTTCGCGTGACTCGTCCATCGATCCGGTCGGCGCCTGCGTCGGTATGCGCGGCAGCCGCGTCCAGGCGGTGGTCGGCGAATTGCAGGGCGAAAAGATCGACATCATTCCGTGGTCGCCTTCGGCCGCCTCTTTCATCGTCAATGCGCTGCAGCCGGCGGAAGTCGCCAAGGTCGTGCTCGACGAAGATGCCGAGCGCATCGAGGTGGTGGTGCCGGACGACCAGCTGTCGCTGGCCATTGGCCGCCGCGGCCAGAACGTGCGTCTTGCTTCGCAGCTCACCGGCTGGGATATCGACATCCTGACCGAGGCCGAGGAATCCGAACGCCGCCAGAAGGAATTCGTCGAACGTTCGTCGCTGTTCATGGAAGCGCTCGATGTCGACGAGATGGTCGGCCAGGTGCTGGCCTCCGAAGGCTTCACCAGCGTCGAGGAAGTTGCCTATGTCGATTCGGGCGAGATCGCTTCGATCGACGGCTTCGACGAAGACACCGCTTCGGAGATCCAGACCCGCGCCCGCGAATATCTGGAGAAAATCGAAGCCGAGCACGACGAGAAGCGCAAGGCGTTGGGCGTCGCCGACGAACTGCGCGAAATCCCCGGCGTCACCACCGCCATGATGGTGACGCTCGGCGAGGATGGCGTGAAGACGATCGAGGATTTCGCCGGCTATGCCGCCGACGACCTCACCGGCTGGAAGGAACGCAAGGACGGCGAGACCAAGATCTATCCGGGCGTTCTCGCCAATCACGGCGTGTCGCGCGCCGATGCCGAGCAGATGGTTCTGGCGGCCCGCCTCAAGGCCGGCTGGATTACCGAAGACGAGCTTGCAGCCGAACAGGTCCCGGCTGACGAAGCTGTTGGTGCGTGAGGTGAAACCGCATCGCACACAACCCGCCCCAGGACGAGATGAACGATCGCACCTGCATCGTTACCCGCAGGCAAGCCGAGCCGGATGAACTGATCCGTTTCGTCGTCGGCCCGGATTCGGCCGTCGTTCCGGACATCAAGAGAAACCTGCCCGGCCGTGGTTGTTGGGTGAGCGCCGACCGCCTACATATCGACAAGGCGGCGGCGAAGAACCTGTTTGCCCGCGCCTTCAAGGCGCAAGTGACTGTGCCGCCCGATCTCGGTGGCATGGTCGACGGACTGCTTGCACGATCCGCTCTGGGCGTGCTCGGCCTTGCTCGCAAGGCCGGCGCGATCGCTCTCGGCGCCACCAAGGTCGAGAGCGCGGTGCGCAGTGGACTGGCGCTTTTCGTGCTCCACGCGACCGAAGCATCCGACGACGGCGTGCGCAAGATCAGCCAGGCGCGGCGGGCAACTGTCCACCTCGGCGGGCCTGCAGTCCTTGCCTACAAACTTTTCTCCGAGGCCGAGTTGAGCTTGGCATTGGGGGGCACAAATGTGATACATGCTGCCGTTCTCGCGGGAGACGCGGGCAAGGCGGTTGAGAAGCGCATGGTTGCGCTCGACCGATATCGGGGCGGAACCCCCGACGATCTGGCAATGCTTGCGGCCGTTGCTGACGAAGATGATGCTGCAGAGGATATGGAATGAGCGATACGAAATCGGGCGACGACAAGACGTTGAGTGTTACACCGAAGAAGACCTTGACGCTGAAGCGCCCCGGTACCGAGCAGAGCGTCGTGCGCCAGAATTTCTCGCATGGCCGCACCAAGCAGGTCCAGGTCGAGATCAAGAAGCGCAAATTCTCCATGCCCGGCGACAAGCCGGAGCCGGTGGCTGCACCCGTTTTGACGCCCAAGCCCGCGGTTGTGGCAGCCCCCGTGGTGCAGGAAGCGCCCAAGGCGCCGCCCCCGCCGCCGCCGGTCGAACGCAGCGGCATGGTGCTGAACGAATTGTCGCGTGGCGAAATGGAAGCCCGGCGCAGGGCGCTGGAAGGTTCCAAGGTTCGCGAAGTCGAGGATCGCCAGCGCGCCGCCGAAGACGCCAAGCGCCGCGCCGAGGACGAGGAGCGCCGCAAGCGCGAGCGCGAGGAATCCGCGCGCCGTCAGGCCGAGGAAGAAGCTCGTCTGCAGACCGAGGCCGAGTCCCGCCGCCGTGCCGAGGAAGAGGCGCGCCGTCGCGCGCCGCTGGCCGCCGAACTGGCGACGGTCGATGACGAGGAAGAGGTCAAGCCGAAACGCACCGGCGTCGGGGCACCGGTGCGCCGTCCGGTCACGCCCGAAGTGGCGCGTCCGGCCAAGCCGACCAAGGCCGAGGAAGACCGTCGTCGCGGCAAGCTGACCCTCAATACGGCGCTCTCCGATGAGGATGCGCGCGCCCGCTCGCTGTCGTCGATGCGTCGCCGCCAGGAAAAATTCAAGCGCGCGATGCACAATGAGCCGCGCGAGAAGGTTATGCGCGAAGTGATCCTGCCCGAAACCATCACCATCCAGGAACTGGCGCAGCGCATGTCCGAGCGCGCCGTCGATGTGGTCAAGTACTTCATGAAGCAGGGCCAGATCCTGAAGCCGGGCGACATTATCGACGCCGACACGGCTGAACTGGTCGCCACCGAATTCGGCCACACGGTCCGCCGCGTCGCCGAGTCCGACATCGAGGAAGGCCTGTTCAACATCGCCGACAATGCCGAGGACCTGGTGTCGCGGCCGCCGGTCGTGACCATCATGGGCCACGTCGACCATGGCAAGACCTCGCTGCTCGACGCCATCCGCAACGCCAATGTCGTCTCCGGCGAGGCCGGCGGCATCACCCAGCATATCGGCGCCTACCAGGTCGAGAAGAACGGTCAGAAGATCACCTTCATCGACACGCCCGGCCACGCCGCCTTCACTGCGATGCGCGCCCGCGGCGCCCAGGCCACGGACATCGCCATCCTGGTGGTGGCGGCCGACGACAGCGTCATGCCGCAGACGATCGAATCGATCAGCCATGCCAAGGCGGCGGGCGTTCCGATCATCGTGGCGATCAACAAGATCGACAAGCACGGCGCCGATCCGCAGAAGGTGCGTTCGGAATTGCTGCGCCATGAGGTGTTCGTCGAATCGATGGGCGGTGAAGTTCTGGACGTCGAAGTCTCGGCGACCAAGGGCACCAATCTCGACAAGCTGCTCGAGGCGATCCTGCTGCAGGCCGAAATTCTCGACCTCAAGGCCAATCCGGACCGCACCGCCGAGGGCGTCGTCATCGAAGCCCAGCTCGACAAGGGCCGCGGTCCCGTCGCCACCGTGCTGGTGCAGACCGGCACCTTGATGCCGGGCGACATTCTCGTCGCCGGCAACGAATGGGGCAGGGTGCGCGCGCTGGTCAACGACCGTGGCGAACAGGTCAAGGAAGCCCCGCCGGCTATGCCGGTCGAGGTGCTTGGTCTCCAAGGCACGCCGCAGGCCGGTGACCGCTTCGCCGTCGTCAACAACGAGGCCCGTGCCCGCGAGATCACCGAGTATCGTCAGCGTCTGGCCCGTGAGAAGGCGGTGGCCAAGCATGCCGGCCAGCGTGGCTCGCTCGAACAGATGATGTCGCAGTTGCAGACGAGCGGGTTGAAGGAATTCCCGCTGGTCATCAAGGGCGACGTGCAGGGTTCGATCGAGGCGATCAGCGCTGCTCTGGACAAGCTCGGCACCGACGAGGTGCGTGCGCGCATCGTTCATGCCGGCGCCGGCGCCATCACCGAGAGTGACGTGTCGCTGGCGGAGACTTCGGGCGCCGCTATCATCGGCTTCAATGTCCGCGCCAACGCGCAGGCACGTGCTGCCGCTGTCGCTGCCGGTATCGAGATCCGCTACTACTCGATCATCTATAACCTCGTCGATGACGTGAAGGCGGCGCTTTCGGGCCTGCTTTCGCCGGAACGTCGCGAGACCTTCATCGGCAATGCCGAGATCCTCGAGATCTTCGACATCACCAAGGTCGGCAAGATTGCCGGCTGCCGTGTCACCGAAGGCAAGGTCGAGCGCGGTGCGGGCGTACGCCTGATCCGCGACAACGTCGTCATCCACGAAGGCACGCTGAAGACGCTCAAGCGCTTCAAGGACGAAGTTGCGGAAGTCCCGGGCGGCCAGGAGTGCGGCATGGCCTTCCAGAACTACGAGGACATGCGCGTCGGCGACATCATCGAGTGCTTCCGCGTCGAGATGGTGACCCGGACGCTCTGAGTTCGTATACTGTCGATACGACCGGGCGGTGGTCGAAAGACCGCCGCCCTAACTTTAATGCCTGTCGCCCAAAAGTGCGTAGCGGTTTTGGAATAAACGACATGCATAGAACAAGTATGAGACGTGCGGCACGGTCCTATCCCGCGCCTCACGCTTTCAGGATTGAGAAAAATGCCCCGTCCAACCGTCTCCAGCCCATCCCAGCGCATGTTGCGCGTCGCCGAACAGGTGCGCCATGCACTCTCCGAAACCTTGCAGCGCGGCGAGATCATCGATCCGCTGATCGAGAATACCGTGGTGTCGGTCTCGGAAGTGCGCATGTCGCCCGACTTGAGGGTTGCCACTGCTTTTGTCTCGCCACTCGGCGCCAAGGATACCGGTGCGGTGATCGACGCGCTCAACAAGCACGCGAAATTCGTCCGTGGCCGCGTCTCCGGCGCGCTGCGGCAGATGAAGTTCATGCCTGAGTTCCGCTTCAAGCTCGACACGTCCTTCGACAATTTTGCCAGGATCAACGATCTCTTGAAGTCGCCCGAAGTCGCGCGAGACTTGGGTGCCGATGGCGAAGACAACGACAAGGACCAGAAATAGTGGGGCGCCGCGGCAAGAAGAAGGGCCGGCCGATCTCGGGCTGGGTGGTGCTGGACAAGCCGGTCGGCATGGGCTCGACCGAAGCCGTCTCCAAGATCAAATGGCTGTTCCAGGCCGAAAAGGCCGGCCATGCCGGCACGCTCGACCCGCTGGCCTCCGGCATGCTGCCGATCGCGCTCGGCGAGGCGACCAAGACCGTGCCCTATGTCCAGGACGGCGCCAAGATCTATCGGTTCACCGTCGCCTGGGGCGAGGAGCGCTCGACCGACGATCTTGAGGGTCCGGTGACGCAAAACTCCGACCGGCGTCCGACCGAGGCCGACGTCAGGGCGCTGCTGCCGAAATACACCGGCGTCATCATGCAGACGCCGCCGCAATTCTCGGCCATCAAGATAGCAGGCGAGCGCGCCTACGACCTCGCCCGCGAGGGCGAGACGGTCGACATACCCGCGCGTGAGATCGAAATCGGCCGCCTCGATATTGTGGAGCACGCTGCCGACCGCACCCTTTTCGAGGTCGAATGCGGCAAGGGCACCTATGTGCGCTCGCTGGCCCGCGACATTGGCCGCGACCTTGGCTGCTTCGGTCATATCGCCGAGTTGCGCCGAGTCGAGGTCGAGCCGTTCACCCAGGAGGACTTCGTCACCGTCGCTGAACTGGAGGCCGCCCGCTTTGGCGAACAGCAAGAAGCCGCCAGCGATGGCAACGCCGACGCTGCCGATGCGCCGATCGACTTCGGCGCCATCGATGCGCTGCTTGTCGACACGGCAGCCGCGCTCGACTGCCTGCCGCAGATCGCCATCAGCGACGAAGCGGCGACCAAGATCCGGCTTGGCAATCCGGTCATCATCCGCGGCCGCGACGCGCCCGTGGAAGCCGAGGAAGCATGCGCCACCGCGCGTGGCAAGCTGGTTGCCATCGGCGCCATCGAGCAAGGCATGTTCAAGCCGAAGCGGGTCTTTGCCGGTTGATTCCTGTCGTCTAATCTCAATCGGACGTTACACCCGAGGGGCACATGGCAAAGGCTGATACGGTGAAGAAGCGGGCGCCGGTGAAAACGCGGCGGCCGCCGGTCGGCGCTTCGCCAGGTACGCTGATCGCTGATCCGGCGGCGCGCCGCTCCGAGCTCCGCCTGACGCTGATCTCACCGGACAAATTCAAGACCATCGACAAGGCCAGCATCGATGATCTCAACACCCATTGCGACAACTGGCCGGTCGTCTGGCTGGACTGCACGGGTCTCGCCAACATCCAGCTGATCGAGGAGATCGGCCGGATTTTCAACCTGCATCCGCTGGCTCTGGAAGACGTGGTCAACACCGGCCAGCGGCCGAAGGTCGACTTCTTCGAGGACCACGCTTTCGTCGTGATGCGCATGATCGACGACGTCAAGGTGCATCGCTACGAGCAGATCGCGGTGTTCTTCGGCAGGAATTTCGTCGTCACCTTCCAGGAGCGCGAAGGCGATCCGTTCGACCCCGTACGCAAGCGCATTGCCGCCTCCCTGCCCAACCGGTTGCGGATGCGCGGCGCCGACTATCTGGCCTATGCGCTCATCGATGCCATCGTCGATAGCTATTTCCCGCCGATTGAGGCCGCCAGCGAGGAGGTCGACGGCATCGAGGACGAGATGCTCAACACCCCGCACAAGCATCAGATGCGGCAGCTGCACGAGTTGCGGCGCGACGCCAATGTGCTCAAGGGCGTGCTATGGCCGATGCGCGATGCACTGGCGACGTTGATCCGCAACGACGTGCCCTATGTGAAGCCTGAGACGAAGATCTTCTTCAACGACACGCTCGATCACGCACTGCGGCTGATCGAACTGGTCGAGAACCAGCGCGACATGCTGACCGGCCTGATCGAAATGCATCTGTCGCTGAGCCAGGCGCGCACCAACGATGTCATCTCTTATCTGACCATCGTCTCGGTGATTTTCATGCCGTTAACCTTCCTGGTTGGAATCTGGGGGATGAATTTCGACCCCGAAAGCTCGCCATGGAATATGCCGGAACTGAAAGCCTATTATGGCTACCCGGCTTCGCTGCTGTTCATGCTGGCTGTCGCTGTCGGCCTGATCGTCTTCTTCAAAAGCAAGAAGTGGCTATAGACTGCTTGCGTCCGGGAAATCTTGGCTTCGCCAGCAAAAGGCTGCGACAAGCCGGCTTTATGAATTGGGCTGGTGTTTTCCGGGGAATTGCCCTATATGCGCCGCAGCATCGCGCCATGTCGCGTTGCTTGCACCGGCCCCTGCTGGACGACATCCCGGCTGTGGGCGACCCGTTTCCTCAAACAGATAAGGAAAAACACGATGTCGATTACTGCCGAGCGCAAAAAGGAATTGATGGGTGAATTTGCAACCGCCAAGGGCGATACCGGGTCTCCGGAAGTCCAGGTGGCCATCCTTTCCGAGCGCATCAAGAACCTGACCGACCACTTCAAGGACCACAAGAAGGATAACCATTCCCGCCGTGGTCTGCTCGCTCTCGTCTCCCAGCGCCGCAGCCTGCTTGATTATCTCAAGCGCAAGGATGACGCGCGCTATCAGACGCTGATCGAGAAGCTCGGTCTGCGCCGTTGACGAATTGACCGGCGGGCTTTCTTCGGAGAGCCCGCCGGTCGCGCATTCTGCCAGTCGTATCGATTGGCCAGACCCGGTTTCGAGCATGCAGAGGGCCACTCGAAACCGCCCATGGACGGTCATGGGGCAGGATTGCAGGACGCTCGTGCGCTGACCAGCGCCGAAATTTACCCGAGCTTCCCGTTGTCTTGCCCGTGGCTGCCCGAGAAAGGAAGCCAGGGAAGGGCATCCGCGCACCGTGAAACGGCGCGGCCCTTTCCGCTTATTAAGGACAAGACATGTTCAATCACCACAAAGTGGAAATCGAATGGGGCGGCCGTCCGCTCATCCTGGAAACCGGCAAGATCGCGCGTCAGGCTGACGGCGCGGTGCTCGCGACCTACGGCGAAACCAAGGTTCTCGCCACCGTCGTTTCGATGAAGGAGCCGAAGCCGGGTCTCGATTTCTTCCCGCTGACCGTCAACTACCAGGAAAAGACCTACGCCGCCGGCAAGATCCCAGGCGGCTACTTCAAGCGCGAAGGCCGTCCGAGCGAAAAGGAAACGCTGGTTTCCCGCCTGATCGACCGCCCGATCCGCCCGCTCTTCGCCGACGGCTACAAGAACGACACCCAGATCGTCGTCACCGTCGTCCAGCATGACCTCGAAAACGATCCGGACATCCTGTCGATCGTTGCCACCTCGGCCGCTCTGACGCTCTCGGGCGTTCCCTTCATGGGCCCGGTCGGCGGCGCTCGCGTCGGTTACATCAACGGCGAATATGTGCTCAACCCGCATGTCGACGAGATGCAGGAATCCAAGCTCGACCTCGTTGTCGCCGGCACCGCCGACGCCGTTCTGATGGTCGAGTCCGAAGCCAAGGAACTTGGCGAAGAGCTGATGCTCGGCGCCGTCATGTTCGGCCACAAGGGCTTCCAGCCGGTGATCGACGCCATCATCAAGCTGGCCGAAGTTGCCGCCAAGGAGCCGCGCGATTTCACGGCGCCGGATTACTCCGCGCTTGAAGCCGAGATGTTGAAGATCGTTGGCGACGAGCTCAGCAATGCCTACAAGAACGTCGACAAGCAGAAGCGCTACGCCGCCGTCGACGCCGTCAAGGCCAAGGTCAAGGCAGCGTTTGCCCCGGCCGAAGGCGAAGACGCCAAGTACACGTCCGAGCAGATCGGCTCGGTGTTCAAGGAACTTCAGGCCAAGGTCGTGCGCTGGAACATCCTCGACACCGGCTCGCGCATCGACGGCCGTGACCTCAAGACGGTCCGCAAGATCGTCTCCGAAGTTGGCGTCCTGCCGCGCACCCACGGTTCGGCGCTGTTTACCCGCGGCGAGACCCAGGCGCTGGTCGTTGCCACGCTCGGCACCGGCGAGGACGAGCAGTATGTCGATTCGCTGACCGGCATGTACAAGGAGAAGTTCCTCCTTCACTACAACTTCCCTCCCTACTCGGTCGGTGAGACCGGCCGCATGGGTTCGCCGGGTCGCCGCGAAATCGGCCACGGCAAGCTCGCATGGCGCGCCATCCGACCGATGCTGCCGAGCGCTGACCAGTTCCCCTACACGCTGCGCGTCGTCTCCGAGATCACCGAGTCCAACGGCTCGTCGTCGATGGCGACCGTCTGCGGCACCTCGCTGGCGCTGATGGATGCCGGTGTTCCGCTGGCAAAGCCGGTCGCCGGTATCGCCATGGGGCTGATCAAGGAAGGCGAGCGCTTCGCGGTTCTCTCCGACATCCTGGGTGACGAAGATCACCTCGGCGACATGGACTTCAAGGTCGCCGGCACCGCCAACGGCATCACCTCGCTGCAGATGGATATCAAGATCGAGGGTATCACCGAGGAGATCATGAAGATCGCGCTGGACCAGGCCAAGGATGGCCGCCAGCATATCCTCGGCGAGATGGCGCATGCTCTGACCGGCGCCCGTCCCGAACTCGGTGAGTTCGCGCCGCGCATCGAGGTCATGCACATCCCGACCGACAAGATCCGCGACGTCATCGGCTCCGGCGGCAAGGTCATCCGCGAGATCGTCGAGAAGACCGGCGCCAAGATCAACATCGAGGATGACGGCACGGTCAAGATCGCTTCGTCGAACGCCAAGGAAATCGAGGCGGCCAAGAAGTGGATCCACACCATCGTCGCCGAGCCGGAAGTCGGCGAGATCTACGAAGGCACGGTCGTCAAGACCGCCGACTTCGGCGCTTTCGTCAACTTCTTCGGCCCGCGTGACGGCCTCGTCCACATCTCGCAGCTTGCCAACGACCGGGTCGCCAAGACCTCGGACGTCGTCAAGGAAGGCGACAAGGTCTGGGTCAAGCTGATGGGCTTCGACGAGCGCGGCAAGGTCCGCCTGTCGATGAAGGTCGTCGACCAGGCCACCGGCAAGGAAATCGCCCGCGACAAGAAGACCGAAGGCGAAGAAAACGCCGCCTGAGCGGTCTGATAGTGAAATTGAAACGGGCGCGGCATAGGTCGCGCCCGTTTTCGTTTAAGGCGTGAGATCGAAGAATGGCCGCTGAGCCGCTGAAGACACTCTTCCATCCCTTCGAGGCCGAGGCGCTGCCTCTGCCGCAAAAGGGCGGGCGTGTGCTGTTCCTGGGCGCCGAACCCGGTTTTCGTTTGCCTGAAGGCTTCGATGCAGAACTCCATCTCGTGCAGGGCTTCCGGCCGCATTTCCGCGTGCTGGAGCGTGCCGGCCACACGGTGACGCCGCGCCCGGAAGGCGATGCATTCGGTGCGGCCCTCGTCCTCGTCGGCCGCCATCGCGGCCAGAACGAGATGCGCATAGCCGAGGCGGTCGCACGCGTTGCACCTGGGGGGCTGATCGTTGTCGCCGGCGGCAAGGAAGACGGCATCGACAGCCTGCGCAAGCGCATCGACGAGCTTGTCCCGGTCGAAGGCCATCTGCCGAAACATCACGGCATTGCCTTCTGGCTTCGCCGTCCTGTCGATCTGGCCATCGCGGAAAAACTCCGGGCCGCCAACCCTGTCGCGCTGATCGATGGCCGCTTCCGCACCGCGCCTGGCATGTTCTCCTTCGATCGGATCGACGCCGGTTCAAAACTTCTGGTCGATAACCTGCCCAAAGACCTGCGCGGCAACATCGCCGATTTTTGTGCCGGCTGGGGCTATGTCGCCGCCGAGGTGGCGGCAAGTTCACCCGGCATAACCGGGCTCGACCTCTATGAGGCGGATTTCGACGCACTGGAGGCGGCAAAGGGCAATATCGGTGTGACCAGCATCGAGCCGGGCTTCTTCTGGATCGATCTGCTGAGCGAGCCGGTCGAGCGGCGCTATGACGTGATCGTCATGAACCCACCCTTTCATCGCAGCCGGGCGGCCGAGCCGGAAATCGGCGCTGGCATGATCCAGACGGCGGGCAAGGCGCTGAAGCCGGGCGGGCGGCTGTTCATGGTGGCAAACCGCCAGCTGCCTTACGAGCCTGTCCTGAAGGCTGTCTTCTCCAGCCATTCCGAACTCGCCCGCGACGGCATGTTCAAGGTCTTTGCAGCGCGTCGATAGGACAACTTCCGGAAAAAGGCGCGTAGCGCCGCCTCAATGCATGCTGACGATGCGCGCCGGCTCGTGGACGGGAATGGTCGCTCTGATCTCGCCGGGCTTGATCTTGAGCGGCGCCGGCCTGCCGAACAGATAGCCTTGCACCATCTCGCAGCCGGCTGCTCTCAAGAGCGTCGCCTGGTTCTCGGTCTCGACGCCTTCGGCGATAATGCCGACACCGAGCGCCCGTGACAGGCCGACGATGGTCGAGACGACGGCACCCGAATTGGAATCGGTGTCCATGCGGCTGATGAAGGAGCGGTCGATCTTCAGCTTCCCGAAGGCGAAGTCGATCAGATAACTCAGATTGGAATAGCCGGTACCGAAATCGTCGACGGCCACCGAAATGCCCATGTCGGCAAGCTGCTGCAGGATGATGGCGGCGCGGTCGCGGTCCTGCATCATCGCCGTCTCGGTCAGTTCGAGCTCCAGCCGTGACGGCTTGATGCCTGTGCTGGCCATCGTGTCGCGCACGATACCAACGAAATCCTTGGTCATGAACTGGACCGGCGAGATGTTGACGGCAACAAAGCAGTCCTCGGGCAAATGGCGGGCGTCGCTGCAGGCCTTGTGCAGCACCCAATTGCCGATCGGGTGGATCATGCCGGTCTCTTCGGCGATCGGAATGAACTCCATCGGCGGGATCATGCCGCGTTCGGGATGCTTCCAGCGGATCAGCGCCTCGTAGCCGACGATGCGGCCGCTCGGCAGGTCGAGCTGCGGCTGGTAGTGGAGGTCGAAATCGCCGCGGTCGAAGGCAATGTGCAGCTCGGATTCGATCCAATGGCGGTAATCGGCTACCTGGCCCATGTCGGAATGGAAGACCGCCCAGTTGCCCACCCCGCCGGCTCGAGCATTCTGCAGCGCTAGGTTGGAGCGGCGCAGGACGAGGACCGGATCGACGCCGTCCTTCGGCATCGCCACGATGCCTACCGACAGGCCGACCGATTGCAGGTGGGAATCAAGCTGGTAGGGCTTCAGCATCTCCTCAATCAGGGTTTCGACAGTGGCTTCCATCGATCCCTGCATCTCATGTTCCGAGACGAGGATGGCGAACTCGCCGGCACCGATGCGCCCCATCACCGTGCCTTCAGGCATGCAGGCCCTCAGTCGTTTGGTAAAGGCGCGGATCAGTTCGTCGCCATGGCTGTAGCCGATCGCGTCGTTGATCTGTTTGAAGCGGTCGATGTCGATGTCGATGAGGAACACCGGCTCGCCGGTCTTGATCGTCGCCGACGCAGCATCGGCAACCTTGCCGACCATGGCCGGCCGCGCCAAAAGCCCGGTCAGCTTGTCGAACTGGGTTTCGTTGAAGACGTAGTCCACCGATTCGTCAACGCCGGCGAAGAAGGACAGGGACGCACCGGCGGCGGCCAGCGCGCACAAAGCCGACGCGATGCCGACCATGGTTCCTGCCTGCATGCCGGCAAAGCCGTCACCGAAACCGAACTGGAGACCCCAGAGCCCGAGAACGAAACTGCCAAGGCCCGACGCGGCGACGGTGAGCAGCCGGAACACAGGCGTTCGCTTCGGATTGCTGACAGCAGGCATTACTCAGTCCCTGTCGCATGATCTCGAAAATCAACTCGAATTTCCGGAAAGATCACATGCAAATTCATAAATCGTAAAGCATCCCTTTGCGCCCAGAAAGAACGCGCAGTGCTCTAGCCATAGGACTTATAGCGGATATCTCCTTAAAATGAGTTTCCGCCAATGCATCTAATTTTACTGGAAGAACTGGAGCATGATCGCAAAAAGTGATCCCAGCTTTTCTCGGGTAAACGGGAACCGTTTGTCCAGAGACCATGCTTAACCAAAAGAGATAGAGCCCCGATTTCATCGGGATGGAACAGGCTCTAATCGCGTCCGCTGTCGGTCTGCTTCAATTCATCCAGTGTTGGCATGGACACGATGTGATAGCCGGAATCGACATAATGAATCTCGCCGGTGACGCCTGACGAGAGGTCGGACAAAAGATAGAGCGCCGAGCCGCCGACCTCATCGATGGTCACTGTGCGGCGCAGCGGCGAGTTGCGCTGCTGGTAGGAATACATGTGCCGCGCGTCCGAAATCCCGGCACCTGCCAGCGTACGCACCGGCCCCGCCGATATGCCGTTCACCCTGATGCCGCGCGGGCCGTAATCATTGGCGAGATAACGCACGCTAGCCTCGAGCCCGGCCTTGGCGACGCCCATGACGTTGTAGTTCGGCATCACGCGGACGGAGCCGGCATAGGTCAGCGTGATCATCGCGCCGCCATCGCTCATCAGCGGGGCGGCATGGCGGGCAATCTCGGTGAACGAATAGCAGGAGATGACCATGGTGCGGACGAAATTGTCGCGGCTGGTATCGGCGTAGAGCCCCTTGAGCTCGTTCTTGTCGGAAAAGCCGATGGCGTGGACGACGAAGTCGAGCCCGCCCCATTCCTTGCCGAGCGTCTCGAAGGTGGCCGCAACCGAGGCGCTGTCCTCGACGTCACAGGGCACGACCAGCGACGCCCCGAGCTTTTCGGCGAGCGGCTTGACGCGGCGTCCGAAGGCATCGCCCTGATAGGTAAAGGCGAGCTCCGCCCCATGCTCGGACAATTTCTTGGCGATGCCCCAGGCGATCGAATGATCGTTGGCGACGCCCATGACAAGCCCGCGCTTGCCCTTCATCAGTCCGTCCATGGCCGGCAATCCTTATATAAAAGCGCTGGCCTTATGCGGAATAGCGCTGGAAAACGAGCGTTGCGTTGGTTCCACCGAAACCGAACGAATTGGACAAAACCGTGTCGATCCTGGCGTCGTCGATACGCTTGCGCACGATCGGCATGCCCTCGAATTCCGGATCGAGGTTTTCGATGTGGGCGCTTTCGCCGATGAAGCCGCCCTGCATCATCAGGATCGAATAGATCGATTCCTGCACGCCGGCCGCACCCAGCGAATGGCCGGTCAGCGACTTGGTCGAGGTGATGAAGGGCATCTTGTCGCCGAACACCTCGCGGATGGCGCCCATCTCCTTGGAATCGCCGACCGGCGTCGAGGTGCCGTGGGTGTTGATGTAGTCGACCGGCGTCGACACCGTCGCCAGCGCCTGGCGCATGCAGCGCACCGCGCCTTCGCCGGACGGCGCCACCATGTCGTAGCCATCCGACGTCGCGCCGTAGCCGACGATCTCGGCATAGATCTTGGCGCCGCGAGCCTTGGCGTGTTCGAGTTCCTCCAGGATGAGGACGCCCGCGCCGCCGGCGATGACGAAACCGTCGCGATTGGCGTCGTACGCGCGGGACGCCGTTGACGCCTTGTCGTTATACTTCGACGACATCGCGCCCATGGCGTCGAACAGGTCCGACATCGTCCAGTCGAGGTCTTCATGGCCGCCGGCAAACATCACATCCTGCTTGCCCCACTGGATCAGCTCGTAGGCATTGCCGATGCAATGCGCGGAGGTCGAGCACGCCGACGAGATCGAATAATTGACACCGTGGATCTTGAACCAGGTGGCGAGCGTCGCCGATGCGGTTGACGACATCGCCTTCGGCACCGCGAAAGGACCGATGCGCTTGGGGCTGTTGTTCTTGAGCGTGATCTCGGCCGCCTCGACGATGGTGCGGGTGGACGGACCGCCCGATCCCATGACGATGCCGGTGCGCTCATTGGTGATGTCGCTTTCGCCAAGGCCGGCGTCGGCGATGGCCTGGTCCATGGCGACATGATTCCAGGCTGCACCCTGGCTCAGGAAGCGCATGGCGCGACGGTCGATCATGGCTGACGGGTCGAGCGTCGGTGCGCCCCAGACCTGGCAGCGGAAGCCGTGTTCGGCGAAGGAATCGGAGAAGCTGATGCCGGATTTGGCATCGTAGAGCGAGGATTGCACCTCGTTGGCATTGTTGCCGATCGACGATACGATGCCGAGGCCTGTGACGACGACCCTTCTCATTCGCAACTCCTTCCAGCGGATGATCCCGAAACGTAGCCGGTTTTGGCCAGCGATCATACGCAAAATCAAAATGCTGCAGCGTCATTGCGCGTTCCGGGAAACGCCCTGCTGCAGTGGCGCCGGTCAGGCGGCCGATTGCTTGGACAGCCCCACCTTGAGGTCTGTCGCCGCGTATATGGGTTCGCCGTCGGCCTTAAGCCAGCCATCGGCAATGCCGAGTACCAGGCGCCCGCGCATGACGCGCTTGAAATCAATGCCGTATTCGACCTTCTTGACCGATGGCGTCACCATGCCCTTGAACTTCACTTCGCCGGTCGACAGCGCCATGCCCTTGCCCGGTTCGCCGAGCCAGCCGAGGTAGAACCCCGTCAATTGCCACATGGCGTCGAGGCCGAGGCAACCCGGCATGATCGGATTGCCGATGAAATGGCAGGCGAAGAACCACAGGTCCGGCTTGATGTCGAATTCGGCGCGGATGAAGCCCTTGTCGTGGGCGCCGCCGGTCTCGCTGATCTCGGTGATGCGGTCGAACATCAGCATCGGCGGGTAGGGCAACTGGGCGTTGCCGGGCCCGAACAGCTCGCCGCGGGCACAGGCCAGCAATTCCTCATAACCGTAGCTGGATTTCGAACCCGCCATCAATCTCGTCCCCATAATAGTCCCGGGCGGTGGGCGCCCTTGTCGTTGGTTTCCTAACACAATCCATTTCGAGCCGGAAACCGGCGTTTGCGCTTAACCCGCCCGTCTGCCCGGGTCAATGCGCGCTATTGATCGCATTCGGCCAACAGAATATATGTCGAGAGGTGTCCAGTTTCGGCCGATGACGTTTTTTCGCCACTCTGGGGGTGTCTTGAGGCGGAACTGTGGGCTTGGACGAATAGATGGATCTGGGCTGCCGGAAGGAAAATGTCGCTGTGGACAAGCGGGTTCGCGAAGCCGGCCTAAGGCCGACGCGCCAGCGCATTGCGCTGGCCGATCTGCTTTTTGCCAAAGGCGACCGCCACCTTTCGGCCGAGGAACTGCATGAGGAGGCGATCGCCGCCGGCGTGCCGGTCTCGCTTGCCACCGTCTACAACGCCCTTCACCAGTTCACCCAGGCCGGCCTGCTGCGCATCCTCGCGGTCGAGGGGTCGAAGACCTATTTCGACACCAACACCTCCGATCACCATCATTTCTACATCGAAGGCGAAAACCGGATTTTCGACATCGAAAGCGGTCCGGTGACCGTCTCCAACCTGCCGGAGCCACCCGCGGGCATGGAGATCGCCAATGTCGACATCGTGGTGCGGCTGCGCCCGAAGCGCGGCATCTGAGCAATTCCAGGAAAAGTGTGAAACGGTTTTCCGTCCGGAATTGCGTAGAACAGAATAGAATAGCACATCAATGAAACCGGTCGATCTGGTGATCCGGCTCGAATGGGCCGCCGTCGCGGTGGTGGGCATCGTCCTTTACGCGCTGTCGGGTACTTCCTGGTGGCTGTTTGCCCTGCTCATCCTGGCGCCTGACCTGTCGATGCTGGGCTATCTCGCCGGGCCGCGCGTTGGCGCTGTCGCTTACAACGCTTTGCATATCCTGATTGTCCCGCTTTTCCTGGCGCTCGCCGGATACGTCCTGGCCAATTCCATGGCAACGGCAATCGGGCTGATCTGGATCACCCACATCGCGGTCGACCGTGCACTCGGCTATGGCCTCAAGCTGTCGAGCGGCTTCCAGGACACCCATCTCGGCCGCATCGGCCGCTAGCCGGCCTTTCCAGCAATCTCAGTTCTTGACGTGCTCGCCGGGATAGGCGCCCCAGACCTGCGACTGGGCGATCCAGCCGGTGTGGCCGTCGAAGGTCATCTCGCACCACTGGCCATCGCAGGTTTTGATCGTGCCAGTCACGCCCGGCTCGATGATGGCGACGACGCTGGCGTCCTTGTCCGCATCGTCGAGCAGATTGATTCGGCCACCTTTGCTTCGCTGCCAGGGTGCGACGATCGCGGTGCGGCGGCCTGACAACAGCGACTGGTTGATCCAGCCCTCCGAGCCATCGGCGTCGCGCACGCGCCTCCAAGTGTCGAATTCCTGGATGATTTCCATAGGCAGGCCGGCCTTGGTATACATCCAGTCGACGGAATAGTTGGCGCCCGGGCCGACGCGTGAGTTGACGCGGGCCGATTTCAGGCTGACGAAACGCGGCAGCGGCAGGCCGCTCGGCCCAAGCGTCACCGTCTGCGCAGGTGCGGCAGCACCTTGCGCCGCGGCTTGCGGGGAATGCAGGAGAGCGCCGAGAAGCGCTGCGCTGAGGACCAGGCGAAGCGACGCGAAACCAGACACTTTCGTTCCTTTCGGCGCCTGCCCTTTGGTCACGGCGCCCCTTTTTCTTTGTCTTCGGCGGCACCGCTTGTTACAGGAGTGGCAGGCACCGCGACCGGTATTCAGTTTCGCCTGTCTTGGTTAAAGAGGTCTCAACGAGATCGGGTTCGAGGAAACAATGGCAGGCAAAAAACGGCCTCTCGTCGTCATCACGCGCAAGCTCCCTGATCCGGTCGAGACCCGCATGCGCGAACTCTTCGACGCCAGGCTGAATGTCGAGGACAGGCCGATGACGCAGCCGGAGCTGGTTGCGGCGGTCAAGGAAGCGGACGTGCTGGTGCCGACCATAACTGACCAGATCGACGCCGCGCTGATTGCCCAGGCCGGCGACAATCTCAAGCTGATCGCCAATTTCGGCAATGGTGTCGACAAGATCGACGTGGAGGCGGCAGCCAAGAAAGGCATCACCGTCACCAACACGCCGAACGTGCTGACCGAAGACACCGCCGATATGACCATGGCGCTGATGCTGGCGGTGCCGCGGCGGCTGGCGGAAGGCGCCAATGTCCTGACCAGCGACAAGAAGTGGGCCGGTTGGTCGCCGACCTGGATGCTCGGGCGGCGCATCTGGGGCAAGCGCCTCGGCATTGTCGGCATGGGCCGCATCGGCACCGCGGTCGCCCGGCGCGCCAAGGCTTTCGGCCTGTCGATCCACTATCACAACCGCCATCGCGTACTGCCGGCGGTCGAGGAAGGGCTGGAGGCCACCTATTGGGAAAGCCTCGACCAGATGCTTGCCCGCATGGACATTATCTCGGTCAATTGCCCGTCGACGCCAGCCACCTTTCATTTGCTGTCAGCGCGGCGGCTGGCGCTGCTGCAACCCACCGCTTACATCGTGAACACCGCGCGCGGCGACATCATCGACGAGGAGTCTCTGGTCAAGCTGATCCAGGACGGCAAGATCGCCGGCGCCGGCCTCGACGTCTACGAGCACGAGCCGGCGCTGAACTCGAAGCTGCTGAAGCTCGCCGCCAAGAACAAGGTGGTGCTGTTGCCGCATATGGGCTCGGCGACACTCGAAGGCCGCATCGACATGGGCGAGAGGGTGATCATCAATATACGCGCCTTCTTCGACGGCCACCGTCCGCCGGACCGCGTGCTGCCGCTCAGGACCTGAAGTCGACGGCGTTCAGATGGTGATTGTAAGAGCGCCGTCGTCAGCGACGCTCACCCGCTTTCCACGGTAGGCCGCGAACGCACCGCGCTCCAGCCTGAGCGCCACCGGCGTCCGCCAGCCCATTTCCCTGGCCACGATCAACCCGAGCAGCAGGATCGCGTCCGGCTCGTGCAGCACGAGTGCTGCCGGCGCATTGCCGTTGTGGACGAGCTCCATCAGCACGGCGGAGGCGGAGGACGAACCGATCGTACCGGGCAGGAACAGCACGCGGCCGGCAATGGTCTCGCCATGCTGCGGGTGGCGGACATCGGCGATGCGGCCGCTCTTCGGATCGACGCCGCCCCAGAAGCTGATCGGCGCGGTCAGCACCAGTGCCTCGCCTTCGCCGGCTCGACCCGGCACCAGGATTTCGGCCAAGGCGCTCATGCGGCAATATCCGTAAAGCACGGCTTACCGATGACGGCGCTTTCCACGCAGTCGGCCAGCGATGCGTAAAGCACGGCGTAGCCGGTATTGCCCGGCGCATATTGCGCGAATTTTCCCGAATTGGTCATCAGCACGCCGCCGGCAAGATCCGGCAGGATCGGCGTCACCACAACACAAGTGTCGGCGACGATGACCACGCCGCTCGCCTCGAGCGTCTTGCGCCGGCCGCTTTGTTCGAGCGTCGTGAGCACATGGCGGCCGGTGCAGGCGTAAATCGGCACGTGAAGCCGCCGCCCAGCGATCAACTGCTCCAGCGCATCGAATTCGGCCGAAGACAAATGCGGACTGCCGATCGCCACCGCATCGATGGCGGTTTGAGTGATTGCGGTGGACAGGCCGGCGCGGGCCTTCGCGGCCATGTCCGGCGTGACGTGGATCACCGTTTCCGGCCTGCCGCCGGCCAGGATGGTCTCGGCGTCGGGTGCCTCAGGCGTGACGCCGGCAATGTGGAAGAGACCGACTGCGCCTGACGATGCCGCCGCCGCGCCGAAGGCTTTCATCGCGTCCTCACCGGGATGGCGGGATACGCCGGTGACGACGCCGACGGCATTGCCGGCCTCGCGGCCATAGAGGCTGCCCAGCACCGGCCAGGCGATTTCCGAGCCAAGGAAGGAGGCGGAGAGGCCTGAAACATCGAACACCAGCCGCGCCTGCCGGTTCTCGACGCGGTGCAGGCCGTAATCCGGCGCCCGTCCCGATATGGCGCAAGCAATGTCCAAAAAGTCGCCATAACGGTTGGTGCGCGCGCCGAGCACCGAATTGCAGAACACCACGGCGTTGGATTCACCCCAGGCGACGTCAGTGCCCTGGGCTGGCCTGTGGCCGGCCTGATAGGGTGCGCAGGTCCAGCTCTGCTCGCAGCCCAGCTTGCGGTAGGCCTCCATCATCCGCCGCGCCATGCCGCGCGCCGGCTCTTCGAGGCGCACGCGCGAGCAGCCCATCAAATCGAGGGCGCCGACATTGAGCGTCGAGCGCACGGCAACGCGCGCGCCGCCCTCGACCAGCCTTTCGGCGAACAGCGTGCCGGAATCACCGTGATAGAGCGCGCCGTCTATATGCGCTGAGGCGATCGGGATCAGCCGCGGCGCGCCAAGCAGCGCAGCGCTTTCGGCAACGATGCGCATCGCCATCGCCGCCCCATCATGGCCGGAGGCGATTGCCTGCTCCTGCGCACTGAGGGCGAGGCTCACTTGAGCTCCTTGCGCATGGTGATCGAAGTCGGCCGGTCATAGCCCTGATGCGCGGTGCGCGCGATTTCGTAAAAGCCGAGACGGGCAAAGGTCGCGTGATTTGCCGTAAGTTCGATCCGTGTCTGAAGTTCGATGGCTGGCTTGTTGCGGCTGCGGGCAAAATCCTCGACAGCCTGCATCAATTGCCTGCCGATGCCTTGTCCCTGAAGCTCAGCCTCGACTGCGAGTTTGCCGACATAGAAATCGGCAGTCCTCTCCAGCGCGAAGATGCAGCCGGCAATCCGAACGCCCTGTAGAGCCAGGAATACCGTTTCCAGGTCAGCCTTGTCCCTGAGGCTTTCGACGCTCAGCAGATGCGCCGAGGATGGCGGGTCGATGACGCCGTCCATCGACGCAAAGGCCCGCATGATCAGGCTGAGCAGCTCGTCCCAGCGATCGAAGCCCGGAGCAAGCTGCGTGACCAAAACGCCGGCGGACTGATCCATGCGCTCAGTTTCTCTTGTAGCGGATGGTGTCGAAGCGCGCCGACAGCGCATCGTAGAGCAGCAGCCGGCCGACCAGCGGCTCGCCGATGCCGGTGATCAGCTTGATCGCTTCCATCGCCTGCAGCGTGCCGATGACGCCGGTCAGCGCGCCGATGACGCCGGCCACCGCGCAGGACGGCACCAACCCTTCCGGCGGCGCCTCGGGAAAGAGGTCGCGATAGCTTGGGTTCGGTTTGCCGTCGGCGCCGGTCTCGAACGGTATGAGCACCGTCACCGAGCCGTCGAAGCGGCCGACGGCGGCGTGCACCAGCGGCCGCTTTTCCGCCGCGCAGGCATCGGCCACGACATAGCGCGTCTCGAAATTGTCGGAGCCATCGACGACGATGTCGTAGCGCGCGATGAGCGCAGCGGCGTTCTCGGCCGTCAGCCTGAATTCGTGCTGTTCGACAGCGACATGGGGATTGATACGGGCGATCGCCGCCTTGGCGCTTCCGGTCTTTGCGGTGCCGACCGTGTCGGTGGCATGGATCACCTGCCGCTGCAAATTTGACAGCGAGACGATGTCGTCGTCGACAATACCGAGCGTGCCGACGCCGGCGGCAGCAAGATACTCCAGCACCGGCGCGCCGAGCCCGCCGGCGCCGATGACCAGCACCCGGGCCCGCTTCAGCCTCTGCTGGCCGGCGCCGCCGATCTCAGGCAGCACGATGTGGCGGGCGTAACGCTCGAGTTCTTCGTCGGTGAGGGCGGCAGGGGTCATTGCCGAACCTTATAGCGAGCAAAAAACCTTGTCAGGTGTCTTTGGTTGGCCCAACCGTGCCGTGATCAACGGTGAGGAACTGTGCGCGGCCTTTCAGGCTGGAAAACAGCGCGGCGTCGGTCCCGGTCATGAAGGCCTGGCAGTTCAATTCTTCCAGGATCGAGAACAGCGCGGCGCGCCGGCCGGCGTCGAGATGGGCGGCGATCTCGTCGAGCAGCAGGATCGGCGTCATTCCCGACATTTCGCCGGTCAGCCTTGCATGCGACAAAACGATGCCGACCAGCAGCGCCTTCTGCTCGCCGGTCGAGCAGAGTTCGGCCGGCATCGCCTTGGGGCGGTGGCGCACGAGAAGATCCGAACGGTGCGGACCGTCCAGCGTGCGTCCGGCAGCGCGGTCGCGCTCGCGGCCTTCGGCGAGGGCGGCGCGATAGCGTTCCTCGACGTCGACCGCTGGCGAAGTGGCCACATCGCTTTCCAGGTCGCCGAACAGGCTGATATCGGCTTGCGGAAACGGCCCGCTGGACGGCAGCCTGTCGATCATGGCGGCGAGCAGGCGCACCAGTTCGGCGCGCGCCGCGGCGATCGCCACGCCGGTCTCGGCCATCTGCATCTCGATGGCATCGAACCAGGCGCTGTCGCGCGAGCCTTCCGTAAGCAATCGGTTACGTCCGCGCATCGCCTTCTCATAGTCGTGCGCGCGCTGGCCGTGGCCGGGATCGATCGCCAGCACCAGCCGGTCGAGAAAGCGCCGGCGGTCGGAGGCGGGTCCCGGGAACAGGCCGTCCATGGCCGGCGTCAGCCAGACGACGCGCAGCCATTCGAGCATGGCATCGGCCGAACGCGCCGGCGCGCCATTGATGCGCACCTTGCGGCCGCCCTCACCGGCCGCTTCGCCCCCGGTGATGCCGGTGCCGATCTCGACCTGGCCCTCCGGTCCGTCGAGCCTTGCATGCAGCGCAAAGCCACCATCGCCGCCTTCGCGGGCCACGTCGGCATAGGGCGCGCGGCGCAGGCCGCGGCCGGGCGTCAAGAGGGAGATGGCTTCCAGGAGATTGGTCTTGCCGGCGCCATTGTCGCCGGAAAACACCACGGCGCCTGGGGAAAGGCCGATCGACAACGCCGCATAGTTGCGGAAGTTCGTAAGTGTAAGCTTACTTATATGGCTTTGCTGGGGCAACCGCTATCCGCCTGTAGAAGTCGCCGCAATCGTCACGCCGAAAGGTTTGCCGCAGCGCAGCTACACCCGCATCGGCATCAGCACGTAGAGCGCGGTTTCGTCGGCCATGTCGTGGATCAGCGTCGGCGAACCGGCATCGGCCAGCATGAATTTCGCTTCCGTGCCGGTCAGTTGAGCAGCGACGTCGAGCAGATATTTGGCGTTGAAGCCGATCTCGATCGGATCGGACGAGTAATCGGCGGCCAATTCCTCGGTGGCGCTGCCCGAATCCGGATTGTTGACGGCTAGCGTCACCTGGCCTTCGGTGATCGAAAGCTTCACCGCGCGGCCACGCTCGGAGGAAATGGTCGAGACACGGTCGACGGCGGCGGCAAAGCTCTGGCGATCAATGATCAGCTTCTTGTCGTTGCCGGTCGGAATGACCCGCTGATAGTCCGGGAAGGTGCCGTCGATCAGCTTCGAGGTCAAAACCACGCTGCCGATGGTGAAGCGGATCTTGGTGTCGGACAATTCGGTGGTGACAGCGACATCCGGATCATCGACCAGCTTCTGCAGCTCGCTGACCGTCTTGCGCGGAATGATGATGCCCGGCATGCCTTCGGAACCCGCTGGGGCGTCGATCTCTGCGCGCGCCAGGCGGTGGCCGTCGGTCGCCACGGAGCGCAGCTTCAGCTTGCCGCCGGTCTCATGCGTGTGCAGGTAGATGCCGTTCAGATAGTAGCGCGTCTCCTCGGTGGAAATGGCGAACTGCGTCTTCTCGATCAGGCCTCTCAAGGCGACGGAATCGAGCCGGAAGATGTGCGAAAACGACCCGGCCGAAAGCTCGGGGAAATCGGACTGTGGCAGGCACTGCAGACGAAAGCTCGAGCGCCCCGACGTCACCGTCATGGCATTGCCGTCCTCGTCGGTCTTCAGCATTACCTCGGCGCCGTCGGCGAGCTTGCGCACGATGTCGTAGAGCAGGTGCGCCGGAACCGTCGTCGCCCCGCCGCGCTCCACCTTTGCGGGTGTCGCTTCGGTCACTTCGAGGTCGAGGTCGGTGGCTTTCATTTCAAGGCTGGCGCCCTCGGCGCTGAGCAGCACGTTCGACAGGATCGGTATGGTGTTGCGCCGTTCGACCACGCGATGAACATGGTTGAGCGACTTCAGGAGATTTGACCGTTCCAGGATAACACGCATGACGAAACAGGCTCGCTTGAATGAATGAACGGGTCACCAGTGGGCGGCGTCCCGCGAAAGGTCTGAACAGGCTCAGAATCTATGCAAACTGACAGGAAAAAGCCGTTAAACGCAAGCCCGCGCCACCGGTTCGCGCCGGTTACGCGGGCTTTCTGGGGATAAAGCGGGCAATGGCCGCCAACCTATGCATGTCGCCCAAAAGTGCGCAGCGGTTTTGGGACAACGACATGCATCAAAAAGGACTATGTCGCCCAAAAGTGCGCAGCGGTTTTGGGACAACGACATGCATCAAAACAAGAAATTTAAAGCGCGCCGACCGAATATTCCAAACCCGGCGCGCTCCGTTTGCCTCGCCGCTCAGGCCTGGTCGTTGATCAGCCTGCGCAACAGTTCCAGCTCCTGCGCCAGCGTATTGTCGACGCCGGAAAGGTCCTCGATCTTTCGCACGGCATGCAGCACCGTGGTGTGATCGCGACCGCCGAAACGCCTGCCGATCTCCGGCAGCGAACGCGGCGTCATCACCTTCGACAGGTACATGGCGACCTGCCGCGGCTTGACGATGGTGCGCGTGCGCCGGTTCGACAGAAGCTCTGTCTTCGACACATTGTAGTGGCGCGCCACGATGCGCTGGATGTCCTCGATGCGCACCCGCTTCGGCTCGCCCGAGCGATAGATGTGGCCGAGGATCTCGTCGATGCGGTCGATGGTGATCGCCGGCTCGAACGACTGACGGAACAGAAGCTGGTTGAACGCACCTTCCAGTTCACGCCCGCTCCCGGTCACGGTGCGGGCGACGTGGTTGAGGATTTCCTCCGAAATATCGAGCGACGCATCGTCGACCTTGGCCGTGGCAAGCCGCAGCTTGAGCATGCCGATGCGCATGGCGAAGTCCGGCGCCGACATTTCGAGCGCGACGCCGCCATTGAGGCGCGAGCGCACGCGCGGCTCCAGCGATTCCAGTTCCGACGGCGGCCTGTCGGCGGCAACCACCACCTGCTTGGCGCTGTCGAGCAGCATGTTGATGAGATGGCAGAATTCATGCTGGATCGACTTGCCCTGCAGGAACTGCATGTCGTCGATGATCAACAGGTCGATGTCGCGCAGCTGTTCCTTCAGCGTCAGCGCATTGTTGTCGCGGATCGCGGTGGCGAAGCGCCACATGAAATATTCGGCCGTCAGGTAGACGACGCGCGACTTCGGGTTCTGTTTGAGCGACTCGGCCGCGATCGCCTGCAAAAGGTGGGTCTTGCCGAGGCCGACGGTGGCATGGAGGAACAGCGGGTTGAAGCGCACCGCGCTCGACTGCGATTCCGCCACGGCTTTGGCGGCAGCGAAGGCCACCCGGTTCGACGGGCCTTCAATAAAGGAGCCGAACGTGTAGCGCGGATCGAGCGGCGACCCCAGCACATTGTGCCGGAACTCGGCCTCGATCGGCGTGCCGGGGCGAGGGGCGGGCGCCCGCTCCACCCGGCCTGGACCCGCCGTGCCGGCCGCCAGTGCGGTCTGGGTCTGCTTGGTCATCTTGCGCGCAGGCACGGCTTCGGGCTCGACACCATTGCGGGCCGGACGGGTCGCGGTGCGCACGACGATCTCGATCTTCAGGACCTCGGGGTCTTCGTGCTTCCACAGGTCGGCGATGAGATCGAGATAGTGACCATTGATCCACGAGCGCAGGAAGGCCGTGGGCACAGAGATGCGTACAATGCCCCGGGAAGCCTCCGCCACCTTCATCCGACCGAACCAGCTCGAATAGACCTCGGTTCCCAGACGCGCCTTCAACTGGGCCTTGACCCGGTCGAACTTCTGTTCCGCGTCGCTGGAAGCCGCCACGTCGTGCGCTCCGACCAATGTTCCAGGAAATGGCAGGTCGCCCGAAAGCTCCCGCTCGATGCCGCTCTGCATGATGATTGCGTCCCTTTTCCTCTGTACCTTTTTCCGCCGGGAGTGCGCCTCCTGCACCCATGTTTCCGACGACCGTATCTTCGCTACAACACCACCGCCGCCGCCGGCGTTGACGTTGCCTCATCAGCAAGGGATCGGTCCCGGCTGCTTAAAGCCAGTCCGTCTGACATGTTCGGGCAAAGCAACACCACCCGGCGAAAACGCCGGTGCGCCATCGACCTGCCATGTACAAATTACGCCAGTCCCCTACCGCATCGAAAAGACAAACCATACCCGTTCACGGAATTGATCCGCGTCATGAATTCTGCCGCTGTGAGCTGGCCGATTCAGGCTGAGTTATGGGCTAACGGCCCGTCCCTTTCGATAGATCGACATTACCGAAATCGCTGTGGATAGGGCAAGGCCACGTCTAACGGATTTTTAAGGAATCTGGTTACTGATGAAGGGTTCGGGTCCCGTCCTGGAACCATAGATTTTGACAAAGCCATTGTGATTCAAACCCTTTTGCCGCGAATATGAAAATGGCTGTGCGGTTTGAAATTTTCTGAAATAATTCGCTTGACACCAACTTGCCGCCTGTCGCCCACAGGCGATGTGAACAAGCTGTGGATCACCGACTGCAAGTCATTGAAAAATATCAGTAATTTGTGACAGTCAAATTTATTGGCGCGGGCCGTTTCGGCGGATTGGAATATAAGTGGGAGTGTATGTGCCGGCAAAGCATTCCGAACTCTGGAATGCGGGCCGGGCACGCTTTGCGGGCGTTCTTTTTAAGTGCTTGCCGGCAAACGAAAAAACCCGGCGCGATCGGCCGGGTTTAAAAGAACGACAGTTCAGGAACGGTCGATCAGGCCGACAGCACCTTGAGGCGGTGAGCCAGACGCGACACCTTGCGCGATGCCGTATTCTTGTGGATCACGCCCTTGGTCGCGGCGCGCATCAATTCCGGCTCTGCGGTCTTGAAGGCTTCCAGCGCGGCTGCCTTGTCGCCGGCAGCCAGTGCCTCTTCGACCTGGCGGACATAGGTACGCACGCGCGAGCGGCGGTTCTTGTTGATCGCTGCGCGGCGGGCGATCTTGCGCGTTGCCTTTTTGGCCGAGGAGGTATTGGCCATGGTGCCTCTCTTCTGATCTGGTGAGCGCATGCGGCATGCCGCAGGGCGCAAAAAACAAACGGGCAGCCAACGGCCGCCTCGGTTGGAGCGGCTTATAGTTCAGCTTTCCCGGCACGTCAACGCCGCTTTGGCTTCTTTTTGGCCTCCGCCGCCAGAGCCTGATGCCGAAAGGTGTGAAGCCGTTTTTCTCGGACGAACGGAAACCGTTTGTCGCGGCATCATGCTCTAACGCGTTGACGCTAGCGGTTGGTGAAATTCGGCTTCCGTTTCTCGGCAAAGGCCGCCATGCCTTCCTTCTGGTCGTCGAGCGCAAACAGCGAGTGAAACAGCCGGCGTTCGAAGCGTAACCCCTCGGCCAGCGTCGTCTCGTAGGCGCGGTTGACGGCCTCCTTGGCCATCATCACCGAGGGCAGCGAAAATTCAGCGATCCTGGCTGCGGTCTTCAGCGCTTCGTCGACCAGTTCCCCAGCCGGCACGACGCGCGACGCCAGGCCGCTCCGCTCGGCCTCCGCGGCATCCATCATCCGTCCGGTAAGGCACATGTCCATCGCCTTCGACTTGCCGACAAAGCGGGTTAGCCGTTGCGATCCGCCCATGCCGGGAATGACGCCGAGCGTTATTTCCGGCTGGCCGAATTTTGCCGTGTCGGCGGCAATGATGAAATCGCACATCATCGCCAGCTCACAGCCGCCGCCCAGCGCATAGCCGGCGACCGCCGCGATCATCGGCTTGCGCGTGCGTGTGAATTCCTCCCAGCCGACGAAAAGATCCCGGACATAGGCGTCGGCGTAGGCGATGGTCTGCATTTCCTTGATGTCGGCGCCCGCCGCAAAGGCCCTCTCGGAACCGGTGATGACCATGGCGCCGATGCCCGGATCGGCATCGAACCCCTTTGCTGCCACCAATATGTCCGCCAGCACCTGGGCATTCAGCGCGTTGAGCGCCTTGGGCCGGTTCAGCGTGATCAGGCCGACCTTGCCGCGCGTCTCCACGATGATGGTTTCATAGCTCATGGGCTGGCCTCCTCGTTCCGGCATTGAAGCGATCGGTCTAGAGCAATTCCAGGAAAAGTGTGAGCGGTTTTCCCTCCGGAATTGCGTCAAAACAATAGCTAGAACGGGTCGCCGTTTCCGTGAAACGGTGAGCCGCTCTAGTTCACCGCTGACAGGTCCGGCAATAGAAGGTCGAGCGGCCGCTTTGCACGACGCGCTCGATATGGCCGCGGCAGCCGGGCGTCGGGCAGGGCTCGCCCTCGCGATCGTAGACCGCGAAGGAATGCTGGAAATAGCCCAGCGACCCGTCTGTGTGCACATAGTCGCGCAGCGACGACCCGCCGGCGGCGATCGCGTCGGCAATCACTGAACGGATCGCTTCCGCCAATCGTTCGCTCTGTTCCTTGGCCTTCTTGCCGGTCCCGGCGATGGTGCCTGCCTCGCGCAATGGCGACAGGCCGGCGCGCCACAGCGCCTCCGACACATAAATGTTGCCGAGCCCGGCGATCAGCTTCTGGTCGAGCAGCGCCGCCTTCAACGGCGATCTGCGGCCCTTCAGCCGCGAGGCGAGCAGGGCGCCGTCCAGCGCGTTGCCGGTCGGCTCGACGCCCAGCCCCGCCAGCATCGGATGCGCGTCGGCCAGCCCTTCCGCAAACAGCATGAAGCCGAAGCGGCGCGGGTCGTTGAAGACCACGCGAGATGGGACGCCGGCTGGCGATACGAGGTGGAACACGACATGGTCGTGCTTGGCATCCTTCGAGCGCTCGTGGTGGAACTTGCCTGGCGTCGCGCTGTCATCAGCGGTTTCGATACGGAACGAGCCCGACATGCCGAGATGGCAGATCAGAACCGGACCGCCGTCCAGATGCATGGTCAGATATTTGGCGCGGCGGCCAAGCGCGGTGATGGTCTTGCCGGTCAGCCGCTGCGCAAATTTCGCCGGAAACGGAAATCTGAGATCGGGCCGGCGTGCCTCGACGCGCACGATGCGCGCGCCTTCCAGAACCGGCTGAAGGCCACGCCGGACCGTTTCGACCTCGGGCAACTCAGGCATGGCTGCCTATCGTCGCATGGAAGGAGGTACCGTGTCGGCCTTGCCCCAGCGCGAGGTGTTCGGCCACGGTTTCACCGATATCGGCGAAGGTGGTCCTGAGCCCGATGTCGCCGCCCGCGAGACCCGGTGCGGTGCCGATGACCGGAATGCGTTCACGCGTGTGGTCGGTGCCGCGCCATGTCGGGTCGTTGCCGTGGTCGGCGGTGAGGATGAGCAGATCGCCCGGCTTCAGTTTCACCAGCGCCTCGGGCAGCCGGCGGTCGAAGGCTTCGAGCGCCGCCGCATAGCCGGCGACGTCGCGACGGTGGCCGAATTCGGTGTCGAAGTCGACGAAATTGGCGAACACCAGGTCGCCGTCGCCGGCATCGTCCATCGCGCCCAGCGCCTTGTCGAACATTGCCATGTTACCGGGCGCCTTGCGCACTTCCGAGATGCCGCGGTGGGCGAAGATGTCGCCGATCTTGCCGACCGCGATCACCCGGCTGCCGCGCCCGGTCAAGCGATCGAGCAGCGTCGGCTCAGGCGGCGGCACGGCGTAGTCATGGCGGTTGTAGGTGCGCTCGAAGGTGGCGGATGTTTCGCCAAGGAAGGGCCGCGCGATCACCCGTCCGATTTTCAGCGGGTCGACCAGCCGGCGCACCGTCTTGCAGAACTCGTAGAGACGCTCCAAGCCGAAATGCACCTCGTGCGCTGCTATCTGCAGGACGGAATCGACCGAGGTGTAGCAGATCGGCTTGCCGGTGCGGATATGCTCCTCGCCGAAGCGCTCGATGATCTCAGTGCCCGGCGCATGGCAATTGCCGAGAATGCCCGGCACCTTGCCCTCGCGGATCATCGCTTCGGTCAGTTCGGCAGGGAAGGCGGGCGCCGTATCGGGGAAATAGCCCCAGTCGAAGCGCACCGGCAGGCCGGCGATTTCCCAGTGGCCCGACGGCGTATCCTTGCCGCTCGAGATCTCCTGCGCGGCGCCGTGGAAGGCGGAGGCCGAAACAGCGTCGGCCGTGCTGTCGAACCGGAAGCCGGTCGCAGTGTGCGCGGCGCGGGCTAGACCGAGTGAAACCATGTTGGGCACCAGAAGCGGTCCCTTGCGCAGGCCTTCGCGATCGGCGCGGCCTTCCGCGCAGGCCTGGGCGATATGTCCGAATGTGTTCGACCCGGCGTCGCCATAGCGTTCGGCATCGGCGGCGCCGCCAATGCCGAAAGAATCGAGAACGAAGAGGAAAGCGCGCGCCATCGGTGCCGTCATTGCCAGTCTGGGGGACCAGACATAAGGTCCCGTCGCGGCATTGGCAAATCGGAAACCAGGCGGCAACGGCTTGGCGCAATAGTCGCGACGGCGGGTAGGCACGGTGCACGCATCCTTGCGAGATGCGGCGCGCTTCGAGGAACGGCGGTACGAGGCATGAAACGATGACACGGGCGGATCTCGCCATAGGGCCGGGTTGGAGGGCATTGGCGACCACCATGGCGTTGCTGGCCTTGCCGCACGCCGCGCACGCCGACTGGCGCGACCAGATCGGGACGTTTCGGATCGGCATCGTTGCCGAGCCGGGCGCAGGCAACACGGTTCCGGGTCTGGCCCGGCTGACAGACGCCTACGGCAAGGCGCTCGGCATGAAGGTGGAATTCGTCGTCGCGCATGACTATGCCGCGCTGATCGAGGCACAGGCCAATGCCCGGATTCAGTACGCGGTCTATTCGGCGACCGCCTACGCCACCGCCTTGGAGCGCTGCGGCTGCGTCGAACCTCTGGTGGCGCCGGTCGATGCCGACGGCGCAACCGGCATCCGCTCCGTGCTTTTGACGCGCGACAGCAAGCTTCCCGATCTTGCAGCCATGCAAACGCACCACATCGCCATGGCGCCTTCCGATAATGTCGGCGGTTCTCTTCTACCGCTCGCCGGGCTGGCCGCCGATGGCATCAAGATCAGCCAGGATGCGCCATTCCTCACTCATGCCGGCTCGGCCGCCGCTGCCGAAGCGATGCTGGTCGATGGCCAGGCCGATGCCGTGTTCGGCTGGGAGCGGGCCGCGGCGGAAAACCGGACGGCAATTGCCGGCGATCAGCCGGCTGATCCGGGCGGCACGGCGGCGCGGCTGGAGGCAGCGGGAATTCCAAAAGCCGCGCTCCAGATCATCTGGACCTCCGGTATGCTGCGATACGGTCCCCACGCCGTCCGCAGCGATCTCGACCCCGAAGCCAAGCGCCGGCTGACCGTCTTGCTTACCAATCTCCGATCGCAGTCGCCGGAAGTCTACGATTTCGTGGAATCGAAACATTCCGGCGGCTTCATATCAGCCGCGGCCGGCGACTATGCGATGGCAACAGCCATCGTGCGCCTGCTGTCGGACAGCAGCGGCCAATAGATCCGGCACTTCAGCAGTTGCTGCAGGGGACGGTCGGGCCCCGGCGCGGCCTGAGGTAATAGGTCTCGCCCATCGTTATCGAGTCGAAGGCCGAGGTCAGACCAAGTCGCTTTTCGCTGTCGGCAGACCAGGTGATGATGGGTTTGTAACCGAGTCTGCTTTCGACGCGGATGAGGAACGTGTCAGCGATCTTGAGCGTGGAGGGAACTGTCGTGATGGTGTCCTTGGCGGCGTCGACGCTATAGGCGCCCTCGACCAGCTTGCGCGACCACACGACCTTTACCTTCGGCGGCGTCTCGGTCGTGACCTGTATCGCCGTGACGATGATCGTCGGCGTTGAGCGGTTGTAGGGCTGCAGGGTCGAGGTACCGATCTTCATGATCGCATCGAGGTCTGCTTGCGTGACCGACGTCTGCTGCGTCACGAGATCCGCAACCATGGAGCCGATGCGGCTGACCTTCTTGCTGGTCTCGATGGCCTGCGACGCCTCCATGGTCACGAAATACATGATGAGCAGCACAGGCACGATGAAGGCGAACTCGATGGCCGCGACGCCGCGGCGATCCGAGCAGAATCGCATCGCTCTTGCCCAGATACTCGAAAACCCCTGATGTGCCCCCGCACGATACATGCCTGTTTCCCTTTAAGCCAAAATAACGCTGCGTTCTCAGTCGTCGAACGGTTCGTTCTGCCAGGTCACCGATGCGAAATGCAGCGTGTTGCCGTCTTTCAGATTGGCCATCGATTTGGCCATGAAATCGGTCATGACCGGCCATTTGTAGAAGACCCGCAGCATGTTCTTCGTTTCCGCCAGGCCCGGCGTCACGGCGAAGCTCATCGAATTCGTGCCTTGCGTCAGCACGATCTCGCCATTGACGATCTTGAAGCCAGCCGTGGCGGCATCGGCAAAGGTCGGATATTCGCGCAGATCCACCAGCAGTCCGGGACAGGTCTTGGCGACCATGATCTCCAGTCTGGTGCAGATGAGGTCCCGGAGCTTGGTTCCGGTCAGGTCGGCCGGCTTCAGCTGGCCGGTGCGCACCTGGCGGGCGACGTCGTCGGTGATGTTGGCCATCACCTCCTGTCCGGCAAATGAAATGCAGCTCTCGAGGATGGCGAAGACGAGAAGCGCAAACGGGATCGCCAGCATGGCGAATTCCATCGCCGTGCTGCCGCGACGATCGCCAAGGAAGCGGCGGGTAAACGTTACGCGTCCTGCCTTGCCCTTCGCGATCTCGCGTCCTGAATCCTCGTCTAAACGCCCGTCCAAAACGTCGCCCATGTCACGTCCCTGCCGATCCTGATGCGGTACCGTCAGCAACATTAGCGAGAACCCATTGAGGTCCGGTTTGGATGACCGTTAAATTCGATGGGAAGGCATTAACCCGCCGCTAACCGAAGCAAAATTTCGGGAAACTGCTAGCAGCCCAGGCGCTTACTGGCCGGCGCTCATTTCGGCTTCGGAGGCCTTCTCCGACTCGCTCTTGAACGAGCTCTCGCAATAGGGCGTGCAGGACATGGTCTGTACCGAAGCGCGCCTGTATATACGCACCGACGACGCGTCCTGGCGCACCACCGTCACCTGCTCGTCGATGATTGGGCTGCCCTCCTGGTCGAGGACAACCAGATTGGTGACACCGAACCCCTTGCCCGTCAGCACGATCGTCGATGCATCCTGGACGGAGGCGTCGGCAATCGCCGGATTGCCGACAACGATAGTGTCGGCTGGGCGTGTCAGTTTGACGATCTTGGCCTGGTTCATCGTCACTTCGATGCCGGCTCCGGCCTTGGCCGGCAGCACAAAAGCCGGAACGGCGAGAAGCGCGGCAAGCAGGAATGACGATTTCATGGCGGTCATCGAGGCGCTCCACGGCAAACTTGTTCAACGGAACATGAAGGAGATTGGTGAACCAACGGTTAAGCCGATGACCGGGCCTGGGATATCCGCGGGCATTTTGCCACTGGCTAATATAAAGAGCGTCCTGCCGATAGCCTTGAAGCTCCAGCTTTCGCGGCCTTTTCACGGGTAGGCGAGCCGCTGTTCGGCGTTTAGTTTACGGTTAACCACGCAAGCTGTTCGAGGCGCGAAAGGAATCGGTAAGGCTGTTTATTAAGCCGATTGAAAGAGCTTCTCCCTAGATTGGCAGCATCCGATCAACCACCACACAGAAGTTGACGGAAGTGCTGTAACACGTGGAGTAGGAGCTCTCGAATGTCTAATCTCATCGCACGTTTCGTGAAGGACGAGTCCGGCGCGACCGCTATCGAATACGGTCTGATCGCCGCTCTCATCGCGCTTGCCATCATGGTCGGTGCTGGTTCGCTCGGCAACGCCCTGAACAACAAGTTCACCGAGATCGCCGGCAAGGTGAGTGGTTCGTAATACCCCTGGTTGCTTTAGAGATAAGGGCCGCCTGATTGGCGGCCCCTATTTCATCGCGTCGGGCGATTTCGAGTACCCAGTCTCATCGATCGTTAATCGTATATGTCTAGGCTGAGGCTGGATACAGTTGGCAACAGGGTGCCGCACCCATGCTCGAAGCGTTGATCTTCGTCGTCTTTCCTTTTTGCATGCTCTTCGCCGCGATCTCCGACATGCTGTCGATGACGATCGCCAACCGCGTACCGGTGTTGCTGCTGGCGGTGTTTGCCCTGGTTGCGCCGTTGACGGGCATGGACTGGGCAACCTATGGCTGGCATTTCGCTGCCGGCGCCCTGGTGCTGGCTGTGACATTCGGTCTGTTTGCGCTTGGCGGCATGGGGGGCGGCGACGCCAAGCTGCTCGCCGGCACCGCCGTCTGGATGGGGTTCAACCCTCACCTTGTCGAGTATCTCGTGATCTCGACGTTCATCGGTGGTCTGCTGACGCTCGCCATCCTTCTCTATCGGAAATCGCCGCTGGCGACTTATACCAGCCACAATCCGTTCCTGCGCCATTTCGCCGACGACACGACTGGCGTTCCCTACGGCATTGCACTCGGCATTGGCGGGTTGCTGACCTATCCGGATTCACCTTTGATGGTCTGGGCATTGGCAAGGCTGGCGACCTGATACAGCGAACCTCTCCGGCATCGATGAAAAGAGGCGGCTTGGCCGCCTTTTTGTTTGTCGCAGCGTTGGATGTGTCCAATTTATGTAAACCTTAAATTAATCACGATCGTAAGCATTACATTAACCTTGTTTTGACGATTGCCGCTGCAAAGTCCGGCCTGGATAGGTGGTTTGCCTAAAGGCGAGGGTTCGGACAGATGCCAGCATCCCGACTGATCATTCTGGGCGTGGCGGTGGCTGCGGCGGGTGGTGCAGGTTACGTTGCCAAGAACATGGTGGCGGTCTCGCCGCCCCAACAGGTCGTCGTCGACGCGCCTCAGGCGCCTGCAATCGCCTTGCAGGATGTCCTCGTGCTTTCCGGCGACGTCGCCATGGGCAGTCCGCTTGAGAACAACATCAGCTGGGAGTCCTGGCCGGCCGAAGGGATCAACGCGAATTTCATCACCCGCGCCGTCGAACCCGACGCGCTGGAGAAGCTGAAAGGCTCTGTTGCCCGCGTCGCAATGTACACCGGCGAGCCGTTGCGGCGCTCCAAGCTGA
Source organism: Mesorhizobium sp. P3_A2 (assembly GCF_056403115.1). Taxonomy (NCBI): domain Bacteria; kingdom Pseudomonadati; phylum Pseudomonadota; class Alphaproteobacteria; order Hyphomicrobiales; family Phyllobacteriaceae; genus Mesorhizobium; species Mesorhizobium sp. P3_A2. The sequence goes on from NZ_JBFUGC010000005.1 coordinate 372,207, forward strand.
TCGGCGAGGGGCAGAGCTTCATGTCGTCGATCCTGCCCACCGGCATGCGCGCCGTCGCCACCGCGATCTCGGCCGATACGTCGGCAGGCGGCTTTATCCTGCCCAACGATTTTGTCGACGTCATCATGACCCGCAGATCCGACACCGGCAACGCCGGCAGCGGATTCACCACAGAAACCATCCTCAAGAACATCCGCGTCCTGGCGATCGACCAGACCATCCAGGAGGACGAGGAAGGCAAGAAGACCAGGGTCGGACAGACGGCGACGCTGGAGCTGACGCCGCAGCAGGCCGAGATCATCACTGTCGCCCAGCAGATGGCCGATCGTCTGACGCTGGCACTGCGTTCGATCACCGACAACAAGGAAAAACATACGGATGAGGCCGACTACCTCGTTTCCGGCAATGGGCGGCGCGGAACGGTGCGGTTGATCAAATCGGGCGAAGTTTCCGAAGTAGGGGCAAGGAAATGAGGTTAATCGCTAAACTGCCGGTCACCATGGCTGCGGCAATCGGCCTGCTTTTCCTCGGAGCCCATGCAAGTGGCCTCCTCGAGGCCAAGGCCGCCGGCAAGAGGGCCGGGGTCACGGCTTCGACTGCCACGCAACGCGTCAAGCTCGGCCTCAACAAATCGGTGGTCATCGACCTGCCAAGCGACGCCTACGACATTCTTGTCGCCAACCCCGCGGTCGCCGATGCGGTGACACGCACGGCAAGGCGCATCTATCTGTTCGGCAAGGCAGTGGGCGAAACCAACATCTTCGTCTTCGGTCCCAATGGCGAGCAGATCGTCAGTCTGGACCTGGCCGTCGAACGCGACGTCGCCGGGTTGGACGACTATCTCAAGCGCTTTCTGCCGACGGCCGACATCAAGGTCGAGTTGCTGAACGACAACGTCGTCCTGACCGGCACGGTGGATACGCCGCTCGATGCCAAACGCGCCGTCGATCTGGCAACCATCTTCGTGTCCGGCGGTGAAGCGACGACCGGCCAGTATTCGCAGACCGCGGCCGGTGGCAATGCCAATGGCGGCGTCGACATCAACAATCCGGATGCCGAGCGCCGGGTCTCGAAGATCGTCAACCTGCTGCAGATCATCGGCGACGACCAGGTGACGCTGAAGGTGACCGTGGCCGAAGTCAGCCGCTCGGTGATGAAGCAGCTCGGCGTCAATATGGTCGGCAACGGCAGCATCGACGGCATTTCCTACGGTGCGCTGAGTTCGCCCAGCTACGGGCTGGGCAAACCGCTTTCGCAGAATTCGGGGCTGAATCTGCTGGGTGACGGGAAAGGCAATGGCCTTCAAGCCTACATCAACGCCATGGAGCAAAGCGGCGTCATGAAGACGCTTGCCGAACCGACCCTCACGGCGGTTTCGGGCGAGAAGGCAACGTTCAGGGCCGGCGGCGAATTCAATCTTATCACCGCACGTACGAACAACGTTTCGACCGACAACCAGACCGGCCAGGTAACCTACACCAACGAAAAGCTCGAATACGGCATAGGCCTCGAGTTCCAGCCCGTTGTGCTGTCGGCGGGCCGGATCAGCCTCAAGGTCAGGACCTCCGTGTCGGAGCCGACCATGGAAGGTGCGACCACCCTGGAGGGCGCCGCCAACTTGCCCGGCACGACGCTCCTGTCGATCCGCAAGAGGCTTGCCGACACCACCGTCGAATTGCCGTCAGGCGGCTCGATGATGATCGCCGGCCTGGTTCGCGACGACGTCCGCCAGGCGGTCTCGGGTCTGCCCGGCCTTGCCAAGATCCCGGTGCTCGGCACGTTGTTCCGCAGCCGCGATTTCGTCCGCAACGAAAGCGAGCTGGTGATCATCATCACGCCCTATCTGGCGCGGCCGGTGGCGCGCAACGACCTGGCCAAGCCGGACGACAATTTCAACGCCGCCGGCGATGGCCCGGCCATGTTCCTTGGCCGCGTCAACCGCGTCTACGGCACCATGCAGACCGACAAGCCCAACGGCCGCTATCACGGCGTTGTCGGCTTCATCTACAAGTAAGCGGGGAGCGGACATGTCTCAGTCAGCATCGAAGGCAATGGCGGTCGCCGCAACAGTGCGGTCCGATGGTGCCCGGATCCGCCGATCGGCAATACCGATCCTGGCGATCGCGATCGCGGCCTCGCTCGCCGGTTGCGCCAAGCGCGACAGCATCACGGTTGGGGCAATCCCCGATGACTATCGCACCACGCATCCGATCGTCATTGCCGAGAAGAACCAGAAGATCGACCTTCCGGTCGGCGCCGGTGATCGCGGCATGACCGGCTCGCAGCGCGATACGCTTCTCGGCTTCCTCGACGGCTACGACAAGAGCGCTGCCCCGGCGCTGACGATCGCAACCCCGATCGGCTCGGCCAACGAGGTGGCAGCGACTGCCGCGGCGCGCGATTTCGCCAGGCTGGCGGTTGCCAGCGGCATCAAGCGAAACCGGATCGTCGTTACCTCCTATCAGTCGGTTTCCCCGGAAGCCTCGGCGCCTATCCGCGTCTCCTATATTTCGGTGAGGGCCCAGACCGACAAATGCGGGCGCTGGCCCGGGGACTTGTTCGAGACCTCGGAAAACAAGCACTACGCCGATTACGGCTGCTCGTCTCAGAACAACCTCGCCGCACAGCTCGCCAATCCGACCGATCTGCTGGGGCCAAGAAAGTCGACCGATATCGACGCCGAGAACCGCGGTGCGGTGATCGACGTCTATCGCGGTAGGGGTATTTCGGACGAGTTCCTCGGCAATTCGGAAGTGACGTACTAGGAGCGCCAGTCCCGCGAGACCGGAAAGAGAAGTCACGGAAAGAGCATGACGATGAGCAATCTTGCCTATGACGCGCCCGTAGACGGCGGCGACAGCTCGCAATCAGATATTGCCGCGATGCAGGCGCTGCGGCCGGTCCCACGTATTTCGATCCAGGCATTTTGCGAGACCGAAGGTGTCGCGCATCCGGTGGAGCGGGCCGGCGAGGACCGCCGCATGGCGAAGGCGCATCTGAAAGTGCATATGGGCGGCATCGCCACGGCAATCGAATTCTACCAGTCGGCGCCCACGCCGAACCTGATCCTGCTGGAATCACGCAGCGAACCGAAGCAATTGCTGGAGCAGCTTGCCCAGCTTTCCGAATATTGCGATCCCTCCTCGAAAGTCGTGGTGATCGGCCACTACAACGATGTCGGGCTTTACCGCGAACTTATCCGCTTCGGTATTTCCGAATATGTCATCGCGCCGGTGTCGATGGCCGATGTCGTCTCCGTGGTGTCGTCGATCTTCGTCGATCCGGAGGCCGAGCCGATCGGCCGCTCGATTGCCTTCATCGGCGCCAAGGGCGGCGTCGGCTCCTCGACCATCGCCCACAATGTGGCGTGGGCGATGTCATCACTGTTCAAGTCGGAAGTGGTCGTCGCCGATCTCGACCTGGCTTTCGGGACGGCCAACATAAATTTCGACCAGGACCCGGCGCAAGGCATCGCCGAAGCCGTGTTTTCGCCCGAACGCGTCGACGAGGTCTATCTCGACCGGTTGCTTGCCCAGTGCGCCGAGCATCTGTCGTTGCTTGCTGCGCCCTCCACTCTGGAGCGGGTCTACGACTTCGATCCCGAGGCCTTCACACAACTCATCGACACCGCGCAGCGCAGCGTGCCGCTGCTGGTGCTCGACGTCCCCCATGTCTGGACTGGCTGGACCAAGAACACACTGATGAAGGCCGACGAGATCGTCATCACGGCGACACCGGAACTGGCCAATCTGCGCAACACCAAGAATATGGTCGATATGCTGACGCGGCTTCGCCCGAACGATGCGCCGCCGAAGCTCATCATCAATCAGGCCGGGGTGCCGAAACGACCCGAAATATCAGCTTCCGACTTCGCCGAGCCGCTCGGCATCACGCCGATGTCGGTGATCGCCTTCGACCCGTTGCTGTTTGGAAACGCCGCCAACAACGGTCGCATGCTGGGCGAGATGGATGCCAAGAGCCCGGTCGTCGGGATGATCAATGAAATCGCGCATGTGCTGACCGGTCGCAGCGAAATCAAGGCCAAGAAGAAGGCAGGCCTTGGCGGCCTGCTCGGCAAGCTCTCGCGTAACAAGAAATGACGCTTCTCAAGCGGAATTGGTAGTCGATCATGTTTGGTAAAAGAGGCTCCGACGACGGTAGCCGGTCCACCCCGGAATTCCGTCATCCAGCACCGCCGCCAGCGGCGCCGGCGGCTGCAAAGCCCGCGGACACGGCCGTTCTTTCCCGGCCCGCCGCAGCGTCGCCGTCTGCTGCGCCGGCAATGCCGCCCGCTCGCCGTGCTGTTGAGGCGCCGCCAATAGCGCCGGAGCCGGTAAGAAAGGTCCAGCGCGAACGCAGCGAGACCTACTACGACACCAAGAGTCAGGTCTTCTCCGCGCTTATCGACACCATCGACCTGTCGCAGCTCGCCAAGCTCGATCCCGAGAGCGCGCGCGAGGAAATCCGCGATATCGTCAACGACATCATCGCCATCAAAAATTTCGCAATGTCGATTGCCGAGCAGGAAGAGCTGCTCGAAGACATCTGCAACGACGTGCTGGGCTACGGCCCGCTGGAGCCGTTGCTTGCCCGCGACGATATCGCCGACATCATGGTCAACGGCTCCAAGAACGTCTACATCGAAGTCAACGGCAAGGTCGAACAGACCGGCATCCGCTTCCGCGACAATCAGCAACTGCTCAACATCTGCCAGCGCATCGTCAGCCAGGTTGGCCGCCGCGTCGACGAATCGAGCCCGATCTGCGACGCCCGCCTGCCCGACGGTTCCCGCGTCAATGTCATCGCCCCGCCGCTGTCCATCGACGGCACCGCGCTCACCATCCGCAAGTTCAAGAAGGACAAGCTGACGCTCGATCAGCTGGTCAAGTTCGGCGCCATCTCGCCGCAGGGCGCCGAGATCCTCAAGATCATCGGCCGCGTCCGCTGCAACATCGTCATCTCCGGCGGTACCGGCTCCGGCAAGACGACGCTGCTCAACTGCCTGACCAACTATATCGACCGCGAGGAACGCGTCATCACCTGCGAGGACTCGGCCGAGCTGCAACTGCAGCAGCCGCATGTGGTGCGTCTCGAAACCCGCCCGCCCAATCTCGAGGGCGAAGGCGAGGTGACCATGCGCGACCTAGTCAAGAACTGCCTGCGCATGCGGCCCGAACGCATCATCGTCGGCGAAGTGCGCGGACCGGAGGTTTTCGACCTGCTACAGGCGATGAACACCGGCCATGACGGTTCGATGGGAACGATCCACTCCAACAGCCCGCGCGAATGCCTGAACCGTATCGAATCGATGATCGCCATGGGAGGCTATTCATTGCCACAGAAGACTGTGCGCGAAATCGTCGTCGGCTCCATCGATGTCATCATCCAGGCAGCACGCCTTCGCGACGGGTCGCGCCGCATCACCCACATCACCGAGGTGATCGGCATGGAAGGCGACGTCATCATCACGCAGGATCTCGTGCTCTATAACATCAAGGGCGAGGACTCGAACGGCAGGCTGCTGGGCGAGCATGTGTCGACCGGCATTGGCCGTCCGCATTTTTGGGATCGTGCCCGCTACTATGGCGAGGAACAGCGCCTCGCCAATGCGCTGGAATCGATGGAGAAACGCGCTGACTGACGCATCTGGAGGCGTGGGGACCAAGGTTGATGTTCGGAATTGACACCACCGTACTGGCGTTCATCGTGCTCGCCGGCTTCAGCGCCGGCGCGGTCGCCTATGCCTTCCTGTTCACCCAGATGAACAACGAGAAGCAGGCCGGCAAGCGGCTCGAGACGATCAAAGCCGCCGAGACCGATCGTTCGGTCGTCAAGGCTTCACGCGACCGTGTCGCGGAGGCGGCCAAGCGGCGCAAATCCGTCCAGGATTCACTGAAACAGCTCGACGAAAAGCAGAAGACCACCGAACGCGTTGTCAAGAAGCCGCCGCTGAAGGCCCTGCTCCGTCAGGCCGGCATGCAGGTCTCGATTGAGCGTTTCTATCTCTACTCCCTCTTTTGCGGCATCGCGCTGACGGCGCTTGCCTATTTCGCAGGCGCGCCGCTGCTGGTCTTGCCAGGCGCGCTGCTGGCCGGCGCGCTCGGCCTGCCCCGCTGGTTCGTCTCGTTTCGCCGCGCGCGCCGGGTCAAGGCGTTCCTCAACGAATTTCCCAACGCCCTCGACATCATAGTGCGCGCCGTCAAGTCCGGCCTGCCGCTCAACGACGCCATTCGCCTGATCGCCAATGAATCGCCGGAGCCGGTCAAGACCGAGTTCCGCCGCATCGTCGATTCACAGCAGGTTGGCATGTCCATCCCCGATGCCACCTTGCGCATGGCCGAAACCATGCCATGCAGCGAGGCAAGCTTTTTTGGCATCGTCATCCAGATCCAGTCGCAGGCCGGCGGCAATCTCTCCGAGGCGCTGGGCAACCTTTCGCGCGTGCTTCGCGACCGCAAGAAGATGAAGGCCAAGGTCCAGGCGCTGTCGATGGAAGCGAAGGCGTCGGCCGTCATCATCGGCGCTCTGCCTTTCGTCGTCGCCCTTCTCGTCTACCTGTCGAGCCCGAATTACATCATGCCGCTGTTCACCACCAGCACCGGCAATCTGATCCTCGGCTGTTCCGGCGTCTGGATGTCTATCGGCATTCTGGTGATGCGCAAGATGATGAACTTTGAGGTTTAGGCCCGACTTCGGAAAGCTCGAACGAAAAGACTGAAAACGAATGACCGACCAAGTCGTCAAATCGCTGACCGATCCCGCCTTCCTGATCGCATTGTTGGTCGGCATCGCGGTGTTCGCGACCGTCTTCACGGTGCTGCCGGCCCTGGGTGGCAACCAGCTCAAGGCACGCATGAAATCGGTGGCGCTGGAGCGGGACGAGCTGCGCGCCAAGCAGCGCGCGCGGCTGGCCAACGAAGCCGATCGGCGCCGCAAGGGCCTGCGCGAGGAACAGTCTATCGGCATGCGCAACATCGTCGACAGGCTGGACCTCCGGCGTGCGCTGGCCGATGAAGGCACGCTGCAGAAGCTCAAAGTGGCGGGCTTTCGTGGCCAGAACCCGCTGACGCGGTTCCTGTTTTTCCGCCTGGTCCTGCCTTTTGTCGGTTTCGCGCTGGCGGCGATCTATCTGTTCGTGCTCGGCGGGCTGCCGGATCGGCCGGCTTTCGTGAAGCTGTTCGTCTGCATCCTTGTCGCCTATGCCGGTTTCTACGCGCCGATCCTTTACGTCAACAACCGTGCCGCCAAACGCAAGCAGTCGATCCAGCAGGCGTGGCCGGACGCGCTCGACCTGATGCTGATCTGCGTCGAGTCGGGCATGTCGGTAGAGGCTGCAATGCGCAGGGTCGCCGATGAGATCGGCTCGCAGTCGGTGGCGTTGGCGGAGGAGTTCGTGCTGACCAATGCCGAACTCTCTTATCTGCAGGAGCGCAAGCAGGCTTATGAAAACCTCGCGGCTCGTACCGGCCTGGAATCGGTGAAGTCGGTGTCCCAGGCGCTGGTTCAGGCCGAGCGCTACGGCACGCCCGTGGCGCACGCATTACGCGTGCTGGCCTCGGAAAGTCGCGACATGCGCATGAATGCCGCCGAGAAGAAGGCCGCAGCCCTGCCGCCGAAGCTCACCGTGCCGATGATCCTGTTTTTCCTGCCGGTGTTGTTCGCCATCATTCTTGGACCAGCCGGCATTCAGGTCAGCCAGCGCGGCATCTTCGGCGACCAGCACAATTCCTCGAGCCAGTAGGCTTCGTTGCGGCCATACCAAAGAGCCGGGTTGCCGATGCAATGCGGCTCTCGGTTTTCAGCTTTGATGTGGATGGATCTTGCGCTGCGCGGAGATGTGTTCGGCGCTCAGTTGGTCGCCGGCTTGTCCTTGTCCTGATCCTTGAGCTGGCTCCAAGCGTTCTGCTGGGCAAGCATCTGGCGAAGGTAGGCCACATTGGCTTGTGCCTGTTCGGGCGAAAGCTCCTGCGAGGCGATCTTCTCGGCCTCGTCGAAACGGCCCTGAAGACCCACGACCAGCGCCAGGTTCTGGCGCACCCGGCTGTCGGCGTTCGGTTGCTGGGCGGCCGAGCGCATATAGGTCTCAGCGGTGCGCAGATCGCCTTCCAGTACATAGGACATGCCGAGATTGGAAAGGATCGAAGGCTCATTTGGCTTGAGGTCCAGCGCCTTGCGGTAATCCTGGCGCGCTTCATCCTTCTGGCCGATCTGGTCGAGGATGGCGGCCTCCGCCGACATCAGCCGCCAGTCCGGATATTCCGGCGTCTGCGCCCGGCGCACGGCGTCGAGCGCGGACTCGAACTGGCCATTGGCGGCGAGGGCCTTGCCATAAGCGGCGAGCACGTCGCGATCCTTGGGGTAGGCGATCGCGAGCTTACGCATCACGGCAAGCGACTGGTCGGCATCGCCGTCCATCTGCAACGCCGCCGCAAAATTTGTCGCCAGCCGCTTGTCGTTGGGATTCTTTGCGTAGGATTCGCCAAGTCGCGTGGTCGCGCCGTGCAACTCGTTGGCCGACATGGTTTCCAGCGGTTTGCCGCTGGTGCGCCCGATCGAGCCGGTCGTAAGCTTGCTGGTTCCGCACCCGGCAACACCGGCCGCGAGCGCCATCAGCAACGCCGTGGTGACCACCCGTTTGCCCGTGACGTTCATCCTGCGGTTGGTCGGCATCGGCACGGGGCTCTCCATTCCTGGGCGCGGCCATTGCATGGCCGTCTTCATTCCCCCAGAAATATTCTGTTAACCCTAACGGATAGTTAAAAAGCGGCCCGTTGAGATCGGTACGCGGCCCGCCGGAAGCCATTGGCTTGGCATTTTCCTATGCCTGGCCTCTGTGCATAGAGGTTGAAATCATTCGACGTCCCTGTCAGGTGACTTGGGGGCGACTTGCAAGCCTGCGCGGAGACCATCGAATGCCCGTCGAACTCGTCGAGACACTAAACACTGCCTTGCCCGTCCACCTGGTCGCGAGGGATGGCCTGGAGGCCTTGGGGCTTTCGCCTTCCACGATCACCTGGGCGGCCGCCAACGGCTTTTCCGGCGAAGCCGGCAGGACACTCACCGTGCCCGGCGAAAACGGCGTGCTTGCCGGCGCCCTTTTCGGCATCGGCGAAGGCGAGGGCGCGCTGGCCATAGGTGCGCTGGCGAGAGCCCTGCCGGAGGGCGACTGGCACCTTGGCTCGGCGCATGCCGAGCCGGAACTCTCGGCTATAGCCCTGGTTCTCGGCGGCTATGTCTTCACCCGATACGGCAAGAAGCCAGCCAAGGCATTGCGCTTTGCGCTGCCGTCCGGCGCCGATGCGGGCCGTGTCCGCCGCATCGCCGAAGGCGTCTTCCTGACGCGCGATCTCGTCAATACGCCGACCAGTGACATGGGACCGGACGAGTTGGAAAAGGCCGTGCGGACCTTGGCGGCGACACACAAGGCCGAGGTGTCGGTGATCAAGGGCGACGATCTCTTGAAGCAGAATTTTCCGATGATTCATGCGGTCGGCCGCGCCTCTGTCGGCACGCCGCGCCTGATCGACATGATTTGGGGACGGGCCGATGCGCCGAAGGTGACGCTGGTCGGCAAGGGCGTCTGTTTCGACACAGGCGGTCTCGACATCAAGCCGTCGTCTGGCATGCTGTTGATGAAGAAGGATATGGGCGGCGCCGCCAATGTGCTGGGCTTGGCCTCGATGATCATGGCCGCCAGGCTGAAGGTCCGGCTGCGCGTCCTGATCCCGGCGGTCGAGAACTCGATTGCCGGCAATGCTTTCCGGCCTGGCGATGTGCTGACCAGCCGCAAGGGCATCACCGTCGAGATCGGCAACACCGACGCCGAAGGGCGGCTGGTGCTGGCTGATGCGCTGGCGCTGGCCGATGATGAGGAGCCTGAACTGTTGATCGACATGGCGACGCTGACCGGGGCCGCGCGCGTCGCGCTCGGTCCCGACCTGCCGCCTTTCTACACCGGCGACGAAGCGCTGGCGTCCGAATTGGTGGCGGCCTCCGTTGCCGTCGAGGATCCGTTGTGGCGCATGCCGCTGTGGCGGCCCTACGATGCCAGGCTGGCCTCGAAGATCGCCGACATCAACAATGTCACCACCGACGGCTTTGCCGGTTCGGTCACCGCGGCGCTGTTCCTGAAACGCTTTGTCGAGCGGACGCCGGGCTGGGCGCATTTCGACATCTTTGCCTGGAATCCGTCCGACCGCCCCTACGGCCCTGCCGGCGGCGAGGCGCAAGGCATCCGCGCGCTGGAGCGGATCATTTCGAGGCGCTATGCCTGAGGTCGTGAGGCATAGTGCACGGCCTCCAAACTGAAACGGAACCGAAACAATTTGCCGTCATGCTCGGGCGATGTCGATTTCGATGCGTCCGAGCCAGGCGATGCGACTGTGGCAGCAGGTGATGCTGTCGCAGGTGCGCGATAACGCGCCCGATCTCACCATGCGCCAGACGGCGATCCTGTTCACCATCTATCTTGACCCGCCGCCGCACACCGTGCGCGGGTTGGCAGCCCGCCTCAACGTCACCAAGCCGGTCATCACCCGCGCGCTCGATACGATGGGCGCGCTGAAGCTTGTGTCGCGCCATCGCGACGAGCTCGACAAGCGCAACGTGCTGATCCGGCGCACGGTCGAAGGCGCGCTCTTTGTCGAGCGCTTCGGCGATGGTATCGTTGCCCGAGCGCATGAGCTGCCCATCTGACCATACCCAATAGCTGGATTGCTGATTTGACTGCCAGGGATGCCCGCCTTCACGCCTTCCGTTCCGACCTCGCCGATGCCAGGCTGAAAGGCGAGGTATCGGCCGATCGCTTCGTCACCGGCCGTCCGGCGCGCATCGCGGCCTCCGTGGCCGATATCCGCAAGGCGCCGCGCCCGGATGCCGGCGTCAACACGCAGGTGCTGTTTGGTGACGATGTGCTTGTCTTCGAGGAAGCCGAGGGTTGGGCCTGGGTCCAGGCTGAACGCGACGGCTATGTCGGCTATGTCGGCGCCACCATGTTGGGTGCTCGCGAGCATGCGCCCACCCATATTGTCGCGGCGCCGCGCACCTTCCTGTATCCCGGCGCCGATCTGCGCTTTCCGATCGCCGGCCAGCTGTCGATGGGCTCGACGGTGACGGTGACGGGCGCTGCCGAAACGCGCGGCACCCACTATGCGCTGCTGCCCTCCGGCGAGGCGCTGATCGCCGGCCATCTGCGCCCGCTTGGCGACGTGGCTCACGACTACGTCGCGGTGGCCGAGATGTTTCTCGGCACGCCCTATCTCTGGGGCGGCACCTCCGGCTTCGGCATCGACTGTTCGGGCCTTGTGCAGCTGGCCATGCGCATGGCCGGCCGCAATGTCCTGCGCGATTCCGACATGCAGGCGGCAGGCCTTGGCGAACCACTCGATCCCGGCCCGGATTATGCCGGGCTGAAGCGCGGCGACCTGGTATTCTGGAAGGGCCACGTCGCCATCATGACCGACGCCCGCGATATGATCCACGCCAACGGCCACACCATGCTGGTGTCGCGCGAAGGGCTGAAGGACGCGATCGACCGGATTGGGTATCTGTATGGCGGGCCGACGCGGTTTCGCAGGCCGTAAGCTTCTTCCTTCTCCCCGTTTTACGGGGAGAAGGTGCCCGAAGGGCGGAGGAGTGGCGGCGCTGACGTCGGCGCATGGCCCACTGCTGCCAATGTATAAGACGATAACCTGACAAGTTTGCGCTGCCCCTCACCTGCCTGCCGGCATCCTCTCCCCGTAAACGGGGCGAGGAAAGCTTGCCCGATCACCTTTTGTTCCGATTTTCCTTGGAGTTCGCGCGCGCTCGCGCTACCTCTCTCGCGTGACAGAGCAGCCGCGCCTTGCCGAACACAATGCCACCGTCGCTTTGCCCGAACCATTCGTCAGATGGTTCGGCGAGAAAGGCTGGTCGCCGCGCGCCCATCAGATCGAGCTTTTGGCGCGAGCCCAGGCCGGGCAGTCAGTGCTGCTGATCGCGCCGACCGGGGCCGGCAAGACGCTCGCCGGCTTCATGCCATCGCTCACCGAACTGGCCAACCGTCCGAGACGCAAACCCGGCCAGGCGCATCGCGGCATCCACACGCTCTACATCTCGCCGCTCAAGGCGTTGGCCGTCGACATCGAACGCAATCTCGGCAAGCCGGTGGAAGAGATCGGCCTTCCCGTCACCATCGAGACGCGCACCGGCGACACGCCCTCGCATAAGCGCCAGCGGCAGAAGCTGGTGCCTCCTGATATCCTGCTGACCACCCCGGAGCAGCTGGCGCTGCTGATCGCGGCGCCTGATGCCAGGCGCTTCTTCGAGGATCTGCGCTATGTCGTGCTCGACGAACTGCATTCGCTGGTAATTTCGAAACGCGGCCACCTTCTGGCGCTCGGCCTGGCGCGGCTGCGCACCTACGTGCCCGGCCTGCAGACCATCGGCCTGTCGGCGACGGTCGCCGAGCCCGATGAATTGCGGCGCTGGCTGGTCGGGCAAAATCCACCCGGCGACATGGCCGGGCTGATCACCGTCTCCGGTGGCGCCAGGCCCGACATCTCCATCCTCGACTCGCGCGAGCGTGTGCCGTGGTCGGGACATTCGGCGCGCTATGCCATTCCCGAGATTTATGAGGCGATCCAGAAGCATCGCATGACGCTGCTGTTCGTCAACACCCGCAGCCAGGCCGAGATGCTGTTCCAGGAACTGTGGCGGGCGAATGAGGATTCGCTGCCGATCGCGCTGCATCATGGTTCGCTCGATGTCGGCCAGCGCCGCCGCGTCGAGAAGGCGATGGCAGACAACGCGCTGCGTGCCATCGTCGCCACCTCGACGCTGGACCTTGGCATCGACTGGGGCGATGTCGATCTGGTTGTCCATGTCGGCGCGCCCAAGGGCGCCAGCCGGTTGGCGCAGCGCATCGGCCGCGCCAACCACCGCATGGACGAGCCGTCGAAGGCGATCCTCATCCCGGCGAACCGCTTCGAGGTGCTGGAATGCCGGGCGGCACTCGACGCCAACTATCTCGGCGCGCAGGACACGCCACCGCTGATCAATGGCGCGCTCGACGTGCTGTCGCAGCATGTGTTGGGCGTCGCCTGCGGCGCGCCTTTCGACGCCGACATGCTGTTCGAGGAGGTACGCAGTGCCGCCCCCTATGTCGGGCTGGCGCGCGAGACATTCGACCGTGTCGTCGACTTCGTCGCCACCGGCGGCTATGCGCTGAAAAACTATGAGCGCTACGCCCGCATCCGCCAGACCAAGGACGGGCTGTGGCGCGTCTCCAACCCTCGCATCGCGCAACAATATCGCCTGAATGTCGGCACCATCGTCGAAATGCCGGAGCTCAATGTCCGCTATGTTCGGCAAGGACGCGGCATGGCCGGACGCGGTGGGCCGGTGCTGGGCAAGATCGAGGAGTATTTCGCCGAGACGCTGCGGCCCGGCGACAACTTCCTGTTCGCCGGCAAAGTGCTGCGCTTCGAGGGCATTCGCGAGAATGAATGCGTGGTCTCGAACGGCGCCGGCGCCAACATCATCGTGCCATCCTATGCCGGCGGCAAGTTTCCGCTGTCGACCTATCTCGCCGACCAGGTGCGCGGCATGCTGGCCGATCCCCACAAATGGCAGGCATTGCCCGAGCAGGTTGCCGACTGGCTCAGACTGCAGAAGGAAAAGTCAGTGCTGCCCAAGCGGGGCGATCTTCTGGTCGAAACCTTTCCGCGCGGCAACCGCCACTACATGGTCGCCTATCCGTTCGAGGGCAGGCTGGCACACCAGACGCTCGGCATGCTTTTGACGCGCCGGCTGGAGCGGGCCAACGCCCGTCCGCTCGGCTTCGTCGCCACCGACTATTCGCTGGCCGTCTGGGCGCTCGACGACATGGCGGCCTTGTTCAAGGCGAAGAAGCCGTCGCTGGCTGCTCTGTTTGACGAGGACATGCTGGGCGACGACCTCGAAGCTTGGCTGAACGACAGCTGGATGCTGAAGCGCACCTTCCGCACCTGCGCCGTCATTGCCGGGCTGATCGAGAAGCGCTTTCCTGGACAGGAGAAGAGCGGCCGCCAGGTGACGGTCTCGGCCGACCTCATCTACGATGTGTTGCGCAGCCACGAGCCCGACCATATCCTGCTGCAGGCGACCCGCACCGATGCCTCGGCCGGATTGCTCGATGTCAGCAGACTTGCCGAGATGCTCTCGCGTGTACGCGGTCGAATCATGCATAAGCATCTCGACCAGATTTCGCCGCTGGCTCTGCCTGTGATGCTGGAGATCGGCAGGGAATCGGTCAATGGCGGCGCCAACGAGTCTCTGCTCATGGAGGCCGCCGATCTGGTTGAAGAGGCCATGGGGCCAAGGGCGAAACCTGACCACGAGGGTCTGACTTGAAATGAATTTTTCGCTGGCGCGCGCAACACTGATCGCCGAGGCCGACATGGTCGGCATCGCTGGCGAACGCGCGGTCTGCGATCCCCGCGGCGTGCTTTATTTCCCCGATCTGCGGCTGCTCGCGGTCTCCGACCTGCATCTGGAAAAAGGCTCGTCCTTCGCCAGGCGCGGCGCCCTGATCCCGCCTTACGATACCGGCGCAACCTTGCTGCGGCTGCAGGCGGTGATCGCGGACTACCAGCCTTCGATCGTCATCAGCCTGGGCGACTCCTTCCACGATGGCGGCGGCGCCGAGCGCATGCACCAATCCTTCCGCGAGCGGCTGGAGGCGCTGATGGCCGGCCGCGACTGGTTCTGGGTCGCCGGCAACCACGACCCGGAAGCGCCGGCGGATCTGCCCGGCGAAACCGTGCGCGAACTCGCCATCGGCTCGCTGCTCTTCCGCCACGAGCCGTCGAAGGTGCGAACCGAGGGCGAAGTCGCAGGCCATCTCCATCCCTGCGCGCGCATCGTCCAGCGCGGCCGCTCGGTGCGGCGGCGCTGTTTTGCCGGTGATGGCGGCCGTATGATCATGCCGGCCTTCGGCGCCTATACCGGTTCGCTCAACGTGCTCGACCGCGCCTATGCCGGCCTGTTACGGCGCGAGACGCTGATGGCCTACATGCTGGGCGCCGGGCGTATCTTCGCCATTTCCCACGCCATGCTGCGGCCGGGCTGAGTTCTACGGTATTAGCACGGTAGCGCCGGTCGTCTGCCGCGCTTCGAGACGGCGATGCGCCTCGGCCACTTGCGCGAGCGGCATGCTTGTATGCACCGGGATTTTCACCGCACCGCTCAGGACGACGCTGAAGAGTTCCTCGCTCATGGCGACAACGTCTTCGCGTCTGGTGAGATGATGGAACAGCAACTGCCAGGTGGCGAACAGCGATCCCTTTTCCATCAGCAGCATGATGTCGAAGGGCGGGATCGATCCCGACGCCGTGCCGTAGCTGACGAAGGTGCCGAACGGCCGCAGGCAATCGAGCGAGGCCGGGAAGGTGGCCTTGCCGACCCCGTCATAGACGACGTCGCAGCCTGTGCCATGGGTGATCTCATTCACCCGCGCGGCAAAATCTTGCTCGCTGTAGTCGATGACATGGTCGCAGCCATTGGCGCGCGCCAGTTCGGCCTTCTCGGGTGAGCCGACCGTGCCGATGACGGTCGCGCCGAGATGCTTCGCCCACTGCGTCAGGATGAGGCCGACACCGCCAGCCGCGGCATGCACGAGGATGGTGTGGCCGGCCTCGACGCGAAACGTGCGGCGCAACAGATATTGCGCCGTCAGCCCCTTCAGCATCATTGCCGCACCCGTCTCGAAATCGATGGCGTCGGGCAGATGCACGACGAAATGCGCCGGCACGATGCGTTCCTCGGCATAGGCGCCGAGCGTTTCGACATAGGCGACACGATCGCCCGGGGCAAAGCCGCTGACGCCTTCGCCGATCGCGACGATCTCGCCTGCGCCTTCATTGCCGGGAATGAATGGCAAGGCGGGTGGCGCATATTCGCCGGTGCGGAAATAGATATCGACGAAGTTGAGGCCGACCGCCCGGTTGCGCACGCGCACCTCGCCCGGCCCGGGCGCGCCGATGTCGACATCCTCATAGGTGAGCACGTCTGGCCCGCCATGCTGGTGAACACGGATCGCTTTCATGGTTTTCTTCCTTGCGCTGTTCTCGTGGAAGGGAGATAGCGCGTGGCGCGATATCATTGTAGACTGATATCAGTGACAACAGAGTTCAAAGAAGATGATATCTGAACAGATCGGCCTCGACCTTCTTCGCACATATGTCGCGGTCTGCCGGCAAGGCAGCCTGAGCAGGGTCGCCGCGCAGACCGGCAGAACCCAATCGTCGCTGAGCATGCAGATGCGTCGGCTCGAGGGCCTGCTCAAACGGCATCTGTTCCAGCGCACCGGCCGCGGCGTCGTGCCGACCGCGGAGGGAGAGCTGTTTCTGGGATATGCGACCCGCATCCTCGCTCTCGGCGATGAGGCGGTGGCGCGTCTGCAGCAGGCCGGCATTGGCGGCGGCGTGCGCATCGGTCTTGCCGAGGAAGTCACGACAGCGGCGCTCTCGGCCGCACTCGGGCGGCTGCATCGCACCTATCCCGACATCAGCCTTGACGCGATGGTCGAGCACAGTGTCGCACTGGGACGGCTGTGGAGTGAGGACGCGCTGGATGTCATGATTGCCCCGACATCGGTCGTCGCAGCCGATGCCGTGACGACGTGGAATGTCGAGTTGCAATGGGTCTGCGCTACGGACTATGTGCTGGATCCGGAGCGGCCGCTCGATCTCGTCGCCTTTGGCGCAACCTGCCCTTGGCGCAGGCGCATGATCGAGGCGCTGGTTGCCGCCGGCCGGCAGCACAGGATCGTTTTGTCGTGTCAGAGCGTCACCGGCCTGCAGGCGGCGATCGAGAACGGACTGGGCGTCGGTCTGCTTCCACCGGAATCCGTCCGCACCGCTTCGATGCGGGTGCTGAAGACATCGGTGCCCGAGCCGCTCACCGTCCAATACGGCCTCTACGCCCACGACCGCCGGACAGCCGTCGTCGATGCCGCGATCGAAATCCTGCTGAAGGACTTGCCGGTGGCGCCGGAAGCGCAAGCCGCCTGACGGCGTTCTACCGGCCGTAATAGAGGGTGACGGTGTGCTTCGCCTCGGCGAAAAACAGCCAGCGCTCGACCAACATGCCGGCGAACTGGACACTGGCCGCAAGCACCGACAGAACCGCCGCGGCCGGCCAGGGCAAAGCGAATAGCACAGCAAGCAGAAACAGAGCAGGAAGGGCGAAGGCCAGCACCTGCGCAATCTGCCGCAGCTTGGCGGCGTGCTTGCGGGCGATGCGAAAGCCCATCTCCTTGAGTAGGTAATTCTCTTCGGTGTGCGGCCATTCCAGTGAGCGCACTGTGCCGCCGGCAAGCCCCGTCGCCGTATTGGCGGTGGTCGCGATCTCCAGCCTGTCATTGTGGCGCCAGGTCGCCAGCTTCCAGCCCCAGCCGAGCAAGGTGAGCAGCAGGGCGACGGCGGCAATGGCAGTCGAGCCGATGGCGAATGCCTGCAGCAGCGCGTTGAGCAGCACGCTGCCGGTCATCACTGAGAAGATGAGGTAACCGGGCAGCGTGTAGCGGCTGTGCCACTGCGCGATCGGCTTCAGCGACGCATAGATCATGCCGGTGGTGCAGACAGTGACGACCGCGCCGACGGTCGCGAGCAAGCCCGCAATAGCCACCCAGCCGCCGGTGCGGCCAAAAAACACCCAGCCAAGGCCGAACAGCCCGGCCGGGATGAAGGTCGCCACCGACGCCACGCCTTCGCGCGACAGCCAGGAACTGCGCCATTGCGAGAAGGCGCGCCAGGCCCGTTCGGGCCGGCCGAGATGGCCGGTTGACGACAACAGACCGGCGGCGATCAGGCCGAGCGCCAGCCCCATGCCGATGAGGCCGAGCCAGAAATCGGCCGGGATGAACCCTGGTCCGCCAAGCACGCCAAGCAGCGCCAGCAGGCCGTAACCGGCGCCTGTGGCGGTGGTGAAGAAAACGACCGAGAGGGCAGGATGCATGGATGTCAGTTCGAAAGCATGCGGTCGACCCAGCCGAGGAAACCGCCCTCGGCCTTGACCGGCTCGAGCCTTTGCGCCGGCACCGATGCGGCACGCTCAGTGTGGGCGCGCGGCGGCAGATATTTGTTGGTCGGCTTGTAGCCCATCTCCGGCATCAGGTCGACGCCACCGCGCTCCGCCACCAGTTGCGACACCGCCGATGCGGGATCGCCGAGATCGCCGAAATGCCGGGCACTTGTCGGGCAGGCGGCCACGCAGGCCGGCACGCGGTCCTCCTCGGCCAGATTGTCGTTGTAGATGCGGTCGACGCAGAGCGTGCATTTCTTCATCACGCCGACATCGGTGTCGAATTCGCGCGCGCCGTAGGGACAGGCCCAGCTGCACAGTTTGCAGCCGATGCATTTGCTTTCGTCGATCAGCACGATGCCGTCCGATGCCCGCTTGTAGGAGGCGCCGGTCGGGCAGACGGTGACGCAGGCGGGCGTCTCACAATGCAGGCAGGAGCGTGGGAAGTTGACGGTGCGCCCGCCCGCCTCCGTCGTGTGCTCGTAGCTGTGCA
This sequence comes from Mesorhizobium sp. P3_A2, assembly GCF_056403115.1. Lineage (NCBI taxonomy): Bacteria > Pseudomonadati > Pseudomonadota > Alphaproteobacteria > Hyphomicrobiales > Phyllobacteriaceae > Mesorhizobium > Mesorhizobium sp. P3_A2. Next base: position 390,742 of record NZ_JBFUGC010000005.1, read on the forward strand.
CGCGGTTGAACCAGACGCCGTCGACATCGCCGCCATAGGGGTGGATGTCGGTCAGCGGCGCCATGTGGCCGCCGGTGTTCCACTCCTTGCAGGCGGTGACGCAGGCCTGGCAGCCGACGCAGGTGTCGAGGTCGATGACCAGCCCCAGCCTCTTGTCGGTATGGGCGGGAAGGCAGGTCATTCCACGGCTTCCCTGTTGACGCGGAATTCGGCGCCGTAGCAAAGGATGTCGGGCGATGGCGCGACATTTGGCGGTTGGCCGAAACGCTCGAATTGCGGCTCGGTGAAGCCGGCTTCCTCGGCCGCGCATTTGACGATGCGCACCCGCAAATCGAACCACGCCGCCTGTCCGGTCACCGGATCGGAATTCGAATAGCGCTTGCCGTTGGCATCGACCGAGGTCTGGTCGCCGATAATGTGGTTGAGCAGGAAGCCGCGATTGCTCTCGGCGGCATCATCCTTCAGCCCCCAGCTGCCGCGCCGTTTGCCGATGGCGTTCCAGGTCCACACCGTATCCGCATTGACCCCGTCGACCAGCTTGATCTGCCCCTTCACGCGGCCGTTAATGCTTTCGATCCACACCCAGTCGTCGTCGACAAGGCCGAGGTCAGCCGCTTTTCTGTGATGCACGAACAGCCGGTTCTGGCTGGTGATTTGCCTGAGCCACGCATTCTGCGAACCCCAGGAATGATACATGTGCATCGGCCGCTGCGTCAGCGCATGCAGCGGATATTTTTCGAGATCGACGGCGGCCTCTTCGAACGGCGTAAACCAGAACGGCAGCGGGTCCATATAGGTCTCGATACGGCCGCGCTCGGCTTCCGGCGGCTGCACGCGACCATGGCCGCGCGCGGCGAGGCGAAAGCGCTGCATCGGCTCGGAATAGAGCTGGAACACGATCGGCTCGGCCTTAGGAATGAACCCCAACTGCGCCGCGAAGTCGAGATAGGAGCGGTTGGCCATCTTGTAATAGCGCTGGTCGGCGGCAAAGTCCTGGTGCCAGAAGCCGCCATTGTCGATGTAGCGCTGCAGCTGGTCCGGATTGACTTCGCCCTTGCCGACAGACGTGCCGTCCTTGCCGCGCCAGCCGGCGAGTGGGCCGATGCCCGGCGTGCGCTCGTGATTGACGATGTAGTCGGCATAGTCGCGATATTTCGCGGACCCGTCATCATTGACGAAGCAGGGCAGGCCGAGGCGCGCGCCGAGTTCGATCAGCACCGACTGGAACGGCCTGACATCGCGGTCGGGCTCGACCACGGGATGGCGGATGGCGTCGCCCGGTCCGTCGGCATGGCTGATCGGCCGGTCGAGCAGGCTGATGCAATCATGCCGTTCGAGATAGGTGGTGTCGGGCAGCACCAGGTCGGCGAACGGCACCGTCTCCGAATAATAGGCGTCGGAATAGATGATGAAGGGGATCTTGTAGTTGCCCGCCTCATCATGGTCGGTCAGCATGGCAATGGTCTCGACGGTGTTCATCGAGGAATTCCACGCCATGTTCGACATGTACATCATCAGCGTGTCGATCGGGTACGGGTCGCCGGCCCAGGCGTTGCGGATGACCGTGTGCATCAGCCCGTGCGCGGCGAGCGGCGCGTCCCAGGAGTAGGCCTTGTCGATGCGAAGCGGCGTGCCGGCCTCATCGACCAGCAGGTCATCCGGCCCACAGACGAAGCCGAGCGGCACGCCGTCCAGCGGCATCATCGGCTTTACATTCTTGCCGCACGGCTTCGGCCCCGGCGGCGCCGAACGGGGGTAGGGCGGTTTGAAACGGAAACCACCGGGAACATCCACCGTGCCCAGCAGCACCTGCAGCAGGTGGATGGCGCGGCAGGAGTGAAAACCGTTCGAATGGGCCGAGATGCCTCGCATGGCATGCATCGACACCGGCCGTCCCTTGATCGTCTCGTGCCGACGCCCGGCCCAGTCGGTCCACGCCACCGGCAGTTCGATCGTCTGTTCGAAGGCGACATGGGCGAGTTCGGCCGCGATCCGGCGGATCGTGTCGGCCGTAATCCCGCACTGAGCCGCGACCGCGTCAGGCGCGTAGCTGTCGTCCATGTAGCGATCGGCGATGAGCTGGAACACCGGCGCACAGCGGCGGCCGGCGACGGTGTAGCTGCCGGTCAGCGCCGGCTTTGCATCTGGATCGGCGGCGTTGATGGAGGCCTTTGCCACTCGGTCCCACGCGAAGGGATTGTTGTCGCTGTCGCGCAGGAAAAGCCCGTCATCGGCCGCGCCCGGCTCCTGGATGACCAGCACATGCGCATTGGTGTAGCGGAGCAAATAGTCGAGATCGACGCGGCCGGCTTTCAGCAGATCATGGATGAGGGCAAAGACGAAGAGGGCGTCCGTGCCGGGCCTGATGCCGATCCAGTCATCGGCAATGGCGTTGTAGCCGGTGCGGCAGGGGTTGATCGACACCACCTTGGCGCCGCGCGCCTTGAGCTTGCCGAGCCCGATCTTGATCGGGTTGGAATCATGGTCCTCGGCGACACCGAACAGCATGAAGTATTTGGTGTTGTCCCAGTCGGACTCGCCGAATTCCCAGAACGAGCCGCCGATCGTGTAGAGCCCGCCCGCCGCCATATTGACCGAGCAGAAGCCGCCATGGGCGGCGAAGTTCGGCGTGCCGAACTGGCTCGCCCACCAGCCGGTCAGCGACTGCGACTGGTCGCGTCCGGTAAAGAAGGCAAGCTTCTTGGGATCGGTCCGACGGATCTTCGATAGCCGTTCGGTCGCAATCGAAAACGCTTCCTCCCACTCGATCTCGCGGAATTCACCGGAGCCGCGCGGGCCGCTGCGCAGCAGCGGCTTTTTCAGCCGCGCCGGGCTGTAATGCTGCATGATCCCCGAACTGCCTTTGCCGCAGATCACGCCGCGATTGACCGGATGGTCCTTGTTGCCGTTGATGTAGCGCACCTTGCCGTCCTTGATATGGACGTCGATGCCGCAGCGGCAGGCGCACATATAGCAGGTGGTCTTGGCGATGCTGTCGGAGACATCGGGCGAGGTGTCGACGCCGTCGCCTTCATCCGGGGCGCGCGTATCGGCAAGCGGCCGTTGCGACGGTGCGGAATTGGCCCCGCGCGGCGCTCCGTGGCTCATAGGCCAGGCGTGCTTTTGCTGCCTGAGAATTTGGCCCGCGTCTTCGGCCCGGGGCCACGCATATAGTGCTCTTCAGGGTGATAGCGGTCGCCGGCCAGCCGCCGCCTGAGGCCATGGGTCCAATGCGCAAGCAGGGATCTGAACCGCCCGATCATGTTGTTGGCTGCGATCTATTGGCGAATTTTTTCTAACTTCGACTGAAAAAGTAGAATAAAGGCATCGATCCGTCTAATCAGTTGTTCTTGTAAATTCGATCGGAATTGGTTCTTAATGCGCGCATGACCCTTGACCAATTGCGCATTTTCGTCGCTGTCGCAGAGCGTGGCCATATGACCAAGGCGGCAGAGCTTTTGGGCATTTCCCAGTCGGCCGCCTCGGCGGCCATCCGCGCGCTCGAAGAGCAGCACGGCGTTCATCTGTTCAACCGGGTCGGCCGCAACATCGAGCTGGCCCAGACCGGCCACCGCTTCCTGCCGGAGGCCAAGGCGGTGCTGGAGCGCGCGGCCGCCGCCCGCAACGTGCTGGAACATGTCTCGCAGACGGTCGCCGGCAGCCTGTCGATCGCCGCCAGCCTGACCATCGCCAGCTACTGGCTGCCGCGCCGGCTGGCGTCCTTCCACGAGGCCTACCCGGCGGTGCGCTTAAGCGTCAGCATCGGCAACACCAGGCAGGTGGAGGCCAATGTGCTGGACGGCACCGCCGATCTCGGCCTGGTCGAGGGGCGCACCGAATCCGACATCCTCCGCCGCACCAAGGTCGACGTCGACAGACTGATGCTGGTCGTCGCCGCCTCGCATCCCGAGATCGTCGAAATCGCGCCGGGCCGCCCCGACATCAGGGGGCTGCGCTGGATAATTCGCGAGGGCGGTTCGGGCACGCGTGAGGTGCTGGAGGATCTGGCCCGCCGCGAGGGGATATCGCTCGCCGACCTGCAGATATTTCTGGTGCTGCCAAGCAATGAAGCGGTTCGCCAGGCGGTCGAGGCCGGCGCCGGCGCCACCATCATCTCGGACCTCGTCGTCGGACGCGCCGTGGCCGAGGGCAGCCTGCGTTCTGTGCCGCTCGAACTGCCGAAGCGCGACTTTGCCATGATCACCCATCGCGACCGCCAGGCAAGCCTGGCGCAAATGGCGCTCAAGGCGCATCTGACGGGCAAGGCGGATGCATCGCCGACGGGCTAGAGCAATTCCAGGAAAACCGCTGCGCGCCATTCTGATTTTCCTGGCATCGCGGCATTTGCTGCGCGCTGCAGTGGATCCTTCTAAGAGTTATTCCTAGCCAAACGCTTCCTGGCAAGGTCTGCCACGGCTTGGATCACCTGTTCGCAATCTTGCTGCGGAAAACTCTTCGATAGAACAGAAGTGAGGATGACACCCATCAAGATTATGATGTCCGCAGTGCCGCCTCCAGCATCCCTAACGCGCTCAACGACCTTCGTCGAAAATGGTTCGCATTCGGTCTCCAAAAATTGTCGCATCATGGTGTAGATGACGCGTTTGCGGAGCAATTTATCGAGGCGAGGCACACCCCCTTTGACGACAGAGAAATTACGCGCATCGGCGAGTTCTTCGATGGGAATGGGTGGATCCTCTTTCAACAATCCGAGCTTTGCAAGCTCACTCCAGAATGCGTGATTGCGACTACCGGCCCATGTTGACATTGAAGCGCGGTGCGCCACCGCGCCAACAAGAACAGAGAAGTCTCCATCGCTCAACTGCATCATCATATCGATCAAACTATCGGGCGGCCATTGCTCATCCTGCATTCGAAAGGTTCCATCGGTTACTGTGCCGGGCTAGTGTTATCTCACTGCGCTCGAAAAGACATGCTACAACATCGCTGGATTGTGGGCAGAATAATATAAGACTTAATTGCGGGATTGGGCCTAATTTGTGCGAGATCTGCGGTTTGCGTTTTGGACAAGTCCGCTACGGGCTCATCGCGATATCCACGGTCTGGCGTAGCCATGCCGGGAAGGGGCTTGGCGCTGATATCCTTTCAGACACCCTGCGCCGCATCGCCGCCGCCTCGCAAGCATCAGCACTGCGGCGGTTCTCGTCCATGCCAAGGGCGGGCGGTCAAGTGATTCTACTTGGCCAGCACGGAATTCATTGGTATCCGGCCGATCGCCGATCCCTGCTTCTTCCAATCGAACCGTGGGCGCGGTCTTCAGCTAGCGGATCAGCGATTCTGTGAAAAGCTGAACCGCTCTTGGAAGGCTTCAGCCGAACTTTCTTTGAGCGTCCAGCGCCAGGCCAAGCCCGACCGAGCCGAACATGTCGCCCTCGATCACAGCTGCCTGTGGCACCAGCGACAGGATCTCTCTTCGCGCCAGCGGGATGGCGGTCGAGCCGCCGGTGAGGAACACGGCGGTGATGTCGGACGCTTTCACGCCTGCGTCGACGATCGTCTGCCGTACCGTTGTAGATACGCGGCCGATGTCGGCGGCAATCGTTTCTTCCAGTCCGGTCCGCGTAATTTCGGCCGCAAAATGCACGTCGGGCAGCGCCACCGTCACATCAGCCGAAGCCTGATCCGTCAGTGCAATCTTGGCTCGTTCGACCAGCCCGGCCAGCGCATGGCCGTAGCGATGCTCGACAATGTGGATGAAGCGCTCGACCAAGTCGGCGCGCTTGGCCTCGAAGCGGATCTGCCTGAGATCCGTCATCGCCTTGGCGGTGTAGACCAGGTTGATGCGCTGCCACGTCGCCAGGTCGATGAAATAGCTCGCCGGCAGGTTGCGCTTGCCGTCTTTCGTCGGTGAGAGATAGCCGAGCTTGGGCATGACATGGGCGATGCTGAGCAGCCGGTCGAAATCGGTGCCGCCGATGTGGACGCCGCGGTTGGCCAGGATATCATCCTTGCGATCGCCTGAGCGGGCGCGCTGCGGCGAAACCCGCACGATCGAGAAGTCGGACGTGCCGCCACCCATGTCGACGATCAGCGCCAGCTCCTCACGTGCCACACCCTGTTCGTAATCGAGTGCAGCGGCGATCGGTTCGAACTGGAAGGCGATGTGCTTGAAGCCTTGCGCGCGCGCTGCCTTTTCAAGCTCGCTTTGCGCCTTGGCATCGGCTTCCGCATCATCGTCGACGAACTGCACGGGTCGGCCGAGTACGACGCTCTCCACTGGAGCGCCGGCATCTTCCTCGAGCCGCTTCTTCAGATGGCCGACGAACATGCCGACAATGTCGATGAAGCCGATCTGGCGCGCCTTGATGCGCGTCTTCTCATGCGCCAGCGAACTGCCGAGCACGCTCTTCAGCGACCGCATCAGCCGGCCTTCGATGGCGTCTGTATAGTCGGTGATGGCGCGGCGGCCGAAATAGGTGTGGCCGTCCTCGAAGTTGAAGAACACCGCACTTGGCAATGTCGGCTGTTCCCCTTCCAGCGCCACCAGTCGTGCCTGGCCGTTCCGGATCACGCCCACCGTGGAATTGGACGTGCCGAAATCGATGCCGCCAAATGCCTGATGCATTGCAGCCTCCTGTCATTGGGTCGCGGTGGCCGGCGCTGAAAAGCACTACCATCCGGATGTCCGGACCGCTTGCCGAATTGATTGTGCGTATTTGCCCGAGGGTTGGGAGGCGGCGATCTATCGCATAAACGCGAAAAGGGGAACCCTGTTTTCCGGTAAAATGAGCTTCCAGGCGTCAATCCTTGCGGAAGATCAGCCTGCCCAGCCAGCCGGTGATCATGGCCAGCGATACGGCGAAGACGCCATAAAGGAAGGAATAGTCGTGCGCGACGCGGAAGATCGACTGTTCGAAACCCGACTTGCGGATTTCGAGCTGGGCCGAGCTTTCCTTGAGGAACAGGCCGCTCTTGAACAGGAACGCGCGGGCTTTATGCGTTCCAACCGGGACATTCGGCGCCAGCCGCACCGTGGCGCGGAACAGGTTCTGCGACAGGAATTGCACGCCGCCCACATTCTCGCTGTAGAGGCCGGTCGCCGCCTTGCGCTCGCGCAGCGCCATGGTGAATTCCTCGATCGTCGCCGGACTGTCGGTGGCGTCGGCCGGCTTCATGTAAAGGTTGGAAGGGCCGAGCGACAGCTGCTTGTAGCTGTTGGGTTCGGTGATGTCCTGCAGCGGCCGCGTCGTGGCGACGGAATAGGACACCGGCACATTCTCGAAGGTCTCGGATTCCAGATTGACCCAGACGCCGAGCACCCGGTCCTTGCGGCGCACAACCACAGGGCGCGGCGGCCCTTCGAGCACGACGATGACATCATAGCGTCCCTGCCGCGCCACCAGCGGATCGGGGTTTTCCAGCGAACCGAAAATGGTCAGGTCGGCGCCGGAAAACCCGGCCGTGATCGACACCGCGTCGGTGGAGAGACCGATCTGGATGCCTTCCGGCAGCGGGTTCGGCGCCTGTGCTGTCGCCGGCAGCGCGAGAGCGAAAAGCAAAGCGGCGGCCGAAAAAATCCTCCATCCCCGCATCAGTTCAGGCCTGCCGCGGTCAGCGAATAGAGGTTTGGCGGCGTTACGAAGAGATCGATGGCCAGCCGGATCGCGACCGCCAGCACCAGCAGCGCCAGCAGCGCCCTGAGCTGTTCGCCGCGCAGCTTCTGGCCGGCCTTGGCGCCATATTGCGCACCGGCGACGCCGCCCGCCATCAGCAGGAAGGCAAGCATGACGTCGACCGTCTGGTTGGTGGTGGCGTGCACCAGCGTGGTGTAGGCCGAGGTGAAGATGATCTGGAACAGCGAGGTGCCGATGACGACGTTGGTCGGCACTTTCAGCAGGTAGATCAGCGCTGGCACCATGATGAAGCCGCCGCCGACACCCATGATCGACGACAGGAAGCCAATACCGGCGCCGAGCCCCAGCACCGGGATGACGCTGACAAACAGTTTCGAGGCCCTGAAGCGCATCTTCAGCGGCAGCCGGTGGATCCAGTTGTGCTGGCCGGATTTCTTCAACACCGGTGCAGCGCCGCTGCGCGTGGCGCGCAGTGCATTGACGCTTTCGACCAGCATCAGCCCGCCCACCGTGCCGAGCAGCACGACGTAGAGCAGCGAAATGAACAAATCGAGCTGGCCGAGTCGGCGCAGGAAGGCAAAGACGAAGATACCGCCGGTCGAGCCGACAATGCCGCCGGCCAGCAGCACCCCGCCGAGCTTGAAGTCGAGCGTGCCGCGCTTCATGTGCGACAACGCGCCGGAGAAGGAGGAGGCGATGACCTGGTTGGCGCCGGTAGCGACCGCGATCGCCGGCGGGATGTTGTAGAAGATCAGGAGCGGTGTGATCAGAAAACCGCCGCCGACCCCGAACATGCCCGACAGGAAACCCACCGCCGCGCCCATCGCCAGCAGGACGAAGACGTTGACGGAAATTTCCGCGATCGGGAGATAGATGCCCACCCGTCAGTCTCGATCAGTTTGCCTGTCGGCGATTGCAGCCATTCGCGGGCATTGTCGCACCGAAAAGCCAATTTTTCCTTGCGCCGACGGGGCAGTCGGGTCAAACCCCGCCGCCCTGCCGAAACAAAAAACATCTCAATCAGTTAACAGGCAAATGTGTGGCAAGGGCGTCGCGTTAGCGACGCATCTGCCGTTATTTGTGCGCCAGCAGCGCCTTCACCAGCTTTTCGTCGATTTCGCCGGTCGCCTGCATCTTGTTGTCGGTCTGGAAAGCCATGATCGCGGTCTTGGTCTTGCCGCCCATCACGCCATCGGCGCCGCCGGCATCGTAGCCGTTTTTGTTGAGGATGAGCTGGATGTTCTTGACCGCCTTCTTCATGTCGACGCTGGCGGTCGTCTGCGGCGTGCCTTCCTGCCAGGATTCAGGAATGTCGGCCGAGTTGGACGCCGGGTCGAGCGGCTTCGGCTTCCACAGTTCGGTGGCGGCGCGCGCCCGCTCGAGCTGTTCGGGCCGCAGCGCACTGGCGACCTCGTCGCGCTTGGCCTCCGCATCTTTGTCGCCGGTCTTGGCGACCAGCGCGAACCATTTGTAGGATTCCTCCAGGCTCTGCTTCATGCCGACGCCCTTGGCCGCCAGGATGCCGAGATTGAACTGGCTGTCCTTGACGCCGACATCGGCCGCCGCCTGGAACCAGTGCGCGGCCGATTCATTGTCGGTCACGCCGTCCGCGGCCATGGCAAAGAGCACGGCGAGGTTGTGCATGGCGCTGGCGTTACCTTGCGCGGCGGCGAGCTGGTAGAAGGTCTTTGCCTTCTTGATGTCGCGCGTGACGCCGATGCCCTTTTCGTAGAAATTGCCGATGCGGTACTCGGCTGGCGCGAAGCCGAGTTCGGCCGACTTTTCGTACCATTTGGCGGCTGCCGCCATATCTTCTTTGACGCCGCGCGATTCGGCATAGCGCGAACCGAGCTCGAACAGCGCCTTGGCGTCGCCGCCGGCGGCCGCGTCGCGCAAGGCTTGCGGACCGGCATCGGCCGGAACGTCGATCTTGGCGACGACAGGCGTTGCCGCGGTGTCAGCGGGCGGAACGGCGCCGGTCGTATCCGATGCCGATGGCGCCACGACAGCGGCCGCAGGTTGCGCGTCAGCCGCCGGTTCCGCAGTGGCGGTCGTCGGCAAAGTAGCGTCTGGCGCCGGGGCCGGATCGGCCAAAGCCATTGGTGCTGGCGCGGATTCGGCTGCTGGCACGTCAGGACCAACAGAATTTGTCGAAGCAGCCTCGATCGGCGCGTCATCCTTGGCGGGCGGCTGCGATGGCTCCGCCTGTCTGACCATCCGGGCCGGTGCATCCTGCACGGTTGCCTGCGTGTCTGCCTTGGGTTGGCTGGGAGCGTTGACCGAGGCGGTCTCGACCGGCTGCGATGCGACAATCGGCGCGGTATCGTTGCTTGCGACCTCGACCGGGTCGGCGAAGAAGGCCTTGCCCAGCTGCAGGCCGGCAAGCGCCAGCATGATCGCGATCGCTCCCATCAGGATCGGCTTGCGCCGCGCCTTGAGTAGGTCGCCGATCCGCAGCGCTTTCACCGGACCCTTCATGGTGGACTGGCGTTTCAGGGCGTCGGCCTCGGCGGCCGCGGCCTGCGCCGCGCGCCGAGCCGCTGCGATGAAGTCGGATTTCGAAGCGTCGCCGGTGCTTTGGCGCGCCGGCGGGCCGCGCTCGTCGCGCACGCGCTTCATGATGGCGTTGAGGTCTGGCGCGCCGGAGCCTGGTTCCAGCGGCCGGTTGGCGAACTTGGGGTCGAGCGGTTCATCGAGATCGACGCTCGGCATGTCGGCATTGGGCGCCGAACCGGCAAGCGGCGGCATGTCAGCCTGCTTCTTGCCCCTGAAGGCGCGCGCCAATCCGCCGAACAGCGACTTCTTGGCCGTGCCTTCGCCTTTCTCGGCAATCGTATCGGAACCGAGCGCTGCCTGGGCAGCGGCCGCGGCAGCCTCGGCCGGCGAGCGGCGTACCGGTTCGCTGCCCATGACCGGGTCGCTGCGCATATCGGGTTCGTTGCGCATGATCGCGGCGGCGCGGCCGTCGAGGTCGGCCATGTCTCCGGTCAGCGGCAGCGGCTGGTCGATATCCATCGACGGCGCGTCCTGCACTGCGATCTTGGAGGCGCGGGCAGCGCGGGCCCGCCTCGCCGGCTCGGCCGGCGTATCCAGAAGTTCGCTCATCGCCTCGACCGGTTCGCTGGTTTCCAGCGAGCCCAGGCGATCGACGATCTTGAGCAGCGTGTCGTGAATGGCCTCGAATGTCCGCGAATTGCGCTCGTCCGAACGGCGCGTCAGCGCTTCCAGCGTCTTCAGATCCTGGGCAAGGCCGGTGACGGCCGCGGTGTTGGCGTTGGAATCGGCCAGTGAGCGCACGGCGCTCTCGGCCGCCTCGCGTGCTGCGCCCATGATGGACTCGCGGGTGCCGGCCAGCGACTTCTCGATCTCGTTGAGGCGCGGGCTGATGTCCTCGAATTCCGGCAGCGGCGTGCCGGGCTTCGACAGATGCGCCGACAGGCCGGAGACCTGAGCCTCGAGACTGCGGATCAGTGCCGGATCGATGCCGGCGACCTGCGCGGCCGACGATTCCAGCCGGCTTGAAATGTCTTCGAGCCGGCTTTCCAGGCCGCGGATCGCCGCCTCGTTGGCAGGATCGGGGACACGCGTCTCCATGCGCTTGGCAAGCGCGGTGAAACGGGCGTCGATGGCGTCCATGATTTCGGCGCTGTCGGCTTGCGGCTGACGCTGGTCCAGCCGGTCGGCGACCTCGTCCAGCCGTCGCTCGAGATCGCGAAACAGCATATTGCCCTGTTCGATGGCGTCGCCCTGCCGGCGTTCCATCACGCCCGACAGCACGTCGAAGCGCTGTTCCAGGCCCTGGAAAATATAGTCGACGTCCGGCATGGCCGGGGCGCGGTCGATCTTGTCGGCAATCATCGCGATCTGGTTGGCGAGGCGCTCCATCGCCTGCTCCGGCAGATTGGCGCGGCCGGCGAGGTCGTCGACCCGGTTCGACAGCATGCTGAGACGGTCGAGAACCTCCCCGCTCGGACGGACCTGCACCACTTCCTCGATCTGCTGCGCCAGCGAGGCGATCCGCTTCTCGATGCGCTCGAAGGGCTCGGGGTCGAAGGAATTGGCCTGTGCGGCGACGGTCGAGGCGACGATGGCGCGCGTAATCTCGTCAAGCCGTTCGTCGATCAGGCCGAGCGTGTCGCCGCCGCGGTTGTTCTGCTGGCTGACGAAGTGGTCGACGGCGCCGGCAAGCGTGCGGACCTTTTCCTCCATCGAGCGCAGCGATAGCGATTCCGGCAGATTGTTGACGGCATTGCTGATCTGCTCGAGCCGGTCGGTCAGGGCCGAAAATCCGGGGCCGTCCGCGCGGTTGCGGTGGTCGGCGTCGACGCGGTCCTCGAACGCGCTCCAGCGGCGGTCGAAATCGTCCCAGCGGCGGTCGACCTTCAGCACGCTCTCTTCTCGCGCCAGCGTGTCGAGCGCGGTCTTTACCTGCTCGAGTTCGAGCCGCAGCATGTTGACGCTTCTGTCGTCGCTCTTTTCGGCCAGCGTCTGGATGGCGCCGGACAGCCGCTCGAATTCGAGGCCGAGTTCGGCGCTGCCCTTGCCGGGCAAGCCGCCTGATTGACCGCCTGATTGGTTGCTCGCCTGGAACGCCCGTTCGATGTCCTTGCGCAGCGCGGCGAATTCGCGCTGCAGGCCGGCGGTCATCTGATGGCGCAATTCCTCACGCAGGCCGCGCAATTCGCCTGCGATCTTGCCGACCACGGCGACGCTGTCTTCCTGGCCGCGCACACGGTCGATGTCGCGCGCGATCGCCTGATAGTTCTGGTCGAAGCCGGCTGGCGCCGGGCTTTTCGGCCGCGGCGTGGGCTGCGGATCCTCATACCAGCGCGGCGGGGCGTAGGGCTGGGCGCTGGCGTAGCGCGGATCGACCGGTGGCCGGCGCGGATCGAAGCGCTCTCCCACGTCCTCGCGCTTGCGCTCCAGCCGCTGCTCCAGCGTTTCCAGCGAGCGGTTCAAGTCATCAAGCGTGGTGTTCGGCCTGCGCGGCCTGCCGGCATTGAGTGTCTCGAGATAGGACCGCTTGCTGTTCATCGATGCGTCCGTTTTTCAGAATGGCCGGCTTGCTGCCAGTTTTCCCCAAAGTCCCTGTCGGGAACGAAGGCGGCCGCGCGACTGTGCTACGGCGAAAGACGAGCTTCCCGGGCCAGGCCCGCGCTCCGAAAAACCGTGAAAAAATTCGCTACAGGATAAACACGGGTGACCGACATGCGCACATTTCACCCATCGTGGTAAACAAGGCGTTAACCAAGCTTAAGAAGTTGTGGCATTGCTGAAATACAGGCAGCGTCGGTTCGGACCCGGTACCGAGGGTGCGGCATAAGGTTTCGCAATCCCAGAACGCCCTTGCGTCATGAGGCGGCTATCGATATAGAATTGACGTAAACGTAAGAGGGGCGCTGTTCGTGCCTTTTGCGATGAATTCGTTGAAACCCACCAGTGGAAGCATGCCCCCGCTTCCACTCAGGCGTTGCAAGGTCCGAGACCGCCACGCCACTACAGGGGAAAGCCAGTGACCATGAAACTTGTTTCGCCCGGCGAAGCCGCGGCCAACACCAACAATATATCTGTCGAAGCCGGCGAGGAACTCGTGCGCATCGGCGAGATGGCCAAGAAGTACGGCGTGACCCTGCGCACGCTGCGTTTCTATGAAGACAAGGGCCTGCTCAATCCGAAGCGCGACGGCGCAACGCGCCTCTACACGCGTCGCGACAAGGCGCGGCTGAAGCTGATCCTGCTCGGCCGCAAGGTCGGGTTCTCGCTGCGCGACGTCAAGCAGATGATGGATCTCTACGATCCCACGGGATCCAACACCAAGCAGCTGCGGCTGGCTCTCGACAAGTCGGAGAAGCAGCTTGCCCGCCTTCAGAAGCAGCGCGCGCTGATCGACGACGCGATCAGCGAACTGAGCGGCTCGATGTCGGCCGTGCGCCAGATGTTGTCCGAGCGCACCGCCCCGGCCAGCGCCGCCAGCTGATCTCGCTCCGCCGAGACGTTTTGAAAGAGCCGCGCGGGCCGACCGCGCGGCTCTTTTCGTTTTGCCGCCCTCTTCGCTTGGTCAACCCATGGGCCGCTGGTGTCTGACACCTCGTGCCGATAGGCTGGCACAAGGAAATTTTGTCGCGGCAATAAAATTGACGTTTACGCAAACGTCAATTTTTGCTATCTCGCTTTCAACATTGGTCTGCATGCTGCCCCGACCTCGTTTTCGGGACCTGATCTCGCGGCCAAAGACCCGCATGGTGGAGGAAACACATGCCGATCTACAGGGCTCCCGTCCAGGACACGCTGTTCGTGCTCAATGAGGTGCTGGGCTACCAGCGCTATTCCAATCTTCCCGGATTTGCCGACGCGACGCCCGATGTGGTCGAGGCGATCCTCGCCGAGGGCGCCAAGCTCGCTGAAAACGTCATGCATCCCTTGAACCGCGTCGGCGACATGGAAGGCTGCGTGCGGCATGACGACGGCTCGGTGACGACGCCGAAAGGCTTCAAGGAGGCCTACGACCAGTATCGCGAAGGCGGCTGGATGGGACTGGCGGCGCCCGTAGAATTCGGTGGCCAGGGCCTGCCCTATGCGGTGCACACTGCGGTTGCTGAATACATGGTCTCGGCCAACATGGCGCTGATGATGTATCCCGGCCTGACGCAAGGCGCGATCGCGGCGATCATCACCCACGGCACCGACGAGCAGAAGGCGACCTGGCTGCCGAAGCTGGTCGAGGGTTCCTGGACCGGCACCATGAACCTGACCGAGCCGCATTGCGGCACCGATCTCGGCCTGCTGCGCACCAAGGCGGTGCCGAACGGCAACGGCACCTACAAGATTTCCGGGCAGAAGATCTTCATCTCGGCCGGCGAACACGACATGTCGGACAACATCGTCCATCTGGTGCTGGCCCGCATCGAAGGTGCGCCGGCAGGCGTCAAGGGCATCTCGCTGTTCATCGTGCCGAAGCTCAAGCTCGACGCCTCGGGCAATCCGGGCGAGAAGAACACGCTCTCCTGCGGTTCGATCGAGGAGAAGATGGGCATCCACGGCAATTCGACCTGCGTCATGAACTATGACGAGGCCGAGGGCACGTTGCTCGGCGAGGAGAATGGCGGCCTGAAGGCGATGTTCACGATGATGAACGAAGCCCGCCTCGGCGTCGGCCTGCAAGGGCTGTCGCTGTCGGAAATCGCCTACCAGAACGCGGTCTCCTACGCCAAGGACCGGCTGCAGGGCCGTTCGCTCTCGGGCGCCAAGGCGCCGGATAAGAAGGCCGATCCGATCATCGTCCATCCCGACATCCGCCGCTCGCTGATGACCATGAAGGCCTTCAACGAGGCCGGCCGCGCGCTGGCGCTGTGGACGGCGATCAAGTCCGACATCGCCCACCGCTCCACCGACGACAAGGACCGCCAGGCTGCCGACGACTATACCGGCCTGTTGACGCCGGTGATCAAGGGCGTGCTCACCGACAAGGGTTTCGACCACGCCGTGATGGCGCAGCAGGTGTTCGGTGGCCACGGCTACATTGAAGAGCATGGCATGAGCCAGTTCGTGCGCGATGCCCGCATCGCCATGATCTATGAAGGCGCCAACGGCATCCAGGCGCTCGACCTCGTTGGCCGCAAGCTCGGCCTGAACGGCGGTCGCGCCATCCAGGCGTTCTTCAAAGACGTCGGCGAGTTCTGCGAGGAGAACCGTTCCGACGAGAAGCTGGCGCCCTTCACCAAGGCGCTGAAGAAGGGCCTCAACGATCTGCAGGCGGCGACCATGTGGCTGCTGCAGAACGGCATGGCCAAGCCCGACAATGCCGGTGCCGCCTCGACCGACTACATGCATCTCTTCGGCCTGGTGGCGCTGGGCTACATGTGGGCGCAGATGGCCAAGGCGGCCCAGGCCAAGACCGGCGCCAACGGCTCCCAGTCCTTCTACGACAACAAGGTGGTGACGGCGCGCTTCTTCATGGAGCGGATCATGCCCGAGACGTCGGCACATCTCGCCCGCATTTCCAGTGGTGCGGACACGCTAATGGCGCTGCCGGCGGAAGCGTTCTAGGTTTGTCGGGCCGGCGCTGCCGGCCCACATTGTCGGAACGCGGAGGAAATCGTGGCGACAAATCCAGCCGAAGTGCTCTCTTTGCCGAAGCCCGCCTGGGCGGCGGAAGAGGTCGGCATGCTCTACGACATGGCGCATCGCTTCATGTCGGAGGAGATCGCGCCGCGCTACGACGAGTTCGAGAAGAACGAGATGGTCGACCGCGAGAGCTGGCGCAAGGCGGGTGCCGCCGGCCTGCTCTGCGCTTCGATGCCGGAGGAGTATGGCGGCTCTGGCGGCACCTTCGCGCATGAGAGCGCCCTCATCGAGGCGATCGGCCATGTCGGCGTCGACGGCTTCGGCATCGGCCTGCACAATGCCATCGTCGCCCCGTACATCCTGCATTACGGCTCGGAAGAGCAGAAGAAGAAATGGCTGCCGAAGCTGGCGACCGGCGAACTGATCGGCGCCATCGCCATGACCGAGCCGGGCGCCGGCTCCGACCTGCAAGGTGTCAAGACGCGCGCCGAGAAGGACGGCAACCAGTACAAGATCAACGGCTCGAAAACCTTCATCACCAACGGCCAGCTCGCCAATTTCATCATCGTCGTCACCAAGACCGATCCGGCCAAGGGCGCTAAGGGCACCTCGCTGATCGTCGTCGAGACCGACGAGGTCGAAGGTTTTCAGCGCGGCCGCAACCTCGACAAGATCGGGCTCAAGGCCAACGATACCTCGGAGCTGTTCTTCAACGACATGCGCGTGCCGACCTCGAACCTGCTTGGCCACGAGGAAGGGCAGGGCTTCATCCAGCTGATGCAGCAATTGCCGCAGGAGCGCCTGCAGATCGGCACCGGCGCCATCGCCATGATCGAGCGCGCTTTGGCGCTGACCATCGATTACGTCAAGGAGCGCAAGGCCTTCGGCAAGGCGATCATCGAGTTCCAGAACACCCAGTTCAAGCTCGCCGAACTCAAGACCGAGGCCACCATCGGCCGCGTCTTCTACAACGATTGCGTCACTCGCCACATCAATGGCGGCCTCGACCCGGTGACGGCATCGATGGCCAAATACTGGCTCTCGGACCTGCAGGGAAAAGTCGTCGACGAATGCCTTCAATTGCATGGTGGCTATGGCTACATGAATGAATATCCGATCGCCCGCATGTTCCGCGACGCCCGCGTCCAGCGCATCTACGGCGGCACCAACGAGATCATGAAATTGCTGATCGGCCGCTCTCTCTGAGAGCCACGACCGGCAAACCCAAGGAGCAAGAAAATGGCCGAAGCTTATGTCTATGACGCCGTGCGCACGCCGCGCGGCAAGGGCAAGAAGGATGGCTCGCTGCACGAAGTGCCGGCGGTGCGGCTTGCTGCCAGGACGCTCGAGGCGCTGCGCGACCGCAACGGGCTCGACACCGGCAATGTCGACGACATCATCTTCGGGTGCGTCGATCCGGTCGGCGAGGCCGGCTCGGTCATTCCGCGTGCCGCCGCCTTCGAGGCCGGCTACGACAACAAGGCTCCGGGCATGCAGATCTCGCGCTTCTGCGCATCGGGTCTCGACGCCATTAATTTCGGCGCTGCCAAGATCGCGCAGGGCGCCGACGAGATCGTCATTGCCGGCGGCGTCGAATCGATGTCGCGCGTCGGCATGGGCGCCTCCGGCGGCGCCTGGTTTATGGATCCGTCCGTCGGTCTGCCCGGTTGGTTCGTGCCGCAAGGCATTTCGGCCGACCTGATCGCCACCAAATATGGCTTTTCCCGCGACGACGTCGACGCCTACGCGGTCGAGAGCCAGAAGCGCGCCGGCAAGGCCTGGGCCGATGGCCGCTTCAAGAATTCCGTCATCCCGATCAAGGACCAGAATGGGCTGACCATCCTCGACCATGACGAGCACATGCGCCCGTCGACCGACATGCAGTCGCTGGCCTCGCTCAACCCGTCCTTCGTCATGCCTGGCGAGATGGGCGGCTTCGACGCCGTTGCGGTGCAGAAGCACCCGGAAGTCGAAGAGGTCAATCACGTTCACCATGCCGGCAACTCGTCGGGCATCGTCGACGGTGCTGCCGCCGTGCTGCTCGGCTCCAAGAAGGCCGGCAAGACGATGGGCCTGAAGCCACGCGCCCGCATCCGCGCCTTCGCCAATATCGGCTCCGAGCCGGTCCTGATGCTGACCGGTCCGGTCGACGTCACCGAGAAGCTGTTGAAGCGCGCCAAGATGAAGCTGTCGGACATCGACTTGTTCGAGCTCAACGAGGCCTTCGCGTCGGTGGTACTGCGCTACATGCAGGCCTTCGACATCCCGCACGACAAGATCAACGTCAATGGCGGCGCCATTGCCATGGGCCATCCGCTCGGCGCCACCGGCGCGATGATCCTGGGCACCGTGCTGGACGAGTTGGAGCGGCGCGACCTGAACACCGCTTTGGTGACGCTCTGCATCGGCGCTGGCATGGGCACCGCAACGATCATCGAACGCGTCTGATTTTCGGCCGGAAGGAGAGAGACATGACCTACACGAACTTCACGGTCGACACCGACGCAGACGGCATTGCGCTGGTCACCTGGAACATGCCGGACCGCTCGATGAACGTCTTCACCGAAGAGGTGATGAACGAGCTCGACAAGATCATCGACCAGGTGGTGGCCGACGCTGGCATCAAGGGTGCGGTGATCACCTCGGGCAAGGACAGCTTCTCCGGTGGCGCCGACCTGACCATGCTGCAGAAGATGCTGACGGTCTTTGCCAAGGAGAAAGGCAAGGATCCAGAGAAGGCCGCAAAGCTTTTGTTCGACAATGCCGGGCGTATGGGCGCGCTTTGGCGCAAGCTCGAAACCTCGGGCAAGCCCTGGGTTTCGGCCATCAACGGCACCTGCATGGGCGGCGCCTTCGAACTGTCGCTTGCCTGCCATGGCCGCGTTGCAGCCGATAGTGACAAGGTCAAGATGGCCTTGCCGGAAGTCAAGGTCGGCATCTTCCCCGGCGCCGGCGGCACCCAGCGAGTGCCGCGGCTGACCGACCAGCAGCAGGCGCTGCAGATGCTGACCACAGGCCAGAACCTGTCGCCGCAGAGGGCCAAGGCCATGGGCCTGATCCACGAGGTCGCCGAACCGAGCAAGCTGATCGAGACCGCCAGGGCGATGATCAAGAACGGCTTGAAAGCCGTCCAACCCTGGGACGAGAAGGGCTTCAAGCTGCCGGGCGGCCAGATCTATTCGCCCGCCGGCTTCAATCTGTGGCCGCCGGCCATCGCCATCCTGCGCCGCGAAACCTATGGCAATTATCCGGCCGCCGCGGCCATCCTGAAATGCGTCTATGAGGGCCTGCTGGTGCCGTTCGACACCGGCTTGCGGATCGAACAGCGCTATTTCACCGAAATCATGCAGTCGAAGGAAGCGGCGGCGATGATCCGCTCGCTGTTCGTCTCGCTGCAGGAGCTCAACAAGGGCGCCCGCCGCCCGGCCGGCGTGCCGGAAACCAGGTTCAAGAAGATCGGTATTCTCGGCGCCGGCTTCATGGGCGCCGGCATCGCCTTCGTCACCGCCAAGGCCGGTATCCCGGTCGTGCTGCTCGACCGCGACATGGCGTCGGCCGAGAAGGGCAAGGCACATTCCGACAGCCTGATCTCGGACCAGGTCAAGAAGGGCCGCGCCAAGCCCGAGGAGAAGGAGACGCTGCTGTCGCTGATCACGCCGACGGCGGACTATGCCGATCTCGCCGGCTGTGACCTCGTCGTCGAGGCGGTGTTCGAGGATTCGGTCGTCAAGAAGGCTGCGACCGAACAGGCGGAAGTGGTACTGAAATCGTCGGCGATCTTTGCCTCCAACACCTCGACCATCCCGATCACCGCGCTGGCCAAGAATTCGGCGCGGCCGAAGAATTTCGTCGGCATCCACTTCTTCTCGCCGGTCGACAAGATGATGCTGGTCGAGATCATTCTGGGCAAGAAGACTGGCGAGAAGGCTTTGGCCACCGCCATCGACTTCGTGCGCGCCATCAAGAAGACGCCGATCGTCGTCAACGACACGCGCGGCTTCTACGTCAACCGCTGCGTGCTGCGCTACATGTCGGAAGCCTACAAGATGCTGATCGAGGGCGTTCCGGCGCCGATGATCGAGAATGCCGCCAAGGCCGCCGGCATGCCGGTCGGCCCGCTGGCGCTGACCGACGAGACGGCGATCGACCTGGCGCAGAAGATCATGAAGCAGACCATCAGGGACCTCGGCGACAAGGCCGTCGACCCCAGGCAGATGGCGCTGATCAACACGCTGGTCGACACCCATGGCCGCTTCGGCCGCAAGAACGGCAAGGGTTTTTACGACTATCCCGCAAAGCCCGCCAAGAAGAAGCTGTGGCCGGGGCTGAAGGATCTCTATCCGCAGCTGAAGCCGGAGAAGGTCGACTATGAGGAGCTGCAGCGGCGCCTGCTGGTCACCATCGCGCTGGAAGCGGCAAGGGTGATGGAAGAGGGCATCGTCACCGACCCGCGCGAGGCCGATGTCGGCTCGATCCTCGCCTTTGGCTTTGCGCCGTTCACTGGCGGCGCGCTGTCCTATATCGACGGCATCGGCGCCAAAGAGTTCGTCAAGATCGCCAAGGGCCTGCAGAAGAAATACGGCGCCGAGTTCAAGGCGCCCAAGCTGCTGCTCGACCTGGCCGAGAAGGGCGAGACCTTCTACCAGCGCTTCGATCCCTATGCGAGGGGCGAGGTGAAGAAGGCAGCTTGATCTAGCGCCCCATGTACGTCTGGGGGCGCCTGATGCGCATGGTGGCCACGGCAAGGCGCCGTGGCCCCTACGCGGTCGGCAGCGAAAGCCGCTTGGCTTTCCGCTGTCTGCCGACGGACATCGACTTCAACAACCATCTCAACAACGCCCGCTACATGATGCTGGCCGATCTCGGCCGCATCGACATCTTCCTGCGCGTCGGCCTGATCGCGCTGGCGCGCAAGAAAGGCTGGGCGCCGATGATCGGAGGTCTGGAGTCGGTCTATGTGCGCGAGATCAGGCTGTGGCGTCGCTTTGAGGTGATGTCCTCGATCGAGACCTGGGAAGGTACCCAGGTCATCGGCAGGCACCGGTTTGTCCTCGACAATGGCGAGACGGCCGCTTTGATCATGACGACGGGCGGTGTCTATGACCGACCCGGCCGTCGCTTTGTCGACATCGACGAGGTTGTGACAGCACTTGGCCATTCCGTTCAGCCGCGGCCGCCGACAGAGGCCGAACGGACTTTTATGACCTCCCACCAGGGATTGCGAAACCTGGCCAAGTCGGGCGACTGAACCCTTTTGTGATCGGGACTGCCGGTGGACAAGCGGACGGTCGCGCGCTATGAAGGAAAGGTATTTTTTCCTGTTTTTAGGAGAGCGACTTGCTCTCGCATGACCGCGTTTGGGCCGCCATCGACGCTCTCGCCGAGCGTTATTCGCTGTCGGCCTCAGGCCTTGCCCGGCGTGCCGGCCTGGATTCGACCGCGTTCAACAAGTCCAAGCGGCTGTCCTCGGATGGGCGGCCGCGTTGGCCCTCGACCGAATCGCTGGCCAAGATCATCGAGGCGACGGGCGCCTCGCTCGACGAATTCACCGGCTTGGTCGAAGGCCGCGCCAAGACCGCAGGCGCCACGACAGCGCAGCGTTCAGCGGTGCCGCTGCTTGGCTTTGCCCAGGCCGGCGCCGGCGGCTTCTTCGACGATGCCGGCTATCCCTCCGGCCAGGGCTGGGATCTGGTCGAGCTTCCGGCGCGGGCGACGGAAACCTCCTATGCGCTGAAGGTGCAGGGCGATTCCATGCTGCCGCTCTACCGCAATGGCGATGTGCTGATCGTCGAGCCGGGCGCCGCCACCCGCAAGGGCGACCGCGTGGTCGTCAAGACCAATGCCGGCGAGGTCATGGCCAAGGTGCTCGACCGTCAGACGTCGAAATCGATCGTGCTGATCTCGCTCAATCCCGACCACCCGGACCGTGACATCGCGATGCGCGATGTCGAATGGGTGGCGCGGATCGTCTGGGCAAGCCAGTAGTGCGGCTCTTACAACTGGCCCTGGCCGTGCTGGCGGTCCCGGCGATGGTGGCCCTGGTTGTCGCCGGTGGCCGCGTCCTGCAGCCCGAGCAGAGCAGCGTCGTCGTCGACCAGATCGACCCGGCCGCTGACATCGTGCCCGAAGAGCCGGCGACCTCGGCCATCCCCCAAATCCAGCCCCCCAGTCCTCCGGTGCCTTCGCCTCCGGTGCATTCGAGAGCGATCGATCCAGAGGCCATCGCACCGCCGCCGCTGCCGTCAGAGAAGCTCGAACGGGTCGAACCGCGCGCACCGCTGAGCGATCTGGCGCTGGCCGGACCGCCCAAGCCGCGCCGGCCGAAAGCAGTCGACGACTGGGGCGGGACAAAACTGTTCCAGCCGGTCGCATCCGCCGCCGGCCTGATCGAGGCCAATGGTTATTCCGTTGCGGTTTCCGGCATCGACATCGTCAGGGAGGACGAGACCTGCACCGAGGACGGCAAGTCCTGGGCTTGCGGCGTTCGCGCGCGCACCGCGTTCCGATCTTTCCTGCGCGGCCGGGCCGTGGCGTGCAAGATACCGCCGGAGGCCGACCGCGAGCTGATCGTCGCCGAATGCCGCATCGGCAAGCAGGATGTCGGCCAGTGGCTGGTCGAAAACGGCTGGGCACGCGCGGTGGCAAGCGGCCCCTATGTCGAAGCGGGCGACAAGGCGCGCGACGCCAAAAAGGGCATCTTCGGCGCCGCGCCCGATCTTGGCGGCCTGCCACCGGCGCCAACGCCGGTTGCCGCACCGACCGAGTCGCAGCCGATCCTCGATGCCCCGGCGACAGACACGCCGCCGGCTGGGACGGATGCTACGCCGCCAGCTGACCAGCCAGCGCCCGCTCAATGAGAGCGCGCGTCTCGGCGATGCCGTAAAGCGCCGCGAACGAGCCGAAGCGCGGGCCGCGCTCCTGGCCGATCAGCACCTGGTAAATCATCTGGAAAAAGGCACCGGAAACGCCGGGGCCGCCGTCCGGACTCTGCTTGGAATGATCCTGATAGCGTTCGATCTTGCGCGCGACGTTGAGCGAAGCGTTCTGGATCGCTTCGCCGTCAGCGCCGGCCGGTAGGGCAGCAAGCGCGCTGCCAAGGGCTTCCAGCGCCACGCGTTCGACGTCGTCGGCCGGCCGGAACGTCTTCGTCGGCTTCACGAAATCGTCGAAATAGCGGATGGCGAAGCCGACCAGCTGGTCGAGCTCGGGATGCGTTGCCGGCGTCACGCCGGACGTATGGCGCGAGATGAAGCCCCACAGCACATCCTTGTTCTGCGCGTTGGAGGCGCTGACCAGATTGAGCAGCAGCGAGAACGGCACCGGCAGGTCGATCGCAGGCGGCTTGCCGTCATGCATATGCCAGACCGGATTGCCCAGCCGCTCCTTCCAGTCCTGGCGCGGATAGGCGCCGAGGAAGGTGTAGTACTCGTCCACGGCCCTCGGGATGACGTCGAAATAGAGTTTTTTCGCCTGCCTGGGCCGCTGGTACATGTAAAGGCCGAGGCTTTCGGTCGGCGCATAGCGCAGCCATTCGTCGATGGTCAGCCCGTTGCCCTTCGACTTCGAGATCTTCTGGCCGTTCTCGTCGAGGAACAGCTCGTAGACGAAATGCTCTGGGGCGCGCCCGCCCAGGATGTTGCAGATGCGGTCGTAGACCACCGCATTGGTCTGGTGGTCCTTGCCGAACATTTCGAAATCGACGCCGAGTGCTGCCCAGCGCATGCCGAAATCCGGCTTCCACTGCAGCTTGACCTTGCCGCCGGTCACCGAAAGCGTGGTCTCGGTGCCTTCGTCGTCGAAGGTGATGGTGCCGGCCTTGGCATCGACATGCTTCATCGGCACGTACAGTACGCGGCCGCTCTTCGGCGAGATCGGCAGGAACGGGCTGTAGGTCGCCTGGCGCTCCGGCCCGAGCGTCGGTAGCATCACCGCCATGATCTGGTCATAGCGTTCGGCGGCGCGCAGCAGCATCGCATCGAAGCGGCCGGCCTTGTAGTACTGCGTCGCGCTAGCGAATTCGTAGTCGAAGCCGAACGTGTCGAGGAACCGGCACAGCATCGCATTGTTGTGGTCGGCAAAGCTCGCATAGTCGCCGCCGAACGGATTAGGCACCGACGACAGCGGCATGTGCAGGTACGGCTCGAGTGCGGCGCGATCCGGCACATTGTCGGGGATCTTGCGCATGCCGTCCATGTCGTCGGAGAAGCACAGAAGCTTGGTCTTGACCTTGTTTCCGGTCAGCACATGGAAGGCGTGGCGCACCATCGAGGTGCGGGCGACCTCGCCGAAAGTGCCAATATGCGGCAGGCCCGACGGCCCGTAACCGGTCTCGAACAACACGGTCTCGGGAAAGTCGGCTCCTTTGTAGCGCTCGATGATCTTTTTGGCTTCCTCGAAAGGCCAGGCCTTGCTTTCGGCTGCTGCCGCAAGCATTTCGGGGTTGAGATCGGCGATGTTTGATCCCGTCATGTCGCTGTCTTCCAAATCATGCACCGGCATCGCCGGATCGGAGTTTTTCAACCGGTCTCTAGGCGTGCACGCCTTGGGCGTCAACGCGCGCGGCGGTTTTTCCTTGCGGCACTGATACCGCGTCCCTACCTTCGAAACCCAATATCAAGGAGTTTTGAATGCCGTTGCCGTCCACGCATGAAGCCCTGATCTACCTGATGGTCATCACCTCGGCGTCCGACCGCGACATGACCGATGTCGAACTGGCACGCATCGGCGACGTCGTCCGCAGCTGGCCGGTGTTCGAGGATTTCAAGCAGGACAGGCTGATCGCCGTTGCGCAGGACTGCCAGAAGATGCTGCATGAAAAGGATGGGTTGGAAGGCGTTCTCGAACGTGTCGCCGAGGCTTTGCCCGAGCGGCTGCACGACACCGCCTATGCCGCCGCCTTCGAGGTTGCCGCAGTCGATCTCGAAATGCGCATGGAGGAATTGCGGGTGCTGCAGTTGATCCGCCGCCAACTCGATCTCGACGCGCTGACCGCCGCGGCCATCGCGCGCGGCGCGAAGGCGCGGCTGCGGACGTTGACCTAAAAGTCTCGCCGGTAGCCCCTAGAAAAAGCTGACCAGGACCGGATCAGAAGAAACTGACCGGGAAATAGCGTAGATAGAATTCGGCGAAGGTGCCCTTCACCGAGATTTCCTGCAGCGCGTAGTCCATGGCCGCTGCCAGCGCCGGGTCGCCGGCCCTTGTGGCAATCGTCATGCCGGGTCCCAAATATTCCGGCGCGAGATAAGGGCCACCGGCGAAGCGGCAGCAGCCTGCCGCGTCTGTGCCGCCCAGCCAGAAGGAAAAGCGCATGCCGTCGCCGAAGGCGGCGTCGATCTTGCTGCTTTTCAAATCGGTGTAGAGGTCTTCAGGGCTGTTGAAGGGGACGATCTGCACCGTGCCGAAATAATCGCGCAGCATTTTTTCATGCGCCGAGCCGGCCAGCACGCCGACCCGCTTGCTGCGCAATTTGTCGAGGATCGGCTCGGCGAAGGCCTTGGCTTTCGGCATGATGAAGCGCGCCGGAAACTGCAGATAGGAGCGCGAAAAACTGTATTTCGCCCGCGTTTCCGGCGTCGCGGCGATGCCGGCGATGATCGCCTCGCCTTCGCCCTTCTGCAGCGCGTCGTCGAGCTCGGCCCAGGGCAGCGCCTGGATCTGGCATTTGTCGGCGATGTCGAGTTCGGCGCAAATCGCCCGCGCCAGGTCGATGTGAAAGCCGGACAGCCGGCCGGCGCCGTCGAGAAAGTTGAAGGGCGGGAAATCGGTTGTGGTGAGGAATCGGAGCCTCGGCAGCGCCGAGAGATCCGGTTTCGGCAGCCGTTCCTTGGCGTCCCAAAGCACCGGAACCTGAGGTTCCGCCGCCCGTGCGACGCCGGCAAAAGGCTGCGCTCCGACCAGCAGCGACAGCAAGGCGATGGCTATCCAGCGAGATGTCACGAAAGAACTCCGCGCGTCTTGGCCGTTGGCTTTTGATACGAAAACGGCGCAGGCACAATTGTTTTTGATTTCAAAGGGCAAATTTCGGGTTATGCTTTTAAGAGGTTGCAAATAGGCGCGCAGATTCGGTCCGAGGGCAAGCGGTCGCTGCGCTAGAAAAACCAAGCATGCGGCTTGCAATCCGGGGTTGATGGCGAAGTGCGGATTAGGCGCGTAGCATCGGTCTCAAGAGCGGTAGGCAACATGGGGTAGATGTTGCGATGAGTCAGTTCGATCGCACGCTGGAATACATGGACCAGCTGCAGCATGCCGACACGGCGGCTGCGGTTTGTGAAACGTTGCTTGGCGTCACCTCGCATTTTGGCCTGACGGCGCTGATGGCGGGAACGGTCCCGCAACCCGGCACGCCGCGTGCCCAGCAAAAGGACCACGTGCTTTTGTGCGACTGGCCTGTGGAATGGCTGGAGCGCTATGTGGCGCGCAACTATGTCGACCATGATCCCGTTGTCAGCCACATGAAGGAATTGCAGGCGCCGTTCCAATGGCGCGAGGCGTCGCGCGGCATCCGCGTCGACAGGAGCAGCGGCGAGGTGATGGGCGACGCCAGAGAGTTCAAGCTGCGCGACGGCCTGGCCTTTCCGCTGGTGACGCTCGAAGGCCAGATCGTCATGGTCTCGCTGGGTGGCGAGGCCGTCGAATTGTCGGGCGCCGAGTTCGGACTGGTGTCGCTGGTGTCGACCTATGCGGTCGGCCGCGCCATGCAACTGCACACGATGGCGGCCAACACCATCGATCACATCGAATTGACCCCGCGTGAGCGCGAATGCCTGAAATGGGCAGCCGTCGGCAAGTCCGAATGGGAGATTTCGCAGATACTCGGCATCTCGGAGCACACGTCCGAAAAACATCTCCTTAACGCTAAGAGTAAACTCGGTGCCGTCAACAGGGTGCAAGCCGTCGCCGAAGCGATTAGGCGCGGCTATATTAGCTAGGTCGGCCGTGCCGACCTAGAAAATTCCTGCCTGCGTGATCACGCAATTTTATCTGGAACGTGCGGCCGTATCTTCCTCTTGAGCCCAGGAGACGGCTAATGCTTTTCGCTCTTACAACACAGGAATTGATGGAACGTCCCGACCTTTGGGAGGCTGTCCATCGTCTTCGCTACAAGATCTTCGTCGAAGAGATGGGCTGGACAGATCTGAAGCGCCCCGACGGCCTCGAGATCGATCAGTTCGATCATGACGAGGCGGTGCACCAACTGGTCATCCGCGGCGGCGAACTCGCCGGCTACCAGCGCATGTTGCCGACGACGCGGCCACATCTGCTGACCGAGGTGCTGGCCGATCTCTATGAAGGCACGCCACCCTCCGGACCGAGGGTCTGGGAGCTGACCCGCTACGCGGTGGCGCCCGGCTATCGCGACGGCAAGCGCGGCGTGTCGACGGTCGGCACCGAGCTGATCGCCGGCTTCGTCGAGTGGGGACTGAAGCGCGACGTCAACCAGGTGATCATCGAGTTCGAACCGATGTGGGTGCTGCGGGCGCTGCAGCTGCATTTCCTGGCAACGCCGCTCGGTTATCAGCGCACCTATGGCAACCAGCAGGTCGTCGCAACCTTGCTGACCTTCAACGCGCACACGCTCGATGTCGTGCGCTCGCGCCGCAACCATCACGCCCCCGTGCTGGCCAGGGGCACGCCCGACATGCTCGGCATGCGGCAGGCATCGTGAGATCGGAGACGACAAATGAGCTTTGACCCCCAACCCGAATTGCGTGGCCACACGCTGGTCGTCACCGTGTCGTCGCATGACGGCCGGCCGGTTCTGGACAGGCGCGCCTATGCAAGCCTGGCCAGGACCCTCCATGAAGCCGCCGTCGACGACAATGTCCGTGTCGTGGTGCTGCGTGGCCTGGCCGGCTGCTTTTGCCTCGGCGGCGATTTCTCCGAGTTCCTCGACTCCACCAAGCACCAGCAGCTGATCGCCGCCGTCACCGACATGTTCCGCACGCTGGCGACGTTCCCCAAGCCGGTGCTGGCCTGTGTCGACGGCGATGCCGTCGGCGTCGGCTGCACCATCCTGTTCCACTGCGATATGGTGATCGCCTCGAGCAACAGCACCTTCCGGGTGCCGTTTGTCGATTTCGGCCTGGTGCCGGATGCGGCAACCTCGATCCTGGCGCCGCAGAAACTCGGCTATGCCGGAGCCTTCCGCTTCTTTTGCCTGGGCGATACGCTCGGCGCCGAAGACGCCAAGGCGCTTGGCCTCGTCGCCGAGATCGTGGCCGATGGCAGTGCCGAGGAGGCAGCGATCGGTAGGGCAAGGCAACTGGCCAAGAAGCCGGTTGCAGCCCTTCTGCAGACGCGAGGCCTGCTCAAGGGCGATACGGGTGTGCTCTGCGACCGCATCGATCGCGAGATCACGCTGTTCCAGCAGGCGCTGCAGGACGACACCACGCTGAAGCGGCTGCAGCGGATCGCCCGCCTGGCGGCATGACGGCAGCCGTATAGTCGCGGACGATGAAGAAAACAGAGCCCATCCCGATATCAGGGGTGGGCTCTGTGCCTCGGCGTCTACTTCTCGAGGAATGACGGCCCTTCGCCGATGATCTTCTTGTCTTCCTTGCCGATGGCGTCGAGATCACGCCCATCATAAGGCAACGACAGCAGGATGCGCCGCATGACGGCCAGCCGCGCGCGCCGCTTGTCGTTCGCCCGCACGATGATCCAGGGCGCAAATTCCTTGTGCGTGCGTTCGACCATCTGGTCGCGGGCCTTGGTGTAGTCGTCCCATTTGGTGATGCCGGCAATGTCGATCGGCGAGAACTTCCAGCTCTTCAGCGGAGACCAGCGACGGTCGTGAAACCGTTCGAGCTGGGTTTCGCGGCCGATGTTCAGCCAGAATTTGAAGAAATAGATGCCCTCGTTGGAGATCATCCGCTCGAAATGCGGCGTCTCGTCGAGGAACTTCTCTTGCTGTTCCGGCGTGCAGAAGCCCATCACCGGCTCGACGCCGCCGCGATTGTACCAGGAGCGGTCGAAGGTGACGAACTCGCCCGACGTCGGGAAATGGTCGACATAGCGCTGGAAGTACCACTGCCCGACTTCGGTCGGCGTCGGCTTGGTCAGCGCCACATTGCGCGCGGTCCGAGGATTGAGATACTGGCGCAGCACGAAGATGGTGCCGCCCTTGCCGGCGGCATCGCGCCCTTCGAACAGCGACATCACCCGCTTGCCGGTCGCCTGCAGCCATGCCTGCGCCTTGACCAGCTCGATCTGCAGCCGCTCCAGCGTCTCGTCATACTCCTCGCCCTTCATTTTCTTGTCGTAGGGATAGCCGCCGGCGGTCAGCTTGTTGTCCTCGATCCAGGCCGGAAGCTCGGGATTCTCGATATCGAACTCCCGCTCCTTGCCGTCGATCCTGATCTTCAGCGGACCCTTTGCCGGCTCTGCGGCGGGGCTTTCCTTGGTTTTTTTCATCGAGACGAACCTTTTCAGCTTGCGGACTCATGCTATGGGGGGCCCTGAAGCCGGTCCAGCGGAAGTTTCGTTCGGCCGGCGCAAGGTGCGGGACGCGCGAATGGCTGACACCGGCCCAGAGCGGATAACCACGGCGCAGGCGCTAAGGGCCAGGGTGTGGAACGGCCGCTGGCTGCTTGCGGCCGGTGTCGTTGCGGTGGCGGCCGTCTATGCTTTCGCTGGCATGTCCGTCTATGTCGTTCTGCTCGCCTGTGCGGTGCTGCTTGCTGCCGCGATGCTGCCGACCGGCGGCGCAAGCCAGTCCATCCAAAGCGATGCCGCGATCGAGGCGAGCGGGCTGCAGCGGCTTTCCGGCGAATATCTTGCGGCCGCCGTTGCCGATCCGCTGATCATCTTCGACCGCACCGCCACCATCGTCCATGCCAACGCCGCCGCCTTCGCCGCCTTTGGCGGGATCGCACCTGGCCTGTCGCTGTCGTTGAAATTCCGCGCCCCTGAGATGCAAGCACTTCTGGACAGCGTGCTGTCGGGAACGGTCGCCTCCGATGCCGTCGACTACACCGAGAAACTGCCGGTGGAACGGGCCTACCGGGTCAGTGTGTCCTCGGTCGGCCACGCCACCGATCTCTTTGTGCTGGTGTTCAAGGACCAGAGCGAGACGCGCCGCATCGACCGCATGCGCGCCGATTTCATCGCCAATGCCAGCCATGAGTTGCGCACCCCGCTGGCCTCGATCTCGGGCTTCATCGAGACGTTGCGCGGCCCGGCCCGCAACGACCCGGCGGCGCGCGAGCAGTTCCTGCAGATTATGCAGAACCAGACCGGCCGCATGGCGCGCCTTATCGACGATCTGCTGTCGTTGTCGCGGCTGGAAATGAAGCCCTATCTGAAGCCGGGAACCGAGGTCGATTTGCGCCAGACCATCGACAGCGTCATCGACTCGCTAGGGCCGCTTGCCAGGGAGAACAGCGTCGTCATCGAGCGCGACTATGCCGAAGGGCCGCTCGACGTGCCCGGAGACCGCGATGAGCTGTTCCAGGTTTTCGAGAACCTGGTGGAAAACGCCTGCAAATACGGCCAGCCGGGCGGACGTGTCACGGTGTCGATTGCGCGCGCAGAGGCCGGTCCCGAACCGGGCATCGACGTCACCATCAGGGACTACGGTCCAGGCATTCCCGAAGAGCACATTCCGCGCATCACCGAGCGCTTCTACCGCATCGACGTCGAGAGCAGCCGTACCCAGAAAGGCACCGGCCTCGGCCTGTCCATCGTCAAGCACATACTGACGCGTCACAACGCCAGGCTTTCGATCAAGTCGGAAGTCGGCAAGGGCGCGGCGTTCACGGTCCATTTGCCAGCGCGTTGAGGCAGTACTATTTGCTAACTGCCTGTTTCTTCTTTCTGTCATCCGTCTAGCGTATCAGCACAGGATTCGAGGAAACGACTCAAAAGGCCAAGGATTCTAGGAAGGCATTTCATCCATGCAGTCCGTACACATCGTCAGCGCCTATGACGAAGAGCTGAAATACCTGTCGAAACGCATCGCTGCGATGGGCGGGCACGCCGAGCGCATGGTCGAGCAGGCGATCCAGGCACTGGTCAATGCCGATCCCGGCCTCGCCCAGAAGGTCATCCGCGACGACATTGTCCTTGATGAGGGCCAACGCGAAATCGATGACAAGGCCATAGTGATCATCGCCAAACGCCAGCCGATGGCGACGGATCTACGCGAGATTGTCGGCGCGATCCGTATTTCCGCCGACCTCGAACGAATCGGCGACCTCGGCAAGAATGTCGCCAAGCGAGTGGTGAGCGTCATCGACGGCCGCCAGCCGACCAGCCTGTTTCGCGGCCTCGAGGCGCTGGCCGATCTGGCGCTGACCCAGCTCAAGGAAGTGCTCGACGTCTATGCCTCGCGCTCGGTCGACAGGATAGGCTTCGTGCGCGATCGCGATGACCAGATCGACGCCATGTACACCTCGCTGTTTCGCGAGCTCCTGACCTACATGATGGAAGATCCGCGCAACATCACGCCGTGTACCCATCTGCTGTTCTGCGCCAAGAACATCGAGCGCATCGGCGACCATGCCACCAACATCGCCGAGACGATCTATTACATCGTCACCGGCGACCAGATGCCGGCCGAGCGACCGAAAGGCGACAAGACCGACAAGGTTGCGCTTCCGTCGCTGCCGGTGAAGTGATCGCGCGGCCCTCGAACGCTTAATCATATTGCGCTAAACTATCCCAGCGTTAAGCTTCTCAGGTTCTGCTCCGGAGGCTGCGATGGAATATGTCCGAGAGTTCAAGCCGGCGTCGGCATCGTCCGGCATCATCGCGTCGAGCGTCTACACCGCCGGCAAGCGCATCGCCGACATCCCGATCGAAGAGGCCGGCGAATGGGCGAGGAAGTCGGGCCACGTCGTCTGGATCGGCCTGCTTGAGCCCGACCGCGAGCTGTTGCTGCGCGTCAAGGCGCAGTTCCATCTGCATGAACTGGCGATCGAGGACGCCGAGCATCCGCACCAGCGGCCGAAGATCGAGCAGTATGGCGATGCCCTGTTCATCGTCGCCCGCACCGCCCAGTTGATCGACGGCCGTGTCACCTTCGGCGAAACCCATCTGTTTGTCGGTTCAGGCTATATCGTCAGCGTCAGGCATGGTCCCTCGACCTCCTATGCCGCCGTCCGTCAGCACTGGGAAAGCTGCCCGCATTCGCTGGCCAAGGGCGAGGACTTCGTCCTCTACGCCATTCTCGACTTCATCGTCGACAATTACATGCCGGTGCTCGAGCAGATCGAGGACGAGGTCGAGGCGATCGAGGACAGGGTTCTGCTGAAGCCGATGACCGGCCCCGACATCGAACGGCTCTACATGCTGCGTCGCGACCTGTTGCGCCTGCGCAATGCGGCGCTGCCGCTGGTCGAGGTGTGCCGCCGGTTGACCAGCGCCGACCTGCCGCAGATCCATACCGCCATGCACCCGCTGTTTCGCGATGTGACCGACCACATTCGCACCGTCCAGGAAAAGATCGACAGCCTGCGCGAGGTGCTGGCCTTCGCTTTCGAAGCCAGCCTGCTGGTCGGCCAGAGCCAGGAAACGGCAATCTCCAAGAAGCTGGCCTCATGGGCCGCCATCCTGGCGGTGCCAACGGCCTTCGCCGGCATTTACGGCATGAATTTCGATGACATGCCGGAACTGAAGATGGAATACGGCTATCCCGTCGTATTGGTCGCGATCGCCTGCATCTGCTCGTTCTTGTATTGGCGTTTTCGCAAGAATGGCTGGCTGTGAGGGTAGGGCAGTAGGGCAGTAGGGCAGTAGGGCAGTAGGGCAGTAGGGCAGTAGGGCAGTAGGGCAGTAGGGCAGTAGGGCAGTAGGTTAAGACGACGCCTCACGAGCGCAGTTCAAAAACATACTGCCCTACTGCCGTACTGCCCTATTCCCCTAATACCTTACCTGCTTCGCCGCCGCTCCGAAGCCGGCTGGAACGCAACCCTTGCGTGATACTTGCAATAGGGGCCGGTTTCGGCGGCCTCATTGCCGCAGAAGTTGAAGTCTTCCGACAGCGGGTCGCCATTCGGCCATTTGCAGGTGCGCTCGGTGAGGTCGGTGAGCTGCAAATGACGCGAGATCGGTACGACGACGTTTTCGACCGGGCGGATGTAGTGGCGAGCCACTGGCTCGGCGTCGAACTGCGTCTGCAACGCGGTCGCGCCGATCGAGGTGGTGACGTGGCGCTGCGTGGTTGCGGCGCGCGACACCGACTTCTGGATGGACGATCCCTGCGCCGTCTTCTTCTGGCGCGCCGGCGTTGCGGTCGAGCGTCCACGGCCCGACAGCTTCAGCCTATGCACCTTGCCGATGACGGCGTTGCGGCTGACCCCGCCGAGTTGGGCGGCGATCTGGCTTGCGCTCAAGCCCTCCGACCACAGTTTTCTGAGAAGTTCGACCCGCTCGTCAGTCCAGTTCATGAGACCGCGCTCCTGCTAAGCGTGCGGCAGCCGGAATCCATTCCCGACCCGGCAACCTTTGCCGGGGCAGACACCACATATATTAGGTGATTAGGTCCGCCGCACGAAATCTAGTTATTTCCCGACTACAATTACCTCATGTGTTGACTCGGTGACAAGAGTCCCAGGTGCAACACGAATCGGTTTTTTCGGTTTTCCCCAACTTGCCCGGTCGCTTATGAGCCGGCGTCTCGTCGGGAGCTTGACGCGCGCCTTTGCACGACGTTTTCGTTGACTTCATGGCCGAAAAACACGATAAGCCGCACAAGGCCGCCGCTTTGGCGGCTTTTTTGATTTTCCGGTACCGGAGACGCATATAATGAGCGGTTCGGCGCTTTACGAGACCTTTGCTCGCGCACCCCTGGCCTTCGACCACGGTGAAGGTACCTGGCTGGTCACCGACAAGGGCGAGCGATATCTCGATTTTGCTGGCGGCATCGCGGTCAATTCGTTGGGCCACAGCCATCCGCATCTGGTCGCGGCGCTGACCGAACAGGCGGCCAAGCTCTGGCACGTCTCCAATCTCTATGAGATTCCGGCTCAGACCCGGTTGGGCGAGCGGTTGGTCGAAGCCACCTTCGCCGACAAGGTGTTCTTCACCAATTCCGGCGCCGAGGCGCTGGAATGCGCGATCAAGACGGCTCGGCGCTACCAGTTCGTCAAGGGCCACCCCGAGCGCTTCCGCGTCATCACCTTCGAGGGCGCCTTCCATGGCCGTACGCTGGCGACCATCGCCGCGGGCGGCCAGTACAAATATCTCGAAGGCTTCGGCCCCAAGGTCGAGGGTTTCGACCAGGTCGGCTTCGACGACATCGATGCCGCGGAGAAGGCCATCACGCCCGAAACCGCCGCGATCCTGATCGAACCGGTGCAGGGCGAGGGCGGCATCCGCCCGGTGCCGACGCAATCTCTTAAGCGGCTGCGGCAGCTTTGCGACCAGCACGGCCTGCTGTTGATCTTCGACGAGGTCCAGTGCGGCATCGGCCGCACCGGCAAGCTGTTCGCGCATGAATGGACCGGCGTGACGCCCGACATCATGGCGATCGCCAAGGGCATTGGCGGCGGCTTCCCGATGGGCGCGTGCCTGGCCACCGACGAAGCTGCCGTCGGCATGACGGCAGGCGTGCATGGCACCACCTTTGGCGGCAATCCGCTGGCGATGGCGGTCGGCAACGCCGTGCTCGACGTGGTACTGGAAGACGGGTTCCTGGAAGACGTTCAGCGCAAGGCATTGCTGATGAAACAGGGCCTGGCGGCCGTCGCCGACGAATTTCCCGATGTCATCGAAGGCATCAGGGGCACCGGCCTGATGCTCGGCCTGAAATGCGCCATGCCTAACACCAAGGTCAATATGGCGCTGCGCGACCAGCATCTGCTGGCGGTGCCGGCCGGCGACAACGTCATCCGCCTGCTGCCGCCGCTGACCGTCACCGATGTCGAGATCGGCGAGGCGCTCGACCGCATCCGCGCCGGCGCCAAGGGCCTGGCCGACGCCATCGCCGCGGCCGCCGCGAAGTAACCCCGGAACCATTCCTGATGTCACTTCGCCATTTCACCGATCTTTCCGCCGTTTCCGAAGGCGATCTGCGGTTCATGCTGGACGATGCGGTGGTGCGCAAGGCGCGCCTCAAGGCCGGCGAGCGCACCAGGCCGCTCGAAGGCAAGGTGCTGGCGATGATCTTCGACAAGCCGTCGACCCGCACGCGCGTCTCCTTCGACGTCGGCATGCGCCAGCTCGGCGGCGAGACCATCATGCTGACCGGCACCGAGATGCAGCTCGGCCGCTCCGAGACCATCGCCGACACCGCCAAGGTGCTGTCGCGCTACGTCGACGCCATCATGATCCGCACGACGTCGCATGAACGGCTGCTGGAGCTGACCGAGAACGCCACCATTCCCGTCATCAACGGCCTGACCGATGACACCCATCCCTGCCAGCTGATGGCCGACATCATGACCTTCGAGGAGCATCGCGGTCCGGTAGCCGGCAAGACCATCGCCTGGACCGGCGACGGCAACAATGTGCTGCATTCTCTGCTGGAGGCCTCGGCGCGGTTCCGCTTCAACCTCAATGTCGCCGTGCCGGAAGGCAGCGAGCCGGCGCAGAAGCATATCGACTGGTCGAAGACCAATGGCGGCAAGCTGCATTTCACCCGCTCGCCCGAGGAAGCCGTCGATCAAGCCGATTGCGTCGTCACCGATTGCTGGGTGTCGATGGGCCAGGAACACCGCGCCCGCGGCCACAATGTCTTCTCGCCCTATCAGGTCAATGCGGCGCTGATGGCAAGGGCCAAGCCCGACGCCCTGTTCATGCACTGCCTGCCGGCGCATCGCGGCGAGGAGGTGACCGACGAGGTCATCGACGGGCCGCATTCTGTGGTGTTCGACGAGGCCGAGAACCGGCTCCACGCCCAGAAGGCCGTGCTCGCCTGGTGTCTTGGAGCTTGAAGTGCCTTGGTGCCTGACGTGCTTGGGCGCTTGATCTGGGGCGGCGAGATGCCTATCTGCGCCGCATCACGCAAATCAAGCGCGTTTGGACGCATGCACCCCAGAGGGCGGCATGGCCGCGCCCTGGAGCTTTGTCATGTTGGAAACGCATCAAGTGACTGAACATCACCCCAAACTCGGCGAGTTCGGCTATGCCGGCGACGATCACGTCGTACCGTTCGAGGTCGGCCCGCTCGACGTTCGCGGCCGCACCGTGCAGCTCGGGCCGATGCTCGACGCCATCCTCGGCCGTCACGACTATCCCGAGCCGGTTGCCCGCCTGCTGGCCGAAGCCTGTGTGCTGACGGTGCTGCTCGGCACCTCGTTGAAGTTCGAGGGCAAATTCATCCTGCAGACCCGCACCGACGGGCCGGTCGACATGCTGGTGGCGGATTTTTCCACGCCCTCGGCATTGCGCGCCTATGCCCGCTTCGACGCCGATCGGCTGGAAGCCCTTGTGGCCGCCGGCGAGACCTCGCAGCAGACGCTGCTGGGCAGCGGCGTGCTGGCGCTGACCATCGACCAGGGCGCGCACACCCAGCGTTACCAGGGCATCGTCCAACTCGACGGCGAGACGCTGGAAGACGCCGCGCGCACTTACTTTCGCCAGTCGGAGCAGATTCCGACCGATCTCAGGCTTTCGGTGGCCAAGCTTCTGACGCCGGGCCTCGGCGGTGCGCGCGAACAGTGGCGCGCCGGCGGCATCCTGGCGCAGTTCCTGCCGCAGTCGCCCGAGCGCATGCGCGTGCCCGACATTTCGGGCGGCGACGGCGATCCACGCGATGTGACGCATGAACCGGCCGACAATTCCTGGCAGGAGTTGGTGGCGCTGCTCGGTACCATCGAGCCGACCGAGCTCATCGATCCGACCATCGGCGCCGAGCGGCTGCTTTACCGGCTGTTCCACGAACATGGCGTGCGCGTCTTCGGCGGTGTGCCGGTCACTGATCAGTGCTCATGCTCGCGCGACAAGATCCGCGGCATCCTCGAAGGCTTTTCCGCCGAAGAGATCAAGGAGAGCACCCAGGATGGCGGTATCCACGTCGCCTGCGAGTTCTGCTCGACGCAGTACGACTTCGACCCAGCGGAGTTCGCGGCTCAGTAAGGCCTCTTCCTTCTCCCCGTTTCACGGGGAGAAGGTGCCCGAAGGGCGGATGAGGGGCAGCGCGACCGTTAGTGAATGGCCGCGCATAGCCTCCGCCATATATACGTGGAAGATAATTTCATCAGTCCGGCGCCGCCTCTCATTGCCCTGCCGGGCGTTCGTCACTCGAAAAGCCAAGCAATTGGCTTTTCGCCCGCTTTGCGGACCGTTCCTCAACTCCCCGTAAACGGGGGAGAAAGACGCTAATTCACCGTCCGCCTCGTTCCCGGCAGATCCAGCGAAAACGCCGGGATGGCGATGTCGAACGTCTCGCCCCTTTTGTTGCGCATGGTGTAATGCCCGACCATGAAGCCCGACGGTGTCGAGAGCGGGCAGCCGGACGTATATTGATAGCTGTCGCCGGGATTGAGCTCGGGCTGGTCGCCGACGACGCCGGCGCCTCGCACCTCTTCGACCCGGCCGCTGCCGTCGGTGATGTGCCAGTAGCGCGACATAAGCTGCACGAACTCGTCCGACTGGTTGTCGATCGTCACCTGGTAGCCCCAGACATAGCGATTCTCCGACGGATCGGAACGATCCTCGAGATAGAACGGTCTGACCTGCACTTCGATGTTGCGCGTGACGGCGCGGTACATAGGCTGCTCCAAACGACACCAACGGACCTGTCGGCGCTCTTGCCCTACTCCCGATTAGGGTCTCATGCGCAGGTGCCGAACAACAATGTCATTTAAGTGACACATGACAATGATGGTGTGCATGAACCGTGTCGGGCGACTCAGCGCTCTGTCGAACTGTTGAAAACGGCCATTCCTGGCCGCTTTTTCCCGGAGTGACCAGATCTCGATGGAACTGACAGTCATAGCAGCGCTGCTTTCGACACTCCTGCTTCTTTCCAATCTCGCCAGCATTGTGCTCGCCTCGCTCAGCCTGAAGCGGCCGCGCCAGATTGCTCCGCCGGCCAGAAAGGCGCCGCCGGTGTCGATCGTGGTGCCGTCGCGCGGCGTCGAACCTTTTACCGAGGAGACGCTTGCCCGTGCCTTCTCGCTCGACTGGCCGCGCTACGAGCTGATCTTCTGCGTCGCCCATGCCGACGATCCGGTGGTCAAACTGATAAACCGGGCGATTGCCCGGTTTCCAAAGGTGCCGGCGCAACTGCTGATCGGCGATGACCGGGTCAGCGCCAACCCCAAGCTCAACAATTGCGTCAAGGGTTGGGTGGCGGCGCAGCACAACTGGGTCATCCTGGCCGATTCCAACGTGCTGATGCCTGTCGACTATATCCAGCATCTGATGGCGGCCTGGCGGCCGGACACCGGGCTTGTCTGCTCGACCCCGATCGGCTCGCGGCCGGACGGCTTCTGGGCCGAGGTCGAATGCGCCTTCCTCAACACGCTGCAGGCGCGCTGGCAATATGCCGGCGAGGCCCTTGGCCTCGGCTTTGCCCAGGGCAAGAGCATGCTGTGGAATAAGCCGATGCTCGACGCCAATGGCGGCATCGAGGCGCTTGCCGCCGAGATCGCCGAGGATGCCGCCGCGACCAAGCTGGTCAACGGGCTCGGCCTGCGCGTCAATCTCGTTGCCTCGCCTTTCGAACAGCCGCTCGGGCAGCGTACCTTTGCCGAGATCTGGTCGCGCCAGACGCGCTGGGCGCGGCTGCGCCGCGTCACCTTCCCGCTGTTCTACACGCCCGAGATCCTGACGGGCGTGGCGGTGCCGCTGCTGCTGGCGCTGGTCGCGGCGGCAAGCGCCGGCGTCAGCATGCCCACCACGGCTTTGTGCGTCCTGGCCTTTGCCTAT
Source organism: Mesorhizobium sp. P3_A2 (assembly GCF_056403115.1). Taxonomy (NCBI): domain Bacteria; kingdom Pseudomonadati; phylum Pseudomonadota; class Alphaproteobacteria; order Hyphomicrobiales; family Phyllobacteriaceae; genus Mesorhizobium; species Mesorhizobium sp. P3_A2. Next base: position 429,216 of record NZ_JBFUGC010000005.1, read on the forward strand.
GTGCCGGAATGCCTGCTGGCCTGGGCCAAGGGCTGGTATTTGTCGCCGCGCATTGTCACTGCCATGATCGTGCGCGATGTGATGCTTCCCGCCATCTGGTCGCGCGGTTGGCTCGGCGGCGCGGTCGAATGGCGCGGCAATGCCATGACCATCCGCACCAAGGCGATGACGGAACTGGAAGAGGCCTCATCGGGCGCCTGATCGACGCCCGGGCCTTTGCCTTGCTTCCTGAGCAGGCCGCTACTTCGCCGCCTTCAGCGCCTGCGCAACGTCCTCGAGCAGATCGTCCGTATCCTCCAGACCGACCGAGAGTCGGAGCGTGCCCGCCCCGATGCCGAGCTCGGCGCGCGCCTCGTCGCTGAGGTTCTTGTGCGTCGTCGTTGCCGGATGGGTGATCAGGCTCTTGGCGTCGCCGAGATTGTTGGAGATCAGCACGATGTCGAGCGCGTTCTGCAAGGCGAAGGCCGCCTGCTTGCCGCCCTTGACGTCGAGGCAGATCAGCGTCGAGCCGCCCGCCATCTGCTTCTTGACGATGTCGGCCTGCGGGTGATCGGCGCGGCCGGGATAGATGACGCGGGCGATCTGCGGCTGCCCGGCCAGGAAATCGGCGATCTTGCCGGCACTTTCCGTCTGCTGGCGCACGCGCACCGGCAGCGTCTCCAGGCCCTTCAGCAGCGTCCAGGCGTTGAAGGGCGACAGGCTCGGGCCGGTGTGGCGGAAATAGTCGTGCAAATTCTCGTCGATCCACTTCTTGTCTGACAGGATGATGCCGCCGAGACAGCGTCCCTGGCCGTCAATGTGCTTGGTCGCGGAGTAGACGACGATGTGGGCGCCGAGCTGCAAGGGCTTCTGCTGCAAGGGCGTGGCAAAGACGTTGTCGACGATCAGCCTGGCGCCGATCGAGGTGGCGAGCGATGCGACTGCGGCAATGTCGACCACTTCCAGCGTCGGGTTGGTCGGGCTCTCCAGGAAGAACAGCTTTGTGTTCGGCCTGACCGCCTTTTCCCAGTTGGCGATGTCGGTGCCGTCGACCAGCGTCGCCTCGATGCCGTATTTCGGCGCCAGCGTCTCGACCACCCAGCGGCAGGAACCGAATAGCGCGCGCGCCGCAACGATGTGGTCGCCGGCCCTGGCGCTGCACAGCAGGGCCGCCGTCACCGCAGCCATACCGGACGCGGTGGCGCGCGCGTCTTCCGCGCCTTCCAGCGCGCACATGCGCTTTTCGAACATGTCGACGGTCGGGTTGGCGTAGCGCGAATAGATGAAGCCCGGCTCCTCGCCCTTGAAACGGGCTTCGGCGGCCTGCGCCGTCTCATAGACATAGCCCTGGGTGAGGTACATCGCTTCCGACGTTTCGCCGAACTGGGAACGCAGCGTTCCCCCGTGCACGAGTGCGGTCTGAGGCTTCCAGTTACGCTTCTTGGTGCTCATCGCTTTTGTTCCAGACACAAAAAAACCGGCCGCGAAAGTCGCAACCGGTCCATACGGCCTTGCGGCCCGACGGTCCTTTAGCGACTTGTTTAACGTGGCTGCAAGCCGACCGGCCAAATCACCACGGGATAACGACCCTTTAGACCTCAGCCATGCTTGCGTCAATTGCCGGCTTCATTAAGAGGTTTGTACCAAGGCAGGTTCCGCAAAAGTGTCCAGCGGTTTTGCGGGCAAGAACCTGCCTCAAAGAGCGGCCTTGGAACGGAGCCAGCCTTTGCGGCAGACAGGCATTCTTCCCGATCAGGATATTTCCGCGCTGTTTCAGTCCGGCGCGCTGAAGTCGCCGCGCGCGCTCGATTCCGACCAGGTACAGCCGGCCAGCCTCGATCTTAGGCTCGGCGACAAGGCTTTTCGCGTCCGCGCCTCCTTCCTGCCCGGCCCCAACCATAAGGTGTCGGAGAAGCTCGAGCGGCTGAAGCTGCACGAGATCAGCCTGACCGAAGGCGCGGTGCTGGAGACCGGCTGCGTCTACATCGTACCGCTGCTCGAGAGCCTCGCCCTGCCGGCCAATATTTCCGCCTCCGCCAATCCGAAGAGCTCGACCGGGCGGCTCGACATCTTCACCCGCGTCATGACCGATCGCGGCCACGAGTTCGACAAGATCGCCGCCGGCTATCATGGCCCGCTCTATCTCGAGGTCAGCCCGCGCACCTTCCCGATCGTCGTGCGCGCCGGCTCGCGCCTGTCGCAGATCCGCTTCCGCACCGGCAATGCGCTGTTGTCGGAGGCAGAGCTGAATGAATTGCACCGGGCCGAAATGCTGGTGGCGACCGAGCCGCCCAACATTTCCGGCGGCGGCATCGCGCTGTCGATCGATCTCGACGGCGATCACAACGGCCTGGTCGGCTATCGCGGCAAGCACCACACCGGCCTCGTCGACGTCGACAAGCGCGCCGCGCAGGATGCCGTCGATTTCTGGGAGCCACTCCACAAGAGCGGCGCCGGCGAACTGGTGCTCGACCCGGACGAGTTCTACATCCTGGTCAGCCGCGAGGCGGTGCATGTGCCGCCGCTCTACGCCGCCGAAATGACGCCCTTCGATCCGCTGGTCGGCGAATTCCGCGTCCACTATGCCGGTTTCTTCGATCCGGGCTTCGGCCATTCGGCCGCCGGCGGCACCGGCAGCCGGGCGGTGCTCGAAGTGCGCAGCCACGAAGTGCCGTTCATCCTCGACCATGGCCAGATCGTCGGTCGGCTGGTCTACGAGCATATGCTGAAGCGGCCGCAGGCGCTCTACGGCACCGATCTCGGTTCCAACTACCAGGCGCAAGGCCTGAAACTCTCCAAGCATTTCCGCACCGCCGGCTGAACCGCGATCACGGTCAGGCAAAATACTTGCCTGTATTGGCCCGCCATGCTTGGCTGCCTGTTGGTGGCCGGCAACAGACCGGCGCGTAAGGGGAACCAGAAAATGCAGATTTCAAAATGGATCATATCGGCAGCGAGCGCCGCCATGCTGGTGATGGCGGCCGGCTCGTTGGCGCAGGCGCAGGAGAAATTGAAGATCGGCACCGAAGGCGCCTATCCGCCCTTCAACACCATTACATCTGACGGCAAGGTCGAAGGCTTCGACATCGACATTGCCAATGCGCTGTGCGCGCAAATGAAGGTCGAGTGCGAGATCGTCACCCAGGACTGGGACGGCATCATCCCGGCGCTGCAGGCGAAGAAATTCGACGCCATCATCGCTTCGATGAGCATCACCGAGGAGCGCAAGAAGCAGGTCGCCTTCACCAACAAATACTACACCACGCCGCTGGCGCTGGTAGCGCCGAAGGACAGCGACCTCGCCTCCACCGAACCGGCCGCCCTTGCCGGCAAGACGGTGGGCGCGCAGGCGTCGACCACCCAGGCCGACTACGCCCAGAATGCATACGGCAAGGCCGGTGCGGAGGCAAAACTTTATCCGACCCAGGAAGAGGCGATCACCGACCTGCAGAACGGCCGCCTCGATGCGGTGATTTCGGACAAGTTCGTGCTGATGGACTGGCTGAAGAAGGCAAGCGACGGCTGCTGCAAGCTGGTCGGCGACGTCAAGGGCACCGAGACGCAAGCCGGCATTGCCGTCCGCCTGGAAGACACGGCGCTACGCGACAAGCTCAACGCGGCGATAGACGCGATTGTTGCCGACGGCACCTACAAGAAGATCCAGGCGAAGTATTTCGATTTTGATATTTATTGAGGCTGCTAATCTCCCCCCTTGAGGGGGAGATGGCCGGCAGGCCAGAGGGGGTCGCTGCGCGTAGAACGCCAACGCCGTCTGGTGCCCGCGGAAGACGTCGGCGCTCCACGCGCGACGACCCCCTCTGTCGCCTTCGGCGACATCTCCCCACAAGGGGGAGATCACGCTCACAACGCCTTCACTGCCACCTTCACCGGCTGCTCGATCTCCAGCGGGTTGCGCAGCGGCAGGCCGAAGTCTCCGGCTTCGATCTCGAAGACATCGCCGGCCTGCGTCCTGATGCCGTCGGCGAAGGACAGCGTCGCCGTACCGAACATGTGCACATGCACGTCGCCGGGCTGGCGGAAGGCCGAATATTTGAAGTGGTGGTGCTCGAGATTGGCGATGGTGTGCGACATGTTCGCTTCGCCCGACAGAAACGGCTTTTCCCACAAAAGATTGCCGTCGCGCAGGATGCGCGAAGCGCCTCTGATGTCGGCCGGCAGATCGCCGATCAGGATCTCCGGTCCGAACGAGGCGTTGCGCAGCTTGGAATGCGCCAGGAACAGATAGTTCACCCGCTCGGTGACGTGGTCGGAAAACTCGTTCGACAGCGTGAAGCCGACGCGGAACGGCGCACCGTCATCGCCGATGACATAGATGCCGGCGATTTCCGGCTCCTCGCCGGCGTCCTGCGCGAAAGCCGGCGACATCAGCGCCGCGCCCGGCGCCACCGCCATGGTGCCGTTGCCCTTGTAGAACCATTCCGGCTGCACGCCGGTCTGGCCCTTGGCCGGCTTGCCGCCTTCGAGCCCCATACGGAACATCTTCATGGAATCGGTGAGTTGTTCCTCGCCGCCGTCGCTGAGCTTCTTGTGCATGGAATCGCGCGTCGCCGCCGAGCCGAGATGGGTCAGCCCGGTGCCGGTCAGATGCAGATGCGCGGGATCGGGATGGTTGATCGGCGACACCAGCCGGCCCTTTTTGTAGGCGGCGTCGAGGTCGACGGCCTCACCGTATCCCTTGCGCTCGATCAGTGCGGCCAGCCCGGTGCCGGTGCGCGCGGCTTCCATCGCCAGCGAATAGACGCTGCGGGCGCCGTTGATGACCCTGGTCTTGCCGCCGCCATTGCGGGCAACGACGCGGATCGTCTCGGCGTCGTCGAGGATCTGGGAAATCAGCATGATGAAACCCTCTCTCATGTGCCTTGGCCCGGTTGCGTCTTGGCAAACCTTGACCTGCGCGGCTCGGACCTCGCCGTGCCACGGGTTGAACTCTTCGTCCGGATTGCGCTCGCGGGCCCGTTCCCCTGAGGGAACTTGTTATGCCGGCAGCGCCGCGATCGTATGCCTTCCTCGTTGCCTCGCCGGCCTGTCAGGCCTTGTTCTTGTTGTAGACGTCGAAGATCACAGCGCCGAGCAGCACCAGGCCTTTGACCACCTGTTGCCAGTCGACATTGACGCCCATGATCGACATGCCGTTGTTCATCACGCCCATGATGAACCCGCCGACCACCGCGCCGATGACCTGGCCGACGCCGCCCATCGCCGAAGCGCCGCCGATGAAGACGGCCGCGATGACGTCGAGCTCTGACCCGAGACCTGCCGCCGGCACTGCCTGGCCAAGGCGGGCCGCGATGATCAGGCCGCCCAGCGCCGACAGCACGCCCATATTGATGAACACCATCAGCGTCAGCCGCTCGGTGTTGATGCCCGACAGCTGCGCCGCCTTGGGGTTGCCGCCCATGGCGTAGATGCGCCGGCCGATGGTCATGCGCTTGGTGACGAAGACAAACAGCGTGATCAGCACGCCCATGACCAGCAGCACCACCGGCAGGCCCCTGTAGCTGGCGAACTCATAGACCAGGAACAGCGCCAGCGCGCTGGCGACCAGCGTCTTGACGATGAACAGAGGGAAGGGCTCGGCCTCATAGCCGTGGCGTTCGCGCTTGCGCCGCGTCCTCACCCCGAAATAGGCATAGGCCAGCACGGCGATCAGCCCCAGCACGACCGTCGTCATGTGCAGGGTCACGCCGCTGCCCAGGATGGTCTTGCCGGCCGCGTTCACTACCGGCGGGACGAGCGTCAGCGGGCCGATGATGTCAGGGATGAAGCCGGAGCTCAGCATCTTGAAGTCGTCGGGAAGCGGGCCGACAGAGGAGCCGCCGCCCAGCAACGCCTGGCAGATGCCGCGGAAGATCAGCATGCCGGCAAGCGTCACGATGAAGCTCGGTATCCGGTGGTAGGCGATCCAGTAGCCTTGCGCGGCGCCGATCGCACCACCGATGATCAGGCAGACGATCGAAACCACCAGCGGATTGCTGAGCGGTCCGAGCTGCCAGATGACCATCATGTTTGCCGCCAGCGCGCCGATGAAACCGGCGACCGATCCGACGCTGAGGTCGATATAGCCGGAGACAATCACCAGCAGCATGCCCAGCGCCATCACGATGATGAAGGAGTTCTGTTGCACCAGATTGCTGAGGTTGACCGGCTTGAACAGCGTTCCCGAGGTGGTGAACTGGAAGAACAGCATGATGACGATAAGCGCGATGATCAGGCCGTATTCGCGCAGGTTCGTCGTCAGCGCAGAGACGGCGATGCGTGGACGCTGTTCTTCGGCGACGTTGCCCTGCGGGGCGGGGGCAATTTCGGTGCTCATGCTGCTTTTCCTTCTCCCCGAACGATGGCGCGCATTATTTTTTCCTGGCTTGCTTCCGCCGCCGGCATTTCGCCGACGATGCGCCCTTCGTTCATGACGTAGATGCGGTCGGTAATGCCAAGCAATTCCGGCATTTCCGACGAGATGACCACGATCGCCTTACCCTCCGAGGCAAGACGCGCGATGATCGTGTAGATTTCGTATTTGGCGCCGACATCGATGCCGCGTGTCGGCTCGTCGAGGATCAGCACTTCGGGGTCGGCGAACAGCCATTTCGACAGCACCACCTTCTGCTGGTTGCCGCCGGAAAGATTGCCGGTCATCTGGTACACACTGGAGGCGCGGATGTTGGTCTTCTTGCGATAGTCGTTGGCGACGGCAAGCTCGCGCATATCGTCGATCACGCTGTGACGCGACACGCCGCCGAGATTGGCGAGCGTGATGTTGTGCTTGATATGGTCGATGAGGTTGAGACCATAGGTCTTGCGGTCCTCGGTGACGTAGGCGATGCCGTGCTGGACCGCCTTGCTCACCGATGTGACATCGACCGGCTTGCCCTTGAGCAGCACCTCGCCGGTGATGCGGCGGCCATAGGAGCGGCCAAACAGGCTCATGGCGAATTCCGTGCGGCCGGCGCCCATCAGCCCGGCGATGCCGACCACCTCGCCCTTGCGGACATTGATGTCGATGCCCTTGATCACCTGCCGTTCGGCATGGAGTGGGTGATAGACCGACCAGTTCTTCACCTCGAACACGACCTCGCCGATATTGGGCTCGCGCGGCGGATAGCGGTCGTCCAGCGAGCGGCCGACCATCGAGGTGATGATGCGGTCTTCCGAGATATCCTTCTTGGCCAGCGTCTCGATGGTGCGGCCGTCGCGGATGACGGTGACCTTGTCGGCGACCCGGTTGATCTCGTTCAGCTTGTGCGAGATCAGGATCGAGGTCATGCCCTGCCGCTTGAATTCGAGCAACAGGTCGAGCAGCGCCTGGCTGTCCTTCTCGCTCAGCGACGCGGTCGGCTCGTCGAGAATCAGAAGCTTGACGTCCTTGCTCAGCGCCTTGGCGATCTCGACCAGCTGCTGCTTGCCGACGCCGATATTGGTGATCAGTGTCTTGGGGTCCTCCTTGAGGCCCACCTTCTTCAACAGGGCGGCGGTGCGGGCCTCGTTGGCATCCCAGTCGATGACGCCATAACGGGCGTTTTCGTTGCCGAGGAAGATGTTTTCCGTGATCGACAGCATCGGCACCAGCGCAAGCTCCTGGTGGATGATGACGATGCGCTTGTGTTCGCTGTCATGGATGCCCTTGAACTGGCATTCCTGGCCCTGGAAGATGATCTGGCCGTCATAGGTGCCTGCAGGATAGACGCCCGACAGCACCTTCATCAGCGTTGATTTGCCGGCGCCGTTCTCACCGACCACGGCATGGATCTCGCCTTCCTCGACACTGAGGTTGACGTTCGACAGCGCCTTCACGCCGGGGAACGTCTTGGTGATGTCGCGCATCTCCAAAATCGTCGAGGCCATGGGAACTACCGCTCCTTGAGAGGTCGGCAAACACTGCCGGCGAGGTCGGCAACAATACCGGGCTCGCTGGTGAACGAAAAGGGGCCCTGCGTTGCGCAGGACCCCTGATTTTACAACCGAATTTACTTCAGCTCGTCGGCCTTGATGTAGCCGGAGTCGACGACCAGCGCCTGGTAGTTCGACTTGTCGACGTCATGCGGCGTCAGCAGGATCGAGGGAACGACCTTGACGTCGTTGTTGTAGGTCTTTTCATCGAGACCTTCCGGCTTGCCGCCCGAGAGCACCTTGTCGACGAGTTCGACGGTGGCCTTGGCCAGTTCGCGGGTGTCCTTGAACACGGTCGAGTACTGTTCGCCGGTGATGATCAGCTTGACCGAGGCGGTCTCGGCGTCCTGGCCGGTCACGATCGGCCAGGGCTGGGCGTCGGTGCCGTAGCCGACAGCGCGCAGCGAGGCGGTGATGCCGCGCGACAGGCCGTCATAGGGCGACAGAACGCCATCGACGCGGCTGCCGTCCGAGTAGTTGGCCGACAGAAGGTTGTCCATGCGCGCCTGGGCGGTGGCGGCGAGCCAGCGCAGCGTGCCGACCTTGTCCATGCCGGTCTGGCCGGACTTGATCTTGATCGAACCGTCATCGATCAGCGGCTGCAGGACGGAGATGGCGCCGTTGTAGAAGAAGAAGGCGTTGTTGTCGTCCGGCGAACCGCCGAACAGTTCGACGTTCCACGGCTTGGTGTTCGGGAAGCGCTCCTTGAGGCCTTTCACCAGCGAGTTCGCCTGGATCACGCCGACGCCGAAATTGTCGAAGGTGGTGTAGTAGTCGACATTGGCGGTCTTTTTGATCAGGCGGTCATAGGCGACGACGACGACGCCGGCGTCAGCGGCCTTCTGCAGCGCGTCCGACAGCGTGGTGCCGTCGATCGAGGCGATGATCAGCGCCTTCGGGCCCTTGGTGATTTCGTTTTCCAGCTGGCTGAGCTGGTTGGGGATATCGTCCTGCGCGTACTGCAGGTCGACCGTGTAGCCGAGAGCTTCGAGCTGGGACTTGACGGCGTCGCCGTCATTGATCCAGCGCTGCGAGGTCTTGGTCGGCATCAGCACGCCGACAAGGCCTTTGTCGGCTGCGTGCGCCGAGTAGGCCATGGCAGCGATGCCAAGGGCCGCGACGGCGGCCAGTGTCTTGATGATTTTCACGTAAAACTCTCCCTGGTTGATGGACGCGACACCTCGGGGCTTCGCGGGCCGCGCAGTCGGGCGGATGCGCCAAAGCGCCGCCGCCGTCATATCGATCTCCGGTATCCTCCCAATCGGCCCTCAGTCGCCTGATTTCAATCGATACGATTCTGCTCGTCATCGACCGTCAAGTCTTGAGGACGCGCGAAGGGTGTGTCGCTTTGCCATAACTGTCAAATGCGATCTTCGGTGGTTGCTATACCGAAACCGGTATATGACTAGAGCAGGCCGGGACATTGGCGGGAGCGGGTGCAAGCATGGCGGCATTGCAAAATCCTCAAGAAATTTCAGTTAGTTACGATGAATTGCCGGGCGGTGGCGAAACACTTCTGCGCAGTGGGCTCAGCCTGCGCCACATGCGCATGATCGCGGCCCTCGACGATCACGGTCGGGTGAGTGCGGCGGCGCAGGTGATGAACATCTCGCAGCCGGCGGCCTCGCGCATGATCTCCGAGATGGAAGCGGTGCTTGAGGTAAAGCTCTGCGAAAGGCTGCCGCGCGGCATCACGTTGACACCTTACGGCAAGGCGCTGGCGAGGCGCGCGCGCTCGATCCTGCTCGAGATGCGCGAGGCCGACCGCGAGATTTCAGAGCTCAAGGCGGGCAAGGGCGGCTCGGTGTTCCTCGGCGCGGTGACCGCGCCGGCGATCGAACTGGCGGTGCCGGCGATCCGCGAAATCCGCCGGCTTTATCCGCGCATCGAGATCACCATGCAGGTCGAGACGTCGAACGTGCTGGCGCGCGAACTGATCGCCACGCGCCATGATTTCATCATCGCGCGCATCCCCGACGACCTCAATCCGCGCCTGTTCGAATCGCGCGTCATCGGCGTCGAGAAGGCTTGCCTGATCGTGCGCCGCGGCCATCCGCTGAGCAATGGCAAGGCGGTGCGGCTCGAGGATACGGCCGCCTATGATTGGGTCTTCCAGTCCGGCGGTTCGCCGCTGCGCCAGGCCATGGAAAGCAATTTCCTGAACCGCAACATCGCGCTGCCGGACCGCATCCTCAACACCAGCTCTTTGCTGCTGACGCTGGTCATGGTCGCCCAGTCCGATGCCATCGCCCCGGTGTCGATCCAGGTGGCAAAATTCATCCAGAACCCCGACGGTCTCGCTGGCGCCATCGACGTCGTCCAGACCGAGTTCGACATCGAGGTCCGCCCCTACAGCCTGATCACGGTGAAGAACCGCGCGCTGTCGCCTGCCGCCAAAATGCTGCACGACTTCATCCTGCGCGAAGTGGGATAGCGGCCGGGAACTCCATCCTTGCGCGGAACGGGACTATAGCCGGACCTGGTGCGGCCACACGGATGGCGCGGCATTGGCGTGGCCCGCCAATGTGATCCTTTGCGGCCCCCAAGAAAATTGTACAACGGGGTCAAGCGCCCAGCCCTGCGCCCCAGATTGGAGCGGGTGGAGGGGATCTCGTTCACGACAGCGCCTGCACGCTCTATCTGTCCCTGCCCGTCGAGCAGCTTTGCGTTACCCCGCGTGCATCCTTCGGCTTCCATCTGCCGTACGGCGTCGGCGCTCATGAGAACGCCGTCGCTGCCAACTACCTGCTCTCTCAATACCCCGCTTGGGTGCGGCAGTGGATCGACGAGCATGGCGGCCTGTCGCACACCCTGATGCGGATGGACGCCGATGAGGTGGCAATGCACGTTCCCATCTGCGCCGAGGTGCAGGCATGAATAGGGTCGCAATGCGCAGGCCTGCGGCAGGCGCCGGCGAACTCCGTCTAGATCATTGATTTTTGCTGGAGCGGGTAGCGGGAATCGAACCCGCGCGTTCAGCTTGGGAAGCTGACAAGCTACCATTACATCATACCCGCGTCGGCCCCTCGATATCATGATGGGCCCGCTTCGGGCAATCGCTCTTGGACAGCTCTTCGGAAACGGCTGTTGGAAACCGATTGGCGGCGGCATCAATGCCGCACGGGCAGTTCCATGCGCACGCGTGCGCCGCGCCACGAACCGTCCCGCCTGCCTTGATACGGGCGCAGCAAGTGCGTATTCGTGGACCTGTACCCCGAATCCGGGCACACGAATCTGGAGGCAGGCCCTTGTCCGCAGTGACGCGCTTTCTCGGTGACTCGCCCGTCAGGGTGATCGTCAAGCTGCTGGTCGTATCGTTCCTCGTCGGCCTGGTGATGAACGCGTTCGGCTGGACGCCGATGGACGTCTTTTATGGCGTCCAGAAATTCTTCATCGACCTGTGGAACCTGGGTTTCCACGCCATTGACCGCTTCCTCGGCTATATCTTGCTTGGGGCCGCGATCGTCGTGCCGGTCTTTATCTTCTTGAGGATTGCCAACTACCGGAAGTAACTTTCGTTCCTCAGGCGAAGGTCGCCGCCACCTCGAACAGGATGGCGTGGCGCGCCGCCAGTGCTGCCACGTCGGTTGAATAGCCGCCGCCGATGACGCCGCAGACCGGAATGCCCAGCGCGCGGAAATGGCCGATCACCATCAGGTCGCGGGCGCGCAAGCCATCATCGCTGAGCGAGAGCCGGCCAAGCCGGTCCTCGGCATGGACGTCGACACCGGCATTGTAGAAGACGATGTCCCAGCGCGCCTTGGCCGAGAGCTCCGGCAGGATGGCGCCCAGCCGTTCGAGATAGGCAGCATCGCCGGTGCCGTCCAGCAGCGCGACGTCGAGATCGGAGGCGATCTTGCGCACGGGATAATTGCGCTCGCCATGCATGGAGAAGGTGAAGGCGCGTGGTTCGTCTTTCAGAATGTCCGCGGTGCCGTCACCCTGGTGCACGTCGAGATCGACGATCAGGATGTTTTGGGCGGCACCTTCGGCGAGCAGCGCCAGCGTAGCGACGGCAACATCGTTGAACGTGCAGAAGCCCGCGCCTTGTGCGCGCCGCGCATGGTGGCTGCCGCCGGCGCTGTTGCAGGCAATGCCGTTGACTAGCGCCAGCAGCGCCGCCAGCACCGTACCGCCGGCGGCGAGCTGCGCCCTGAGCGACACGCGCGGACCCACGGGAAAGCCAATCTCGCGCTCGATCTTTTCGGGCACCGAACAAGTGATGACCTGGTCGACATAATCAGCCGCATGGGCAAGCTTCAGCCAGGAGGCCGGCGCCGGCTCGGGCATCGACAGCGCCTCGGCCTGGATCAGACCCCTGATGTGCAGGGCCTGCATCAGCAGCGGATATTTGCTCATCGGAAAGCGATGATTGACGGCAAAGCCGGCGTCATAGTCGGGATGGTGGACGATCTGCAGGGGCATGGGCTGGATCCGGCGAGCTCGCCAGACCGGGATTTCGGTTGGCCGTCGGGGCAAAGGTCATTGCGCGGTGGCCGGAAAATGGGGCACATCGGCTGTTCGATCAAGCCGCAATCAGCAAGGCAGAAATCCCTGGACACGGGTGCAACACCAGCCGACGCGAAGCCCTTCGCCGTCACCAACCGTTCGGTGCTTGCCATCGCCGTGCCGATGACGCTCGCCTATCTGACGACGCCCTTGCTCGGCATCGTCGACACGGCAGTGGTCGGGCAGTTTGGCGACGCCGCCCTGCTCGGCGGCCTGGCGGCCGGCGCGCTGGTCTTCGACGTCGTCTTCAACACCTTCAATTTCCTGCGCTCCGGCACCACCGGCCTCGTCGCCCAGGCTTTCGGAGCCGGCGACGAACTGGAAGAACAGGCGGTGTTCTGGCGCGCCGTGCTGATCGCGGTCGCCGCCGGCATCGCGCTTGTCGCCCTTGCGCCGCTGATAGCCATCGCCGGCCAGAAATTCATCGGCGGCGAACCGCGCGTCAGCGAGGCGATGGGCGTCTATATCCGCATCAGGATGCTCGCCGCCCCCTTTGCGCTGATCAACTACGCCATTCTCGGTTATGTGCTGGGGCGCGGCGAGGGCGGGCTCGGGCTGATGCTGCAGGCGGTGCTCAACGGCATCAACATCGTGCTCTGCATCCTGCTCGGCCTGAAGCTCGGCTGGGGCGTCGCCGGCGTCGCCTGGGCGACGGTCACCGGCGAATTGCTGGCCATGCTGCTGGGCCTCGCTATCATCATCTGGCGGTTCCGGGCCGCACCGCGCCTGCCGCGACATCGCCTGCTCGACATGGGCGCCTTCCTGCGCATGCTGTCGCTCAACCGCGATATCATGATCCGCTCGTTCTCGCTGCTTGCCGCCTTCGCGCTGTTTACACGCCAGGGCGCGCAGTTCGGCACGCTGATGCTGGCAGCCAATGCCGTTCTGATGAACTTCTTCCTTGTCGCCGGCTATTTCCTCGACGGTTTTGCCACTGCGGCCGAACAGTTGGCGGGACGCGCCATTGGCGCGCGCGCCGAAACCTCGTTTCGCCGGGCGGTGCGGCTGACCCTGTTCTGGGGTTTCGGCCTGGCGGGAACCGCGACGCTGATCTTCTGGCTTGGCGGCTCCGGCCTGGTCGCCCTGATCACCACGTCGCAGGACGTTCGCGACGTCGCGGATGTCTATCTGCCATGGGCGGCGCTGACGCCGTTGAGCGGCGTGCTGGCCTTCCAGATGGACGGCGTCTTCATCGGTGCGACCTGGTCGCGCGACATGCGCAACATGATGCTCTTGTCTTTCCTGGCCTTCAGCGCCGCATTGTTCACCTTGGCGCCGTCCCTGGGCAATCACGGCCTGTGGGCGGCGCTGCACGTCTTCCTGCTGGTGCGCGGCCTCAGCCTGCTGACGATTTTGCGGGTGAGGGTACGGGAGGCGTTTTAGAGCGGCTTGACAGCCCACCGGTCGAGGCCGGCATCGCGTAGTTCGCGCAGCGACTTCAGCCGCTCCTTGTCCGCAAACCGCACCATGCCGGCAAGGATACGGCCGGGCAGCGCAGGGCCGGCATAGATCATGCCGGTGTAGAGCTGCACCAGATCGGCGCCGGCGCGGATTTTCTCCAGCGCCGTCTCGGCAGAATCGACGCCGCCGACGCCAATGATGGCGCGCTCCGGACCAAGCAACTTGCGCATCTTCGCCAGCACGATGGTCGAGCGCTCGAACAGCGGTTTTCCCGAGAGACCACCGGTCTCGCCTGCGCCGGTCGTGCTGCGCAATCCCGTCCGCGCCAGCGTCGTGTTGGAAACAATGACGCCGTCGATCTGTTTTTCGCTGACTTCGGCGGCGATGTCTTCCAGCTCGGCCTCGACCAGGTCAGGCGCGATCTTGAGGAAGACCGGCGGCTTTGCCGAAGCTGCCGCACGCGCGGCAACGACGCGCGCCAAAAGCTCGCCGAGCTGTTCGCGCGCCTGCATGGTGCGCAGGCCTGGCGTGTTGGGTGACGAGATATTGACCGTGAGATAGCTGGCATATTTCGCAAAGCGCGAGACGCCCAATTCATAGTCGCCGACACGATCGGCGCTGTCCTTGTTGGCGCCGATGTTGACGCCGACAATGCCGCCGCGTCCCTTGCGCGCGGCAAGGCGCTTTTCCGCCGCGTCGTGGCCCTCATTGTTGAAGCCCAGCCGGTTGATCACCGCGTCATTCTCGGTCAACCGGAAGATGCGTGGCTTCGGATTGCCGGCCTGCGGCAGCGGCGTCACGGTGCCCACCTCGGCAAAGCCGAAGCCGAGGCCAAGCAGCGCGTCGGGCACTTCGGCATTCTTGTCATAGCCGGCGGCCATGCCGAGCGGATTGGGAAAGGCGAGGCCACATAGGCTGACCTTCAGCCTGTCGTCGCGTACTGCCCGCGCGCCGACCGGCAGGCCGCAGCGCAATGCCGCAATCGACATGCCATGCGCCGTTTCCGGATCGAAGCTGAACAGCAGTTTCTGGGCGATGCGGTCGAGCACGCTCATTCGGCCTCCAGCGCCGGGAATTGATGCGCGCCGTCGGGTCCGAGCGGCAATGGCTGCACCCACAGCACGGTGTTCATGTCGAGCGCGCCATAGAGATGCGGGAACAGCGCGCCGCCGCGCGAGACCTCGTATTTCAGCGCTTCGCCCAGCCGGTCTCCGTCGATAGCGACCAGCAGCAGCCCGGTCTGACCGGCGAAATGCTTCGCCGCCGTTTCCCTGGCCTGGTCGGCCGTCGAGAAATGGATGAAGCCGTCGGCGATGTCGATCGGAGCGCCGGTGAAGCGGCCCCTTTTCTCGGCCTCGCGCCAAAGCGCTTCGGGCGCGATCTTGTAGATAATCTGAGACATGGCTGCGCTATAATCCGGATGGCTCATGCGGGGAAGGGCAACTCTTCCGCATTTACGGCGCAAAGCTGTGATAGGTTCACGTGCACTGGCTCGTGGAGGATGGAACATGCGTCTGCAGCACATACTGATCCCCGCCGCACTGGTCTCGCTGGTTGCGGCATCGGCCTGGTCCGAGGAGACCGATCGCTACCGGCTGGAAAAATCGGCCAACGGCTATGTCCGCATGGACACGCAGACCGGCGCCATGTCGATCTGCGAGGAGCGGTCCGGCCAGCTCGTCTGCAAGATGGCGGCCGACGAACGTGCCGCCTTCCAGGACGAGGTCGACCGTTTGCAGGCCTCGATGAAGGCCATGGACGAGCGCGTCACCAAGCTGGAGAACTCGCTGTCCGCCCGCCTCGAATCGAAATTGCCGAGCGAGGAGGATTTCGACAAGACGATGAATTACATGGAGCGCATGCTGCGTGGCTTCATGGGCATCGTCAAGGAGATGGACAAGGATAATGGCGACGGCGCCAAGCTCAATTCGCAAAAGACCTGAGCCGCATCCGGCCATTGCCGCTTGAAAACAGAACGCTTCGCCGCATAATCGTCCGGTCCCGTAGAAGCCGATAATCAACAGCGGGATTTGGGGAGGAATATTTGCCGTCGGGCTACACCTTCGTCATCGCCGACGATCATCCGCTTTTCCGCGGCGCGCTGAAAGAGGCGCTTGCCGGCGTCGGCGATGTTGCCGCCATCCATGAGGCTGGCGATTTCGAAAGCGCCAAGGCGCTGGTCGTGGCCAATGAGGATGTCGACCTGGTGTTGCTCGATCTGTCGATGCCGGGCGCCAGTGGCCTGTCCGGCCTGATCTCGCTGCGTGGCATCCACCCGGCGGTGCCGCTGGTGGTGGTGTCGGCGCATGATGACCCGGTGACCATCCGACGCGCGCTCGATCTCGGCGCCTCCGGCTTCATCTCCAAATCGGCCAGCATGGAGGAGATCCGCAGCGCTGTGCAGACGGTGCTGGCCGGCGATATCGCCGCGCCCGTCGGCATCGATCTCGGCGTCGAGCGCGACCCCGAGATATCGGACCTGATCAAGCGGCTGCAGGCGCTGACGCCGCAGCAGACGCGCGTGCTCGGCATGCTGGCCGAAGGCCTGCTCAACAAGCAGATCGCCTATGAGCTCAGCGTCTCCGAAGCGACGGTCAAGGCGCATGTCTCGGCCATCCTGCAAAAACTCGGCGTAGACAGCCGCACCCAGGCGGTGATCCAGCTGTCCAAGATCGGCAACGACCCGCTGCAGCCGGTGAGTTGAGCGCCGGAGCGCTCAGCTTTGTTCGGTTGCGGGCAACCAGTCCGCCGGCGGCTTCAGCTCAGCCGCACCGACAGTTCGACGTCGTCGCCGAAAGGCGTCGACATGTAGCCCGATGCCGGGGAGCGCACGCGCTCCAGATATTCGGGGCTGAAATCGGCGTTGTCGGCGATCACCAGCGCGCCGGGCCTGAGCCGGCTTTCGACCAGGCTCAATATCTCCGGGTAGATTGCTTTGGCGCCGTCGAGCAGCAAGAGATCGATCGTTTCAGGAAGATCGTCGCCCAGCGTCTGCAGTGCATCGCCCTCGCGGACTTCCACCAGGTCGATGAGGCCGCCCTCGGTCAGATTGGCCTTGGCCCGCATCACCTTGGATGGCTCGAACTCGGTGGTGATCAGGCGGCCGCCGCCATTGTCCCTCAGGGCGGCTGCCAGATAGAGCGTCGAGATGCCGAACGAGGTGCCGAACTCGATGATGACGCGGGCGCCGCTGCTGCGCGCCAGCATGTAGAGCAGCGTGCCGGTCTCCGGCGAAACCGCGAGCCACAGGTCCTTCAGCCGTCCATAGAAATCGACATACTCGGTCTTGCTGCGCAGCAGGCGTTCCCGCTCGTCGCGCGAGAAGCTGGCCGCAGTTGGGCTCGTTGCGGCTTCCGCCTCCGTGAACAGACGGGCGAGCAGGGGTGCAAGCGGGGTGAGGGTGGTCATGAAAGTCTCCAGTCGAAAATCATTACGTTCTTGTGTCGTGCCAAAAATACGAATAATCCTTCAGGTTTCCAATTCGCATTGCGGGCAGTGCCATGACCGAACGTCCAAGCTATTCTATTTCCTCGCGAAAACAGCCCAAGCAGGCGCGTGCGGTCGAGCTTATCTCGGCGATTTTGGAAGCTGCTGTTCAGGTTTTGGCGAGCGAAGGCGCGCAGCGTTTCACCACCACGCGCGTGGCCGAAAGGGCCGGCGTGAGCGTCGGCTCGCTCTACCAATATTTCCCCAACAAGGCCGCACTGCTGTTCCGGCTGCAGAGCGACGAATGGCAGCAGACGGGCGGCCTGCTGCGCACCATACTCGAGGACAACCAGCGGCCGCCGCTCGAACGGCTGCGCAGGCTGGTCCACGCCTTCATCCGCTCGGAGTGCGAGGAGGCTGCCGTGCGCGGGGCGCTCAATGACGCCGCTCCGCTCTACCGTGACGCGCCCGAGGCGCATGAGGCAAGGGACGCCGGCGAGCGCACCATTCAGAACTTCCTGCGTGAAGCCTTGCCCGAGGTCCCGGAAACCGTCCGTGCACTGGCCGGCGGCCTGATCGGCGCGACGCTGAGTTCGGTGGGCAAGGATTTTTCAAGCAGCCCCCGCACCGACGCGGAGATCGAAGCCTATGCCGATGCGATGGCCGACATGTTCTGCGCCTATATTGCGAGCCTTGGACATAGCTGAGACTGGTCGCCGCGATTACTCGGCCGCCGAAGCCAGCGGCCTGACCCTGGCCATCATCGAGCGCAGCACGGCCGGCTTCAGCGGCTTGTTGATCACCGGCACGTCAAGCGCCGCGGCGGCGGCGCGGACCTCGGTGGAGCGGTCGGCGGTAACCAGCACGGCCGCTAGGTCGCGGCCGTGGATGTCACGCAGCCGCGCTATGACGTCGAGACCGCTCCTGCCGTCGAGGTGATAGTCGGCAAGCACGATGTCGGGGCGGTGGATATCTGCCCGGGCGAAATCCTCCGAGCCGGAAAACGTGCCGACGCTGCAGCCCCAGCCTTCGAGCAAAAGCCGCATGCCGTCGAGGATGCGGGCGTCGTTGTCGATGCACATGACGCGCAGCCCCGCCAGCGAGTTCGCGACGCGAGAAGGCGCCTTGGGCTCGACCTCGCGCCGCGGCGCCTCAACCGCCGCAACCGGCAGGATGACGGAAAAGCGCGTGCCTTTGCCCGGGTTGGAAAAGATCCGGATTTCGAGACGGAGCACGCGAGCGATGCGGTCGACGATGGAGAGGCCGAGGCCGAGGCCTTCGGCCTCACGCACGCCTTCGTCGAGCCGGGTGAACTCGTTGAAGACCGTGTTCAGCTTGTCGCCGGCAATGCCGATACCGGTATCGATCACCTGGATTTCGACGAGCTCGCCACGCCGCCGCACACCGACCAGGATGCGGCCATGGCGCGTGTATTTGATGGCGTTGGAGACCAGGTTCTGGATCAGCCGGCGCAGCAGATTGCGGTCCGTCATCACGCTGAGCGACGAGGCCATGATCGTCAGGTCGAGTTTCTTTTCTGCGGCAAGAGGCTGGAAGTCGTTGCCGATCTGGCGCAGCAGCCCGTCCAGCCGGAAGGCGCTGTTATCCGGCTTCATGGCGCCGGCGTCGAGGCGAGAAATGTCGAGCACGGCGCCCAGGATCGTCTCGACCGATTCCAGCGAGGATTCGATGTTGACCGCAGCCTTGCCGGCCGGGCCCTTGCCGGCCTTTTCGATCAGCGACGAGCAGTAGAGCCGGGCGGCGTTCAGCGGCTGCAGAATGTCGTGGCCGGCGGCGGCGAGGAAGCGCGTCTTGCCGAGATTGGCCTCCTCGGCCAGCATCTGCGCCTGCGCCAGCTCCTCATTGACGCGCGTCAGTTCGATGGTGCGCGTCTTGACCCGCTGCTCCAGCGATTCATTGGCCCGCTTCAGCGCCAGATCCTGTTCGACGCGTCC
Source organism: Mesorhizobium sp. P3_A2 (assembly GCF_056403115.1). Taxonomy (NCBI): domain Bacteria; kingdom Pseudomonadati; phylum Pseudomonadota; class Alphaproteobacteria; order Hyphomicrobiales; family Phyllobacteriaceae; genus Mesorhizobium; species Mesorhizobium sp. P3_A2. Next base: position 448,394 of record NZ_JBFUGC010000005.1, read on the forward strand.
CGAAATGTCGGCATAGGTGGCGACGATGCCGCCATCCGGCATCGGGTTGGAGCGCAATTCGATGATTCGGCCGCTGGTCTTCAACTCCATCTGCCACGGGCTGACGAAGCTGGTCAGCCGGTTGAGCATCGCCACGCGCTGGTCGGCCGGGATGTCGCCGCGCTCGGCAAGGTGGCGCAGGATAAGGTCGAGCGAGACGCCGACCTGGCCCATCTCGTCGGGCAGGTCGAACAGCGCGCGATATTGTCGGTTCCAGCAGATCAGGCGGAAATCCCGGTCGAAGACGGTGATGCCCTGTTCCATCTGGTCGAGCGCGATCTGCAGCAGGTCGCGATTGTGCTGCAGCGCCTCGGTGGCGTCGTCGAGCAGGCGGAAGGCATCCTTGGATTCGCGGTCGTTGCGGCGAAACAAAAGTGACAGGATCAGCCGCGCCGACGACGAGCCGACCGCGCTCGCCAGCAGCTGCTCGGAAAAGCGGATGACATCCATGCTGGCCTGCTCATTGCCGTGCAGCGAGACGCCGGTGCTTTTCTCGAAGGACTGGAAGGAGCGCTCGGTGCGCTCGACGCCGAGATAGCGCGATATGGTGTCCTTGAGGAGGTTGACGGTAATGGCGGTGCGGAAGCGGCGCAGGCTGGGCATCGGGCCGGACTCGCGCGGCACGAAGATTGACGCCTGGATGCGCTCCAGCGGCACCGACGCGCGCGACAGTGAGCCGAGGACAAAAAACAGCGTGTTGACGGACAGGCTCCAGAGCACGCCGTGGTTCAACGGCTCGGCGACGGTGCCGAACAAGGCCTGCGGCCGCAGCGCCTCGAAGCCGAACAGCCCTTGCACGACGATGTCGGCATCGGGCGCCGACAGCGAAGGCAAAAGCAGCGTGTAGCCCCAGACGAGGATGCCGGCGACCATGCCAAGTGCAGCGCCACGGCCGTTGGCGCCGCGCCAGATCAACCCGCCGATCAGCGCCGGCGAAAACTGCGCGATGGCCGCGAACGACATCAGGCCGATCGACGACAGCCGCGCCGCGTTGGTGCTCTCGCGGTAGTAGAGGAAGGCGATGAACAAAAGGATGAAGATCGCGCCGCGCCGCACATTGAGGATCAGCGTCGACCAGTCCTCATTTTCCGAGGTCGTGGTCTTGAGCAGCCGGCGCACGAACAGCGGGATGACGAGATCGTTGGAGATCATGATCGACAGCGCCACGCTTTCTACGATGACCATGGCAGTCGCCGCCGACAGGCCGCCGATGAAGGCCGCCATGGCGAGCACGTCATGGCCGCTGAACAGCGGCAGCGACAGCACATAGAGATCGCTGCTGGTCCTTGTGCCGACCAGCGACAGGCCGGCGAAGGCAATCGGCAGCACGAACAGGTTGATCGCCACGAGATAGAGCGGAAACACCCAGGTCGCGGTGCGCAGTTCGGCCTCGCCGCGGTTCTCGACGATGGTGACGTAGAACTGGCGCGGCAGCATGATGATGGCAAAGCCGCTCAAACAGGTCAGCACCAGCCAGGTGGCGAGCGAAGTGTTGTAGCCCATCGCCTGCCGCACCTGGTTGTTTTCGGCCAGTTTGTCGATCATGTCGCCCGGTCCGCCGAAGATCAGGAAGGTGACCATCAGACCGATCGCCAGGAAGGCGGCGAGCTTGACCACGGTTTCGACCGCCACCGCCAACACCAGCCCGTCCTGATGTTCGGTGGCATCGGCATGACGAGTGCCGAACAGCACCGCAAACAGCGCGAGCAGCATGGCCACCACCAGCGAGATGTCGCTGACGAACGGATCGAAGGAGGGCGGCGATCCCGTATAGTGCTCGACCATCAGGCCGACCGAACCGGAAATCGCCTTCAACTGCAACGCGATATAGGGCACAGCGCCGATAGTGGCGATCAGCGTGGCGATCGCCGAGACGGCAAAACTCTTGCCATAGCGCGCGCCGAGGAAGTCGGCGATCGAGGTGATCTTCTCGCTCTTGGCCAGCCGCACGATGCGGTTGAGCAAGGGAAAGCCGAACACGAACACCAGCACCGGGCCGGTATAGATGCCGAGGAATTCGAGGCCGCGCTCCGACGACAGGCCGACCGAGCCGAAGAAGGTCCATGACGTGCAGTAGATGGCGAGGCTGAGCGCGTAGATGAAGGGCCGGGCACGGCCGGGCCCGGAAGCCGCCGAACGCCGGTCGCCGAGACTGGCGATGACGAACAGCAGCGTCACATAGGCGACGGCAATGATGACGATGAACCAGCCCTGCACGGCCCGAAAGTCCTCCCACAGCCAATATTCCTCCGGCCTGACCAGACGCAATCACAGCTTTGGGGTCGAGTCCATCGCGGCTTTCGGCGCATGGCGGTTGCCTGTCACCCGTCGCGCCATGACCTAAGGTAAGGAGAAAGCGGTGTTTTCCGGCTTTTGCTTCTGTTGCAACCGCAGGTTTTTGTTATGGTATGCGCGGGCCGGCGCCGGAGGACGCGGCCTGCCATGACAAGGAGGGTCGAATGCTGAAAGAATTCCAGGAATTCATTTCCAAAGGCAATGTGATGGACCTGGCCGTTGGTGTCATCATCGGCGCCGCCTTTGGCAAGATTGTCACTTCGCTGGTCGACGACGTCATCATGCCGATCGTCGGCGCGATCTTCGGCGGACTGGATTTCAACAACTACTTCCTGGGACTTTCCTCGGCCGTCAACGCCCCGACTCTGGATGCGGCCAAGGGGCAGGGCGCGGTCCTTGCCTATGGCAGCTTCATCACCGCGACGCTGAACTTCCTCATCCTTGCCTTCATCATCTTCCTGATGGTCAAGGCCGTGAACAACCTGCGCAAGCGGCTTGAGCGCGAGAAGCCCGCCGCCCCGGCTGCTCCACCGCCGGCCGATGTCGCTTTGCTCACCGAAATTCGCGATCTCCTCGCCAGGAAATAGCTCCGAGGCAGGCTCCTGGACCAAAACCCCGGTCGTTCGCGGCCGGGGTTTTCTGTTTTCGCTTCTGCTAAGAGCAATTCCAGGAAAAGTGTGAAACGGTTTTCCGTCCGGAGTTGCGTAAAAACAAAAGACATGGAGCGGTTCGGCGTTTCCTTCAGACGATGAACCGCTCTATGAGCACCCGCTCGATATCAAAACGGACCTGTCCATGACCCTGATCGATAGCTTGCGCGCCGAAGCCGTGGCCGCACCCGAAAGCGGCATTGTCGCCGTCGTCAATTACGGCCGTACGCGCGAGGGCATGATCCCGCTCTGGGCCGGCGAAGGCGATTTGCCGACGCCTGCCTTCATCTCGGAGGCTGCTGCTAAGGGGCTCGCCAATGGCGAGACCTTCTACACCTGGCAGAAGGGCATTCCGGAGCTCAGGCAAGCGCTTTCGCGCTACTATGCCAGGCATTTCGGCAAGAATTTCGCCGAGGAGGAATTCATCGCCACCGGCTCCGGCATGCATGCCATCCAGCTGGCGCTTGCCGCTGTCGCCGGCAGCGGCGACGAGGTCGTCTATCTGTCGCCGGCCTGGCCGAATTTCGCCGCTGCCGCCGGTGTCTCCGGCGCTACCCCGGTTGCGGTCACGCTCGACCAGTCCGGCAATGGCTGGTCCTGCGACGTCGACAAGATAGCGGCCGCTATCACGCCACGCACCAAGGCGCTGTTCGTCAACACGCCATCCAACCCGACCGGCTGGACCGCCGACAGGGAAACGCTGCAGGCGATCCTCGACCTCGCCCGCGAAAAGGGGCTGTGGATCATCGCCGACGAGATCTATTCGCTGTTCCACTACGGCCACGGCCGCGCGCCGTCCTTCCTCGACATTTCGACCGCGGATGACCGCATCCTGTTCGTCAACTCCTTTTCCAAGAATTGGGCGATGACCGGCTGGCGCATCGGCTGGATCAAGACCCATCCCGACCTGCAGCAGGTGTTCGAGAACCTGATCCAGTATTCGACCTCGGGTGTCGCCCAGTTCATGCAGCGCGGCGCCGTCGCGGCCCTCGACCACGGCGATGCCTTCATCGTCGAGCAGGTGGAGCGCGCGCACGCGGCGCGCGATCTCGTCTGCGGCATAATCGGCGCCACCGGCAAGGCGCGCTTCACCGTGCCGCAAGGCGCGTTTTATCTGTTCTTCACGGTCGACGGCCTCACCGACCCGCGCCGGGCCGCCTTCGACATCGTCGACAAGGCCAATGTCGGCCTGGCCCCGGGAACGGCCTTCGGCCCGGGCGGCGAAGCGTTTTTGCGGCTGTGTTTCCACCGCCGCCTCGATCAACTCGAGGAAGCGGCACACCGGCTGGCGGGGTGGATGAAGACCGTTTGAGCAGGCGGCGGCTTCAGCCGCCCGACTTCGGCACCAGCAGCGGAACAATCCGGTCGCTCTTGGCGACAGCGGGCCGTCCGGCGGAGCCGTAGGGAATGCCGAGCGCATCCCAGGTCTCGACCAGCGCGTCCTGCAGTCCTGCAATCAGCGCATCGGAATGGAATGGCGTCGGTGTGATGCGCAGCCGCTCGGTGCCGCGCGGAACGGTCGGATAGTTGATCGGCTGGATGTAGATACCGTGCACGCCAAGCAGGCGGTCGCTGGCCATTTTGCAGAGTTCGGGGTCACCGACCAACACCGGCACGATATG